>JAWKRQ010000103.1:0-21301 GCA_041389545.1 Myxococcota bacterium | reverse complement strand
CTCGACCGGGTTGAGCACGGGGCCCTTGGCCTGCTCCTCCACGTCGGCGGCGCGCCCGTCCCAGAACTGAGCCAGGTGCAGCGCCGCATTGTACGTCGTGGGCGAGTTGCGCGCGCCGCGGACGCCCTTGTGGCCGGGCGAGGTGGGCTCGTTGTCGACGCCGTACGCGTCCAGCTTGTGGCAGCTGTTGCACGACAGGTCGTGGTTCTTCGAGATGCGCGTCTCGTAGTACAGCATGCGCCCGAGCGCGACCTGCGCCTCGGTTGCAGGCTCGCTCGCGTACATGCTGTCGGGGAGCACCCCGAACAGGGCGGCGTGCTTGGCCTCCACCTTCGCGGGCGCCTCGGCCGGAGCGGGCTCCGTCGGGGCCGGTGCGGGCGCGGGGGTCTCGGCGGTGCCGGAGCACGCCGCGAGGGCCACGGCTCCGATCAGGGACAGGACGGACTCACGCATGAGGGCCTCCAGGGCGCCGCTCCTAACCAGGCGTCGCCTGCCCGTCCCATGCTCACCGCACGTGCGCAATCAACCCCTCGGGCACGCCCCAGTCGGTGTCGAAGACGCGGTCCCACAGCTCGTCGGCCACGTCCTCGGCGTGGACCCGGACCCCGCACCGCGCGAAGTAGTCGCACACCCGCTGGACGTCCCGGACGAACAGGCCCACGGCGTGCGGGTTGCGCAGCGCGTCGGCGACCTGGGGGAAGTCGATCAGGACCGGCCGCTCCTGCCAATACAGGAGGTTGTGCGGCGACAGATCGCCGTGCACCCACCCGAGCCGGAGGAGCAACTCCATGTTGCGCAGCACTTCGTCCAGCGCGGCCTGGGCCCGATCGGCCGGGACGCGCAGGCGGTTCATGGTGGGCGCCGGGCCGTCGAGATCGCCGACGAACGAGGTGAGCACCGCGTTGTCGTTCGCCCCGACGGGCTGGGGCACCGAGCCGCCGGCGTCGTGCAGGGCGCACAGCGCGTCGTACTCGTGCATCACCCAGGAGGTGTGGCCCGCGGCCTTGCCGAACCGGGAGCGGCTGCGGACGGCCCGGGCGATGCGCTGGTCGCGCGCCTTCCGGGCGTGCCCGTGCCGGTCGATGAGGCCGCGTCCCTCGCGGTACACGGCGTCGTTCGACAGCTCGCGGAACTTGCGCGGACGGTACACCTTGGCCGCGATCAGCGCACCTCCGGTGGAGGGCCCCCCGCGGCAGCAGTAGACGTTGGCCTCCTTCCCGCCTCGCACGGGGTAGAGGATGTCGACCAGCGTGCCGTCGTCGAACCAGCCGAAGAGGGACTGCAGCAGCCAGTCCGCTTCCATGCGGTTCGGCTCGTAGGTCGTGTGGCCGAGCGTGCCGACGTGGCGCGATCGGCGGATGAGCTCGACCTCGGGCCCCTCGAGCTCCTCGCTGTCCTCGTCCTGGCTGTCCTCGTCCTCCTCGTCGTCGTGGTTGTCGTCGTCGTGGTCGTCGTGGTCGTCGATGGGCGCGTCGTCGTGGGTGGGGTAGTCGGTCAGCTCGTAGAGGTCCGCGTCCTCGCGCCCGGAGGGCCGAGTGGCGGCGGCGGGCTTGGGCCCGCGGCGGGTGTCGGACATGGGTTTGCCGTCCATGAGGCCACGCCCGCGGGTGCGGGGTGTGGTTGCAGGGCGAGCGATCGGAGTGGCCAGCCGGTGCGCGAGCGCGGGGCTGGCAGGAGCCGAGACCTGCCGGAGCTCAGACGGAGCAGAGCGTTCGGAGGGGGGCGCCGTCGTCGGAAAGGGTCGCGACCGGAGACATCGGCACCTCCTCGAGTTGAGGGGAGACGCCGTGGGTCGGCGGCCCCACTACCGATCTCCTACACCTGTGGACGGAAGCGTGCCACCATCCCGTCGCGGACGACGTGAGGTGGCATCCGATTTGGTTCGTTGGATGCTCCGCTTTGGGGCTAGTCCCCAACGGTCTGCGGGCACCCTGACGGATCAGCGTCGGGTGCGCCGCCGCAGCGCGCCAGACAGCAGCAGCAGGCCCCACGGCGCGACGACGCCGTCAGCAGGCGCATCACAGCCGCTGCAGGCGCCGCCCGAATAGCGTCCGATCTCGGCGACCAGCGGATCGGTGCCCTCCGCGACCTGCGCGGCCGTCGCTCCGCCCGTCGCCGTCGGTGTCGGGGTCGTGCGGGTCGGTGCCGAGCGCGGCCTCCTGGGCGTCGGTCAGGCCGTCGCCGTCGGAGTCGACGTCGGTGGGCCCGTCGTCGGACGGGTCGAGCGGGTCGGTGCCGCGCCCGACCTCCTCGCCGTCGCGCACGCCGCCGCCGTCGGTGTCGGGGTCCAGCGGGTCGGTGTGGTGGACGTGGACCTCGTCGCCGTCCGACAGGCCGTCGTCGTCGGAGTCGGGGTCGAGCGGGTCGGTGCCGAGGGCCAGCTCCTCGTCGTCGGTCAGGCCGTCGCGGTCGGTGTCGACGATGACGGTGTCGGCGTCGAGCGCGTCGATGGTGCCGTCGCCGTCGGCGTCGTAGGGGCCGGGGCCGCGCTCGGTCCCGTCGTCGGCGCCGTCGCCGTCGGTGTCGGGGTCGAGCGGGTCGGTCTCGTCGTCGCCGAGGCCGGGGTGGTCGCCGGAGAAGACGCCATCGTGGTCGACGTCCTCGACGCCGTCGAGCAGGCCGTCGCCGTCGGTGTCGGGGTCGAGCGGGTCGGTGGTGGTCGCGCCGGCGTCGCCGTCGGGCTGCCAGGCGCCGGAGTCGGGGGTGCCGGCGGCGCCGACCTCCAGGCCGTCGGTCAGGCCGTCGCCGTCGGTGTCGGGGTCGAGCGGATCGGTGCCGCGCACCAGCTCGTCGGCGTCGGACAGGCCGTCGTCGTCGCTGTCCATGTCGTCGGGATCGGTGCCGATGGCGAGCTCGTCGGCGTCGGTCAGGCCGTCGCCGTCGGCGTCGCCGGTGGTGCAGACGCTGCTGCCCGCGGGCTCGACCAGGGTGAACGTCGCCTGCTCCTGGCTGAACGCGAACAGGCCGAGGCGCCCGCCGAGCGGCAGGTCGCCGGCCACGTCGAGCTCGAGGACGTCGTCGACGTAGACCTGCAGGCGATCGGCGGCGTACGCCAGGCGGAAGCGGTAGGCGGTGTCGTCGGCCCAGCCGCTGCCACCGAGCGAGAACCCGCGCGCCAGCTCGGTCACGGCGCCGGTGTGCGTCCACAGCTCCGCCGACGTCGGGATCCCGGCCACGCGAGACACCGACAGCCCGCGGCCGGCGCTGCCGTAGCCGTTGATGCTCTGGTCGGCCTGCTTCCAGGCCACGAGCAGGTAGTCGGCGTCGGCCGCCAGCGCGTCGCCGGGGCGGTACCCGAGGACGAAGCCGACGAAGTCGTCGTCCTCCGCCGTCGCCACGCGGACGTCGACCGACAGCTCGATCCACTCGGGCTGCAGCGTGGTGACGTAGACCGACGGCTTGCCGTTCTGCGTCTCGGTCGCCGACAGCCGATCCGCGGCGGTCGTCCACACGGGATCGGCGTGCGCCGTCTGCGGGTCGGGCCAGCTCTCGACGGCTTCCAGCGTGAAGTCCGCGGTGACGCAGTCGTAGCCGGGCTCGACGGCGCAGGCCGCCGAACAGCCGTCGCCCGAGGCGATGTCGCCGTCGTCGCAGCCCTCGCCGGCGTCGATCACCCCGTCGCCGCAGCCCGCGTGGGCCTCGGCGACGAGCAGCACCAGGGGGACGGGCATCATCGGGCCTCCTCGGCGGGCTGATCGCGCCACTGCTCGACGTAGAACTCGGTGCGGCGGTTCTTCGCGAAGCTCGCCGCGTCGTGGCCGGCCGCGACGGGCCGGCTCTCGCCGAAGCCCTCGGCCGACAGCCGGTCTGCGGCGATGCCGTGCTCGACGAAGTAGGTGCGCACGGCCTCGGCGCGCGACCGCGACAGCGCGAGGTTGTACTCGGCCGGGCCCTGCTCGTCGGTGTGGCCCTCGATGCGCAGGCGGCGGATCTGCGGGTAGTCGCGCAGCACGGCGACCGCGTCGTCGAGGATCGCGTGGGAGTCGGGCAGGATCGTGGCGCTGTCCATCGCGAAGCGGACGGAGTCGCGCAGCTCGAGCCGGTCGCCGCGGAAGACGACGGGCGCCCCGGGGATGGCCGGCAGCGCGAGGTCGACGGCGATGGGGGCGCCGTCGGGCACCTCGAACGGGCGCGAGGCGGCGGCGTAGGCCGGCCGCGGTGGCGGAGACGGTGCAGGTCCCGGCGGGCAGCGCCGCGTCGATGCGCGCGCCGCCGTCCACCCGCAGCGAGCCGCACGAGAGCACGAGGTGCGCGATCCCGAGCGCCTCGCCGGTGTCGGCGTCCACCGCGCGGATGGCGACCTCGGTGTTGTCGGGGCAGCCGTCCTCGTCGTCGACCCGGTCGCGATCCTCGCGGACCTCCGGGCACGCGTCCACCGCGTCGGGCAGCCGTCGCCGTCGGTGTCCCGGGGCGCCGCTCGCCGCCGGGCTCGATGCCCACGCCCACCACGATCCGCAGGTCCGGCGCGCCGAGGCCGCCCGTGAGGCCCGTGCCCACCCCGCCGCGCACGACGACGGCGTCGGTGGCGCGGCGGTCGCCGGAGACGAGCAGCTCCACCGGGTGCGCGTCGCCGTTGGACAGCGGCGCGCGCAGGTCGAGCGCCGCCTCGAGCTCGCCGGCGACGCCGGTGCGCGGATCGAGGTCCCAGCGCGCCCCGCCCCGCAGCACGAAGGCGTCGTCGTAGCGCAGGTTCTCGAGGACCGTCCCGGACGCCGTCCGCACGCCGACGTTCGCCGCCAGCAGCACCGGGCCGAAGCCGCGCGACGCCACGCCCGTGAGCTCCACGGTCGGCCCGGCGGCACCCAGCGCCGTCGACACGGTGCTCGTGGGCAGCGTGAGCCGGCCGTCGAGCCCCAGCGCCACCGGCGAGGCGGGGAAGGGGGTCAGCTTGAGGTCCGCGCCGAGATCGCCGAGGCCCGTCTCCGGATCGGCCGCGTCCGACGTGGTCCGCGCGATCACCGGGACGCGGACGCCGGCGCGCAGCGGGCCGAGCTGCACCCCGCCGCGGCGTCGAGCTGCCAGACGGTGTGCACGAGCCGGACCTGGTCGCCGAGGTAGTCCTCGTAGACGAGCGGGTCGTCGACGTACTGGCCGAGGATCCGCACCGACCAGCGGTCGGGGTGCCGCTCGCCGTCGTCGGTCCGGAGCAGGCCGCGCCCGTCGATCGACGGGCGGAACGTCTGGGCGTCGATCTCGGGCGTCGCGCCGCCCGACACGGGCTGCTGCGCGGTGGCGCCGGCGACGAGCCACAGCATCGCGCCTCCAGGGTTGCCCTCCTGGAGTCGGCCGCCCGTCGCGTGGGGGCGGGATCGCTGCGGTTACAGGGTCGGCGAGGACAGCGCGAGCACCGCGCGCCACAGCCGACCGAGCCGCGACTCGGGCCGCACCTCCAAGGTCGCCCGCCCCGCCCCCACCGCGAGGCTGCGCCGCTGGCCGACGCGCGCGCCGCTCAGCGCCTCGGCCTGCTCCGCGAGGCCGCGCGACTGGCCGCGGATCCCCAGGGCGTCGAGCCACGCCGGGTCCGAAGCCACGGCGTCCCACGGCAGGTCGGTGGCGTGCCCGCCGCGCTCCAGGTGCAGGTACACGCGCCCCGACGAGCCCGTCGCCGCCGCCGCGAGCACCCAGACCAGGGCAGCCGGCATCCGCCCTCCTCCCGTCGCCTGCGTTATCGACACCGCGCGGCGGACGGATCCTCACTCTACCACCGGGAGCCCATGCGCGATCGGCTGCCGGTGCTGGTGCTCGGGGGGCCCACCGCCTCCGGCAAGACCGCTGCGGCCATCGCCGCCGCGCGGGCCCACGGCGCCGTGGTGCTCTCGGCCGACGCCATGCAGGTCTACCGCGGCTTCGACATCGGCACCGCCAAGGCGACCGCCGCCGAGCGCGCCGCCGTGCCCCACTTCGGGCTCGACGTGGTCGCTCCCGACGCCCCCTTCGACGCCGCGGCCTTCGTGGCCCTCGCCGACGAGGTCCTGGCCGCACACCCGCGGGTGGTCGTCGCGGGCGGCACGAGCCTGTACCTGCAGGCGCTGGTGCGCGGCCTCGTGGCCACGCCGCCCGTCGATCCGGCCCTGCGCGCCGAGCTCGAGGCGCTGCCCGACCCCCACGCCGCCCTGCGCGACGTCGACCCCGACCTCGCCGCCCGCCTGCACCCGAACGACCGCGTCCGCATCGTGCGCGGCCTCGAGGTGTTCCGCCAGGCCGGCGTCCGCCTGTCGGCGCTCCAGGCCGAGCACGCCGCGCAGCCCGACCGGGTCCCGCACCGCGGCGTCTGGCTCGACGCGCCCGACCTGCGCGCCCACGACGCCCGCATCGACGCCCGCGTGCGCGCGATGGCCGCCGAGGGCCTCGTCGACGAGGTGCGCGCCCTGTGCGGCGCCTGGGACCGTGCGCTCAAGCCGCTGCAGTCCTTCGGCTACCGCCACGTCGTCGAGCACGTCCTGGACGGGCTGCCGCTCGACGAGGCGCTGCGCCGGACGGCCCGCGACACCCGCCGCTTCGCGCGCAAGCAGCGCACCTGGCGCAACGCGCTCGGGCTCCCCGAGGTCGAGCCGGACGGCGTCGTCGCCGCGGCCGCCGCCTGTGGGCCTGACGAGGCGTCAGCGCTGGCGGGCGAACGCGATGGCGCCCGCGACTACGTACAGCGCCGCCCCCACCAGGATGACCCGCGTGAAGCCGAGGTCGATCATCGCGGCGATGGCGAGCGACGAGCCCAGCACCGACGACAGCGTGGTGAGCGCGTAGCTCATCGGCACGGCCCCGGGGCGGCCCTCCCCGACGAGCCGCTCCACGGCGTAGGGGTAGAACGCGCCGAGCGCGATCCCGGTGGGCACGACGGCGACGGCCAGCGCCACCGCCTTGATCACCATCGGCGCCCCGACGAGCCAGGCGTTGCACAGCCGCGCGCCGAGCAGCCCCCACACGATGCCGGCGACGGCGAACGCGACGAGCCGCACCGGCGCCCGCTGATCGCGCCAGCGGTCCTGCAGCGCCGCGCCCACGGCGCTCGCCACCAGGAACAGCGCCAGGTTGAGCGCCACCGCGTACAGCGGGTTGCCGACGAACAGCTCGGTCTTGGCGATGAGCCCGATCTCGACGGCCATGTAGCCCACGCCCGACACGAGCAGGTACGCCACCCACGGCAGCGGCACGCGCCGCTCCGGCCCGCCGAGCCAGTGCGCGGCGCCGGCGATGCCGCCGGAGACGAGCGCGAACAGCGCCACGGTGAAGACCTTGAGCCAGGCCTCGAGGTAGCGCGGGTCGGCCAGCTGCGCGGCGGCGGGCACCACGTCGAGGTCGCCGAGCACGATGGGGTGCGTGAACGGCCGGTCGTCGGTGACGAGCCAGCGCCGGTCGACGGGCTCGGTCAGCAGCCGGGTGGTCCGCGCCACGCCCGTGCGGCTCGTCGGGTCCCACAGGATCTCGGCGCCGCTGCGCCACGACGCGACCTGCTGGCGCAATGTCTGCGCGTCGGCCGGGGTCATGCCGCCGGGCATGACCACCAGCGAGTCGAGCACGTCGATGTCGGGCCAGCCCCAGGCGAACATCGCCGCGGTGGCGTCGCCGAGGCCGCGCTGCGCGAACAGCTCGCGGAAGCAGCCGAGCTTCTCCTCGATCGGCTGGTTCGCGAAGACCAGCACGCCGTCGGGCGCGAGGTGATCGAGGTAGGCCGCCATCGCCTCGCAGGTGTCGAGGAACTTGCGCGTGTGGCCCGTGCGGTTGGCGGCGACGGCCCCGTTGTTGGCGACGTGGATCAGGTCGTAGGTGCCGCGGTCGACGTCGAGGAAGTGGCGGCCTTCCTGGTTCACCAGCCGCCGCTTCGGGTCGGCGAAGAACGCGCCGAGCCCGAAGTCCGCCAGCGCGGGGTGGTCGATGAAGCCCACCACGTCGGGGTTGATCTCCACGCCGGTCAGCGAGGCGCGCTCGCCGGAGAGCGCGTCGAACAGCAGCAGGTCGCGGCCCGCGCCGGCGAAGATCACCAGGATGTCGCGCGGATCGCGCCCGAGGTCCCACGCCAGGCTGTGGTGGCGGGACTCCTCGCGGGCCTCCAGCGGGGTGGTGGACGGATCCCACGGCCGCACCTGCACGTTCGAGACGCCGTTGTCCTGCACGATCGCCCAGCGGTCGGCCGAGCGCATCAGCGAGGTGCGCGCGATGGGGTTCCAGCGGACGGCGACCTCTTCGGCGCCCTTGCGGTGGCCCGACAGCGCCCAGGAGGCGAGCACGCTCGGGTTCGGGTGGGTGCGGAACACCGCCCCCGTCGCGGCCAGCAGGCCCACGACGGCGAGCCCGGCGGCGGCGAGCCCGAGGTTGCGCCCCGGCCGGACCGGATCCGCCGCGTACAGCGCGAAGGCGCCCACCAGCAGCAGCATCAGGGTGGGCCACAGGTCGGTCCAGGCGAGGGCCAGCGGCACCGCTGCGCAGCCGAGCGCGGCGCCGGCCAGGTCGAAGAAGTAGAGCTGGCCGACGCGCTCCTCCGCCCGGGCGAAGGCAGCGGCGAACAGGGCCCCGAAGCCGACGTAGGGCGGCAGGAAGGCGACGCCGTACACCACGATGCGCGCGGCGGCGATGCCCGGGTCGGTGCGGCTCGCGTGGATCGCGGGGAAGACGTGGTTGCCGATGGCGAACACGCCGAGGAGCGTGACCAGCAGCAGGGGGCCCACGGCCGCCGACAGGGCGCGCACCAGCCGGCCGAGGTCGCCCCGGTACAGGAAGTGGCAGCCCATCGAGCCGATCGCCAGGCCGAGCAGCGCGATCGGGATGGCGAGGAAGTCGTTGCCGTTGCCGAGCAGGAACGCGAGCAGGCGGACCTGCACCAGCTCGAACGCCAGGCTCACGAAGCCGGCGAGGAACACGGTGAGGGCGGCGGTTCGCGCGCCTGCGGGCGAGGGCGGGGCCAAGGCCGGTGACTACCCGGTACGGTCCGGCGCCGCCAGCCCGCCGGTCGGTTACGCTGGGCGCCCCGCGATGGGAGGTCCGATGCTGTGGTTTCCGGTGCTGGCTGCCACCCTCGGGTGCCGCCACGACGATCCCGCGACCCCCACGGGCGACGTCGCAGGCCCGCTCGGCATCCCGATCGCGGCCGACGGCCGGATCTACGCGGGCGCGGCCGTCATCGACGTGACCCCCGAGATCACCGAGACGTTCACCGACCTCGACGGCGACTACACGTTCGACGGCTGCGTCGACGACCCGACGGGCTGCGCCGAGCCGTTCGACGACGTGGACGGTGACGGCGTGTTCGACGCGGTCTGGATCGGCGGCTACGGCCCGCTGCGCGCCGCCCGCGGGGTGCACGATCCCATCACCGTTCGCGCCCTGGTGCTGGCGATGGACGGCGAGTACGTCGCGCTCGTCGCCGAAGACCTCGTGGGCCTCGGCCACCCGCGCATCTGGGAGGCCCGCGACGCGCTCGCCGCGGACGGCTTCGACCCCGATCGCCTGCTCGCCGCCGCGACCCACAACCACCAGGGCCCCGACACGATGGGCCTGTGGGGCAGCCCGCTGGCCGGCGTCCCGGGCTTCGATCCCGACTACCAGGAGCGCATCGCCGGCGCGATCGAGCAGGCCGTCCGCGACGCCGCCGCCGACATGGTCCCCGTCACGCTGACGGTCGGATCCGTCGCGATGCGCGACCGCAGCCCGTGGTTCAGCGGCAGCGTGTTCGGCGGGAAGAACCCGAAGCCCGTGATGCACGGCATGATCGACGACCACCGCGACCCCATCGTGGTGAGCGACCAGCTGCTGGCGCTGCAGGGCGCCGACGACGGCGGCCAGACCGTGTTCACGCTCACCAACTGGTCGGGCCACCCCGAGGTGCGCGGCTCCGACAACGACCAGCTCTCGGCCGACTGGGTCGGCGTGGCGCGCAGCGTGCTGGAGGAGCGCTTCGGCGGCGTGGCCATCCACTTCCCGGAGTCGCTCGGCGGCATGCAGTCCGCGCTCGGCGGCGAGCTGCCGCTCGTGCTCGACGACGGCACGCACGTCTACGCCACCTGCGACGCCGCCGCCGTCGCCGACCCCGAGGACGCCGACTGCTTCGGCCAGCCCGCGGGCGCCGACCGGATCGACGCCGACGGCGACCGCGTCCCCGTGTGGGCCGAGCGCGACAGCTGGGCCTTCGTCACGAGCCACGGCTGGCACATCGCCGAGGCCGCCATCGACGCCCTGGCCGCCGGCGAGACGCTCACCAGCGCGCCCATCCGGGTGATGCGCCAGCCGATGGTGCTGCCCATCACCAACGTCGGCTACAACCTGCTCGGCGCGAGCCTGTTCGACATCGGCGCCGACCAGGCCCTGACCGACGCCGAGCGCTGCCCCGAGGCCGTCGACCCCGACGTGCTCGGCTGCTTCGAGGTCCACGTCTTCCGGCTCGACGTGGGGCCCATCGGCTGGCTGTCGGTGCCGGGCGAGCTGCTGCCCGAGCTCGCCTGGGGCCTGCCCGAGGACGATCCGCGCTGGGTGACCGAGGCCGCCGACCCGCTGGCCCGCGGCGCCGGCTCCGCCTACTTCCCGCAGCACGATCCCGACTGCGCGGCGATCACGTCCTACGAAGACTGCCGCCACGAGCTGGCGCTCGGCGACTGCGACTGCAAGTCGCTCCACGCCTGGCCCTACCGCCTGTCGGAGCAGCCGCACCGGCCGCTGCTCGAGGCCGTCGACCAGCCCTACCACGCCATGCTCGGCATGGCCGACAGCTACTTCAGCTACGTCATCCCCGAGCCCGACTTCAACGACGCCGTGTCGCTGCTCACCGACGACGGCGACCACTACGAGGACACCGTCAGCGCCGCCCGCGTGTTCGCCGATCGCGTGTTCGAGGCCCACGAGGCGCTCGCGGCGCGCTGGGCAGCGCGGTAGCGCTCACCCCTTGAGGCGCGCGACCTCGGGGGCGGCGAACTTGCCGAGCCCGTTGGGATCCGCGGCGATCGACTCCCACAGGTCGAGCGCCACGCCGGGCTCGCCGAGCCGCTCGTGCATCCGCGCGCGCCGCGCCCGGATCTCGTAGAGCTTGCCCATGCTCTCGAGGCCCTCGCCCGCCGACGTGGACTCGGTGCCCATGACCCACTGGCAGTCCTCGGCGGCCCGCAGGTGCGGCACCGCCTCGGCGTCGCCGCCCGCCTCGAGCGCGGCGGCGCGATCGAGGTGGAGCGCCTGCAGGTCCGACTGCGCGTCGAACGACCAGGGGTTCTCGTGCTTCTTCCGGTGCGCTTCCAGCGCGGCCTTGAACGCTTCTTCGGTCATGGCGCGCATTCTCTCACCAACGCCCCGGCGCGCCTACCCCGGCGCTGAGGGGCGCAGTCCGGGCCTGAGCGTGTGGAGCGCGTCGGTGAGCCGATCCTCGGCCTCGGCGAGGGCCGGGTCGCCCACGCGGTTGTGGCACTCGAGCGGGTCGTCGCGCCGATCGTACAGCTCGACGGCGCGGCCGGTCGCGCGATCCCAGCCGAAGGTGAACGGGCCGTCGCGGAGGGCCACGTGGCCGAGCGCCTCGGAGAGGATTGGGCGCCGCCGGGCGGGGAGGGGCTGCAGCACGCGCTCGGCGAGGGCGCCCGGGCCGATCCCGCCCAGCGCCCCGAGCGTCTCGGCCACGTCGCGCAGGCTCGCGTCGCTGTCGTCGGTGCGGCCGACGGTGCCGCCGGGCGGGCGCACGAGCAGCGGCACGCGCAGCGCGCCGTCCCAGGCGAGGACCTTGCCGAACAGCCCGTGGTCGCCGGCGAGCTCGCCGTGGTCGGCGGTGACGACGAGCCAGGGGTCCCAGCGGGCGTCGCGCAGGGCGTCGAGCACGATGCCGAGGCAGTGGTCGAGCAGCGCCACCTTGGCGAGGTAGCGGGCGCGCCCGTCGCGCAGCTCGCGCTCGGTGCGGCGGGCCTGGCCGCGCCGGTAGCGGACCCGCACCGGCGGGACCGGGCCGCGGCTCGGCGCCAGGATCGGCGGGGGCAGGGCGGGATCGTCGGGGTCGCGGCGGAAGGCGCGCGGGGCGTCGAACGGCGGGTGCGGCCCGGGGAAGCACACCTGGAGGTAGGGCGGGGCGTCGCCGTCCCAGGCGCGGATCCGCGCGGCGGCGGTGCGGGCGCAGAACACGTCGAGGTGCAGGTCGAGCGGGAGGTCCCACGGCGGGGCGTCGGGCGGCGAGTCGGTGCGCGCCGCGACGTACTCGCGCCAGCGCCGGTGCTGGTCCGCGGTCAGCGCGTCGCCGTGGGCGCTGCCGAGCCGGTGCTCCTGGGCGTCGGGCAGCTCCACGGCGTCGGCGTAGCCCCAGGCACGCAGCCGGGGGAGGTGGTCGTCGAGGTGGCCCGTGCCGGCGTGCAGGTGGGTCTTGCCGACGACGACCGTGTGGTAGCCGGCCTCGTCGCGCAGGCGCCGGACGTGGGAGGGGAGGGGAGCGGGATCGGCCACCGTGCGGTTGCTGTCGAGGCCGTGGGCGTGGACGGGCAGGCCGGTGGCGAGCGTGACCCGCGCGGGGCGGCACAGGGCGGCGTCGGTCACGGCGTTCGGGAAGGTGACGGCCTGCGCGGCCAGCGCGTCGAGGCGGGGGGTGAGGCCGTGGCCGAGGACGTCGGCGCGGAGCTGGTCGAACAGCACCAGCACCAGCGGCGGCCCGCTCACGTGGGCGCGACGAACATCCCGCAGGAGGCCTGCACGTCGAAGCCCACCCGGGGGATGACGCGCACCCGGGCGTGCGGCAGGCGCGCCGCGAAGATCGCCGCGTTGCGGTGGACGATCTCCTCGGGGGGCTCGGCGCCGTGGTCGGCCGTGGGCGGGTTGTAGCGGACGATGTTGACGTGGACCAGCAGCCGGCGCGCCTCGACGGCGTCGCAGACGGCGTGGACCTGCGCCTCGCTGTCGTTCTCGCCCGCCACGAACGCATAGTGGAGCTTGAACAGCTTGTACGTCTGGCGCTGCCACGAGGCCAGGCGATCGAGCGCCTCGCCGGGGGGCAGGGCGTTGGGGAGCCAGCGGCGACGGAAGTCGTCGTCCATCGAGTAGATGCTGTAGTACAGCTCGGGGTGGTGGCGGACGAACACGTCCTCGAGGGCGCGCTCGCCGAGCGCCTTCGGCAGGATGGTCGACACGAGGAAGCGCGGGCGCAGCTGCAGCGCCACGGCGCGGTCGGCGAGCCCGCCCAGCACCTCGTCGGCGTGCTCCAGCAGGACCTCGCTGGCGAGCGGCTCGCCGCGGGCCATGAAGTTGTAGTGCACCTGCTGCGCCCGGGCGGTCTCGGCGTGGTAGTGCGCGAGCACCGTGTCGGCCTGCTCGAGCAGCTCGGGGACGGTGGCGTCGCGCAGGCGGACCTGCTTCGTGGCCGTCAGGTGGCACATCCGGCAGGCCTGGCGGCAGCCCGTCTGCGACGACAGGTAGACCACCACGTAGTCGTCGACCCGACGCACGTAGCGCGCCTCGAGCCGGCCCACGTCGACCTCGCGGACCCAGTTCACGGACGCGTCTTCGCGGCTGTGCGCCGCCACGAACGGCTGGGCGGAGATCGTCACGGCACCTCCCGAACCGCGCAAGTCTAAGCGGTTCCCCGGTCCTCGGCCCGCAACCGCGCCCACCGCCGCGCCTCGCGCGCCCGGAACGCGCCGAACTTGTACGGCTCCGCGATCCGCACCGTCAGCGGCTCGCCGGTGTCGGGGTGGGCGAAGGTCAGCGCCACGGCGGCCAGGTACAGCCCCTTGCCCACGAGCGTGGTCCCCGGCTCGCCGTACAGGCCGTCGCCCAGCACGGGGTGCCCGAGGCCGGCGAGGTGCCGGCGCAGCTGGTGCGTCCGGCCCGTCTCGGGGCGCAGCGCCACCGTCGTCACCCAGCCCGACCGCACGGCGGGCGTGTGCTCCTCGGCGGCCCAGCGGGTGCGGGCGGCACGCCCGTCGAGCGCGGCGTCGACGAGCCCCTCGCCCTCGAGCCGCCCGACGACCAGCGCGCGGTACTCCTTGCGGACGGTCCGCGCCTCGAAGGCGGCGCCCAGCGCGGCGTGCGCGCCGCGGGTCTTCGCCACGGCCACGAGCCCCTGCGTCTGCGCGTCGAGGCGGTGCACGGGCCGTGGCGCGCCGAGCGCGTCGGGCCGCGGCGACGGGCGCAGGTTGTGCGGCAGCGTGCGCTCCAGCGTCTTCGACAGGGCGCCGCTCGTCGGCAGCCCCGCCGGCTTGACGACGATCGCCAGGGCGTCGTCCTCCCAGGCGACCTCGACGGGCAGCGGCAGCACGGGCACGCGGGCGCCCTCGGGCTCGAGCCAGCAGACCTCGTCGCCCGGCTGCACCCAGCGGCTGCCCTCGGAGATCTCGCCGTTGACGGCGACCTCGCCGCGCCGGCAGGCCTTGCGGGCGCTGGCGCGGGTGGGGAACGCGCGCACCGCCTCGCTCACGACCCGGTCGAGGCGCTGCGGCTCCGCTGCGTGCCGGATCCGGGCCAGGACGGCGCGGGCTTCCGGCGCCGGGCCGCGCCGGATCACCCGGGCTCGGCCACCGCCGACCGCAGCTGCCCGCAGCCGGCCTCGATGTCGATGCCCCGCCGCACGCGGACCGTGGCGGGCACGCCGTGCTCCGCGAGCACCGCCACGAAGCGCGCCGCCGCGGGGGCTTCGGTCGGCGCGCCGCCATAGCCGCGGGTCGGGTTGAGCGGGATGAGGTTCACGTGGGCCGGCAGGCCCTGCAGCAGCGCGCCGAGCTCGGCGGCGGTGGCCTCGTCGTCGTTCTTGCCCGCGATGAGCGCCCACTCGAAGGTGACCCGCCGGCCGGTCGCGTCGGCGTACTCGCGGCACGCGCCCATCAGCTCGGCCAGCGGCCAGCGCTTGTTCACGGGCAGCAGCGCGGCGCGCGCGGCGTCGTTGGCGGCGTGGAGGCTGATGGCCAGGCGCACCTGCAGCCCCTCGGCGGCGAAGCGGCGGATCTGCGGCACGAGCCCGACGGTGCTCACGGTGACGTGGCGCGCGCCGATGCCGAGGTCGCCGAGCAGGCGGCGGATGGCGGCGAGCGCGGCGTCGTAGTTGTGGAACGGCTCGCCCATGCCCATGAGCACGACGTTGGACAGCCGCTCGCCCTCGGCCTGCAGCTCGGCCGCGAAGCGCGCGGCCTGCTCGAAGATCTCGCCGGGGGTGAGGTGCCGCGCGAAGCCCTGCTGGCCCGTGGCGCAGAACACGCACCCCATCGCGCAGCCTGCCTGGGTCGAGATGCAGGCGGTGCGCCGGCCGTCGTCGTAGGGCATGAGCACGCTCTCGACGAGCTGGCCGTCGTCGAGGCGGTACAGCCGCTTGCGCGTGCCGTCGCGGGAGGTGCGCTCGGCGGCGACGGCGAGCGCGGCGGGGCGGGTCTGCGCGGCCAGCCGCTCCCGCAGCGCGCGGGAGAGATCGGTCATGGCGCCGGGGTCGGCGACGCCGCGCTCGTACAGCCAGCGGCGGATCTGGCCCGCGCGGTACGGCGCCTCGCCCCAGCCGGCGAGCAGGTCGCGCAGATCGCCCTCCGACAGGGCGTACAGCGAGGGTGCGTGCATCCGGGCTCTATCCCACGGCGCGCGGCCGGCGGCCACCGTGACGCCGCGATGTGACCTTGGGTGCAGCTGCCTGAGTTAACATGACGTCGACCGCCCCGGCCCACCCCCCCGAGGCGGCCGCAGTGAGAACATTCCCAGCCACCGCGCGTCCAGCCCCCCCCGTGGACTCCGTCGGATCATCCTGGCTTGTCTGCACGACGTGCCGGGCGCAGCCGTCGACGACGACGTCCCGTTCGCTGCCCTCGGCCTCGACTCGCTGCGGGCCACCGAGCTCGCCCGTCGGCTCGCCGAGGCGCTGGGCACGGCGGTGTCGCCCACGGTCTTCTACGAGCACCCGACCGTCGGCCGCCTGATCGCAGCGCTGACGCAACCCGCCGAGGTCCCGGCGCCGCTCCCCGAGCGCGAGCCGGACGTCCCCGTCGCCGTGATCGGCGTCGCCTGTCGCCTGCCCGGTGCGGACGGCCCCGACGCGCTGTGGCAGCTGCTGCACGGCGACTTCGACGCGGTCCGGGAGATCCCCGCCGCCCGGTGGCCCGCGAGCGTCCACGATCCGGCCGGCCGGCGGGCGAAGGGGTCCATCACCCGCCACGCTGCGATGATCGACGGGGTCGACCAGTTCGAACCTGAGTTCTTCGGGATCTCGCCGCGCGAGGCCGTCCACGTCGATCCACAGCAGCGGATCCTCCTCGAGCTCGCGTGGGAGGCGCTCGAGCACGCCGGGCTGCCGCCGGACGGCATGCGGGACCGCCCCGTGGGCGTCTTCGTGGGCGGCATGTCGATGGACTACGGTGAGCTCACCTGGGAGTGGACGGACCGGATCCCGTCCGCCTACGGCCCGGGCTCGGCCCTGACGATGCTCTC
Source organism: Myxococcota bacterium (assembly GCA_041389545.1). GTDB lineage: Bacteria > Myxococcota_A > UBA796 > UBA796 > JACKER01. The sequence continues at coordinate 4,957 of JAWKRQ010000103.1, read as the reverse complement.
CAACCGGATCTCCTACGCGCTCCGGTTCACCGGCCCGAGCCTCACCGTCGACACGGCCTGCGCCTCGTCGCTCACTGCACTCCACCTGGCGTGCCAGTCCCTCCGCCGGGGCGAGGCCGAGCTCGCCGTGGCCGGCGGCGTGATCCTGCACCTGCGCCCCAACGGCTTCGCGACGATGAGCCGCCTCGGCGCGCTGGCGCCCGACGGGCGCTCCAAGGCGTTCTCCGCCGCCGCCGACGGGTACGGGCGCGGGGAGGGCGGCGCCCTGCTCGTGCTCAAGCCGCTCGCCGCCGCCCGCCGCGATGGCGACAACGTCCTGGCCGTGGTCCGCGGCTCGGCGATCAACCACAACGGCGCCAGCAACGGCGTCACTGCGCCGAGCCCGCACGCCCAGGCCGCCGTGATCCGCGCGGCGTGGGCGGCAGCGGGGGTGTCGCCCGCGGAGGCCGGCTACGTCGAGGCCCACGGCACGGGCACCGCGCTCGGCGACCCGCTCGAGGCCGAGGCGCTGGGGCGCGTGTTCGGCGCGCTGCGCCCCGCCGACGATCCGCGTGGGTGGGCTCGAGCAAGACCCACGTGGGCCACACCGAGACGGCCGCCGGTGCGGTGGGGATGCTGCAGGTCGTGCTGGCGATGCGGCACCGCACCATCCCGCCGAGCCTGCACGCCGAGCCCGCCAACCCGCTGATCCCCTTCGCCGACTGGCACCTGCGCGTGCCGACGGCGCCCGTCCCGTGGCCGGCGGGGCGGCGCTACGCCGGGGCGGCGCCAACGCCCACGTGGTGGTCGAGGCGGCCGAGTACGAGCCGGTGCCCCCCGAGGGCGCACCGCTCGCTCGCAGCGGCCTCGCCTTCGTCTTCGGCGGCATCGGCTCGGTGTGGGCCGGGATGGGCCGCCACCCGGCGCTGCAGACGGCGCCGTTCAGGACGTGATCGCGCGCTGCGACGCCGTGAGCCGCCGGGCCATGGGGATCTCCGTCGCCCACGAGCTGCGGGCGGGGCCCACGGCGGAGCGGGTCGCGGATCCGCTGGTGCACGGCCTGCTGGCGGTAGTGGTGGGGCTCGGACTCGACGCCGCCTGGCGCGCGGTGGGGGTCCGCCCCGACGCCGTCGTCGGGCACAGCATCGGCGAGTTCGCGGCCGCAGCCGCCGCCGGCGCGCTGACCCCCGAGGACGCGACCCGCCTGACCTGCGCGTTCCTGCGGTTCGCGCGGCGGCTGGTGGACGCCGACACGGCGATGGCCGCCGTCCGGCTGGGCGTCGACGACGCGCGGGCGGCGCTCGCCGGCGAGCCCGAGCTCGACGTCTGCGTCGACAACGCGCCGGACCAGGTGGTGATCGGCGGGGACGCCGCCGCGCTGCGCCGGGTGGCGGCGGCGCTCGCGGCCCGCGGCGTCGACGTGCGCTGGCTGCCCGTGCCCATCGCGCCGCACGCCCCGCTCGCGCGCCGGCTGGCCCCGGACCTGGCGGCCGACCTGGTCGACGCGGACGTCCGGCCGCTGCACACCGCCTGGATCTCGTCGGTGACGGCGTCGCCGCTCGACACGGTCGACCGGGGCTACTGGGTGCGCAACCTCGGCGAGCCGAACCGGTTCCGAGAGGCGCTGCTCGCGCTGGCCGCGCGCGGCTGCGACGCCTTCCTGCAGGTGGGCGCCCACCCGGTGCTGACGGGCGCCGTCCGGGCCACCCTGCCCGGCGCCGCCGCGCTGGCGACGGTGGTGCGCGGCGAGCGCGTGGCGGAGGCCGCGCTGCACACGGCGAGCGCGCTCGGGGCGTCCTGGGCGCTGCCCGCGGCGCCGCCCGCGCCGCAGGCCGTCGTCCTGCCGCTGTCGGCGGCGACGCCGGCGTCGCTCGAGGCGCTGAAGGGCGCGTGGCGCGAGCGGCTCGGCGGCTGGGATCCCGCCCGCGCCGCGCTCGCGGCCGCCGCGGCCGGCGCGGGCCGCGCGCACCACCGCCACCGCGTCGCCGTGGTGGGGCGTAGCCCGGTGGCGCTCGCCGAGGGGCTCGCCGCGGCGGGCGTCGCCGCGCCCGAGGCCCCCGGCCCCGTCGCCTTCGTGTTCTCCGGCCAGGGCGCCGCGTTCGAGGGCGTCGGGCGGGCGCTGTACGCCGAGGAGGCCGCCTTCCGCGACGCCGTCGACGCCTGCGACGCCGTGGTGCGTTCGCTGGCGGGGTGGTCGCTCGTGGACGCGCTGCTGTTCGACGACCCGGCCGGCCGGTCGCGGCGGACGGGCGTGGTGCAGCCGCTGCTGTTCGCCGTCCAGGTCGGGCTCGCGCGGCTGTGGGCGCGCTACGGCGTCGTGCCGGGCGCCGTGGTCGGGCAGAGCGTCGGCGAGGTGGCGGCCGCCTGCGTCGCGGGGGCGCTGTCGCTGCCCGAGGCCGTCCGGGTGGTGCTCCACCGCGGACAGCTGATGGAGGACGCGGCCACGGGCGGGCGCACGGCCGAGGTGGCGCTGCCGGCGGCGCAGGTCGAGGCGGTGCTGGCGGGGCGCCCCGGCGTCTGCGTCGCCGGGATCAACGGGCCCGCGACCACGCTCGTCGCTGGCGACGCCGAGGCCGTCGAGGCGCTGGTCGCGGAGCTGGCCACCAGCGGCGCCGACGCGCGCCTGCTACGCATGGCCTACGCCTTCCACAGCCACCACATGGACGCCCTGCTCCCGCGCCTCGCCGAGGCGCTCGGCGACGTGGCGGCGCGAGCGCCCGAGGTGCCGCTGTGGTCCTCGGTGACGGGCGAGCCCGTCGAGGGCGCCGCGCTCGACGCCGCGTACTGGTGCGCGAACGTCCGGCAGGCCGTGCGCCTCGCCCCGGCCGTCGACCGCATCGTCGCCGCCGGGCACACGGCGCTGCTCGAGGTGAGCCCGCACCCGGTGCTGCGCGAGCCGCTGTCGGCCTGCCTGCGCGCCCGCACCCCCCACGGCGCGGTGCTGCACTCGCTCCGGCGCGGCCGCGACGACCGGGAGGAGCTGCTCGGCACCGTCGCGGCGCTGTACCGCCGCGGGCACGCGCTCGACTGGGCCGCGGTGCAGGGGCGCGGCGATCCGACGCTGCCGCCGCGCTATCCGTGGGACCGCCGCCGGTTCTGGATCGAGCGCACCGCCGCGCCGTCCGCGTCGGCGCCGCTCGGCCCCTCGCTGCTCGGCCACCGCCTCGATCCGGGCGCCCAGCCGGGCACGGTCTACTGGGAGGCGACGCTGGCGGCGGAGTCGCCGGCCTGGCTCGGCGACCACCGCGTGCGGGGCCGCGCGATCGCGCCGGGCGCCGCGTTCGCCGAGATGGCCCTGGCGGCGGGGCGCGCGCTGCGGCCCGAGCTGCTCGAGGTGCGCGAGCTGCGCTTCCTCGCGCCGCTGCCCCTCGACCGGCCCCGGCTGGTGCAGGTCTGCGCCGTCCGCCACGGCGACGGCGCCACCGTGCAGATCCACGCGCGGCCCGCCGGCGACGCCGAGGCCGAGCCGGTGCTGCACGCCACCGCGCGGATCGCATCGGCCAGCGCTGCGTCGGAGGCCTCGGCGCCGCCGCCGGTGGCCGTCGGCGCCGACGAGCTCTATGCGCGGCTCGCGCGCAGCGGCCTCGACTACGGCCCGCTGTTCCGCGGCGTCGTCGGGCTCCACGCCGGCGACGGCGAGGCTCGGGGCCAGGTCGCGCTGCCCGAAGCGCTCGACGGTGAGCCCGTGGGGCTGCACCCCGCCCTGCTCGACGCGTGCTTCCACGTCGCGACCGCCGCCCTGCCCGACGACGGCCGGACCTGGGTGCCCGTGGGCATCGACCGCGTGCGGGTCGTGCTGCCCGGGGCGACGGCGCTGCGGGTGCACGCCGAGGTCCACGTCGACGGCGCAAGGCGGCGGGCCACGCTGCGCGGCTGGGCGGGCGACGCGCTCGCGCTCGAGGTCGACGGGCTCGAGGTGGCGACGGCGGAGGCCGAGGAGGCGCTGCCGCCCGTCGCCGCCTGGCTGTACGAGGAGGCGTGGCCCGAGGCGCCGTGGCCCGCGCCCGATCCGGCGCCCGCGGGGGCGTGGACGGTGCTCGGCGATCCGCTGCCGCTGTCGCAGCGGGGCCCCGTCCGCGGCGTCGTGTACGCGCTGCTCTCGGAGCGCCCGGTCGCCGACGCCGTCCTGGAGGTGGTCGAGACGGCGCGCGCCGCGGCGGCCGCGGACGTGCCGCTCGTCGTGGTGACGCGCGGCGCACGGGGCCTCGACGGGCACCCGAGCCGCTCCCTGGCCGGGGCCGCGGCCTGGGGCGTCGCGCGGGCGCTGGCCGTCGAGGACCCCGCCCGCTACGGCGGCGCGGTCGACCTCGACCCCGAGCAGCCGGTCCTGGCGCAGCTCGACAGGCTCGCGGGCGAGCTCGCGGGCGGGCTGCCCGACGACCAGGTCGCCTTCCGCGGCGGCGTGCGGCGGGTCGGGCGGCTGCTCCCGGCGCCGGACGCGCTCGGCGAGCCGCTGCAGTGCCGCGCCGACGGCACGTACCTCGTCACCGGCGGCCTCGGCGGGCTCGGCCTGCTCGCGGCCGAGCGCCTCGCGGATCGCGGCGCGCGGCGCCTGGTGCTGCTGGGGCGGACGCCGATGCCGGCGCGGTCGGCGTGGGACGCCGAGGACCCGCGGGTCCGCGCGATCCGAGCGCTCGAGGCCCGCGGCGTCACCGTCCGGACCGCCGCGGTGGACGTGGGCGACGGTGAGGCCGTGTTGGCGCTGATCGCGCGCCTGGCCGACGAGCTGCCGCCGATCCGCGGGGTCGTGCACGCGGCCGGTGTGCTGCGCGACCAGACCCTCGACCGGGTCGACGACGACAGCGTGGCGTGCGTGCTCCGTCCGAAGGTGGACGGGGCCCTGGCCCTCGACGCCGCGCTCGGCGACGCGCTGGACTTCTTCGTCCTGTACTCCTCGGCCGCGGGGACCCTGGGGAGCGCGGGGCAGGCGGCCTACGCCGCCGCGAACCTCGTCGTGGACGAGATCGCCCGCGCCCGG
>JAWKRQ010000102.1:0-21341 GCA_041389545.1 Myxococcota bacterium | reverse complement strand
GTTGCCCATCAGGAGGTTCAACGCGCGCTCGAACCACGCGCCCATGGCGAGCGGGTCATCGTGGAAGCTGGACTCATCGCAGAGGTCGTCGTGTACGAACAGCCAGCTCGTATAGTCGGAGATCACCTGGACGACGTGGGGGGGGGCCTCCGGGAACATCCGGGTCGCCAGCCAGGTGTATTGCTCGGACTTGAGGCGGTTCGCGTGATCCGACGGATCCAGCAGCGACATCCGGTGCAGCCAGGACTGCGTCCGCACGTTGACGGCCATGGTCTCCGGGTGCAGGTCCACTTCGAACGGACAGAGCAGGTCTGCCTGCCCCCATGCGTCCGTTTCGACCGGGCGTGAAACGTCCACGGACCGGTCCTGGGACCGGCCATTCGGCGTCGATTGGGCCATTTCGACCTCGTCTCCGCGCGGGTCAGCGGAGGTCCGTACGGTATCCGTACTGTTACCTGTTCCGCAACCAGATGACTTTAGATTTTTGGATCTTTTTCGGTTGTTTGAGGTTTGGCGCCGGTTCGCGGGCGTCCGTCCGTTGTGCCAACCCGGGCGTGCCTCGTAGCGCCGACCCTCGACTCGACCTCGTGAATTGCTCGCTCGTCGCGCCTCGCTGCGCGATGATGCCCGGACGTCATGGCTCCGGGGGGGGCGCCGGAGCGGCGAACCCATCGCGACTCGACCGGATGATGCACTAGTGCTCATCTGTGTTGGTACGTCCATTTCGAAGCGACTACGGAGCGTTCGGTGAGTTCGTTCGCGGATGGTGGGGAGGGATGCGGCATGACGCTCGGTCTCGACTGGGACGGCTACGTCGCCTGGCTCGTCGCGCGCGAGGGCTCCCTCGCCGCCGTCGCCGACCGGCTCGCCGCCGCCCGCGGCCACGTCGAGGACGTGGGCACCGTCGAGCGCGCCCTGCGCCGCCTCCGCGCCCGCGATCACGCCCCCGGCGGCAAGTGGGGCGATCGCGCCGTCCGCCTGTTCGGCCTCCCGGGCGACGTGGACGATCGCCTGCGCTGGATGGGCACCTACCACGCCCGGTTCACCGACCTGCCGCTGCCCGTCTGCGCCGACCTGGTGCGCCTGTGGGATCGCCCGCCCACCTCCGAGGCCCGCACCGCGCGCGCCTGGCTCGACCTCGCCCACGCCTCGCTCGACATCCGCGCTGGGCGCCCCGACGACGCCCGCGCGCGCCTGCAGCGGAGCCCCGCCCCCGACCGCGCCGACGCCGCGGTGGAGCGCGCGCTGACGCTCGCCTTCACCGCCAGCCGGGTGGACCCCGACGACGCCGACACCTGGCTCCAGCGGGCCGGCGCGCGCCTGCCCGAGGTCGCCGACCCCGCCGAGCGCGCCTGCCTCCACGCCCGCTGGATCGACCAGCGCGCCTGGGCGCTCAACCACGCCGACCCGCCGGACTGGGCCGGCGCCGAGGCGCTCTACCGCGAGATCCCCGACGACCCGGCGCTGCCGCCCCTTCGTCCGCGTGCGCCGCCACAACGGGCTGGCCTACGGGCTAGGCGCCTCGGCCGGCGCGGACGAGGCCCTGGCCGATCACTGCCGGCGTCCGCGAGGCCGGCGACGGCGGCCACGTGCGGCTGCGCGCCATGTCGCTCGGGCTGTACGCGCGCATCGCCGACGACCCCTCCGCCCGCGTGCGCGCCCGCCAGATCGCCGAGCGCCTCGAGGACGAGCTGCTGCTCGCCCGCGCCCGCCGCGGCTAGAGACTCGACCAACCATCCGTGGACGTGGGTCACCTCGCAGCAAGCTTCGCCGAATGCACCGCCTCGATCCCGGGTCCGGCTTCGCCGCACCCCGGTCGGTCAGGCATTCGGCTGGATGAGCTGAGCTCAATACGTCGGAGAACGCGCTGGCGCGCGTCCTCCGATTTCCTGCGACACGCCCGGGCATCCGCTGGCGCGGATGCCTGGTCGCGTCTCTAGCGCTGCTGCAGCTGCCCGAGCAGGCCGTCGGCGGGGTGACCCCGACGGAGACGCGCACCGTGGCGCGCAGCGTCGTGTCGAGCTCGGGCGGCACGCCGTCGGCCTCGGGGCGGACGGTCATGCCGGTGGCGAGCGCGTAGTCGGCGAGGTCGACGGGCTCGTCGCCCACGAGCTCGGCCCGCGACGTGCCCTCGGAGAACGAGGCGCGCCCGCCGATCTTGCGCTCCGCCACGCCGTCGGCCGAGACGTAGAGCGCGAGGTGGTCGAGGAACGACAGGTCGGCGTCGGCGGGCTCGACGGCCTCGACGACGAGGCTCACGATCTGCAGCTCGGAGATGTCGCCGCGTTCGATGCCCTGGTCGGCGAGCATCTGGTCGTCGAAGCCGTCGAGCCAGTCGCCGAGCCCGAGGTCGACGGTCTCGGGGTCGGGCACCTCCAGCCCGGCCGCCGCCGCCTCCTCCGCGGCCTGCTTGGCCGCCTCGAGCTCCTCCGCCGTCACGCCCGGCACGACCACGTCCGACGACTGCTGGACCGACAACGTCAGCAGCTCCGCGCTGCACCCAGCGAGCACCACCATCCACAGCATGTTCTCTCCCCGCGTCCTGTCTCCAGCGTAACGGCGAGCTCGGCCAGCACGGTGTCGGCGGGGTTTCGGTCTCGGTGCCGCTAAGGCGGCTGGATGCCCTCGGCCCGGGTGGGCACCCACAGCTCTTCGGCGCCGTCGCCGTCGGTGTCGGCGGCGACGAACCGGCGCCCGATCCGCAGGAACGGCGCGTTGCCGACGACCTGGTGCGCGGCCTGCGTCACCGGCACGTCCGGGCCCCACACGGCGCGGGTGCGCGCGGACCAGGCGAAGATGGCGCCGGCGTCGAAGGCGTTCGGGGCGTCGCCGGCGTAGTCCCAGGCGCCGATGACGAGGTCGGGCGCGTCGTCGGCGTCGAGGTCGGCGACGCCGAGGGTGCGGCCCACGTGGTCGCCGGTGCGCCCGAGCTGCGCCACGAACGACGCCCACGGGCTGGGGGTCGCGCCGGGCGCGAGCGTGCTCGCGGCGTAGATCCAGACGCGCCCGCCGCTGGCATCGGCGTTGGGCGCGCCCACCGCGAGCTCCGCGGGGCTGCCCGGCGCCTCGATGGCGGTGACGGCCGAGCCGAACCAGCTCGGCACGTCGTTGGGCCCGCCGAAGACGCGGGCGGCGACGTCGGTGCCCGTGGCCCCGCGCGGCTGCCGCAGCGGCCCGCTGTCGGGCAGCGCCTCCGTGGACACGAGGTAGACGCGCCCCCGCGCGCTGTCGGCCCAGGGGGCGCCGATGGCGATGTCGACCACGCCGTCGCCCGTCACGTCGTGGTCGCAGCTGACGGCGGTGCCGACGCCCTCGCCGGGGTCCACGCCCCACCAGACGGGCCCCACGTCCCACGGGTCGACCACCCCCGACAGCCCCGCCACGAGCTCGCTGCGCACGACGACGATGCCGCCGGCGAGGTCGGGCACGTCGGGCGGCGGGTCGCTCGCCCACCGCGACGGCGCGGAGAAGTGGGGCATGGTCAGGACGAGGTCGGGCAGGCCGTCGCCGCTCACGTCGGCGCAGGGCACGAGGCGGGTGCCGAGCTCGTCGAAGGACGACAGCCCCGCGATCTGCAGGTCGGCGGTCGACACCTCGGCGGCGTCGGCCTGGGCGTCGCGGTGGAGGAAGACGCGGCCGACGTTGCCCTGCAGCTCGGGCGCGGCGACCCACAGGTCGTAGGCGCCGGTCGCGGCGTCGGTGGGGACGACGAGCAGGTCGGCGCCGTAGCGGCCCACCCGGGCGTCGGACCAGGTGGGGAGCACGCCGTGAGGTCCTCGGGCGCGTCGAGCGACAGCCGGAGGACGCGATCGGCGTCGGGCTGGCCGACGAGCACGGCGGGCGCGGTGTCGGGGCCGGCGGCGCGATCGCGACGGCCAGTCGGTGCCCTGCGCGGGACGCCGGAGAAGCGGGGGTCGGCGTCGGCCCGGACGTCGAGGACGGCGGGGCCGCCGGCGAACGACAGCGCCGACAGGCGCCCGGCGGCGTAGAACGCCTCGCAGCCGGGGCCGCTGCAGACGGTGCCGCAGCCGCTCGCCAGGGCGACGACGAACCGAGCGCGAACGCCCGCGACGGGCTACGCGCAGGGCCGGTCGGAGCAGGCCGGGGAGGGCAGCGTGGCGACGGTTGGCGGGCGGATCCTGACGGTGGTGCTGGGGGGCGGGCGCGGCTCGCGGCTGTACCCGCTGACGAAGCTGCGCGCGAAGCCGGCCGTCCCGCTCGGCGGGAAGTACCGGCTCATCGACATCCCCCTGTCGAACGCCATCAACAGCGGGCTGCGCGGGGATCTTCGTGCTCACGCAGTTCCAGTCGGCCTCGCTCAACGCCCACCTGGCGCGGACCTACCGGTTCGACATGTTCACGAACGGGTTCGTGGAGGTCCTGGCGGCCGAGCAACGCGACGATCCCGGTGGCGACTGGTTCGAGGGCACGGCCGACGCAGTGCGCAAGCACCGGCACCGGTTCTCTCGCGAGGGGGTGGAGCACGTCCTCATCCTGAGCGGCGATCACCTCTACCGCCAGGACTACTCCGAGCTGGTGGCGTATCACGAGGAGCAGGGGGCCGACATCACGGTGTCCTGCATCCCGGTGCACCGCTCGGAGTGCAGCGCGTTCGGGGTCGTGTCGGTCGACGCCGAGGGGTACCTCAAGACGTTCCGCGAGAAGCCGGGTGACAACGAGGACCTCACCGAGCTCCGCACGCCCCCGGAGGCTCAAGGAGGCCTGGGGCACCGACCGCGACCACCTCGCTGATGGGGGTCTACGTCTTCAAGATCGACGCGCGCGCTCGCGGCGCTCGATCGCGCCGAGAACATCGACTTCGGCAAGGACATCCTGCCCGCCGAGATCGGCCGGAGCCGCGTCGCCGGGTACCTCTTCCAGGACTACTGGGAGGACATCGGCACGATCAAGGCGTTCTTCGACGCGAACCTCATGATGTGCGAAGACCGCGCGCCGTTCCGCTTCTACGTGCCCGAGGCGCCGATCTACACCCGGGCGCGGTTCCTGCCGCCCACCATCTTCCGCGACGCGCGGATCGAGCGGAGCCTCGTGGCCGAGGGCTGCCTGCTCCACGGCGCGCGCGTGGTGCACTCCGTCGTGGGCCAGCGCTCCTGGCTGCTGCCCGACTGCCGCGTCGAGGACTCCATCGTCATGGGCGCCGACTACTACGAGGTCGAGGGCCGGCGCGACAAGGTGATCGAGGCGGGGCGCATCCCGGTGGGCATCGGCGAGGGCGCGTCGATCAAGCGCGCCATCATCGACAAGAACGCGCGGATCGGCGCGGGCGCGGTCATCCACGGCAGCCCCGACCGCCCGGACGAGGACCACGATCAGTGGTGCGTGCGCGACGGCATCATCATCGTGCACAAGGGCGCGACGATCCCGTCGGGGGCGGTGCTGTAGGCACCGACAGGCCGGCCGGGCGGGTGAAGCCGGCGGGCGTGGTCCAGGTCGCGACGTGGCCGCCAGGCGCGAGCCCGCGCAGGCACACGGTCCCGCGCGGCGGCACCTCGCCGATCGGCGCGCCGTCGACCGCCAGCACCGACCGCGCGGTGTGCGGGTTGTGCAGGGCGATCTCGGTGTCGGCGCCGTCGAAGGGCGGCGGCAGGGCGGCGGGGTCGGCGTACAGGTGCAGGAAGCCGAGCAGCACGGGTGGCTCCGGGCGGTGGGGGCAGGATACCCCGCGTCGATGCGGTGCACCCTGGTCCACGACATCGATCTGCTGCTCACCATGGACCCCGAGGCGGGGGAGGGGCGGCTCGGCGCGCTGCGCGACGCGGCGATCCGCTTCGAAGGCGACCGGGTCGCGTGGATCGGGCCCACGGCCGCGGCGGAGCGAGGCGCCGACGAGGTCGTCTCGGGGCGGGGCTGCGTGGCGCTCCCGGGGCTGGTCGACTGCCACACCCACGCCGTGTGGGCGGGCTCCCGGGCCGACGAGTTCGAGCGCCGCCTCGCCGGCGAGGACTACACGGCCATCCTGAAGGCGGGCGGCGGCATCCTGTCGACGGTGCGCGCCACCCGCGCCGCGAGCGAGGACGAGCTGGTGGCGCTCGGCGCGGCGCGCCTGTCGCGGCTCGCGGCTCGCGGCGTGACCGCGGTGGAGGTCAAGAGCGGCTACGGGCTCACCCCGCAGGGCGAGCGGAAGCTGCTCGTGGCGGCGCGGCGGGCGGCGGAGGCCGCCGGGCTGCGGCTGTCGCGGACGTTCCTGGGCGCGCACACCGTGCCGGCCGAGTGGCGGCACGATCGGGCGGCGTACGTGGCGCAGGTGATCGAGGAGCAGCTGCCGCTGTGTGCGCCCGAGGCCGACGCCATCGACGTCTACGTCGACGACGGCGCGTTCACCGTCGCCGAGGGCGAGGCCATCCTGCGGGCCGGCCAGCGCCACGGCCTGGCGGCGCGCATCCACGCCGAGCAGGTCGCCGCGACGGGCGCGGCGCGCATGGCGGCGGGGCTGGGGGCGCGCTCGGCCGACCACCTCGAGCGGATCGACCCGGCGGGCATCGACGCGCTGGCGGCGGCGGGCACGGTCGGCGTGCTGCTGCCGGGCGCGATGACCTACCTGCGCGACCCGGCGCCGCCCGTGGGGGCGCTGCGGGAGGCCGGGGTGCGCCTCGCGGTGGCGACGGACCTGAACCCGGGGACCTCGCCCGTGGCGGACCCGTGGGTCTGCGCGACGCTGGCGGCCGTGTCGATGCGGCTGCCGGTCGAGGACGTGCTGCTGGGCCTCACGCGCCACGGGGCGGCCGCGATCGGCCGGGACGACCTCGGCGTGGTGCAGGTCGGCGGGCCGGCGGATCTGGCGCTGGTCGCCCCGCCGCCCGGCGAGCCGGCGTCGGCCGCGGCGCTGGTGCAGACCGTCGGGCTCACCGCTGTGCGCGGTGTGTGGGTCGGCGGGGCGCGCCGCTAGAGGACGCGACCAGGCATCCGCGCCAGCGGATGCCCGGGCGCGTCTCGCAGGAGTCGGAGGACGCGCGCCAGCGCGTCCTCCGACGTATGGAGCGAGCAAGCAAGCCGAATGCCTGCCCGACCGGGGGTGCGGCGAAGCCGGACCCGCGATCGAGGCGGTGCATTCGGCGAAGCTGCTGCGAGGTGACCCACGTCCACGGAGGGTTGGTCGAGTCTCTAGCGGCTTCGACCGCTCCTTCACGTCGACCTCGTGGGCGTCTGCCACGTCTTCGGGCTCGGCGAGCCGCCGCTGCGACGGGCTGCACGTCAGGCGGCTCGTCCTTCTGCCCGTCCCGGAACGCCTTGATCCCCTTGCCGAGCTGCTCGAACACCTGGGGCAGCCTCCCGGCGCCGAACAGGATCAGCACGAGCACCAGGACGAGGACCAGCTGCATCGGTCCTACCTGCATGGCCACTCCTTCCGCAGCACCGTAATCACGCGCACGGGCACCGTAAGCCCCCGCCGCGCTCACGCGGGCGTCCACAACCCGTCCTCGGTGATCCAGGCGCTCACGAGGGCGGCCGGCGCGTCACGTCGAAAGCGGGGTTGTACACGTCGACGTCGGCGGCCCACCGGACGGCGCCGAAGCCGCGGACCTCGTCAGCGGCGCGCTCCTCGATGGGGATGGCGGCGCCGTCGGGCGTGGCGAGGTCGAGCGTGGAGCGGGGGACGGCGACGTAGAACGGTACGTCATAGTGGCGGGCGAGCACCGCCAGGCCGAGGGTGCCGATCTTGTTGGCGACGTCGCCGTTGGCGGCCACCCGATCGGCGCCGACCACGACGGCATCGACCTCGCCGCGCGACAGCAGCGTGGCGGCGGTGCTGTCGGTGACGAGGGTGCAGGGGATGCCGGCCTCGGCGCACTCCCAGGCGGTGAGGCGGGCGCCCTGCAGGTAGGGGCGGGTCTCCCCGGCGTAGACCCGGCGCAGGCTCCCGCCGCTCCACGCGGCGCGCGCGACGCCGAGGGCGGTGCCGCAGCCGCCGGTGGCGAGGGCGCCGGCGTTGCAGTGCGTGTAGAGGCGCGCGCCGTCGGGGAGAGCTTCGCGCCGTGCTCGCCGATGCGGCGGTTGATGCGGATGTCCTCTGCGTGCAGCGCGGCGGCCGCGCCGGGGATCTCCTCGGGCGGCAGCGCGCGCATCGCCTCGACCGCCCACTTCAGGTTCACGGCGGTGGGGCGGGCGGCGCAGAGCAGGTCGGCCGCCTCGTCGAGGTCGGCGCCGGCGAGCGCGGCGAGGGCCATGCCCCAGGCGGCGGTGATGCCGATGGCGGGCCCGCGCACGACCATGTCGCGGATGGCGTCGGCGGCGTGGGCGGCGGTGGTACAGGTGACGGTGCGGACCTCGTGCGGGAGCACGCGCTGGTCCAGGAGCAGCAGCGCCGGCGGGTCCTGCTGGAAGCGGATGTGGTGTTCCATGCTCTCCTCGGGCTCGGCGCCCGTATCCTCCCGCTCCGGCAACGGGCGACGCCTGAGGTAGGGTGACGGCCGTGCGCCCTCCCTGCTGGCTCCTGTTGGCCGCGGGCTGCGTCTCCGGCGGCCCGCTCGACCTCGGTCCGGCCGTGATCGGCGTCCACCTGAGCACCGACACCGACGTGGCGGCGCTGGTGCCGCTGCGCGGGGGCGCGGTCGCGGCGCTCGTCACCGAGGTGCGATCCGATCGCAGCGCCGCCGACGCGCCGATCGCCGGCGCGGCGGTCGAGGTCCGGCTCCCCTCCGGGGCCCTGCCGCTCGCCGAGGTGGCAGACGGGCTGTACGCCTCGTCGCCGCTCGACGCCCCTGCGCTGTACGCCGCTCCGGGCACCGTCTCCACCGTCGACGTCGCCGTCGACGGCGCTGCCTACGGCCTCGGCGCCGCGCTGCCGCCGGTCCTGCCGCTCGCGCTCGACCCGGGCCCGTACCCGCCCGACGAGGACCTCGTCGTCCCGCTGCCCGACGGCTGGGCCGACGACTACGACTACGTGCTGGCCGAGCTCGTCGGGCCTTCCGGCGTCGTGTGGAGCGCGCAGCCCACCACCTTGCGCGGCTGGCTCGAGCTCCTCGGCGATCCTCCGCAGCCCGACGCGCTCACCATCCCGGCCGAGGCGCTCGATCCCGCCACGGTCTCGGCCCTGGGCGTCTTCTTCCTCCAGCAGCTCGATCGCGACGCCGCCTTCCACGGCCCGGTCAACGAGCCCGCCTCCAGCTACATCGCCGGGACGGCCTGGCTCGAGCCGCTGGCGCTGGGCTTCTAGTGCTCGCCGCGGGGCTGGCGCTGGCCGCCGCGCGCCGGCCAGGGGGAGGCGCGGGAGCTCGGCGGCCACGCGTTCGGCGTCCCCGTGGCGATCGACCCGGCGTTCCTCACGTCGCACGTCGCGTTCCGCCAGGGCGTCGGGTGGATCGCCGTGCCCGACTTCCGCTACCCGGGCATCCCCACCGGCCAGTTCCTGAACCTCGGCGGGATCACCGAGGCCCTGCAGGGGCAGCTGCGGATCGGCCGGTTCGCCGCCTACGCGCAGGGCTCGGGCGCGGTCCTGTCGGGGCTGAACCCGAGCAGCGCCGTGTTCGTGGGGGTCCGCGGGACGTACGAGCTGCGCGCCGGCGGCCGGGTGCGCCTGTACCGCGGCGAGCGCGTGCAGCTGACGGGGCGGCTCGGCCTGCGCCAGGCACAGGGGCTGGGGATCATCCCCGCCGACGTGGCGGTGGCGGTGCTCGACGACCCGCAGGGTGCGCTGCCGGAGATCCTGGAGGGGCGCTGGCTGAGCTCGCTGCTGACCGTGGAGCGCGCCACGCAGGCCGAGGTCGGGGTGGCGGGCGCGGTGGCGCTGGGCCCGGCCGTCGGGCTGCAGGGCTCGGTGTCGGCCCGGATGGGGCGCACCTCGGTGACGAGCGCGGTGCTCGACGTGGCGGGCCCGTCGTCGCAGCTCGGGGCGGGGGCGTCGGTGGACGTGCGGCCGCTGCCGCGCATGGGGCTGCAGTTCGGGCTGCGCGACCGGCTCGATCGGGACCTGGGCGTGCGCGACGCCATCCCCGAGCGCAACCGGCTCCTGCTCACGTCGCAGGCGTACTACGACCGCGGCGACCTCGCGCTGGGGCTGGTCGTGACCACGGCGACGGCCAACCGCGACGGCGTGCGCGAGTGGGAGCTCGGGCTCGAGGGCCGCGCGGTGGCGTGCTTTTGACGGCCACGGTGGCGGTCGCGTGCCATGCACCCGCCCCAACGGGCTCCTCATGAGGCCAAAAGGCCTCACCCGGGGGCGGGTGTGGAGACGAAGCTCCAAAAGCACGGACCGGAGGGCTCCCCGGCGATGCCCCGATTCTAACCACAGGGTCGGCAGGTGTCCAGGGGGCCGGGGAGCCGGAGCCGGTCAGTAGTGGTGCACCACGACGACCCGCCGCGGCGCCGGGGCCACGACCACCGCGGGGCGCGGCGCCCAGTGGCCCGCCACGAACGTGCGGCGGCCGAAGCGATCCGCGCGCCAGTGCGGGTCGACCCACACGTAGTTCGGTCCCGGGCGCGCGGGCCGCACGAGGACGACGGGCGCGGGGGCGACGACCACCGGGGCCGGGGCGACGATCGCGGGGCCGACCCGGACCTTGACCAGCGGCGCGGCCTGCGCCGCGGTAGGGATGATCAGCGCAGCGGCCAGGGCCATCGCGATCCGGGAGATGCTCTTCCGCATGGTTCCTCCATCTGCCTTCTGCGCCGATGGACGCACCCCCCGCGGCTACCATTCGAGGTCGGTGGAACTTCCCCGCAGGACGTCGCCGCGGTGCGGATCTCGTGCGCCGACGCGCCCGGCGGCGGAGCCTCCATCTCGACCTGCCGGTCGGATTCCCTTGACTGCGCCGTGGGACATCGGTAGACTCCTCTCAGGCCGTAGAGTTCGAACAGCCTCCTTCGCCGGTATCGCACCAGGCAAAGCTCTTGCGTCTCCTCCATCTCTAGCGGTGGGTTCGGGCGAAGGAGGCTTTCGAACGGCCTGCGCTGGCTCCCTCAGAGGTCGAGCCGCATCCTCCGCTCTCCAGCGCCCGCCGGGCCGACGTCCACGAGCCCGTGCCGCTTGTAGAGCGCGACGGCAGCAGCGTTGCCCTCCACCACGTCGAGCGTCAGGGTGTCGGCGCCTCGGGTCCGCGCCCAGTCCGCCACGGCCCGCATCAGCGCGTCGCCCACACCGTGTCCGCGGGCCGAAGGCGCCACCCACATCGACAGCAGCGAGACCTCGCTCGCGGCGAGGAGCCCCGTGGCCATGCCCACCGGCACCCCGTCGAGTCGGGCGACGAGGTCCCGGCCACCGGGCAGCGACAGGCGCCCTCGCCACCGGGCCTCGTCGGCGTCCGCCCAGTCGGCCACCGTCGACGAGAACGCCTGCGGGTCGGTGCGCAGCGCCGCCAGCCGCAGATCCCGCCAGATCCGCCAGTCGTCCGCCGTCAGCACCTGCAGCGACACGCTCACCGCAGCGTCGCGCCCCGGCCCCGCGCCACGTAGGCCGCCGCCAGCACGATGGCGCCGCACACGCCGACGAACCAGTCGCCGAGCCGCGAGTACAGCGTGTGGAACCGCAGCAGCGGGACCTCCACGATGCGCTCCACGTCCTCGAACGGCTTCGTCTCCGCCGTCCACCGGCCCGCCGGGTCGACCACGAACGACACGCCCGTGTACGCCGAGCGCACCATCGGGATCCCGAGCTCCATCGCGCGGGTGGCCGCCAGCATGGCGTGCTGGTGCGGGTTCGCCGTGTCGCCGAACCAGGCGTCGTTGGTGACGACCACCAGCAGGTCGGCGTCGCGGAACAGCCGACAGGTGGTCGGCAGGATGGCCTCGTAGCAGATGGGCGTGGCGACGAGGCCGGCCTTGGCGCTGTGGAACATCACCGGGTGGTCGCCGGCGCGGAAGTCGCCGATGTTGAGCGCCCGCGCCACGTCGGGGAAGTAGCGGCCGAAGGGCAGGTACTCGCCGAACGGCAGGGGCACCATCTTGTCGTAGTGCGCCTCGACCCGGCCCTCGGCGTCGAAGAAGTAGACGGAGTTGAAGACCTGGACCTGGTCTTCGCCCATCTCGGGGTCGGGCACGCGGATGCGGGTGCCGCCGCCCACGGCGAGCTCGAAGCCGCCGCGCTTCGCCTCCGCCGCGAGCAGCTCACGCGGGATCGCCTGCCGCCCCGTCTCGTAGTTCAGGTCGAACGGCGAGCCGCCCTCCGGCCACACCACGAGGTCGGCCGCCCCCTTCGGGACGCGGCGGGTCGCCTGCAGCCAGTCGTCGAACGCCTCGCGCGGGCCCTGCCGCAGGCGATCGAGCATGCCCATCGACGACTGGATCTGCGCCACGCGCAGCTTGGGCGCGGCGTCGATCAGCGCCGTGATCCGCTGGTAGCGCCAGGCGCCGTACGCCAGGACGACGGCGACGGCCGCAGCGGTGGCCCCCAGCGTCCGCCATGGCATCGCGCGGCCCTCGCGGTGGCGGTACATCGCCTCGGCCAGCGCGGTGTTCACGAGGAACGTGAGGTACGACAGGCCCCACACGCCCGTCACCGACGCGAGCTGCCACGTCCACGCCACGTGGTACTGGCTCACCCCGTGGTTGTACGGGAACAGCAGGATGCGCATCGCGCCCCACTCGAGCAGCACCTCCCACGCCGGGAACACGGCGACCCAGGCGGGGCCGAGCCAGCGGCGCATCGGGTGCACGGCGGGCCACAGCAGCAGGTACTGCAGGCCGAACACCGACGAGAACAGCCCGAGGATGGCGATGGCGCCGATGGTGGGGATCGGCGAGAACAGCGTGATCGTGTAGACGATCCACCGGAAGAGCAGGCCGACGCCGAGCGTGCCGTACAGGAACGACAGCCAGCGGTTCGCGCGCGGCGTCTCGGCGCGCAGCGCCCAGAACATCGGCAGGTACACGACCCAGTGCAGCCACGCCCAGTTCGCGGGCGGCGCGAGCAGCGACAGGCAGGCCGCGGCGACGGCGGCCGCGGCGATCCGGGCGGCGACGGCCGCGTTCACCAGGACGGCTCCTGGCCGCGGTTGCGGGCGACCCGCGCCTGCTGCCAGTCCTGGGCGGTCCAGGTGCGCGCGGAGGCCTGGCTCTCGGCGTCGAACAGGTCGGGCCGCGACGCGAGCTGGCGCAGCGCCAGCACCGTCTGCATGCGGGCCGCGGGCGACGTGCGCCGCATCGTCTGCACCGCCTCGAGGGCCGACGACAGGGCGGTGCCGTCGGGGACGACCCGGCTCACCAGCCCCATGGTGGCGGCCTCGTCGGCCGGGACGGCGCGGCCGAGCAGCGCGAGCTCGCCGGCGCGCGGCAGCCCCAGCAGCACGGCCGCGCGCGACAGGCCGCCGAAGCCGGTGAGGATGCCGTCGCGGCCCTCGCCGAGCACGAACGTGGCGCCGGACGCCGCGACGCGCAGGTCGGCGAGCAGCGCGAGCCTCGAGGCCGGCGCCGTGGCAGCGGCCCTCGATCGCCGCGACGACGGGGCGGGGAGGCGGCCGAGCCCGTCGAGCACGCCGCGGATGCGCGCCACGGCCTCCTGCGCGCGGTGGGCGTCGCGGGCGGCGGCCACGGACTCGAACTGCTCCCACAGCAGATCCGGCGCCGGATCGAGGCCCGTGCAGAAGTCGGCGCCCTCGCCCGTGAGCACGACGAAGGCGGGCGGCGAGTCCGACAGCCGCAGCACGGCGCGGCGCAGCGCGTCGAACATGGCGGCGCGCAGTGCGTTGCCGCGGTCGGGGCGCCGCAGCTGCAGGAGCGCGACCTCGCCCTGGACGGAAAGCTCGACCTCGTCCGCCATTCCCCCCTCGCTCCCCGGCGTGGCCGGGCGGGGGGCACCTTACCCCGGCGGCGCGCGGCGGCACACTCCGGTCGCGCCGACCGTGTATCCTCCACCCACGGAGGCGCCGATGCCCGGGCTGCTCGTCGCGCTGCTGGCCTGCCGCCCCGAGCCCGCTCCGCCCTCCGCCGGTGGGCCAGACGCGTCCGTCCCGTCGGGCACCGGCGAGACCGGCGTGGCCGGCGGGACCGTCGACACGGGCGACACGGGCGCGCCGCTCGCGTCCCTGGCCGCCGACGCCGCCCACCCCGGCGCGCCCGGCCAGCGGCTCGGCGCCACGGTGTGCGCCACGGGGGAGGCGCCGGCGCTGTCTACCTGCTGCTCGGCAGCAGCCAGGCCGGCTAGTCCTCGTCGAGGTACTCGTCGTCCTTCTTCTCGGCGATCATCGCCTCGGTCGTGAGCAGCAGGCCCGCCACCGACGCGGCGTTCTGCAGGGCCGTCACCGTCACCTTCGCGGGGTCGATGATGCCCATCTCGAACATGTCGCCCCAGGCGTCGTTCGCGGCGTCCCACCCGAAGGCCGGCTTGTCCTGCTCGCGCGCCTTGTAGATGACGATCGACGCGTCGACGCCGGCGTTCTCGGCGATGCCGCGCAGCGGCGCCGCGCAGGCCTCGCGGATGATGTCGACGCCGAACTGCTGGTCACCGTGGAGGTTCAGGCTCTCGAGCGCCGCCTGGGCGCGGATCAGCGCCACGCCGCCGCCGGGCACGATGCCCATCTCGGCCGCGGCCCGGGTCGCGTTCATCGCGTCCTCGACCCGCGCCTTCTTCTCCTTCATCTCGGTCTCGGTCGCCGCGCCCACGTGGATGACGGCCACGCCGCCGACCAGCTTCGCGAGGCGCTCCTGCAGCTTCTCGCGGTCGTAGTCGGAGGTCGTCTCCTCCATCTGGGTGCGGATCTGCTTGACCCGGCCGTTGAGCTCGGCGCGCGAGCCCGTGCCGCCCACGATGGTGGTGTTGTCCTTGTCGACGATGATCCGCTCGGCCGAGCCGAGGTCCTCGATGGTCACGTTCTCGAGCTTGATCCCGAGGTCCTCGAACACGGGCCGCGCGCCGGTGAGCACGGCGATGTCGCCGAGCATCGCCTTGCGGCGGTCGCCGAAGCCGGGCGCCTTCACGCCGCAGGCCACGAGGGTCTTGCGCAGGTTGTTGACGACCAGGGTGGCGAGCGCGTCACCCTCGATGTCCTCGGCGACCACCAGCAGCGGGCGCCCGCTCTCCGCCACCTTCTCGAGGAGCGGCAGCAGGTCCTTCATGTTGGCGATCTTCTTCTCGTGGACCAGGATGTACGGGTTGTCGAGGATGGCCTCCATCCGGTCCTGGTCGGTGACGAAGTACGGCGAGAGGTAGCCGCGATCGAACTGCATCCCCTCGGTCACGTCGTAGGTCGTCTGCATGGTCTTGGCCTCTTCGACGGTGATGACACCGTCCTTGCCGACCTTGTCCATGCACTTGGCGATGATGTCGCCGATCTCGCCGTCGCCGTTGGCGGAGATCTTCGCGACCTGCGCGATCTGGTTGTGGCTGTCGGCAGGCTTGGCCTGGCCCTTCACGTGGTCGGTGATGGCCTTGACGGCCTTGTCGATCCCGAGCTTGATCTCCATCGGGTTCGCGCCGGCGGCCACGAGCTTGCTGCCCGACTCGAAGATGGCCTGCGCCAGCACCGTGGCGGTGGTGGTGCCGTCACCGGCGATGTCGCTGGTCTTGGAGGCGACCTCCTTGACCATCTGCGCGCCCATGTTCTGGAAGCGGTCCTTGAGCTCGATCTCCTTCGCGACCGTCACGCCGTCCTTCGTGACGACGGGCGAGCCGAAGCTCTTCTGCAGGACCACGTTGCGGCCCTTGGGCCCGAGCGTGACCTTCACGGCGTTGGCGAGGGTGTTGACGCCCTGCAGCACGTCGGCGCGGGCGGTCTCCCGGAACTGAATCGTCTTCGCGGTCATCGTGTTCTCCGATCTCCGTGGGGGTCCGGGTCAGTTCGACAGGATGGCGAGGATGTCGGACTCGCGCAGGATGATGTGGTCGACGCCGTCGAGCTTGACCTCGTCGCCGGCGTACTTCCCGAACAGCACGCGGTCGCCGGGCTTCACCACGAGGGGCACCAGATCGTGCTTGTCGGTGATCCGGCCGGTGCCGATGGCGATGACCTCGGCCTGCTGCGGCTTGTCCTTCGCGGTCTCGGGGATGTAGAGGCCGCCGGTCGTCATCTGATCGGCCTCGAGCCGACGCACCAGCACGCGGTCGTGCAGGGGACGGAACTTGCCCATGCTCCACTCCAGAGGTTGTAGGTAGGAAACACGATGGCCCCACCCGCTGCGCGAGGAGGCCGGCGGCCGTTTGGGTAGACACGGGTCGCGGGGCGTCAAGGGGGTCACCGGTGCGCTTGACGCAGCCCGAGGGGTGCCTACCATTCGAGGCGTAGGCGCCACGCTGCCCCGCGGCGCGCGCCGCGCCACCCCTCGGAATCTTCACTCGGATCCTCAACCCCAGCGCCGCGCGAGCGGGCGTCCCGGAGGCACACTTCATGGGCAAGATCATCGGAATCGACCTCGGAACGACCAACTCGGTCGTGGCGGTGATGGAGGGCGACCAGCCGGTCGTCATCGTCAACGAGGAGGGATCCCGCACCACCCCGTCGGTGGTCGGCTTCAGCAAGGAGGGCGAGCGCCTCGTCGGCAACGTCGCCCGCCACCAGGCCGTCACCAACCCCGAGAACACCGTCTACTCGGTCAAGCGCCTGATCGGCCGCAAGTTCGACGAGTCCGAGGAGGAGGTCAAGCGCCTCCCCTACAAGGTCGTCCGCGCGCCGAACGGCGACTGCCGCATCCGCATCCAGGGCAAGGACTACTCGCCGCAGGAGATCTCGGCGATGGTCCTGCAGAAGCTCAAGACCTCGGCCGAGCGCTACCTCGGGCAGCCGATCACCGAGGCGGTCATCACCGTCCCGGCGTACTTCAACGACAGCCAGCGCCAGGCCACGAAGGACGCCGGCCGGATCGCCGGCCTCGACGTGCGCCGGATCATCAACGAGCCGACCGCCGCGGCCCTGGCCTACGGCCTGAACAAGAAGAAGGACGAGATCATCGCCGTCTACGACTTCGGCGGTGGTACCTTCGACATCTCGATCCTCGAGGTGGGCGACGACGTGGTGGAGGTCAAGGCCACCAACGGCGACACGCACCTCGGCGGCGACGACATCGACGACCTCATGATCAGGCACCTGATGGAGGTCTTCAAGAAGCAGACCGGCATCGACGTGACCGGCCAGACGCTGGTGGTCCAGCGCCTGAAGGAGGCCGTCGAGAAGGCGAAGATCGAGCTGTCGAGCGCGCAGTCCTCGCAGATCAACCTGGCC
Source organism: Myxococcota bacterium (assembly GCA_041389545.1). Classification (GTDB taxonomy): domain Bacteria; phylum Myxococcota_A; class UBA796; order UBA796; genus JACKER01. The sequence continues at coordinate 4,236 of JAWKRQ010000102.1, read as the reverse complement.
TTCCTCGCGGTCGACGCGTCGGGCCCGAAGCACCTCGAGACCACGATCACCCGCGCCGAGTTCGAGCGGATGATCGACCCCATCGTCGAGCGCACCCTCGAGCCCTGCCGCAAGTGCCTGCGCGACGCCGGCGTCACCCCGGCGCAGATCGACGAGGTCCTGTTGGTCGGCGGCTCGACCCGGATCCCGCTGGTCCAGAAGCGCGTGAAGGAGCTCTTCAGCAAGGAGCCCAACCGCTCCGTGAACCCGGACGAGGTCGTGGCGGTCGGCGCCGCCGTCCAGGCCGGCGTGCTCGGCGGCGACGTGACGAGCATGCTGCTGCTCGACGTGACCCCGCTCACGCTCGGCATCGAGACGCTCGGCGGCGTGATGACGCCCATGATCACCCGGAACACCACCATCCCGCACAGCAAGACCGAGGTCTTCTCCACCGCGGCCGACAGCCAGACGGCGGTGGACGTGTACGTGTTCCAGGGCGAGCGCCAGATGGCGCGCGACAACAAGCTCATCGGCAACTTCCGCCTGACCGACCTGCCGCCGGCGCCCCGCGGCGTCCCGCAGATCGAGGTGACGTTCGACATCGACGCGAACGGCATCCTGTCGGTCTCGGCGAAGGACAAGGCGACGGGCCGCTCGCAGTCCATCAAGATCGAGGCGAGCTCGGGGCTGTCCGAGTCCGAGATCAACAAGATGGTCGACGACGCGAAGCAGCACGAGAGCGAGGACAAGGGCCGCCGCGAGCTGATCGAGGCCCGCAACAACCTCGACCAGCAGATCTACCACGTCGAGAAGACCCTCGGGGAGCACGGCGACAAGCTGCCCGCCTCCGAGAAGTCGGCGCTCGACGCCGAGCTGGCCAAGGCCCGCGAGGCCAAGGACAGCGACGACCTCGCCACCGTCAAGGGCTCGCTCGAGGCCCTCACCGCCGCGGCCCACAAGCTCGCGCAGGTGATGTACGAGTCGGGCTCGGGCGGCGGCCAGGGCGGCGCCGGCCCCGCCGGCGGTGACGGCGGCGGCGACGGCGGCGGCAAGGGCGGCGGCGACGACGTGATCGACGCGGAGTACGAGGACGCGTGATCGCGCGGGCACAGGCCCTCGCGAGCGCCCGCCGCCGCGCCCGGTCCGATCCCCCGCGGGATCGGGCCGGGCGGGGCGAGCGGGCGCTGTGCTACCTGCTCGCACCCTCCCCACAGGTGACCCGCGATGCCCCGTGACTACTACGACGTCCTCGAGGTGAGCCGGCAGGCCACCCCCGAGGAGATCAAGAAGGCCTACAAGAAGGCGGCCAAGAAGTACCACCCCGACCTGAACCGGGACGATCCGGCGGCCGAGGCGCGCTTCAAGGAGGCCACCGAGGCCTACGACGTCCTGTCGGACGACCAGAAGCGCCGCATCTACGACCAGTTCGGCCACGAGGGGCTGCGCGGGCAGGGCGTGGCGCCCGACTTCACCTACGCCAACGTGCAGGACATCTTCGAGTCCATCTTCGGCGGCGGCTTCGGCGACCTGTTCGGCGGCGGCCGGCAGCGGCGGGCCGGCCCCCGGCGCGGCGCCGACCTCGAGTACCTGCTGCGGCTGCCGTTCATGGAGGCCGCGCTCGGCACCACCAAGACGATCTCGGTGCCGCGGCGGGTCACCTGCGAGACCTGCGAGGGGCGCGGGCTCAAGGCGGGCGCGCGGCCCGTCACCTGCACCACCTGCGACGGCGCGGGCCAGGTGGTCAGCGCCCAGGGCTTCCTGCGGATCCGCACCACCTGCCCGGCGTGCCGCGGCCAGGGCCAGACCGTCCGCACCGAGGACCGGTGCCCCGACTGCAGCGGCGCCGGGCGGATCCGCGAGACCTCCGAGATGGAGATCCGCATCCCGGCGGGCTCGTACACCGGCCTGCAGATCCGGCACCCCGGGGCGGGCGAGTCGGGCGACCCGGGCGCCGATCCGGGCGACCTCTACGTGTCGCTCGAGGTCGAGGCCCACGACGTCTTCAAGCGCGAGGGCGCCGACATCTTCGTCACCGTCGACGTGCCCTACGAGGTGATGTGCCTCGGGGGCGAGATCGCCGTGCCCACGGTCTACGGCGAGGAGACGGTCAGCCTCGGCCGCGGCACCGGCAACGGCCACGTCGAGATCCTGCGCGGGCGCGGGCTCGAGATGCTGCGCGCGCGCGGCCAGAAGGGCGACCAGCACGTCCGCCTGATGGTGGAGGTGCCGAAGGTGCTGTCGGAGGAGCAGGAGGAGCTGGTGCGCAAGCTCGCCGAGCTGCGCGGGCAGGGGGTCCACGGCAAGGGCTTCTGGAAGAACCTGTTCGACAAGTTCGCCGGCTGACCCCGTAAGGGGGCGCGTCCTCGGCCGTTCGTCCTGTTGTGTCGACGGCGCCGCCCGGCGCCGGATCCCTTCGTTAGGGGAGGGCAGGCGCGGCGCCGTCCGCGAATCGAGGAGACCACGTCGCGATGAGGATCCATCCATGACCACGCCCGAGCTCACGGTGGAGGAGACCGAGCAGAAGGTGGCCGAGCTCGCCCCGCTGATCGAGCGGACCCGCGCCGAGATGGGCCGGGTGCTGGTGGGCCAGCGCTACCTCGTCGATCGGCTGCTCATCGGCCTTCTGTGCGACGGGCACGTGCTCCTCGAGGGCGTGCCGGGCCTCGCGAAGACCACCGCCGTCAAGGCCCTCGCCGGCTGCCTCGCGCTGCGGTTCAGCCGCATCCAGTTCACGCCCGACCTGCTGCCGGCCGACGTCGTCGGGACGCAGGTCTACCAGCCGAAGGACGGCGAGTTCACCACCCGCGTGGGGCCGGTGTTCGCGAACCTGGTGCTGGCCGACGAGATCAACCGCGCCCCGCCCAAGGTGCAGTCGGCGCTGCTCGAGGCGATGCAGGAGCGCCAGGTCACGATCGGCGACCGCACCTACGATCTGCCGCGCCCGTTCCTCGTCCTCGCGACGCAGAACCCGATCGAGCAGGAGGGCACCTACCCGCTGCCCGAGGCGCAGCAGGACCGCTTCATGCTGTCGGTGCCGGTCGGGTACCCGTCGTTCGAGGAGGAGGAGGAGATCGTCCGGCGCACCACCGTCGGCGAGATGCGGCACGCCGAGCGGGTCATCTCGGGCGAGGAGCTCGTGGCCTACCAGCGGCTGCTGCGGCGGCTGCCGGCGAACCCCGACGTGGTGCGCTACTGCGTGCAGCTGTCGGCGGCGACGCGGCCGGGCTCGGGGCTCGACGCCACCCGGTGGATCCGCTGGGGCGCCGGCCCGCGCGCGAGCCAGTTCCTCGCCGTGGGCGCGCGCACCTGGGCGGCGCTGCGCGGCAACGAGGTGCCCACCCGCGAAGACGTGCGCGCGATCGCGCCGGCGGTGCTGCGGCACCGCATCCTGCTGAACTTCGAGGCCGAGGCCGCTGGCGTCGACGTCGACCGGGTCGTGGGCGCGATCCTGGAGGAGGTCGGCTGAGCGTCGATCTCACCGAGGGCACGCCCTGGGACGCGGCGGTGCTGGCGCGCGTGCGCCACCTGCACCTCGTGGCCCGGATGCTCACCGAGTCGCTGCTGTCGGGCGAGCACCGCAGCAAGCGCGTCGGTGCGGCCATCGAGTTCGCCGACTACCAGGAGTACCAGCCCGGGATGGACCTGCGCGGCATCGACTGGCGGGTCTGGGGCCGCACCGACCGGCTCGTGGTCAAGCGGTTCGAGACCGAGACCGAGCTGCCGTGCACGGTCGTGCTCGACCTGTCGGGCGATCTCGGCACGGGCGAGGCGGGCCGGGCGCGCCAGCTGCCCGACCTCGAGGGCAGCAAGGCCGGCTACGCCATCACGCTCGCGGCCACGCTGCTGTACTTCCTCCACCGCCACGGCGAGCCCGTCGGGCTCGAGCTCGTGGCCGGCGACGGCGTGTCGTTCCGGTCGCTGCCGCCGCGCACGGGCCGCAACCACCTGCAGCTCGCGTTCCTGCAGCTCGCGAGCGTGCGGCCGGGCGGGGTGGCCGACCTGCTGCCCGCGCTGAGCCGCGTGGGCGGCCGCATCCGGCGGCGGGCCTGGGTGGGGCTCATCACCGACGGCATGGAGGACCCGAGCCGCTGGCTGCCCGCGCTCGGCGCCTTCGCCAAGCGGGGGGCCGATCTGCGGCTGTTCCACGTGTTCGACCGGCGGGAGTGGACGATGGCGTTCGACCAGCCCGCGCTGTTCTACAGCCCCGAGGGCGGCGACGACCTCGCCGTCGACCAGAGCGGCGCGGCGAAGGCGTTC
>JAWKRQ010000101.1:0-21831 GCA_041389545.1 Myxococcota bacterium | reverse complement strand
GCGACCTCGGCCGGCGCGGCCTCGGCGGGCTTCGCGCGGGCCAGCGCCCAGGCCACGTCGGCCACGAGCCGCGGGTCCGGCGCGTCGAGCCGCGCGAACAGGTCGTGCACCGCGGCGTCGGCCCCCGGGACCTCGCGCTGGGCGACGCGGCCGATGGCCCGCGCGGCCGCTGCGCCGTAGGGCCAGGGCTCGCGGAGCAGGGCTCGCAGCACCTCCACGTCCGCCTCCGACACCGCCGCCTGGCCGAGCGAGCGGATCAGCGCCACGGGGACGCCCTCGTCGGCGGCCGCGCGCGCGGCGGGCGCGCTCGGGCGGGGCTCCTCCGCGATCCAGGCGCGCAGGGCCTCGGCGCTGCCGGGCGTCCACCCGAGGGCCTGCGCCGCCGCCAGGCGCACGGCCGGCGCCGGGTCGTCGCGCAGCTCCACCAGGACGTCGAGCGCCTCGGCCTCGCGCAGGCGCCCGAGGGCGAGCGCGACGTCCGCCCGCGCTTCCGGCGCGGCCCCCGCCAGCTGCGACGCCAGCTCGAGCACCGACCCGCGCGCCCACTCGATCTCGTGGACCTGCTGCAGCGCGCGCTGCTCCGCGGCCGACGGCTCCGCCGCGAGCGCCACGCCGAGCCACATCGCGAGCATCACGGCGCCCCCGCGGCGTCGACCACCCGACGCGCCGCCCACACGCCGGCCGCGCCGCTGGCCCCGCCGTAGGGGTGGGTCCCGCCGCAGCCCAGGTACAGCCCGCGGATGGGCGTGGCGTGGCGCGACAGCAGCGGGCCGGGCCGGCCGACCCACAGCTGGTCGAGGGCGTGCTCGCCGTGCATCGGGTGGCCGCCGGTCACGCCGTAGCGGGCCTCGATCTCGGGCGGCACCAGCAGCTCCGCCGCCACCACCGACTTCGGCAGCGACGGCGCCACCTCGGCCAGCACCGCCAGCGCCCGGTCGAGCAGCTGCTCCCGCGCCGACGCCGACCAGCCGCCGTCGGGCGCGTAGGGCACGCCGAAGACGTGGGCCGACAGCACGTGGTGCCCGGGGGGCGCGAGCGTGGGGTCCGCCACCGAGGGCACCCGCACGTCGAGCGGCGGGTGCTCGGGCAGCCGCCGGTGCTTCGCGTCGTCGAACGCCCGCTCGATGCGGACGGTGTCGCCCGCCACCCGGATCCGCTCGAACTGCCGCTCCCGGCAGGTGAACTCCGGCGCCTTCGACAGCGCGAGGTGCAGCTTGGCCGACGGGGCGCGCGTCCGCAGGGCCCGCACCTCGTCCTCGACCCGCGGCGGCAGCTCCGTCGGCGCCACCAGGTCGAGCAGCGTGCGCCGCGGATCGAGGCCCGACACCACCACGGGCGCGTCGATGGTCTCGCCGCCGCGCAGCACGACCCCGCGCACGGCGCCGCCCTCGACCCGGATCTCCTCGACGGGCGCGCTGGTGCGGATCGTGACCTCGCGCTGGCGGGCGCCGGCGAGCAGCGCCTCGGCGAGCCGCGCCGGCCCGCCCACGATCTCGCGCCCGGCGATGGCCTCGCGCAGCAGCAGCACCCCGGCCGACTGCGGCGAGCGCGGCCCCATGAAGGTGCCGACGAGCGCGCCCAGCGCGAGCCCGGCGCGCAGCCGGGGGTGCGCGACGTACTCCAGCAGCCAGTCCTCGGCCGACATCGTCGCGACCTTGAGCGCCTCGATCATCGAGGCCGCCCCGCGCCGCCGCACCCGCCATGCCTGCTCGAGGAGCGGCATCAGCGGCGCGTCGTGGCCGAGCAGCGGCGGCGGCGCCTCCAGGATCTCCGTCACCGTCGGCCGGATCTCGTCGACGAAGCCGCGCCACCGGGCGTAGCCGCCGTCGTCCGACACCACCTGCAGCTCCCCGCGCGCCTCGACGGGGTCGTCGTGCACGAGCAGGCCCGAGCCGGGCGTCTCGCCGGGCACCGCGGGGAGGAACAGCGGCGGCCGGTCGCGGAACGCGAGGCCGTGCTGCTGCAGCTGCAGCGCCTCCACCACTCCACGGGCGCACCGTGTCGGCGTCGTGGTGCAGCCCCACGTGCCGGTACCCCGGGTGGAACATCTCGCCGCGGCACAGCCCGCCGGCCACGTCGCGCGCCTCGAGCACCAGCGTTCGCGCGGCCGCTCCGCGCCAGGATCGAGGCGGCCGCGAGGCCGTTGTGCCCCCCGCCGACGACGATCGCGTCCCACCCGTGGCTGTCGACCCCGTCGCTCATGTCACACCGCCGCCTGCTGCAGCATCGCCCGCGCGGCCAGCCCGCCCGGCGCGCCCATCACGCCCCCGCCCGGGTGCGCCCCCGAGCCGCACAGCCACAGCCCGCCGATGGGGGTGCGATACCGCGCGAAGCCCGCCACCGGCCGCTGGAACAGGATCTGGTCGAGCGTGAGCTCGCCGTGGAAGATGTTGCCCTCGGTCAGGCCGAACTCCTGCTCGAGGTCCCACGGGGTGAGCACCTGGCGGTGCAGGACGGCCTCCTTCAGCCCGGGGCAGTACTCGGCGAGCGTGTCGACCACGGTGTCGCCGAACGCCTCCCGCTGCGATGGCCAGGCCTCGGGCCCCTCCGCGAGCGCGTACGGCGCGTACTGCACGAAGATCGACATCACGTGCTTGCCCGGCGGCGCCATGCTCGGATCGAGCAGGCTCGGCACGACCACGTTGAGGTACGGGCGCCGCGAGAACGCGCCGTACTTCGCCTCGTCGTAGGCGCGCTCGAGGTAGTCGATCGACGGCGCCACGGCGATGTCGCCGCGCAGGTGCATGCCGGCGCCGGGGCGGCTCGTGAAGTCCGGCAGCCGGTCGAGCGCCAGGTTCACCTTCCCCGAGCTGCCGCGCGCCTTATAGCGGCGCAGCCCGGCGACGAACGGGTCGGGCAGGTGCTCCTCGCCCACGAGCTTCAGGAACGTGAGCCGCGGCTCGCAGCCCGACACGACGGCCTTGGCGTCGATCTCCTCGCCCGAGGCCAGCACCACGCCCGTCGTCTTGCCGCCCTTCACCACGATCCGCGCGACCGGCGCGCTGGTGCGGATCTCGGCGCCGTGGTGGCGCGCGGAGGCGGCGATCGCCTCGCTCACCGCCCCGTTGCCGCCGCGAGCGAGGCCCCAGGCACGCGAGGCGCCGTCGATCTCGCCCATGTAGTGGTGGAGCAGCACGTAGGCCGTCCCCGGCGAGCGGACGCCGAGGAAGGTGCCGATGATGCCGGAGCAGGCCATCGGCGCCTTGAGCGCGTCGGACTCGAACCACTCGTCGAGGAAGTCGGCGGCGCTCATGGTGGCGAGCTTGCGCTGCAGCTCGAGGTCGTCGTCGCCGAGGTCGCGCAGGGCCCGCCCCAGGCCGAGCATCTGCACCAGATCGGCCGGCCGCAGCGAGGCCGGGTCGGGCGCGGGCTGGTCGACGAAGTGCCGCGCGAAGCGGGCCAGCCGGCCGAGCGTCTGGCCGAAGACGGGGTAGCGCTCGGCGTCGCGGGCCGAGAAGCGCGCGATCTCCTCGCGGGTGCGGTCGGGATCGGGCCAGCGGCACAGCCCCGGCCCATCGAGGTGCGGCGTGAACGAGCACTCGAGCGGGATGAGCTCGAGGCCGAACCGCGCGAGCTCGAGGTCGCGCCAGATCCAGGGGCGCAGCAGGCTCACGACGTAGCTGCACACGGTGTAGCGGAAGCCCGGGTAGCGCTCCTCGGTGACCGCTGCGCCGCCGAGCACGCTGCGGCGCTCGAGCACGAGCACCTTGCGCCCGGCCTTGGCCAGGTAGGCCGCGCAGACGAGCCCGTTGTGCCCGCCCCCCACGATCACGGCGTCGTAGCGGCGCGCCATCAGAGCGCCCCCGCGACGACCGGCGCAGGCGTGGGGTTGCGGGCGGGGCGCTCGCCGACGCTGCGCTTGCGGGCCGGGTCGAAGGCGGGCCGGTCGACGACGTGCGCCAGCACGGTGCGCCGCTCGTAGTCCACGGTGTGCTCCACGCGGAGGGGGGTGCCCTTGCCGCCGCGGTCGGCCTGGACGGTCGCCAGGCACAGGTACTGCTTGAGGACGGGGGACCAGGTCTGGCTCGTGACCTGGCCCACCTGGGTGCGGCCGTCCTCGGCGTAGACCGGGACGGGGTTGCGGCAGGCGGCCGGCGCGAGGTGCGGCGGCAGCCCGTAGGCCTGGTACAGCCGCTCGAGCTCGGCCCAGTCGAGCGCCAGCGCCACGAGGTCCCAGCGCGAGCCGCGCGCCCGCTCGGCGACGACCGCGGCCTGCCCGACGAAGGGCACCAGCCGGTCCTCGAGGTCGACGACCCCGCCGAGCCCGATCTCGTCCGGGGTGCTCTTGCGCGACGGGATCGCGGCGGTGCGCGAGGTGAAGTAGTCGACGCCCTGGATGACGAAGCCCGCCTCGATGCGCAGCACGTCGAGCGCGTCGAGGCCGAACGGCGCCAGCTGGTGCGGCGCGCCCGCCTCGAACAGGGCGTCCCACACGCGCAGCGCCTGGTCGGCGGGGACGAACAGCTCGTAGCCGAGGTCGCCCGTGAAGCCGGTGCGCGAGATCCAGCCGTCGACCCCGGCGATCTTCGCGGGCCGCACCCGGAAGTACGGCATCTTCGCGATCTCGAAGTCGACGAGCGGCGCCAGGCACTTGCGCGACAGCGGCCCCTGGACGGCGAGCGCGGCGAGCGCCTCGGTGGTGTCGTCGATGCGGACGTCGAGCCGGCGCGCGTGGCGGTGCAGCCAGGCGCCCCAGCGCTCGGAGGTGCACAGGCGCCAGCGGTCGGGGCCGATGCGGGAGAGGGTGCCGTCGTCGAGCACGCAGCCGTCGTCGTCGCACAGCAGCCCGTAGGCCACGCGGCGCTCCGGCATCGCCGCCGGGTTGCGGGTGAAGACGCGCGACAGGAGCTTCGCCGCGTCGGGGCCGCTCAGGTCGTACTTGCACAGGGGCGACACGTCGATGACGCCGGCCTTGTGGCGGACCGCGAAGTACTCCTCCTCGGAGTGGGCGTCGTAGGCGCGCACCGCGGCGTAGCCGCTCCACTCCTTCCAGAGGAACGACCCACAGCGCGCGGCGGTGCGGGGGTGGAACGGCGTGGTGCGGGGCATCGGGGGTCCTCGGCGGCTTCAGGGGCGGGCGACGGCCGCGCCCACGGCCACGCTGGGCAGCTCGCGGACCGCCTGCACGCGGGCGGCCACCGCGGCGGGCCCGCCGGCGACGGCGTCGGCGTCGAGCGGGACGAGCACGAGCAGGCGCTGGTCGACCACCGCCTCCCCCGCCGCTGCGGCGCCGGCCTGGCCCTCGGTGCCCGCGGCGAAGCAGCCCGCGGGGTCGCAGGTGAGCGCGGCCGGGTCGGCGGGCGGCTCGACCCAGGCCACGGCGACGCCGGCGCCGAGCGCGGGGTCGAGCAGCGCGGCGGAGGAGGCGGTGTTCAGCGCGGTGGGCGCGAGGTCGAGCGGCACGGCCTGGAGCGGGCGCACGGCGAGTGCATCGTCGACGGGGTCGTCCCAGGCGAGCGGGGCGTCGGCCTGCAGCAGCACCCGCGCGTACAGCGCCGGCACGCCGTCGAAGGCGAACCAGCGCGCCGCCAGGTGCAGGTCGCCGTGGACGCCGTCGGCGCCGACCGCGGCGAAGGCGCCACCCGCGGCGTCGATCCAGGTGGCGGCGGGCGACAGCCGCGTCCAGACATCGCCTGTGCGCACGCCGTTGCCCTCGCGGGCGTCGGCCTGGGGAGAGCAGGCGCACGCCGGCGGCGTCGGTCAGGGTGTCGAGCAGCCCCGCGCGGTCGGGGTCGAAGGACGCCGCGAGCGCGTCGCCCTCGAGGCTCGTGGCGGTGGCCGACAGCGAGCCGCCCGGCCCCGACACGCCGAGGTAGACGGCCAGCGGCAGCGTCTCGCCCGCGCCGAGCGGCCGATCGAGGACGAAGGCCAGCAGCCCCGCCTCGTCGCCCAGCGGGTCGGTGGGGTCGCCGGGCGCGAGCACGTCGCCGAGGCCGTCGGCGAAGGCGGCGGGGAGCGCGGCCCCGCCCGCGGCGCAGTCCTGCACGGCGACGAGCACCGAGCCGTCGAAGGCGTCGGCGATGCCCACGGCGTCGAGCGCGGCGCGGGCGTCGAGCCGGGCGGTGGCGGGCTGCCCCACGTCGGCGCCCGTGCCGGTCACCGTCAGCGGGACGCGGACGGCGGCGTCGGGCGCGAACCAGCCGCTCGCGTCGCCCGGCACGCCGTCGCAGTCGGTGTCCTGCGGGACGCAGCGCTGCACGGCGCCCGGGTTCGTCGCCGGATCGACGTCGTCGCAGTCGCCCGGCGCCAGCGCCCACGACGGGGTCGGCGGCACGCAGGTGACGAGGCTCAGCTCGGTGAGGCCGTAGCCGTCGCCGTCGAGGTCGGCGTACCAGGTGAGCGGGTCGTCGACGGCCTCGTAGGCGTCGGGCAGGCCGTCGCAGTCGTTGTCGAGCCCGTCGCAGTGCTCCTGCGCGCCCGGGTACACGGTGGGCTGCGTGTCGTCGCAGTCGTCGCCGACGGGGACCGTGCCCTCGCAGGACCGGCGGGTGGTGTTCGGGTCGCCGTGGCCGTCGCCGTCGGCGTCGACGAACCAGCGCTCGGTCGGGTCCTCGTCGACGGCACCGTCGCAGTCGTCGTCGACCCCGTTGCACGGGTCGTCGCGGCGGGGGTGGATCCGCGCGTCGGCGTCGTCGCAGTCGGTGGCCACGTCGGCATAGCGCGCGCCCGCGGCGGAGGGATCGCAGCCGTGCACCGGGTCCGCGCCGACGGCGCCATACCCGTCCGCATCTGCGTCGAGGAACCAGTCGCGCTCGCCCAGCGGCGCGGTGCCGTCGGCCGCGGCGTCGACCGCGCCGTCGCAGTCGTCGTCGCGCCCGTCGCAGTACTCGGTCGCCCCGGGGTGGACGAAGGGATCGCGATCGTCGCAGTCCTCGGCGGCGGACCAGCCGTCGCGATCGAGGTCGCGATCAGCCGTGGCGGGACCCTCGCCACCGGGGCCACACCCGGCCGCCAGGGCGTTCAGGACGAGCAGGACGGCGAGGACCGTGCGCACGCCCCCGCGTAACCCACCGTGGCGCCACCGGGTCGGAAGGATCCGGGCTACCTGGGGCCGGGAGGTCGCGGTGATCGTGGTCTGGATCGCGCTCGGGCTCGTGGCGGCGGCCGCCTTGCTGCTCTGGATCTGGCTCGAGACCGGCCCGCCCCTGCGCGAGGTCAACGCGCGCCCGCGTACGCCTCCAGCGTCCGAGCCGCCATCCGCGACACCGTGAAGGCAGTCGACCGCGGCGGCCCGATGCCCTCCGCCAGCGCCGCCCGCAGCGCCACGGCCAGCGCCACGGGGTCGCCCGGCGGCAGCAGCGCGCCGATCCCCAGCTCCGGCACCCCGCCCGCCCGCGACGCGACCACGGGCAGCCCCGCGACGTGGGCCTCGATCACCGCCTGCCCGAGCCCCTCCTCGAGCGACGGGTGCGCGAAGGCGTCGGCGGAGCGCAGCCAGCGCGCGCGGTCGCCGCGGAAGCCCACCAGGTGCAGCCGGTCCGCCACCCCGCGCCGCCGCGCCCGCGCCAGCAGCGGTCCGCGCAGCGGCCCCTCCCCCAGCACCGCCACCGCGACGCCGGGCAGCAGCGGCATCGCCTCGATCAGCACCCGGTGGCCCTTGTGGGGCACCAGCGCGCCCAGCGCCAGCACCAGCGGCGCCTCGGGGCCGAGCCCCAGCGCCGCCCGCACCCCGGCGCGGTCCGGCGCCGCCTCGGCCACCGGCCCCGGCTCCACGCCGTCGTGGACGACCACCACCCGCCGGACCCCGCCCCGGCCCAGCACGCGCGCCACCGCCTCGCTCACCGCGACCACCCGCGCCGCCCGGCGATACCGCGCGTAGCCCGCCCGGCTCGGGGCGAAGTCGACGCGCCGGTGCACCACGAGCGGCGCCCGCAGCCGCACCCGGTCGCACAGGGCCGCGGCGTGCCCGTCGTGGGCGGCGACGACGGCGCTCCCCTCCCCCGCCAGCGCGTCCAGCGCGCGCTGCAGCGCCGAGGCGCCGCCGGGCGTCCACCGGCCCGCCACCGGCAGCGGGACCACCCGCACGCCGTCGCCCAGCAGCGCCCGGTGCAGCGGCCCGTCCCGCGCCACGACCACCGCCAGGGGCGGGGCCGCGGCGACGAGCGCTCGCAGCTGCGCCTGGCCGCCCCGCCAGCCGCGCGCCAGGTCGACGTGCACCACGCGCCCCCCGAGCTCGCTCACCCGCGCCACCGCCTCGCGCGCTCCGGCAGCAGGCACGGCACGCCCTCCACGACGGTACACGACGCCGCACGCGGCACACACCAGGCCGCCCTCGGCGCGGCGCGCCGCGGCAGCGCGGACACGCGAGCAGCTCGACCAGATCGAGCGCTACCGGTTCGGGTTCAGCCCCATCAGCTCCCCCGGCCCGCCCTGCTGGATGGCGGTCGGGATCCGCTGGTCCGGCGGCACCTCGAGGCTCTCCCCCACGTCCCACGTCTGGCCCTGCCCCAGGGCGACGACCCGCCCCTCCTGGATGTACGGGTATCCGGCAGCGCCGTTCGCGAGCCACGACGACGCCGTGGGGCCGCCCACCACCGTCCAGGTCCGGTCGGAGATCCGCCCATTGCGCAGGTCGAAGGTCGTGGACCCGGTCAGCCGGGTGTCGAACTTGTTGAAGCCCTCGCCCGGCACGATCACCGCCCGCCCGGCGCTCACGAACGTCGCGAAGCCGCCCTGCTTGTCGGCCAGCTGGTGCACGACCTGGCTGCTGCCGGCGGATCCGTCGGCCGCCGGGGCGCGCATGAGCCAGCTGTCGTACTCCGCCCACTGCTCGAGCGCCGGATCGTCCGGCAGCTCGAAGTCGAGCCCGGCGAACGCGCGGGTGAGCACCAGGCGCAGGTTCTCGTTGATGGCACCCATCCGGCGGTTGCGCCGCTCGAGGCCCTCGAGGTCGATGTTGGTGATCCGGCCGTCGCGGTTCACCACCAGCTGGACGACCGCACCCGTGAGCATGTCGTCGAGCTCGGTCAGGATGGGCTGCAGCTTGCCGGCCTCCTGGGGCAGCGCCTCGGCCGACAGCGCCACGTCGTCGAGCGTGCACGAGACCTCGACCGTGCGCCGGGTGTTGATCTCGGCGTCGCCGCAGGTCGTGTTCAGGCGCAGGTCGAACCCGGCGACGCGGGCCTGGTGGTTGTAGGGCGTGGCGAACCACATCACCGTCGGGAGCTGCACGCGGCTCTCGAGGTAGAAGCGGTGGGTGCGGGACCAGTCCCAGCCGTAGACCTCGCTGTCGAGCGCGTGGGCCGGGGTCGTCCACGAAGCGAGCGCGATCACCGGCAACATGCAGACCTCCTCTCGAACGGATCGTAACGTCCGAAGGTGCATCGAGGGGTCCCGGTCGTTCACCCCGGCGGGGCAGCGCAGGCCGGATCGAGCGCACACCCCGCGCAGATCGCCGCCTCGCGGTGGCCGAGGCAGGCGCGCGAGATGCCGAGGTGGGCGATGGCGAAGTCGAACCGCACCGGATCGGCGGGATCGAGCCGGCGCAGCGCCTCGGTGACCTCGCGGGCCGTGCGACCCGAGCCGTCGCGGCGACGCGTGAGGCCGAGGAACTGCGCGATGCGCAGCACGTGCGTGTCGAGCGGGACGACGAGCTCGGCGGGCGAGCGGCTGCGCCACAGCCCGAGGTCGAGGCCCTCGGTGTTCGGGCGGATCATCCACCGCAGGAACATCCACCACCGCTTGCAGGCCGAGCCGTCGGCGGGGCGGGGCAGCAGCGAGCGGAAGCCGCGCGGCAGCGCCTCGAAGGCGCCGACCCCCGCCGCTTCGGCCGCAGCCGAACGCACCGCCCCGATCCACGCGTCGAGCGCGTCAGGGAGCGGATCGCCGACCAGGAAGCGCTCCAGCGAGCCGCCGGCACTCAGCCGCTGCAGCGCCCCGACGAGCACGACGAAGTCCTCGCCGCGGTTCCAGCGGTAGACGAGCGGCCGGAGCCGGTCGCCGTCGGTGACCGGGTCGAAGCCGCGGACCCATGCGGCGGGGCCGCCCCGGGCGTCGGCCTGGGCGAAGATGACGTCGAGGACGGCGCGGAAGCCCGCGACCCGCCCGTAGGCCAGGCTGGCGGCGAACACCGCGGCGATCTCCTGGTCCTCGGGCGCGTCGTAGCGGTGGGGGTACGACACCGGGTCGGCGGCCAGGCGCGTGGGCACGTCCACCTCGCGGTAGAGGCGCTCGAGGACCTCGCCCACGGCGGTCACGCGGCCTCCAGCAGGTCCACCAGGTGCTCGGCGAACGGCAGGCTGCAGGTGAACGCGGGCGAGACGGCGTTGAGCACGTGCAGCGAGCGCTCCGCCCGCTCCACCACGAAGTCGCCGACCAGCGCCCCGCTGGCGCGCTCGACCAGCTGCGCGCGGATGCCCGGGCGCCCCCACTTCCAGCTGCGCAGCGCCGGCAGGCCGTCGACGAGCCGAGACGCCTCGCGGACCAGCACCCAGGCGGAGCGCTTCGACAGCTCCGACACGGCGTGGCGCCGGAACAGGGCGTTGCGGCGCAGCAGCCGCGGCTGGATGCGCAGCTGCTCGGCCACGTCGCGCCAGCGCAGGCCGGCGAGGCCGCCGTAGTCCTCGCGCCAGCGGGCCGGCGTGGCGGTGGGGCCGATCTTGACGGTGCCCTCGACGGTGACGGTGAGGTGGACGCCGAGGAACGGCATGTCCGACGGGGGCACGGGGTACACGCAGCAGGCGAGCGACGCCGTCGCCGGGTCGGCGAGCAGGTACAGGCCGCGGAACGGGACGAGCTGGTAGGCCTCGCCGGCGCCCCAGCCCGCGGCGACGCGGTCGGCGAAGGCGCCCGCGCAGTTGAGCACGGCGCCGGCCTCGATCCGGTCGTCGCCCGCGAGGACGGCCTCGCCGTCGCGCCCGCGGAACGGGGTGGACGTCCGCAGGGTGACACCGAGCTCCCCGAGCTCGCGGGCGAGCTGCGCGCAGACCGCCTGCGGGCTGACGACGGCGGTGTCGGGCGACCACAGGGCCCGCTCGTGGGCGCGGACCCGCGGCTCGATGCGCTGCGCCTCCTCGGCCGACACCGCCTCCAGGCGCACGCCGTTCGCCCCGCGGGCCGCCAGCGCGTCGAGCGCGGGGAGCTCGGCGGCGTCGCGCGGGACGACGAGCTTGCCGCACCGCCGCAGCGGAAGCGCGTGCTCCTCGCAGTAGTCGGCGAGGGCGCGGTTGCCGTCGCGCGAGAAGCGGGCCTTCAGCGAGTCGGCGTCGTAGTAGAAGCCGGCGTGGAGCACGCCGCTGTTGCGGCCCGAGGCGTGGCGGCCGACCTCCGGCTCCTTGTCGAGCACCACCACCCGCTGGCCCGGGTGGCGGCGAGCGAAGGCGCGCGCGGCGGTCAACCCCACCACCCCGGCCCCGATCACCAACAGGTCGCACCGCTCCATCGGGGACGCCTATCACCGCGGCCGCCTGCGCTCCGCGCCGATTCCCGCACACTGCAGGTTCGGCGTGATATCTTGCGCCTCCCGGGACTCCTCGCCCGGGACCGAGAGTCACATGCCCCGATCCCACCGGACGTCCAAGCCGCGGTCGTCGACGCCCCCGTCCACGACCGACCTCCAGCCCGACAGCGCGCAGGAGGAAGAGTCCTCCGGCTTCATGGGCTTCCTGCAGCGCACCGGGCGCGCCATCGGCGACGGCTACGACAGCGCGAAGTCGACCGTCGGCGGCTGGGTCGACGCCGCGGGCGAAGCCGTCGGCGACGTGGCCGACAGCGCGAAGAAGTGGGGCCACACGATCGGCGAGGCCTCCGACCTCGACTACGACATCGGCTGGGGCGACATCTCCGCCACGGGCTCGCTCAAGGACATCCTGGAGATCGGCGTCGCGGCCGATGCCATCCCCGCAGACCTGCTGCGCATCCTGGAGGGCGCCACCGCCTCCAACGTGATCACGCTGCACTACGACTACGGGGCGGGCACGCTGTCGATCGACGCCGCCGACCTGCAGGTCAACGACGTGCTCGTCAGCGGCATGCACGTCGGCACGGCCAACCTGCAGGGCGTCCACATCGGCGTCACGAGCGACAAGATCGAGATCATCGGCTCCGAGCGCCACGGGAGCACCGCCGAGGTCACCGCGCTCAAGTGCGAGGCGCTCGACGTGCGCTACGACACGAGCGACGGGCCGATGCAGGCCGAGCGGCTGCTGCTCGAGGGCCTGGTGATGCGCGCGTCGTCGCGCAAGGGCGAGATCCTCGAGGGCGACGTGACCGGCAGCATCCACGCCGCGGGCGCCGCGGTGGAGGGCTTCTCCGGGGCCGGGGTCGAGGTCGAGTCCGGCCGCATCGGCATGGTCTCGGCCGAGGTCGCCGAGGGCGGCGAGTCGGCCGCGATCCGCCTCGGCAGCGTCGACGCCCACGGCGTGACCCAGGGCGGCGTCTCGCTCGGCTCCGCCGGCGCCGAAGACGTGCGGGTCGACGTGACCAACGCGGGCGGCGGCATGGTCGGCGTCGACGACAAGGCAGACCACCTGGCCGCCGACGTGACCGTGAAGGCCGCCACCGTGCGCGAGTTCTCGCACCCCATGGCGTCGCTGTCGTCGGGGGCGCTCGACCAGGCGCGGGTGCAGTACGGCGAGGGCGGCACCTCCGCCACCCTGAGCGGCGTCCACGCCAGCGGGCTCGACACCAGCTGGGCCGACGCCGAGGGCATCGACGCCGAGGGCCTCTCCGTCCAGCACGACGCCGCGGGCACCCGCGGCGGGCTGCAGGGCGTGCGGGCCACCGGGCTGTCGGCCGAGCAGGGCGGCGCGAGCGGCGTCAGCGTGAGCGACGTGCGCTTCGCGCAGGGCGCCGCCGGCACCGAGGCCTCCGTCGGCAACGTCCGGGCCGACGGCGTCCACAGCGACCAGGGCGGCGCGCGCTCCGTCACCATCGGCGGCGGCAGCGTGTCGCTCACCGACGCCGGCGGCTCCGCCACCCTCGGCGCCGTCGACGTCCGCGGCGCCAGCGCGCCCCAGGGCAGCGCCGATCGCGCCACGATCGCGCCCAGCAGCGGCCGCTGGACGGGCAGCGGCGACACGCTGTCGGCGAGCGGGCGGCTCGGCGCCGTCACCGCCCAGGGGCTCCACAGCGAGTGGGCCGACGCCGCGAAGGTCGAGGCGGCGCCCGTCTCCGTGGCCATGGGCGGCGGCCACACCCGCATCGGCACCTCCCACGTCGGCGCCACTGGCGTCTCCGGCAGCGACGTGGCCGCTGCCTCGCTCGACGCCGACCGCATCTCCGCCGACCTCGGCCCGAACGGCGCCGTCTCGGCGAAGGTGGGCGAGGTCCGCGCCGACACGCTGGCGGCCTACGGCGCCACCGTCGGCGGTGCGCGCCTGACCGACACCGACGTCGCCATGGGCGCCGACGGCACCAACGTCTCGCTCGGCGGGCTCGACGTGACCGCCGCCCGCTACGGCGACGTGGCCGCCGCCGACCGCCTCACCGCCAACCAGGCCCACGTCGGCATCCGCAGCGCGACCGACCTCGACGCCTCGCTCGGCGACGTCCGCATCCCGGGCCTGCAGGCCAGCAACTTCGCCGCCGGTGACGTGCGCGGCGCGGGCATCGGCGTCGACATGGACCGCGGCCGCACCGAGGCCCGCGTCGCGAGCGCCAGCCTGGCCGACGCCACCGTCGCCGACCGGATCCACGTCGGCTCGGGCGACGTGAGCGGCGTCACCGCCTCGGTCGCGGGCTCCGACGTGCGCGGTGTCACGCTCGACTCGGCCTCGGTCCGCGACGTGCGCGACAGCGTGACGGGCTCCACGGCGTCCTCGGCGTCGCTCGAGGGCGTCGACTTCAGCAACTCGCCCGACAAGATGCGGGCCAGCGTCGACCACCTCGCGGTCGGCGGCGCCAACTTCGACAGCGGCCGGATCCCGGCCAGCGGCGGCAGCAGCGGCGGCAGCAGCGGGCCAGGCGTGAACATGGACGCGCTGATCCGCTCGGCCTCCCAGCGGGTCGACGACGCCGACGTGCGCTTCGACGTGGGGGTGAACCCCTACAGCTCGTTCTTCGCCGACGTGCGGCCCGGCACCCACGCCCAGGGCCGCATCACGGCGCACGACAACCAGCTCACCGACGTGAACGTCGGCCTGACCCGCCCGATCGACGGGCCGCTGTGGATCGAGGGCAACGGCGTCTACACCGACGACAAGGGCCGCCTGCGGGCCGACCTGTCGGGCTGGTACGACCACAAGGTCGGCGGCTTCGTCAACGACGCCCTCGGCATCCAGGGCAACCGCCTGCCGTCGATCGCGCAGGTGGGCAGCGGCGTGGCGAACCAGATGGCGAAGCCGTCGGCGCCGAGCAGCGGCGGCTCCGACAGCGCGCCCGTCGATCTCGACTCGAGCCGCGTGGCGGGCCAGGTCGGCCTGTCGCCGGGTCGCATCGAGGCGGGCGCCGGCCGGGTCGACCTCGCGCGGCAGCGGGCGGGCGACAACGTCGTCAGCTTCGACTCGAGCGGCGGCAAGGACCTCGCGGTGGCGTTCTCGCGCATCCTCGCGAGCGGGATCTCCGCCGACACCGGCGACAGCAGCATCTCCACCGGTCGCACGGCCGTGAGCGGCGGCTCGGTGCGGGCGAGCGTGGGCGACAGCTCGCGCGTGCGCGGCAAGGTCGACGGCGTCGACGTGTCGGGGCTCAGCTACGTCGGGCCGGGCACGGCGCAGCCCTGGTCGCCGGGGCCGCCGACCACCTCGCCGCGCCCGCAGGCGCGCCCCGCCGACCTCGCGCCGGCGCCGCAGGTCGCGAGCTACACCGTGCGCTCGGGCGACACGCTGTCGAAGATCGCGCGCCGCAACGGCACCACCGTCGCCGCGCTGGCCTCGGCCAACGGCATCGCCGACCCGAACCGCATCCAGGTCGGCCAGGTGCTGCGCCTGCCCTGACCGCGTGCTACTGACCCTGCCGCTGCGGGAGGGACCGTGGAGCTGCCGGGGCCGAAGGCGAGGTCGGTGACGCGCGAGGGAGAGGACGACGGGTTCGTGGTCGCGCCGGGCTGGTCGGCGCAGATGACGCCCGACGGGCAGACCCGCATCGTGGTGTCGGTGCCGCTCGCCGACCTGCCGCGGGTCCACGCGGCGCTGGCCACCGCGCTGGCGCCGCCCGTGTCGCTGCTGTACCGCCAGAAGGTCGACCGCCGCGCGCCGCGGCCCCAGGGCGCGCCGCCGCGCGACTTCGTCGGGGTGGGGCTGGCGCTCGACCCCGTGCTGGCCGCGCTGGAGCGCGCGGCGCTGCTGGTCTACGCCGACGCCCGCTGCGAGGTCTGGATGCGCGGCGCGCTCGGCGAGCAGCTCGTGCTCGACGAGGACGGCGTGCTGTACGCCTACCCCGACGACCCCGCCTTCCGCGACGCGCTCGGCGAGGCCGGCGTCCCGCCCGACGACGTCGAGAGCGTCGGCGACCGTGACTACGTGCGCCACGAGTTCCGTGCCGAGGCCGACGCCCTCGAGGACCAGCTCGTCGCCGAGCTGCACCTCGTGCAGCACCAGGCGCCGCGCGGGTAGCGCCTACCAGCGCACCTTCACCAGGAACAGGCCGTCCTCGATGCCGCTGACCGGGATCGTCCCGCTCGGCAGGTACGGGTAGTTCGCCCAGGTGCCCTCGAAGACGGGATCGTCGGTCGAGGGGTAGGTGTCGAACCAGGCCACCACCTGCAGATCGGCCGTCGCCACCCCGGTGAGGTCCACCACCTCGAGCCCGCGGGTGTAGTTCGACTGGTACGCGTAGTCGCCGAGGACGTAGATCTGGTGGTCGATGTTGGGCGTGCCGTGGTCGAAGGCACCGATGTAGACGGGGTTGTCGAGGTCGGTGAAGTCGAAGACGTGGGTGAGGGTCGTGGTGCCCGTCAGCGGCTCGTCGTACTCGTCGCCGAACACGAAGTAGCGCTGGTCCTCGGTGAGCCACCCCTGGTGGGCGACGACGGCGCCGTCGTAGGTGAGGTCGGCGATGCGCCGGGGGTCGGTGGCGTCCGTCACGTCGACCATGTCGACGATGCCGGCGAAGGCGTTCCCGGTGACGCACAGCCGGGCGCCGGCGTGGTCGGGGTCCGGGCCCGTGTAGGCGACGCACTGCGCGTCGTGGACGTAGCCGCCGCGGTCGTAGCAGCCGAGGAACACGGGGTTCAGCGGGTCGGCGAGGTCGATCAGGTGCAGGCCGGCCCCGCAGGTGTTCGAGCCGTTGGCCGACAGGATGCCGTCGGTGGTGTCGATGGTGATGGTGTGGCTGTTGCCGAGGCTCGTGTAGACGTTGTCGGGCGCGAACTGCACGGGCAGGCCGCCGGCGTCCTCCGCGGCGACGAGGCGGTCGAGGTCGAACACCTGCACGCCGTGGCCCGCGGCCTCGCTGCCGACGTAGGCGTAGTGCTGGTAGGTCTCCACGTCGCGCCACAGCGACCCGACGGTCTCGGTCGGCATCAGGCCCACCACGAGCGGGCAGTACGGGTTGGTCACGTCGACGAAGCCGAGGCCCACGTCGAGGCCGAGCAGCGCGAACTCCCTGCCGGTCACCGGGTCCGCCCAGCCCCAGACGTCGTTGGCGTTGCCGGCGCCGAAGGTGGACAGCGGGACGGTGGCGAGCAGGTCGGCCCGGTCGCAGGCGTAGGGCCCGGCGGCGCCATCGACGCAGTCGAGCGGCTGGCTCGCACAGGCGCAGATGTCGCCGACCCCGTCGCCGTCGACGTCGCCCTGGTCGGGGTTCACCACGTCGACGCAGTTGTCGCACGCGTCGCCCACGAGATCCGCGTCGCCGTCGCCCTGGTCGGGGTTGGCCGCGGCCACGCAGTTGTCGACGCAGTCGAGGGCGCCGTCGCCGTCGGTGTCGTCGTCGGGGACGCCGCAGCCGCAGGCCCCCGGCGCCGCCTTGCCGGGGTCGTCGGGGCAGGCGTCGTCGCAGTCGGGGGTGCCGTCGCCGTCGGCGTCGTCGTCGGCCACGCCGGCACCCGCAGGCGCCGGGCGCGGTCCGGGATCGTCGGGGCACGCATCGACCGTGTCGGTGTCGATGTCGGTGCAGTCGGCGTCGACGCAGCCGCAGCTGTCCTTGCACCCCTCGTCGGTCCCGGGCTGCTGCGGGCACCCCGCGAGCACCAGCGCGAGCCCCAGCCACCGTCCGTCCACGTGCGCCTCCGCAGCCCGCCGCCGCGGCAAGCAGCGTCAGCATGCCCCCTCGCGGCCCGGCCCGCTACTCCAGCATCCCCCGCAGCACCCGCAGCGCCAGGCGGCGCTCCGCCGCGCCCCACGGCTGCGCGTCGAGCATCGATCCGGCCCGCGCCCGCACCACCGCTCGATCGTCGCCCTCGGCGCGCGCCAGGGCGAGCACCACCGACACGGGGCCCACCAGGTCGGCCTCGCGCGGATCGAGCGCCTGCCCGCGCAGCCGCTCGAGCTGCGCCCGCGCCCCCTCGTGATCGCCGGCCCGCGCCGCGGCGATGGCCCGCATGGCGTCGATCTGGCGCTCGAGCCAGGGGACCTGCCCGCCCGCGACCTTCACCGCCTGCTCGAACGTCTCCAGCGCCTCGGCGTCGAGGCCCTGCTCGAACAGCAGGAAGCCCAGCTGCATGCGCGTGACCGCCCGCTCGATGGCCGCCCCGCGGGCGTCGAGCTCCTCGAGCGCGCTCCGCAGCGCGTGGTCGGCCTCGACCCACCGCTCCTGCTCCTGCCGCAGCGCGGCCTGGCGCCGCAGCGCCGTGGCCTCCTTCAGCCGGTCGCCCTCCTCGCGGAGGACGGCGAGCGCCTGCTCGAGCACCACGTCCGCCTCGGCGGTGCGCTCGAGCTCGAACAGCGCCCACCCGAGCACCGAGAGGGCCTCGCCGTCGCGCACCCGATCGCCCATCTGGCGCGCGATCCCGCGCACCTCCTCGAGCTTGCCGAGCGCCTCCTCGGCCCGCGACATCCGCACCATCGCCACGGCCAGCCCGAGGAGCAGCAGCACGCTGGCGCGGTGATCGCCGACCTCCTGCAGGATGGTGAGCGCCTCGTGGGCGTGGCGCTCGGCCTCGGCGGGATCGTTGCGCCGCTCGAGGAGGAACGCCGCCATGTTGGCGAACAGCACGCCCTCGGTCCAGCGGTCGCCGACCCGCCGCAGCACGCGCAGCGCGCGGTCGAACTCGGCCGCCGCCTCGTCGATGCAGTCCTGCTGCGTGAGGACCTCGGCGAAGATGGAGCGCGCGCGCCCCTCGCCGGATCGGTCGCCCAGCCGCGCGAACTGGTCGATGCTCTCGCGGAGCGCGGCGGAGGCCTCGTCGAGGCGGCCCACGTCGCACAGGGTGCGCCCGAGGCCCATCCGCGACCGCGCGTAGATGTCGAGGTGCTGCGGGGCGAGGCGCGCGGCCTCGAGGAAGTCGAGCTCGGCCTCGGCGAGCCGGTCGCGGCCGTAGAGGTGGAAGCCGCGGTCGACGAGCAGGCGGCCGAGCAGCCGACGGTCGATCTCGGCGTCGGACCGGCCGAGCTCGATGGCCTGCACCAGCAGCTCCTCGAGCAGCGCCAGCGGCCCGCGCGCCTGCAGCACCGGGAACAGGCACAGCACGGCGCGCACCCGCTGCTCGGCGGCGGGGGCCCGGCGCGCCACCGCCACGAGGTTCGCCCGCTCCCGCGCGAGGTCCTCCATCCGGTCGACCGCGGAGGCGCCGTACAGGCGGGAGACGAGGTCTTCGCCCTCGCGCAGGTAGTAGGTGGCGTGCATGTGCCGGATCTGCACCTCGTCGGCGACCTCCGGCAGCTTGCCCGCGGCGTACTCCCGCACCGACTCGAGCAGGCGGTAGCGCAGATCGCCGCCCGCGAGGTCGTCGACCGACAGCAGCGACTTGTCGCGCAGCGACTGCACGAGGTCGGCCGGCCACGGCCGCTTGGGGTCGTCGGGATCGTCGAGGACCTCCTCCGCCGCCTCGAGCGAGAACCCGCCCTCGAACACCGACAGCGAGCACAGCGCCATCCGCTCGTGGGCCGTCATGAGCTCCCAGCTCCAGTCGAGCGCCGCGAGCAGCGTGGCGTGGCGGCGGGGCCGGTCGGAGCGCGGGTCGCCGAGGAGCCGGAACCGCGACTGCAGGCGCTTCTGCAGCTGCACCGGCGACAGCGTGCCGAGCCGCGACGCCGCGAGCTCGATGGCGAGCGGGATGCCGTCGAGCTGCCTCACGACGCTCACGAGCACGTCGCGATCCTCGTCGGACAGCGTCGGGCCGCGGCGCACCGCGAGGGCGCGCTCGAGCATCAGCGCCAGCCCGTCGTCGGGGCCGAGCGGCGACAGCTCGACGATGCGCTCGCCGCGCACGTGCAGCCGCTCGCGGCTCGTCACGAGGAACACGGCCTCGGGCGCCAGATCGAGCCAGCGCCCGACGGTGTCGGTGGCGTGCTCCACCAGGTGCTCGAAGTTGTCGATGACGACGAGCAGGCGGCCGAACTTGGTGGCCCGCTCGCCGATCGAGCGCCCGACCTGGTCGGGGCCGGCCTCGGTGTCGGTGAACAGCTCGAGGCTCGAGGGCGACGGCGGCGACCATGCCGTCGAGCCCGCGCACCTCGGACAGATCGCACAGCCAGGCGCCGCCGGGGAAGACGCCTGCGGCCGCCTCGACCCGCTGCAGCGCGAAGCGGCGCACCAGGCGCGTCTTGCCGGTGCCCGCCGTCCCGGTGACGGTGACGAGGCGCGCGCGGCGTCGCCCACCAGGGCCGCGAGGCGCTCCAGCTCGACCTGCCGCCCCACGAAGGACGTGCGGTCGGACAGCAGGTTGGTCTGCGGCCGCACTCGTCGTCGCCGGCCGCGCGGGCGGAGATGACGGCGCTGCCGGGCCGCGCGGCCGCCTCGATGGGCACGAAGCGGTAGCCGACGCCGTGCACCGACAGGACGTGCACCGGGTCGGACGGATCGGCCGATCTTCGAGCGCAGGCGCTTGACGGCGGATCGACGGCTCCGGTGGGGTTCGACGCGCGGAAGCACACGTCGACCAGCAGGTCCTCGCGCGCGACGGGCTGGCCGGCGCGCTCGGCGAGGTAGGCCAGCAGCTCCGCCTCGCGCGTGGTGAGCGGGACCACCCCCTCGGGGGTGATGAGGCGCTGGCGGCCGAGGTCCACTTCGCCCGTGCGCAAGCGCAGCGTTCCACCGTGAAGCTCGGTGGTGGTCATCACTCGGATTGCCCCCGCGGATCGGGCGGCCCGGACGGGGCCCCCGCCGACGATTCCCAGTGTAGCAGGCCGGGCCGTGGCACGGTGGGGCTGCCGCAGATACAGGGCGACGGGGACGGGAGCGCGGATGGAGGAGACAGTGGCGGTTCGCCGGGCGGACGAGCCCGCGATGGAGGCGCTGCTCGCCCGCGCTCCGGTGACGAACCTGTTCCTGGTGGGCTTCTGGCCGTCCACCCGGTCGACCGGTCGTGGTGGTACGGCGTCGGCGACCCGATCCGCGCGCTGGCGCGAGCGCCGGGGCGCGTCGCCGTGCCCTACGCCCCCGATCCGGCCCACGCCGCGCTCCTCGGCCGCCACCCGCGCTCAGCACCAGCCCTCCATGGTCGTCGGCCCGCGGAGGCGAGCGACGCGCTGTGGACGGAGTGGACTGGCAGGGCGCTCGCCGCGGAGGCGCTACGGACCACGGCTCTACGAGATCGTGGAGCCACCGCCGGGCGAGGACCCGCCGGGCTTCCGCACCGCCGCGCCGAGCGAGTGGGTCCAGGTCGCGCGCTTCGCCGCGCGGATGGAGATCGAGGACATCGGCGTCGATCCGCGGGCCGAGAGCGCCAAGACCCACGACGCGGTGGTGCAGGAGCGGGTCCGCGCGGGGCGGACGTTCGTGCTGTCGCGCGAGGGCGGCATCGTGTTCCAGGTGAACGTGGGGACCAGCCACCGGACGGGCGCGCAGATCGGCGGCACCTACGTCCCGCCGGCGCTGCGCGGCCGGGGGCTCGCCAAGGAGGGCGTGGCGGCCACGACCCGGCGCGTGCTCGTCAACCACCCGCGCGTCACGCTGCACGTCAACGAGGCGAACACGCCGGCCGTCCACGTCTACGTGGCCGTCGGCTACCAGCGCCGCGATCCGTTCCGCCTCATCGTCCCCTGACGAGCACCGCGCTGCGGACGGGCCGCACGGGCGCCTCGCCGCGGGGGCCCCCGCCGGCGACATCGGTGGACGGCAGGTCGACGACCCGCCCCGCCACGACCATGCGCTTGCTGGACCCGCCGTCGAGGTTGACGGCGCGCACGCAGCCGAGCGCCTCGAGGACGCGGGCGGTGCCCTCGAGCGTGAGCCCGGGCGCGCGCTCGAGGTCGCGGCCGTCCACGGCGAGCACCCACAGCGTGCCCTCGGGGTCGACCCCGGCGCCGAGGCGCGGCAGGCGGTTCGTGTCGAAGGTCTCGTCGCGCGAGAAGGTCACGGGCGGCGCCGAGCCGGCGAAGTCCTCCGACGCCAGGTGGCGGGCGCCCTCGCCGAGCAGGCGCGGGCCGCCGCCGATCCCCGCGCGCAGCCCCGGGACCTCGATCTGCACCGGGCCGAGCGGGGGCGGCGACGGCACCTCCAGGACGACGCCGTTGAGGGGGATGGGCAGCGGCTCGGTGCCCACCGCCACGACCCGGCCGCCGGCGACGGCCGCGGCGCAGGGCAGCGCGGGCGCGAGGTCGCCGTAGGCGCGGTTGAAGGCGCGCGGCCGGGCGCCGTGCGGGTCGTTGCGCGAGGCGGGGCGGACGGTGTGCGGGCCGAGGTGCCAGGCGGCGTCGGTCGGGCCGACGACGGCCACGTCGATCTCGCCGGACGCGCGCTGGACGAGGGCGGCGCGGTGGAGCGCGGGGGCGCCGAGGACGCCGCGCTCGCCGAGCAGCAGCCCCACCGGATCGCCGCGGACCGAGGGCGCCGCGATGTCGGCCTCGCTGT
>JAWKRQ010000100.1:0-22052 GCA_041389545.1 Myxococcota bacterium | reverse complement strand
CGCCGCCGTCGTCCACAGCGCCTACGACGAGGCGTAGCGCGCCTGGGCCGCCGTCACCGCCCACTCCACCACCGCGGCCACCCGCTGGAATGCCACCGACGCGAACCCGTGCGCCAGGACGGCGGCCGGCGGCGGGATCTCGCCCGTGTAGTAGTTCCAGCAGTGGCGCGACGTGCCCCAGTACTCGAGGAACACGCCGAGCCCGGCGCCGGCGAGCATGAGCGTCACGTCCTGGCGGGTGCGGCCGGGGACGAGCAGCACCGCGATCATCGCGGCGATCGACAGCTGGGTGAGCGGCTCGTGGACGTAGGGCCAGACGAACCAGGTCATCAGGACCACGAACGGCGGCAGCGTCAGCCACCAGGCCCAGCGCAGGTCGATGTCGGGCACGACCACGTCGACCGCGCGCGACAGGCGGTCGATGGCGATGGCGGCCACGGGCCACGCGGGCAGGATCCACAGCGGGGGCCGCTCGGCGGTGAAGTACCACCAGATGCTCGTGACCGTGCCCCAGGCCTCGACGTACATCCCGCCGCCGAAGCCGACCGCGGCGCGGATGAGGTCGCGGCGCGGCGCGATCCCCCAGCACAGCAGCGCGGTCATGAAGACCCAGATGCCGGTGAGCAGCCAGTCGTTGCCCTGGGACACGTCGAGGTAGCGCCGCCAGACGAGGCCGATGACGGCGTAGCCGAGGCAGAGCAGGGCCAGGGTGGCCACGGAGCGTCGGTCGTAGCCCCCGAGCAGGGCGCGCAGCGTGCTCATCCGTTCCAGTCGTCCACGGGCAGGGGGCGGAGCGTCCGCAGCGTCGCGACGAGGTCGTCGAGGGCGCCGCGCAGCGCGGGGTCGAGGACCCGGTTGGCGCGCTCCTGCGGGTCGGCGACGAGGTCGTACAGCTCCACCGGGCGGCCGGTGGCGAGGTCCCAGCCGAGCTTGTAGCGCTCGTCGCGGATCCCCACCATGCCGAGGTTCTCGTACATCACGGGCTTGGTCTGGTGGGCCTGCGGGCCCTGCGGCCCGCCGAGCACCCGCGCCGACAGGTCGCGATCGCCGTAGCCGGTCGGATCGAGGCCGCACAGGGCGAGGATCGTGGCGGTCACGTCGAGCTGGTCGACCTGGCCGTCGTCGGTCCAGGGGGTCGTGCCGCCCGGGGGGCGGATCATCAAGGGGACGCGGATGGCGCCCTCGTAGCCGAGGCGCTTGCCCGTGAGCTGGTGGTCGCCGAGCAGCTCGCCGTGGTCGGAGTGGACGATGATCCACGCCCGGTCGTACAGGCCGGCGGCCTTCAGCGCGGCGAACACGTCGCCCACGCCGTCGTCGACCAGGCTGACCTTGGCGAAGTAGTGCTGCTGCAGGCGGCGGACGCTCTGCTCGTCGAAGTCCTCGCCCTTCTCGAGCAGGACCTGCTGCACCAGCGGGGCGAGCGGCGGAGCGGGGGCCTGGAGGATGGCGGGCGGCATCCGCGGATCGTCCGGGTCGATGCGCGCCAGCACCTCGCTCGTGGGGTCGAACGGCTTGTGCGGCCCGGGGAAGCAGACCTGCAGGTACAGGCGCTCGCCGCCCGCCCAGGCGGCCACGAAGTCGGCGGCGGTGCGGCCGCAGAAGCGGTCGAGGTGGTCGGCCGTCGCGAGGGAGGTGGGCGGCAGATCGGGCGCCGGGCTGTCCCAGGTGTAGTCCTGGACGTATCGCTCGCCAGCGCCGGTACTTGGTCGGTCTGCCCGGCGGGGCGGGTGGCGTGCAGGTAGTCGGAGTGGGCGCTCTGCATGCGCCAGGGCCTGCGGGTCGGGCGCTCCACGGCGTCGACGAAGCCAGGCGGCGAGCTTAACCTGTGGTCGTCGAAGTGGCCGAAGCCGTCGTGCAGGTGGTCTTGCCGGACCACCATCGTGGTAGCCGGCCTCGTCGCGGGGATCCGGCGACGAGGCTCTGCAGCGCCGGATCGGGCGCGATGAGTTGTCCCAGACGTGGTGCTGGTGGACGGGGAGGCCCGTGATCACGCGCGGGCGGCGCACGACGGCGCGTTGGTGATGCAGCGCGAGAACGAGACGGCCTCGGGCCTGGCGGAAGGCGTCGAGGTGCGGGGTGACGGCGACCGGTTGCCGGCGGCGCCGAGGGCGTCCCAGCGCAGCTGGTCGACGTAGACGTGAACCGGCGGCTGTGGGCACGGCGGTGCCGGTGTCGGACGCGGACGTCGGCGCGCGCGCGGGCCGTCGCCGTCGCCCGCGCAGCCCGCCGCGACGGCCCCGCCCCCACCAGCACGCCCCCCGCCGAGAGATCCCCATCGCAGGAGCGTAGCGCGCGCGGGCCGCCGCCTCTAGAGCCCGAGGAGGCGCCGACGGCGGCGACCACCCGGTCGGGATCCGGCCGTTGGTCACGATCACGCCTTCTTGTTCTCGGACAGGCCGCGGCCGTGGCCGAACTCGGCCGCCGCCTGCGGATGTCCGTGACCGTGCTGCCCGCTTCGGCCACGATCAGCGCGCCCGCGGCGTGGTCCCAGATCTTCTCGGACGCAGTCGGCGCGGGTGGGCAGGCGCAGGGCGTCGGCCTCGCCGGCGGCGACGACGCCGTACTTCGCCTGGCTGTCGAGCCGCACCGGCGCGGCTTCACCCCGAGGCGCGCGGCCACCTGGGCCGACTCGCTCTGGTCGGTGTGGCCGGACTCCACGCCTCGGTGATGCGGATGGCCGCGCCGTCCTCGATGTCGGAGACGCGGGAGGTGCCGGCTCGGCCCGTCGTCGAACAGCGGATACATCAGATGCCCCGCCGCGGGCGGCGACGTGGAGGCGTCCGCACGGGCCGTGGGGCTGCGCGGGATCGAAGCGGAGGTTCGGGCAGCCGAGGACGCCGAGCACGACCTTCGCCGTCCTCCACGAGCGCCAGCGCGACGGCGTACTGCTCGAGGCGGAGGAAGCCCTTGGTGCCGTCGATGGGATCGGGAGCGTCCAGTGGCGGCCGCGGGCGCCGCCGCCGTAGGTGCCGGCGTCGATGCGGCCAGGACCTGGTCCTCGTGGAGGTCGGGGAGCAGGTGCGCGCGGCGTCGTCGACCACCTTGGCCTTGAGCTCGTGCTGCGGGTCGCGGAGCAGGTCGGCGTCTTCCTCGCCCACCATCGGCAGGTGGGGAACTCGAGGACAGCAGCCGGCCGACGATCGCCTGCGCGCCGTAGTCGGCGACGGTGACCGGGCGACTGTCGCCCTTCTGGCAGCGCGATCCCGACCAGCCGCTGGACGGCGCGGGTGAGCTGGCTGGCCTTTGATCACGGCGTCGATACGCGGCGCGCTCGGACTCGTACATCGGACCTCCCCGCGCGGGCCGCCTGCCGCCCGCCGCGCAGCCCCTTAGCGCGGCGCGGCGCGCGCGGCCGGGGCTCGGCTGTGGCAGGATGCGCGGTCTGGAGGATCCCCGATGTCCCGACTCTCCCCGCTGGTCCTCGCGGCCCTCGCGGCGACGGCGTGCAAGCCGACGCCCTACGTGCCGAAGGACGACACCGACACCAGCGTCGACACCGACACCGACACCCAGACCGACACCCAGACCACGCCCGGGGACGACGACGACGACGACGGGCCGCTGTTCGACGCCCACATCGTCGACGAGCTGCCCAACGCGGCCTGGGCCACCGTCGGGGACCTCGATGGCGACGGGCAGCCCGAGATCGTGGTGTCGTCGCTCGGGCAGGTGACGGGGGCGGAGCTGCCGCCGGGGCTCGTGAGCGTCTACCAGCGCGGGGCCGACTTCGACAGCTGGACGCGGATCGACGTGGTCGGCGCGGGCGACGACGTCCGCTTCCCCGGCCGCCCCACGCTCTCCGACGTGGACGGCGACGGCGACCTCGACATCATCCTGCCGAGCGGCGGCATCGCCTGCGAGCCGCTGCCGGCCGTGGGGCCGTGCGGCGGGCTCGCCTGGGTCGACAACCCGGGCACGCTCGGCGGCGCCTGGACGCTGCGGCGGGTGTTCCGCGACGCCACCTACTTCCACGAGGTCGTGGCCGTCGGCGACGTCGACGAGGACGGCGTCGACGACTGGGTCACCGTCGGCGAGCGCTACACGGCGCAGGTGCAGGCGTCGGAGCTGCGGCTGTACCGCGGGCTCGGGGGCGGGCAGTTCGACACGAACGCGAGCGTGCTCGCCACCGGGGCCGCGCCGTGGCCCACGCTCGTGGACCTCGACGGCGACGGCGACCTCGACGTGACCGTCGGCGGCCGCTACGCGCCGATGCCCGCCTTCGCCTGGGTCTCGCACGACGGCGGCCCCGTGTGGACGCCGCACACCATCGACACGAGTCTCGGGCGCGGGTACCTGCTGCGGCCGGTGTCGGACCTGTACGGCGACGGCGAGGTGCGGCTCGTGGGCACCAACCACACGAACACGCAGTCGCCGAGCGATCCGGACCCGCAGGAGTCGGTGGCCGTGGCGTTCGCGATCCCGGGGAACCCGGCGGGGAGCTGGCCGCCGCCCGACGTGCTGTCGACCGGCATCGAGTCGGCGCCGGAGATCCCGCTGTTCCCGAACGAGGCGCCGGGCGAGTTCGCGGCCGGGGACGTGGACGGGGACGGCGACCTGGACCTGGTGGTGGCCGGGGACGGGGATCCGACGGTGTACCTGTTGGAGCAGACGTCGCCCGGGACGTTCGCGACGCGGATCCTGCGGAACGCGGTGGGGCTGTCGGGGGGCGTGCAGCTGTCGGACCTCGACGGCGACGGGGACCTCGAGATCGTGTGCGTGAGCCAGCTGGCGAACGGGGTGTACGTGATCGAGTACACGGGGGGCTGATCGCTCCCATCCCTTGCCCCTGCCCCTGCCCCTGCCCCTGCCCCTCGCGGCGATCGCACCCTCCCTCCCGTGCTCTCCCCGGAGCCCATGGGGGCAAGGGCACGGGCAGGGGCAGGGGCAGGGGGCAGGGGGCAGGGGCAGGGGCAGGGGCAGGATGGCGAACCGGGGTCGACCGCCGTGGTTACGGATCTTCTCAGCAGCGTGCAAGGTGGGTCCCCCACCGCGCGTATGCCCTCCGGAGGCAAGCATGGAACGGAGCCTGGATCGGCAGCAGAGCATGGTCGCCGTGGGCCTGGAGGCCGTTCCGGGCCTGTTCGGGTTCTTCGGCCTCGGCCACATGTACTCGGGCAAGGTGGGCACGGGCCTGCTCATCATGATCAGCTACTGGGTGCTGCAGGGCATCAACGTCGCCCTGATGCCCTTCCTCATCGGCTGGATCACCGCCCCCCTCACCTTCCTCGCCTACATGGGCGGCAGCACCACCAACCTGCTGTCCTCGCGGTCCCGCTGATCCGCTGACCCCGCCGACCTGACATGTGGTGGCTGCTACGAGCCCTCCCCGCGGTGGACGCCGACTGGCTGCGCGTCCCCACCAGCTCGGGCCCGGTCGGCCCCGACTGGCCCGCGGCGTGGACCGCCGCGCTCGGCGCCCCGCTGGCCCCCGACCCCGACGGCGGGCTGATCCCCGACCTGACCGCCCTCGAGCGCGACGACGTCCACCCCGCCGTCCGCACCTTCTACGAGCACACCGCCCGCGCCGACCTCACCCTGCAGGTGCGCTGGACGTTCGGGCTGCGCTGGTTCGGCGCGCTGTGGTCGCGCCTCGTGGCCGGCCGCTGGGGCCAGTTCGACCTGCCCACCGGCGACGACGTCCACCTGACCAACGAGATCCTGCGCTCCGGCCCGCCCGACCCCTGCCAGTGGTGGGTCCGCCGCTACGCCGGCACCGCCCGCGCCCTGTACGTCTCCCGCTACGAGGTCGTCCGCATCCCGTCGGAGCCCGCGCCCGTGGTGCGGATCACCTTCCCCGTGCCCGGCGGCGCCTGGGTCGTCGTGTTCCGCGTCCACGTGGACGGCGACGTCTTCGTGCTCACGGAGGACGGCGGGCGCCCCGGCGGCCCGGGGCTGTACCTCGTGCCCGCCGGCGGCGGCCCCGCCCGCTACGTCCGGCCGATGCGCGAGGAGATCCGCGTGTGGCCCGAGGGCACAGGCTGCCAGGCCCTCCACCGGATGTGGTTCGCGGGCCTGCCGCTCCTGACGCTCCGCTACGGGCTCGACCCGGAGCGCCCCGGCTCGCGCGGCACCGCGTAGTAGCGGATCTCGCCCACCCGCGCCGGCAGGCCGAGCAGCCGGTGCCAGAACCAGCGCGACCACGGCCGCGCCGGGGCGAGGTCGAGCGTGCCCTGCACCACGAGCCGCTCGGGCTCGGGCCGCGTGGTGAAACACACCCGCACGGGCCCGACCCCGAGCGGCACACCGCGCACGAACAGGCCGACGACGGCCATGGTCACCCCGCCGTCGGCCTCGACGGTGGTGCGCATCCGCGCGGCGACGCCCAGATCCTGGAAGACCTCGAGGATGGTCGGCTGCCCGTCGACGTCGCGGACGACGAAGTCGCTGTCGAAGACGCGGACGGCGTCGGCGCACCAGAACTCGCGGACGAAGTGCAGCGAGCCGTCGTCGCGGCGGAAGAGGCGGAACCGCGCGTCGACCTCGACGAGGTCCTCCTCGTCCATGCCCTGCCCGACCAGCAGGGTGCCGAGGGCGGCGGCCCAGCGCCCGGCCCGGTGGTACAGGTGGACGCTCGCGGTGGTGCGCCAGGCGTCCATCCGGTCGAAGAAGTCGGCGACGCGCGGCTCGATGCGGTGGTGGTCGTCGCCCGTGACGGCGGCCAGCGCGGGCGCGAGCGACCAGGCGCTGCCGGGCGGCGGCGCGGCGCCCCGGGCCCGCCGGCGCACGCCGAGGCGGAAGACCCGCGTGATGCGCAGCAGCGCGGCGGTCTGGCGGACGAGCCCCCACACCAGCCGCCGGTCGGACGGCAGCCCCGGCCCGACGTGCGGCCCCCCGTGGACCACGCCGCGCGCCGCCGCCCAGGCGAAGGTGCGCACCAGGCCGAGCCCGGTGCCGAGCTGGCGGCGCACGACGGCCGCCAGCGAGGTCGCCATCGCCGTCTCGAGGGCGACCCGCCCCGACAGCGCCTCGGCGTCCTGCACCCGCGTGCCGAGCGTGACGGCCATGTGCTCGGCGAGGTCGTCCCAGCTCGGGTCGTGCCGGTGCGCGTCGTGCTCGGCGGCGAAGGCCTCGACCCAGCCCTCGCCCTTGACCTGCTCCATGTCGGCCAGGTGCGCGGCGAGCCAGCGCTCCTCGAGCAGGTCGGCGGGGCAGCCCTCGTCGAAGGCGGCGACGTAGGCCTGCCAGGCGGCGGTGCGGGGCCGGCCGTCGCGGTCGACGGGCATGACCCCGTCGCCGATGGCGTCGTAGGCCGGGGAGCGCCCGGCGAAGCGCGCCACGGCGATGCCGGCGCCGGCGAGCTGGTGCAGCGCGCCCATCCGGCACGGGTAGCGGGTGTAGAACGCCGAGAGCAGCGCCACCCGCAGCCGCGCGGCGCGCTGGCGGGCGACGAACGCCTCGGCGTCGTGGTCGACGCCGAAGCGCACCGCGTCGGCCCGCTCGGAGGGGTGGATGCGCCCGGTCACAGGCGGTCGAACAGCCCGTGGTAGCGGACGATCCCGCCGCCGGCCAGCGCCTGCGGCCGCAGCTCGAGCGCCATGAACACCTCGTCGGGCACGGGCCGGTCCCAGGACACGCCGAACGCGCGCGCCGGGCGGAAGCCGAAGCGGCGATAGTACCCGGGCTCCCCGAGCACGACCACCGCGCCGTGGCCGAGCGTCTGCAGCCGGCGCAGCCCCTCGCGGACGAGCGCGGTGCCGACGCCCTGCCGCTGGTGGTCGGGGTGGACGGCCAGCGGACCGAGGGCGACGCCGCGGCCGCCGCCGACCGACACCGGCGTGAACAGCACGTGCCCGATGACCTCGCCGGCCCACACGCCGACCAGCGACAGCACGCCGGCGCCGGCCTCGCGCACGGCGTCGACGAGCTCGGCCTCGGCCTCGCGGCCGAACGCGAGCCGCTCGACCTCGTGGATCGCCGGCGCATCGCCGGGGGCCTCGGTGCGGATCCGCAGGGTGTCCACCGGTCCTCCTCGCTCGGAGCGTGAGCCGTAACGCGGGGCGGACGCCCACACCCGCACGCAGGTTGACTCAGGGGCGCGCGGCGCATACCGAAGGCTCCCGGCGCCCGGGTGGAGTGAGCATGGCTGCGAGCACGGGAGCGTCCCCCTGGGGCGGTCCGGTCGAGCCGAGCGCCCGGCCGATCCATGGCCGCCACCTCCTGCTGCCGGCGGGCGGCGCGGCGGTCGACGCCGACCTGCCGCCCGACGAGGCGCGCGACGCCGCGGCCGAGTGGCTCGACCTGGCCTGCCGCCTGGCGGCGCCGTTCGGCCTCGGCCCCGCCGAAGCGCGGGTCGCGGGCGGCCACGTCTCGCTCACGCTGGCCGCGCCGCCCGACCTGCGCGAGCTCGCCGTGATCGTGCTCGACCAGGCGGTGGGCGCGGCGACCGTCCAGGAGATCTCGGCGCGGCCCGATCCGGCGCTGCGCGCGCTCTACGCCGCCGCGGCGGCCGCCGAGATCCCCATCGTTCACGACGCCGTCGAGGTGGTCCTGGGCTTCGGCGCCGGCGCGGTGCGGCTCGACCGCAAGCGCCTGCCGCGCGACCCCGCCACCGTGCTCGCCGGCGTCCAGCACATCCCGATCGTCCGGATCACGGGCACCAACGGCAAGACCACCACCGCGAACCTGCTCGCGGCCATCGCCACCGCCGCGGGCGAGACCGCCGGCGTCGCCACCACCGAGGGCGTGCGGGTCGGCCCCCCGTCCGACGGCGCGCCCGGCACCGTCACCGCCGCCGCCCCGAGCGCGGCCCGCGCCGCCCGCATGCTCGGGCGCGACCCGCGCGTCACCTTCGCCGTCCTCGAGACCGGCCGCGGCGGCCTGATGCGGCGCGGCCTGCTGTTCGACGGCGCCGACGCCGCGATCGTCACCAACGTCAGCGCCGACCACCTCGGCGAGTGGGGCATCGACACGGTCGAGGCGCTGGCGCGGGTCAAGCTCACCGTCGCCGAGGGGCTCCGCGCCGGTGGCGCCCTGGTGGTGAGCGCCGACAACCCCGTCCTGACCGAGATCCTGGCGGAGTGGCCCGGCGCCGCGCGCGTGCGCACGCTGCGGTTCTCCGCCCGCCGGCAGGCCGAGGGCTGGGCCGACGAGCACACCGTCCACGTCGCCGGGCTCGAGCTGCCCATCGCCGAGCTGCCGATCACGCTCGGCGGCGCCGCCCGCTACAACGTCGAGAACGCGCTCGCCGCCGCGCTCGCCGCCCGCGCGGTGGGGCTCGGCGCCGAGGCCGTCGACGCCGGGCTGCGCGCGCTCAAGCCCACCGCCACCGACAACCCCGGCCGGGGCAACCTCTACGTGGTGCGCGGCGCGATGGTCATCGTCGACAACGTGAGCAACGCCGAGGGCATGACCCGGATGGGCGAGCTCGCGAAGGCGCTCGACGGCGACCGCACCACGCTCGTGTTCGGGCTGTCGGCGCCGCGGTCGCCCGAGCTCGTCCGGCAGCTCGGCGCCGCCGCCGCCGCGCTCGGCTGCGTCCGCTACGTGGTCAAGCCGATCCCGCCCACCCAGGATCCGGGCCCGGGCGACGAGGTCGACCGCCTCTGCGCCGCGCTGCGCGACGCCGGCGTCGGCGAGGAGCGGATCGCCGTCGCCACCGACGAGCGCGAGGCCGTCCGGATGGTGCTCGACCACCTCGCGCCGGGGGATCTGGCGCTGCTGATGGTCCACCACGACCTGCGCGCCGTCCAGCGGCAGCTCGAGGCCGCGGGGGCGATCCCCGGCTGATCCCGTGGTATGCGCACGGAGGTCCGAGAACGGGGGTCCGGTTGCTCCACCATGTCGAGGTGCAGGTCCTGGTCATGCTGCTCATCGCGGCGCTCGTGGGCGTCGCGGCGCGGCGCATGCGCCTGCCGTACACGCTGGCGCTCGTCGTCGCCGGGCTGATGCTGGGGCTGCTGCAGTTCGAGGCGCTCCACGGCGTCAACCTGAACAAGGATCTGCTGCTCCTGCTGTTCCTGCCGGCGCTGCTGTTCGAGGCGTCGATGCACATCGACCCGGTGGCCTTCCGCCGCGACGCGCCGCTCATCCTCACCCTGGCGGTGCCGGGCGTGATCGTCGCCACCGGCCTGACCGCCGCGCTGCTCCACGGCGGGGTCACCGGCTTCGGCCTGTCGCCGGAGTTCGGCTGGCCGCGAACTTCCTGTTCGCCTCCGTCATCTGCGCGACCGACCCGGTGGGCGTGCTGGCGCTGTTCCGCGAGGCTCGGCGTCCCGCGGCGGCTGTGCCTGCTGGTCGAGGGCGAGTCGCTGCTCAACGACGGCGTCGCGTTGGTGGTCTTCCTCATCGTCGGCGCGGTCTTCGGGGTCGAGGCCCACGGCGAGGCGCTCACCGGCGCGGGCGACATCGCGATCTACGGGATCGAGACCTTCCTGTGGATGGCCGGCGGCGGGGTGCTGATCGGCGCCGGGGTCGGCGGGGGCGTGTCGGTCCTGCTGCGCCAGATCGACGACCACCTGGTCGAGGTCACCCTGACCACGCTCGTCGCCTACGGCTCGTTCCTGCTGGCCGAGCAGGTCCACGCCTCGGGCGTGCTGTCGACGGTGGTGGCCGGGATGGTGACGGGCTCGGTGGGCCGGGAGTACGGGATGAGCCCGTCCACCCGCATCGCCGTCGAGGACTTCTGGGAGTACGCCGCGTTCCTCGCGAACTCCTTCGTGTTCCTGCTCGTCGGGCTCGAGCTCGACCCGACCGAGATGGCCGCCAACGCGCCGGCCATCGGCATCGCACGTTCCTGGCGGTGCTCGCGGCGCGTGCGGTGGTGGTGTACGGCGGGGCGCCGCTCGCCGGCCGCCTGGTCGAGCCGATGCCCACGACCTGGCGCCACGTCCTCGTGTGGGGCGGGCTGCGCGGGTCGCTGTCGATGGTGCTGATCCTGTCGCTGCCCCAGGAGCTGCCCGGCCGCTCGCTGCTCGTGTCGATGGTCTTCGGCGTGGTCGCGGGCTCGCTGTTCCTGCAGGGCCTCACCATCGGCCCGCTGCTGAGCCGGCTCGGCCTGCGCACCGGCGCCAGCCGCCGCCGCGACTACGAGGTCGCCCGGCTCGACGCCATGGCCGCCCACGACGCGATGCGCGCCCTCGACCGCCTGTCGCACCCGCTGGTGGGCCAGGTCACGAGCCAGCTGCGCGAGGTCTACCGCGCCCGCCTCGACGCCGCGGAGGCGCGCTCGGCCGAGGCTCGCCACGGCGCCGACGTGGTCGACGAGCAGCTCATCGAGGGGCTGCAGGAGCTGCTGCGCATCGAGCGCGAGACATCCGCCACGCCGCTGCGGCCGGGCTCGTCGCCTCCGACGTGGCGGGGGCCGCAGGCCGAGTTGGTCGCGCGGCACGGGCGCTCCTCAAGGCGCAGCACGGCAGGCCCAGCGCGGCGCAGGCGGTGCTCGACGGGATGCGCCCCACCCCGGGGCCGGGCGCGGGCTAGCCCTCGCGGGCGCGCGCCGCCATGGCCGACAGCGCGTCCTCGTCGAGCATGCCCACGCGGGACGCGTCACGCCGTCGCGGATGACGAGCGTGGTCGGGAACGAGCCGATGCCGTACTGCCGGGCCACGTCGGCCTGGACGTCGTGGAGCACGGGGTAGGTTGATGCCGAGCC
Source organism: Myxococcota bacterium (assembly GCA_041389545.1). GTDB lineage: Bacteria > Myxococcota_A > UBA796 > UBA796 > JACKER01. The sequence goes on along the minus strand of JAWKRQ010000100.1, from coordinate 10,462 downwards.
GGGCGCTCTCGGCCTTCAGGCGGCCCGTCGGCATGCCCACGTCGGTGGAACGCCGTACAGCGGCACGTCGGGGTGCGCCGGTGGTAGCTCGCGAAGTGCGGGATCTCGCGGCGGCAGGGCGGGCGGGTGGTGAACCAGAAGTTCAGCACCACGACCGTCGCCCTCGACCTGGCTCAGGCGCACCTCGTGGTCGTCGAGGTCGTGGCGCGAAGTCAGGCTGAGCCCCTGCGCGGGCGCCGCCGGCTTCAGGAAGGCGTTCATGGCGAGGATGACCAGCGGGACCACGCCGATGGCGATCCCCAGTCGCGCAGCAGCGTGGCCAGGAAGGGCGGGCGGGGGCGCGGCGCCGAGGCGCCGCCCGGGCGCGGGCGGCGTGTCTTCGCGGGTGCTCATCTGAGCGACCGTGTCTCGGCCGCCCGGCACCCAGCGTCCTGGGTGAGGTCCACCGTCGTCGTGCCGGCGGGGAGGGTCCACGCGGCCAGCGCCGCGCCTCGGCCTCGGCGCGGTCGGCCTTCCGGCAGCGCAGGAAGTCGACGATCCGCGCCGCGCCGTCGGCGAGACTCGACCTGCACCGTGCACTGGTGGAACGCCTGCCCGCGCGGGGCGAGCGTCGAGCTGGCCGATAGTCCCCACCCGTGCCCCCGCTGCCGAGCACGTCGTCCAGGCCGCCGCCGCCCGTCCCGAGCACGCCGATGATGCCGCTGACGCTGCCCGCGTCGTCGCCGGTCAGCGCGCCGAGCAGCGCCGTGTCGCCGAACAGGTCTCCGGTGACGTCGTCGTCGGAGCCCAGCACCCCGAGGAGCAGCATCGTGGGCGCCCCCTCGAGGCGGGCGAGCGCGCGCTCGTCGACGGTGCGCACCGGCCGCAGGCTGGGGAGCGGCCGGTCCGGCAGCGTCTCGATGCCGCCGAGGTGCCGGGCCCAGTCGTCGGGCAGCTCGTCGGAGGTGGGGCCGAGGGCGACCCGCACCGCCTCCAGCGGCTCCTCGGCCGCCGGCTCCTCGAGCGCCTCGATGGCCAGCAGCACCGGCAGGTCCGGCAGCGTCACGCCGAACCACAGCGCGACGAGCGCCTGCAGCAGCGCCCACAGCCAGGTCAGGACGCTGCCGGCCACCCAGGCGGCCCCGAGCGCGATCGCGGCGAGCTGGGCCGCGATGACGACGAGGGCCACGGCGAGCGCCTGGCGCACGGTGTGCAGCGGATCGAGCGGGCGGCCGACGGTGGCGAACATGCCGTCCAGCTATGCGCGCGGGTCCGTTCCCGCTCGCATCAGGGTGTTTCGGTCACGCCATCCGCCGGGGGATCGGTTGCAGCTGACCGCGGGTCAGTTACACTCCGGGACGCCAGGGGTCGCCCGGAAGCGGCCTCCGAGGAGGGTCGATGGCGGAGCTGTCTCGCCGGCTGTTCATCGGCGGCAGCCTGTTGGGGGTCGCCGGGACGGGCGTGGTGGCCCGGGGCGCCGAGCCGGAGGAGGGCGGCGGCGGGGGCACGCCGGAGGGGGCGGCGCCGCCCGAGCCCCCGAGCGGCCACCCCCGCGCCATGGGGGCCGTCCCCATCGCGCTCGTGCTCGACGGCGCCGACGAGGAGGCGACCGTCGGCGCCGACGAGACGGCGCTGCACTGGCTCCGCCGCGGCTGCGGCATCACCGGGGTCAAGGAGAGCTGCGGCGCGGGCACCTGCGGGGCCTGCACCGTCACCGTCGACGGCGTGCCGCAGGTCACCTGCCTGCTGCCGGCCATGGCGCTGCACGGCACGCGCGTCGGCACCGTCCGCGCGCTCGGCGGCCCGGATCCGGCCACGATGCACCCCGTCCAGCGCGCGTTCCTGGCCCACGACGCGCTGCAGTGCGGCTTCTGCACCCCGGGCTTCGTCGTCGAGGCCGCCGCGTTCCACGACCGCTGGCGCTCGAACCACGGCACGGCCGAGCCGAGCCGCGACGACGTGGCGGCCGCGCTCGCCGGCCACCTGTGCCGCTGCGGCGCCTACGAGAACATCCACGCCGCCGTCATCGCCGCCTGCAAGGGCGAGCACGACGACCCCGCGGCGCTGAGCTTCGACCGCGTCGACGGGCCCGACAAGGTGAGCGGCACGGCCGAGTACACCGTCGACGTGCAGCTGCCCGGCATGCTGGTGGGCCTCGCCTACCGCTCGCCCCACGCCCACGCCCGGCTGCAGGGGCTCGACGAGCGGGCCGCCCGGCAGGTCCGCGGGGTCCGCGCCGTGCTCCGGCGGATCCCCGACGGCGGGGAGGTCCGCTACCCCGGCCAGGAGGTCGCCGCCGTCGCGGCCGACGACGAGGCCGCCGCCCGCGCCGGCCTCGCCGCGCTGGCGCCGAAGTGGGAGGTGCTCACCGCCGTCACCACGATGGAGGCGTCGCAGGCGCCGGGCGCGCCGGCCGTCTACCCGCGCCGGGCCGACGTGCGCCCGGAGGCGCCGGCCGCCTCGGAGGGGCCGGTGCTCCCCGCGGGACTCGACGGCAACCTGCGCGGCCCCACGTCCACCTCGATCCTCGCCAAGCCCCGCGCGGGGCGCAAGGCGGTCGAGGAGGCCGCGGTGAGCGGCGTCGTGGCCGCGGGCACCTGGCGGATGGGGGTGCAGCTGCACACCACGCTGGAGCCGCACGCCGCCGTGGCCCGCTGGAGCGGCGAGGCCGTCGAGGTCTGGGCGTCGACGCAGTCGGTGGGCTGGCTCGCCGAGGACGTGGCGCAGCGCTGGAAGCTGCCCCGCGAGGCCGTCACGGTGCACGGCCGCTTCGTGGGCGGCGCGTTCGGCGCCAAGGCCGGCCTGCAGCACGAGATCGCGCTGGCCATCGAGCTCGCCCGCGAGGCCGGCGCGCCGGTGCGGGTCGCGCTGTCGCGCCCCGAGGAGCTGCTGGTCGGCGGCTTCCGCCCGGGCCAGCAGGTGGAGCTCGCGCTCGGCGTGGCCGACGGGCAGCTGGCCGGGCTCACCCAGCGCGCCTACGGCGAGAGCGGCGTCGCCGTGGGCAACCTCATCGGCTACCTCGCGCGCATCGTCTACGACACGCCGCGCAAGGACCTCGACGACTACGACGTGCTCACCAACGGCCCCCCCGGCAAGCCGATGCGCGGCCCGGGCGGCCCGGCCTCGTTCTTCGCGCTGGAGACGGCCGTCGACATGGCGGCGCAGCAGCTCGGCGAGGACCCGGTCGCCGTGCGGCGCCGGTGGGACCCGAACGTGGTCCGGCAGCACCTGTACGACTGGGTCGAAGCGCTGCCGGCCTACAAGGACCGCGGCCCCGTCGGGGCCGACACCGGGCGCTTCCGCCGGGGCACGGGCCTCGCCATCGGCGGCTGGTTCGAGTTCTACGACCCGAACACGCAGGTCGAGCTCGAGGCCGGCCCCGAGGGCTTCCTGGCCCGCTGCAACACCCAGGACGTCGGCACCGGCGTGGCCTCGGTGCTGGCGCACACCGTGGCGGCGTCGCTCGGGGTGCCGGTGGGCGCGGTGCGGGTGGAGGTCGGGTCCAACGCCGGCGACGTGCACGGGCCCGCCGCCGCCGGCAGCCGCAGCACGGCCTCGGTCGTCCCCGCGGCGCAGGACGCCGCGGAGCGCCTGCTGCGCGAGCTCGAGGACCTCGGCCGCGACCGCGGCATCGACGGGAGCGCCGTCCCCGGCGGCCTGCAGCCCGAGGGCGGCGGCGCCGTCGTCCCCTGGGCCGAGGTGCTCGCGGGCGCCTCCACCGTGCGGGTCCGCGGCCGCCGCAAGCGCGACCACAAGGCCGCCGTCGTCCCGTTCGCGTTCATCGACACCAAGATCGGGCGGGTGTTCCCCGGCGTCGTCAACGTCACCACCGTCGAGGTCGACACGCGTCTGGGGCGGGTCTCGGTGGTCGAGGGCTGGTGCGGCCTCGGCGTGGGGCGCATCGTGTGCCCGGCCCTGGCCGAGAACCAGCTCAAGGGCGCGTTCGTGCAGAACGTCGGCCTGTCGCTGTACGAGGAGCGCCGCCTCGACCCGGCCACCGGGCGCCTGCTGTCGCACAACCTCGACGACTACCGCGTCCCCGGCATCGGCGACAGCGCGCCCTACCACGTGCACTTCGAGGAGCGCGGCTTCGAGCACGTCCGGGGCGGCTCCGTCGGGCTCGGCGAGATCGGCGGCGTGGCCGTGGCCGGCTCCATCGGCAACGCGTTCCACCACGCCACCGGCAAGCGCGCCTTCCACATGCCCCTGACCCCGAAGACCGTGCTCGAGGTGCTGCGATGACCGCCACCGTCTACCTGCCCGACTCGCTCGAGGGCGTCCGCGCCGTCTCCGGGCGCCTGCGCGCCGGCGGCACCGACCTCACCGAGCTGCGCCACAAGGGCCTCGCCGAGGGCCCGGTGATCGACCTGCGCGACGTGCCCGACCTCGACACCCTCACCGCCGTCGAGGGCGGCGGGCTGCGGATCGGGGCCAAGGTCCGGATCGCGCGGCTGGCCGCCGATCCGGCCGTCGTCACCGGCTGGGGCGGCGTCGCGGCGGCGGCCGGCGGCCTCGCGACCCCGCAGATCCGCGCCCGCGCGTCGCTCGCCGGCAGCCTGCTGCAGGAGGTGCGCTGCTGGTACTTCCGCAGCCCGGAGTTCGTCTGCCTCAAGAAGGGCGGGCCCACCTGCTACGCGCGCACCGGCGACGCCGTGTTCCACTCGGTCGTCGACCGCGGCCCCTGCATCGCGCCCCACCCGAGCACGCTCGCCGCCGCGCTGTGGGCCTACGACGCGCAGGTGGTGGTGAACGGCCACCCTCGCAGCGTGCCCGAGCTGCTCGGCGACGGCACCGACCCGCGGCGGACCCACGCCGTGCAGCCCGGCGAGGTGGTGGAGGCGGTGACGCTGCCCCCGCCGGTGCCCGGCGAGCAGGCGGCGTACTTCCGGGCCATCCACCGGGCGCGGGCCGAGTGGCCGCTCGTGGAGTGCGTCGTGCGGGTCGGCCTCGATGCGGACGGCGCCATCGACCACCTGGTCCTCGCGCTCGGCGGCGTGGCGAACCGGCCGCTGCGCTTCGACGCCGCCGGGGAGGCCTGCGTGGGCCTGCGCCCCGACGACCCGAAGGTCGACGACGTGCTCGCCAACCTGGTGGGCACCACGCCCGGGCTCGACCAGAGCGCCTACAAGGCCCTGCTCGTGCCGGGCACGGTGCGGCAGACCTTGGACATGGCGCTCGCCGGGCCCGTCGTGCCCGGCGCGGCGGACGGGGGTGCGCGGTGAGGCTGTGCGCGTGGATGCGGTGGAAGGGCTACTACGGCGCCCGGTGGGACACGCCCGAGGAGATGGTGGCGGACCTCGTCCGCGGGGACTGCCCCTACAGCTGCCTGCGCACCTGCGAGGCCTGGGGCCCCGACCAGGACCTGGCGTCGCCCGAGCGGTGCCAGCCCGGCCGGGGCTGCTTCGAGGCGTCGCCGCGGGAGCCCGCGCCGCCGGCGGGCCGCCCGGTGACCTGACCGGTTACGCTTCGGCCCCGGACACCTGGAGCCCGCCATGCAGCTGGATCGCAAGTCTCTCGCATCGTTTCGCGTGCTGGTCGCGGTCGCTCGCGCCGACCGCTCGCTGAAGGCCGAGGAGATCGAGGCGCTGAAGATCGCGCTCGGGCCGCACGTGGACCTGCTCGACTCGCTCCTCGACGAGGTCGTCGACGTCGACGCCGAGATCGCGCTGCTCGACGAGGAGGCGCGCAAGGCGGTGTACCAGTCGGCCTACGCCCTGGCCTACGCTGACGGGAACGCCTCGTTCGACGAGGTCAAGCTGATGAAGCGCCTGGTGCCGAACGAGGGCGAGCGCACCTTCCTCGGCCAGGTCGTGGGCGAGACCCTCGACACGCTGCTGCCCGAGCGGGTGGTCGCCGAGATCGACCCGGCGCGGCGCGACCTCGAGATCAGCGAGGACATCGTCAAGTACTCGGTGCTGTCGGCGGTGGCCGGCGCCATGCCCGTCCCCGGGGTGGCCATCGTGTCCGACCTCGCCGTGGTCGCCATCCAGGCCAAGCTGGTCCACGACATCGGCCTGTACTGGGGCTACTCGATGGACCGGCACCAGGTGCGGGCCTTCGTCGGCTCCGTCGCCGGCTCGGCCGCCGTGCGGATCGCCGCCACCAACCTCGCGAAGTTCAGTCTCGGCTGGGGCTCGGCCTTCGAGCCGCCACCGCGTCTGCCACGACCTACGGGCTCGGGCGGGCCGCGGAGCAGTACTGCGCGCGGCAAGGAGGTCGACGAGGACGGAGCCCTCGCGGACCTGTTCCGCACCGCGAAGGTCGAGGGCGAGAAGAAGTTCGAGGACGAGCAGGAGCGGATCACTACCGCCGAGGTGCGCGTGCGGCAAGCGCCTGGCCGAGCTCAACGAGCAGCTGGCCAACGGCGATTCAGCCGCGAGGAGTTCAACTCGGTAGGTCACCGAGCTGCAGCACCGGGGCGCGACACTGCAGCAACGGAGGGGACACACGGTCGGGTGACGATCGGAGTGGAGGTGATGATGTCCGTCCGAATGCTCCCCCTGACCGTCGCGTTGTGGTTCCCCCTGGTCGGCTGCGCCCCCGGGCGAGGACGACGACCCTGTCGGCGACCGCCGCGTCCGACGTGGACGAAAGCTGGTGCGCGCCGTCGAGGATCGGTCGTCGTGACGAAGAGCGCACCGTCGACGGCGTCGGCGACCGCGTCTGGGGCTGGACCCTGCAGGGCACGGCGTACGACGCGGTGCCCGAGGTCGTCCCGTGGCGGGACGCTCACGTCGGCGCCGGGAGCGCCTGGACCTACGAGGTGACCGGCGGGGCGCTGTCGGGGACGGTGTCGCAGGGCGCCGACGGCCTCGACTACGCGCTGTCCGGCTTCCGCGACGCCGCGCTGCACGCCGACACCGTCCGCCGGGGCGAGCGCGACCGCGACGCCTCGCTCACGCTGGTCTCGCTGTCCGGCACCGCCGACGGCGACGAGGTCTACGGGCCGTTCGCCCTCGAGGCGGCGTACGACGGCTGGGCGGGCGGGAGCTGGGACCTGTCGGTGGCCGCCGACGGCGACGGCGCCCTGGAGGGCACCCTGACCGGTCCCGCGGGCCGGACCTGTACCGTCACCGGCGAGGCGGGGTACGCCGAGATCACCTGCAGCCCCTGATCGCCGCGCTCGGTTCACGAACCGTGAACCGGTGGATTGGACGCCGCGCACGGTTTGCCGTACGCTGGGTCCACGTTCCAGCGCCGGCGCCGGCAAGGTTGCGGACGGCCTGGTGCACCGTCGGTGCCGAGCGCGGAACCTCGCGTCGCCCCCGCTGCCAGGGCGGCGCCGCACGCGTGCCGCGCGGCGCGGAGGAGCGCCTCCGCTCCCGGCGCGCGGTACAGCCGGGTCCCCGGGGTCGAGGACCAGCGCCACAGTGCGGCCGTCGCGAGGCCCGGGGCGATCGCCCAGCACAGCCCGCCGAGCAGCGCGCCCACGCTCACCACCGGCGCGGTGAGGCCGATCCACAGCACCCGGCCCACCCGCCACGCCGTCCAGGCCCACCGGCCCGCCGCCACCGTGCTCCGCAGCCCGTCCAACGCACCTCCCTCCCCGGGTACGCGCGAGGCGGGCCCGATGTTGCGCCGCGGGGGCTCAGCGGGGGGCGTCGCCGGCGAAGATGGCGCGGACCTGCTGGATGGTGTCGGCCTCGGCCGCCGCCTTGTCGGGCCGGTACCCCTTGACCCGCGCGAACCGCAGCGCCACGCCGCCCGGGTAGCGCGGGCTCGCCTGGACCTCGTTGAACGCGATCTCCACGACCAGGTCGGGCTTCACGTGGACGACGTGGCCCTCGCGGCGGGTCTCGCGGGCGAGCAGCGCCTCGGTCTGCCAGGCCAGCACCTCGTCGGTGAGGCCCTTGAAGGTCTTGCCGAGCATGACGAAGCGCCCGGGCGCGGCCGGATCGCGCGCGCCGAGGTGCAGGTTCGACAGCCACCCCTTGCGGCGCCCGCTGCCCCACTCCGCGGCGAGGACCACCAGGTCGAGCGTCCACGCGGGCTTGATCTTGAGCCACCCCGCGCCGCGGCTGCCGGCCTCGTAGGGGGTCTGCAGGCCCTTGGCCATGACCCCCTCGTGGCCCTGGTCGAGCTGGGCGCGCAGGAACGCCGCGGCGACGGCGGGATCGTCCGTCTCCACCGCGGTGATCCGCGCCGGCTCGGGCAGCGCGCGGGCGAGGGCGGCGGCGCGCTCCGACAGCGGTCGGTCGACGAGGACCTCGCCGTCGAGCTGCAGCACGTCGAAGAACACGGGGGTGAGCGGCAGCTCGGCGCGCTGGGCCTCGACGTCGAGCTTGCGCCCGAAGCGCCGCATCGTCACCTGGAAGGGGTGGGGGCGGCCGCTCGGCTTGAGCGCCAGGACCTCGCCGTCGAGCACGGCCTCGTCGACGGCCAGGCCGCGCACCAGCTCCACGACCTCGGGCACGGCGTCGGTGCAGGGCAGCAGCGCGCGCGTCCACACCGCGACCTGCTCGCCCTGCTTGTGCACCTGGATCCGCGCGCCGTCGAGCTTGACCCTCGAAGCGGACCACCCCGGCAGCGCGCCAGCGCCGCTTCGCCCCCTCGGCGGTCTGCGCGAGCATCGGCTGGACGGGGCGCAGCACCTGCAGGTCGAACGCCGCCAGCGCCTCGACCCCGCCCTCCAGCGCCGCCAGCGTGGCCGCCACGAGGTCGCCCGACAGCATCGCCGCCCGGCGCACCCGCGCGGCGTCGACCTGCGCGGCGAGCGCCACGGCCTCGGCCATCACCCCGACGAGCGCGCCCTGCCGCAGCTCCCCGGCGAGGAGCGGGCCGAGGAACCGCTGCTCGGCGAGGGTGGCGGCCTCGAACAGCGCGGCGAGCGCGGCCTTGCGCGCGTTGACCGAGCCCGGCCCCGACAGGCCGCCGATCCGCGTGAGCTCGGCGTCGATCGCCTCGACCTCGAGGGTGGCCTCGTCGGCGGCGGGGCGCTTCCCGGCGGCCGCCAGCGCGGCGTACCCCACGCCGATCCGCCCCTGACGCAGCTCCCCGGCGAGCCAGGGCACCAGGATCTCGAGCAGCGCCGGCTCGCGATCGCGCAGCAGCGCCGCGAGCGCCTCGGCCTTCTTCGTCCGCGAGCGGGTGGCCGCCACCGCCGCGCTGGTCTGCACCACCTCGAGGAGCTTCACGCCGCCTGCTCGCCGAACCGTCCGCTCTCCAGGTATCTCACGGTGGCCTCGATCACCGCGGGCTGCACCTGGATGAAGGTGTGGACCGCCTTGACCACCAGGAAGTCCTCGGCGCCCTCGAGGCGCGTGGAGTCCACGGTGACGGTCATGTCGTTGTCGCCGGGCAGCCAGGGGTTGAACCCGCGGCCGTCGCCCCGCGCGCCGGCGACGATGCCGAAGGGGATCGTGGGGAGCGGGATCGCCTCGTGGTGCTCGGCCCGCAGCTGCACGAGCGACGGGCCGCCCACCGCCCAGGAGCCCGGCAGCTGCGTGACGCGGGTGGCGAGCTCGGCGCCGCGGTTCGGGGTGGCGATCATGACCAGCCGGTGCGGCTGCACCCGGGACCGCCAGGCGGCCTGCTCGCGGGCGAGGAGCACCCGGGCGACGATGCCGCCCATGCTGTGGGTGACGAAGGAGACCCGGCGGGCGCCCTCCAGGCGCTCGAGGAGGCGCTCGACCTGGTCGGCGTGGTCGTCGAGGCCCTGGCGGGTGGACGGGTAGTTCACGCCGTGGGCCTCGTAGCCCGCGGCCTGGAGCGCCTTGACCATGGGGCCGAAGGAGTCCTTGCTGCGGAAGATGCCGTGCAGCAGCAGCACCACGTGGTCGGACACCGGGCGGACCTCGCGCTGGTCGCGCAGGCGGCGGAAGGTGTCGTGGCAGTGGTCGAAGGTGCCGGCGGCGAGCCGCGCGTCGTTGGGGCCGAGCAGCCGGTGGTGCTTCGTGTAGACGTTCTGCTGGATGCGGTAGCCCGCATACAGGAACTCGTCGCCCCAGATCTGCTTGCCCCCGAGCGTCGGGAGCACCACCACCGGCCAGCCGTCCATGACCGGAGCTTAGGCGCCGCGGGGCGGATCGGGAAGGGCCGAGGCGAGCGCCTCCGCGAGGAGGGGCAGCACCTCGCCGGCCGTCGCATCGAGGCGCGCGGTGGCGAGGGGGTCGGCCCGGGTCGGCCCGCGGTTGACGATGCCGACGGGGAGCCCGCGCTCGGCCGCGCGCTTCACGAAGCGGTAGCCCGAGAACACGGTGAGCGAGCTGCCCACGACGAGGACCCCCTCGGCGTCGGCCAGGCGGGCGTAGGCGGCGTCGACGACGGCGCGCGGGACGTTGTCGCCGAACAGCACCACCGCGGGCTTGAGGGGGCCGCCGCAGGCCAGGCAGGCGGGGACGACGAAGCCCCGGTCGTCGACCAGGGCGTCGCCGTCGGGGCGGATCTCGGCGTCGGGGGTGGGCACGGCGCCGTTGGCGGCGGCCATGCGCGCCTGGACGGCCTCGCGGACCTCGACGGCGCCGCAGGCGAGGCACACCACCCG
>JAWKRQ010000099.1:0-22887 GCA_041389545.1 Myxococcota bacterium | reverse complement strand
GGCATGATGCCCGGGTGCTCGAGCTGCGCGGTGGCCTGGGCCTCCTCGATGAAGCGCAGCACGAGGTCTTCGCGATCGGCCAGGTCCTGCCGGAGGATCTTCATGGCGACGGCGCGGTTGAGCGCGGTGTCCCACATGCGGCGGACCTCGCCCATGCCGCCCTCGCCGATGATGCCCATCTCCTCGTAGCGCTGCTCGAAGTCCTCCGCGCGGGTCCAGCTCACGTCGCCGAGGCCGGGCAGCTCGGGCGGCGAGGTCGGCGGCTCGGACGGGGATCGCAGCCGGGGATCGTCCGGGCGATCGGTGCCGCCCGCCCCCGCGGCCACGGCGGCGAGCACGTCGTCGAGCTCCTCGAGGGCGGCGCGCGGCAGGCCCCAGCGGTCGGCGTAGGCCTTGGCCCAGTTGCGCACGGCGGGGTTGTTCACCGGGCAATCCTCGGCCGGCCAGCGACGGTGCCGCGGGCCCCGCTGCGGGTGGGGGTGCGCCGTGGGCGGGAGGGTGAAATCGGTGCCTCTGCGCGTGGAGCCTACCGCATGGGCCACGCCCGCGCACGGAGTTCGGGCGTGCTCGCGCGCTGCGCTCGCCAGGGAAGTCAGGTATGTTTCGGGGGCAGCGCCGGCGACCTTCCTCCGTCCGGCGGTCGGAGAGGCCCATGGGCTCGGGGACCAACGGGGGCGGCAACGCCGCGGATCAGCGGAAGAAGCGGTCGGTCGACGCGGGGGCGTCCCCGGCGGTGGAGGCACCCCAGCGCAAGCCGGGCAACGTCTTCGACGCGCTGGGCAACAGCGGCGTGATGGCGGCGGCGGCGCAGCAGCGCCCCGCCGACCAGGAGACCTCCCTGCTCGCGCTGGCCGAGGCGGGCTCGCCCACGCAGCTCGATCTGGCCGCGGCGGCAGCCGAGGAGGAGACGGCGCGCAAGGCGGCGATCCCCGTCGAGGCCACGCCAGACGCCACCGAGCAGGCCGCGGCCTCCGAGGAGGACCGGCAGCGCGCCCTGCAGGGCGACGCCTCCGATCGGCGCACCGAGGAGCAGCAGGCGGCCGAGCAGCGGGCGGCGGAGCGGCTCGAGGTGGAGCTCCCGAAGGAGGAGGCCGCCGCCGTGGCCGCGAAGATCGGGGTCGATCCCGTGCTGCTCACCGCGAGCAAGGATCTCGGGAGCTCCAATCAGGCGAAGGAGCAGGCGCTCGGCGAGGAGGGCCACGCCGCGGTCGCCAAGGCGATCGACGAGGCGTCGAACGACCTCGGCGCGCTGGCGATGGACAACGCGGCCCGCGAGATGGTCGTCGAGCGGGTCCGGGAGTCCCTCGAGGTCGACGACATCCTCGCCGCGCGCCGCGAGGGGCGGATGGACGATCTGGTGCGGGCGTCGCTGCGGACCGACGCCGTCCGCTCCCGCGACGAGGTCGAGTTCCTGCTGCAGCAGCTGGCGCAGGACCCGCGCACCCTGGCGGAGCTGCTGGCGGGCGGCGATCCCGACCACATCGCCGTGGAGCTCATCGAGCACCTCGCCGTGGAGATGGTCGAGCTGGAGGACCTCTACGCGCTCGCGGCGTACGACCACTCCGAGATCCTGAAGAAGGTCGTCCTCGAGGACGAGGCGATGAACGTCAACCGGCGGCTGTCGCCCCTCGCGCTGCGGATGGGCGGGTTCGCCTCGGTCCTGTACCAGATGGTCATCGACGAGCTGCGGCGGCACCCGCTGCCGAGCGATCCGATGGCCGACGGGGAGGAGGTCGTCGAGCAGCGTGACAACCCGCGGATCGGCGCGCTGCGCGCCGGCGTGCTCGCGCTCGACACCCAGCTGCGGCTGTTCCGCACGGCGTCGGCGGCGTAGTGGCGGCTCCGCGGGGGTGTCTGCTGTCGTTCCTCCCGGGCGCGAGCCAGCCGCGGCTCGGCGCGGGGCTGCCGAAGCTCGCGGTGGGCGAGGTGCACCCGGCCGATCGCGCCGCGCTCGGGCGGGCCCAGCGGGCCGCGGAGGGCGCCCACGCCGCGTTCCAGCGGCCCGACGTGCCCGACATCGCGGTCGCCGACCTGGCGGAGCAGCTGTCGAAGCTGCTCGACGTGGTGCACCGGCTCGCCAGGGAGCTCAAGGCCGCGCGCGGCTTCCTGTCGCGCAACGATCCCGACCGGATCGCGAAGGAGCGCACCGACCTCGAGCTGCGGCGGCTCGGCGCCTCGGCGGCCGAGATCCTCGCGCTGCGGTCCGCTACCGAGGCGCTCGACGCGCGGGCGCGGCTCGTCGACCAGGTGCGCGGCGATCTGCCCACGCTCGAGGCGCGCCGCGAGGCCGCCGGGCAGGAGCTCGAGGCGTTCCGGGCGCGGGTCGAGGCCCGCACCGACGCGCGCGAGCTCGGCTTCGAGCTCACCGCCTACCGTGAGAGCGCGCTGCTCGCGCTCGAGGCCTACGACCGGACGCGCCGGGAGCTCGAGGGGGCCTCTTGAGCCGCACCGTCGGGGTGTGGAGCGACCCGCGGATGGACCAGCACCAGCCCGGCGTGGGCCACCCGGAGCGCCCCGAGCGCCTCGTGGCGGCGCGCGGCGGGCTCGACGGCCACCCGGCGGTGCAGTGGCGCACGCCGGCTGCGGCCTCCGCGGCGCGCATCGCGGCCGTCCACGACCCGGACTACGTCGAGGCGCTGATCGCCACCCGCGGCCAGGCCGTGCGGCTCGACCCCGACACCGCCACCTCGGCCGGCTCGGTCGACGCCGCGCTGCTCGCGGTGGGCGCCGTCTGCGACGCGGTGGACGCCGTGCTCGACGACCCGAGCGCGCCGCAGCTCGCGCTGGTGCGCCCGCCCGGCCACCACGCCGAGCGCGCCCGCGCCATGGGCTTCTGCCTGTTCAACAACGTCGCGGTGGCGGCGCAGCACGCGCTCGATCGCGGCCTGGCGCGGGTGCTGATCGTCGACTGGGACGTGCACCACGGCAACGGCACGCAGCACCTGTTCGCCGACCGGCCCGAGGTGCTGTTCTTCAGCGTCCACCGGGGCTTCGGCTACTACCCGGGCACGGGCGCGGCGGGCGAGACGGGCGTGGGCAACGTGGTGAACGTGCCGCTCCACCTCGGCGCCGACGGCGACGCGATGGTGGCGGCGCTCCGCGACGTGCTGGTGCCGCGCGCCGCGGCCGTCGCGCCCGAGCTCGTGCTCGTCAGCGCGGGCTTCGACGCCCACCGCGACGACCCGCTCGGCGGCCTCCGCGCGACGGACGAGACCTTCGCCGAGCTGGCGCGCATCGTCCACGAGGTCGCCGCGCGACACGCCGGTGGACGACTGGTCCTCACCCTGGAGGGCGGCTACGACCTCGGCGCGCTGGGCCGGAGCGTCCGCGCCGTGGTCGAGGCGCTGGCGGAGGCGCCGTGATCTGGGCGCTCGCCGCCGCGGCGCAGGCGCACGTGCCCGTGCTGTACTTCGCCGGCCCGGACGACGACTGGTGCGGCGTCTTCAACGCGTCCGAGGGCAGCGACGTCATCATGCTCGACCCGGGGGAGTACCGCGGGCCGTGCGTGCTGCACGCCAACCTCTCCAACGTCCCCGGCGAGCAGACGACGCTGCAGTCGCTCGACCCGCTGGACCCGGCGGTGTTCGTCGGCAGCGACGCCGACTACGTGCTGCACGTCGAGGGCGAGAGCCTGCTGCTGCTCGAGCTGTCGTTCCGGGACGTCCCCGCGGGGATCGACCCGGTGCGCATCGGCGGCATCCGCGAGATCGCGGTGCGGCGCAGCTGGTTCAGCGGCGGCGACGCCGGCGTGGTGCAGCTGCCCGGTGTCGTCGAGGGGCTCGCGGTCAGCGACACGCAGTTCGTCGACGTGGGCCGGGCGGTGACGGTCGGCTGCGGCGGCGCCTGCGAGGCCGAGCGGGTGGACGTGTCGCAGAACCTCGTGCTGGGCGGCCTCCGCGGCCTCGAGGTCGGCGGCACCGGCGGGCTCGTGCTCGACAACGTGCTGAGCGGGGTGGGGGAGGGCATCGCCATCGTCGGGGCGGCGGGGGGCGAGGTGGAGGTCGCCGGGAACCTGGTCGACGCCACCGGCGCCGCCATCCGCGTCGACGGCGGCGCGCTCGTCCGCGCCAACGTGGTGCTGGGCGCACCGGCGCTGGCCGCCACCGGGCCCGACGTGCGGCTCGAGGGCAACACCGCCGTGATCGCCGACGACCAGGGCCTCGACCTGCACGGCGTCGCGCTCGTCAACACGGCCGTGCTCGGCCCCGCGCCCGCGCTCGCCGGCGACGTCGAGGCCGTCGCCACCGTCGCCTGCGACGCCGCCTGCTTCGTCGACGCCGCCGGCTGGGACTTCTTCCCCGCGGCCGGCTCGCCGCTGCGCGGGGCGGGCGTGGGCCCCGCCGGGCGCGACTGGTGCGACCGGGTGCGCGCCGAGCCGCCGAGCGTGGGCGCGGTCGAGGCGTTCGGCGAGCGGTCGTTCGGCCCCCTGGCGGCGACGTTCAAGGCCGACATCGACTGCGCGCTGCCCGACGGCGAGCCCACCGGCACCACTACGGCCGGCACGACCCCCACCGTCGACACGGCCCCGCCGCCCGATCCGCCGGCCGACGAGGCCGTGGACCCGGAGGGCTGCGGGTGCGCGGGCGACCGCGCCGGCGGCGCCTGGGCCGCCGTCCTCGCCTGGCTCCTGCTCCGGAGGCGCTCCCCGTGACCCCCCACCACGCCGAGCTCACCGCCGTCGCCGCCGCGCAGCCCGACCTGGCCCGCGCGCTCGACGAGGGCTGGGACACGCCGCTGGGCGAGGCCTCGGCGGCGCTGTGGGCCGATCCCCCGGCCGACGCCGGCTTCGAGCCCACGCTGCGGCGGGCGCTGGTGGCGGAGCTCGGCCAGCGCACCGACGAGGCCGAGCGGATCGTCGCCGGGGTCGAGCGGGCCGGCGCCGTGCTCACGCCCCACCACGTCTGCCCCACGGCCGGGCCCACCTTCGGCGCCATCGACTGGATCGCCACCCGCGCCGCCCCCGGGCCGGTGCTGGTCCTCGCCTGGTCGGGCGTGCCCATGAGCAACAGCGCGGCGTCGGGCGCGCTGTGCTTCCACCGCGCCGAGCACGGCCAGCTGCTCGTCGCCGGGCCCGAGCTCCAGCGCCAGCGCACGGCCGCGAAGGACCGCGCCCGCGACGGGGTCACCGAGGGCCGGGTCGTGCTGCTGCCGCCGGCCCTGCGCGACGCGCTCGTCTTCCGCTGCCCCGTGCCCGATCGCACCCGCGAGGTGCTGGCCGCCGCGTCGCCGGCGCTCCGGGCGCTCGTCGGGGCCCCGCGCCCGACGAGGCCTACGGCCTCGTGGGCCGTCCGGTCGTGCGAGGCCGTCCAGCGCGCGCTCGTGGGGCACCGGACCTGTGGTACCTCGACCTGAACAGGTCGCCGCCCGCTACCCTCGCCGAGGTCCTCCAGGACGACGCGCACCCCGTGTCCCGCCTGCTCGACACCGCCGCGGCCGAGGCCCCGCGGGCCCGCTCGCGGCGCGGTCGTGGTTCTACCGCCGCCGGCCGGGCAAGCGGGGAGTCCGTCGAGACCGTGGTCAGGCCCGGGGTCGCCGCCGAGGTGCGCGACGCGCTCGTCTCCGGCGCGCTGTGCCCCGGCCTGGTGCCGGTGTTCGGGGCGCTGCGGCTGCTGTCGCGATCCGGCTGCTCGGGGCTTCCGCCGGATCGTCTGCCTGGAGAGATCGCGTCGGCCTGGCGCGCGCTGGTGGCGGCGACGACGGGCCTCGGTCCCGGGCGTCGTCTGAAGCGCCTCGTCGGTGACGCCGCTGCCCCCATCCGCCGTGGCGCTCAGCACCACTGGTGCCGCTGCCGTGACGCAAACGCCCCGATAGCCGCGCTGTGGCGGCCGCTCCCTTGGCCCGCGGCTAGCGCCCGCGCGCCGTCCAGGAACTGCGCGCACAGGGCCGCGGCCGGGTCGCTCGGCCGCTCGGTCAGCGCCAGCGCGCCCCAGCGCACGAAGCCCGACACCGTGCCGAGCAGCGCCACCGTGAGCGGGCGCGGGTCGCCGGGCCGCAGCACGCCCTCGGCCTGGCCCGCCACGATGACCCGCTCCACCGCCTCGACGTAGCGGATCCGCATCTTGAGCAGCCGCTCGCCGACCTCGGTGCCCGGCGGCGTGCCCGCGTGGAACGCCTTGAGCAGCGGCAGGTCCTCCTCGAGGTGCAGGTACAGGCTGCGGACCACGTGGTACAGCTGCTCGTCGAAGGTCCCGCCCGCCGCCGCCACCGCCTCGGCGTCGGCGCAGATCGGCTCGGAGATCCGGACCATCAGCATCTCGACGAGCTCGTCCTTCCCGCGGAAGTGGCGATAGATCGAGCCCACGGCGAACTGCGCCTGCCGCGCGACCTCCTCGATCGTCAGGCCGAGCAGGCCCTTCTCCTCCACGATCCGCCGCGCCGCGGCCAGGATCTCCGCTCGATGCCGCTGCTCCGCTCGGGCGGAGACCGTCGGGTGCCGTCGCCATGAGTGACACTCCAGATGCTGAAGGATATTCACCTGGCGGAAGATCGTTCACCCCCACTCCGCCCCCAGCCCCGCCGCGATCCCCCCGCGGCCTCGTCTGGCGCCGGTCGGGGGCCCGGGAGCGGAGTCATGATCTGGTGGGTGTCGTGGTGGCGCTGGCAGCGCGCGCGCAGGAGCCCGAGGCCGTCACGCTCGACGACGCCGTGCAGCGCTCGGCGTCGGTGGCGACGATCCGGGCGGCGGATGCGGGCGTGCGAGCCGCCTCGGAGCGGCTCGATCAGGTGCAGAGCGCGCGCCTGCCGGTGGTCGGGGTCTCGGCCTCGGTCAACCTGTGGAACAGCGCGCAGACGGTGTCGTTCCTCCCGAGCGACCAGCCGCTGGACTGCAGCGCCTTCCCCGCGGAGTTCGCCGCGTTGTGCGCCGGCTTCGGCGAGCCGCTGGTGGTCCGCGATCAGGTGACGGCCAGCCTCGCGGCCCACGCCGCGCTGCCGCTCACCGGGCAGTTCGCCATCGGGCAGCGGGTCCAGGGGCTCGCTCGGGCGTCAGGCCGCCGAGGCCGCGCGTCGCGGCGCAGCGCAGGACGCGCGATACCGCGCCGAGGAGGCCTGGTACCTGGCGGCGCAGGCCGACCTGCAGCTGCGGATCGCCGAGGCAGGCCGGGTCAAGCTGCAAGGAGCGGGTCCGCGCGGCGGAGAACGCGTTCAGCTGGGCGCCGCGCTCCGCAACGACGTGCTCCAGGCCGAGCTCGCCGTCGCTCGGGCCGAGCAGTCGGTGATCCAGGTCCGCACCGCGCCGATGCCGCGCGGGGCCGGCTGGGCCTGGCGGTAGGCACGCTCGGCGAGCCCGTGCGCCCCGCCGGCGACATCTCCGAGCCGCCGCCCGATCCGGGCGAGCCCGGCCCGTGGGTCGACCGGGCGCTGGCCAACCGCCCCGACCTGGCCGCCCTGCGCGCCCAGGTCGACGCGTCGCGGGCCATGGCGCGGGCGAGCTCGATGGAGCGCCTGCCGCAGATCAACGCGGTGGCGCAGTACGCCCACACCGAGGGGCGGGCGCCTTCGCGCTGCCCGACGCCGGCTGGGTCGGCGCCACGCTCGAGTGGAACGTGTGGGACTGGGCGGCCGCGCCGCTGGCGTAGGCGCGGCCGCGCCGGCGCCGACCAGCTCGCTGCGCAGCTCGACGCCGCCGAGGCCGGCGTGCGCGTCGAGGTGCGGGCCCAGGCAGGACGCGGTGCGCGCGGCGGTGGCGGCCTACGACGTCGCCCGGCGCAGCATCGCCCAGGCCGAAGAGAACTTGAGGATTCAGGACACGCTGCGCCAGGCGGGGAGCGGGACCATGTCGGACCTGCTCGCGGCCGAGGCAGCGCTGGTGGAAGCTCGCTCCCGGGCGGCCGGGACCCTGTACGACGCGCACCGCGCGACGGCGGCCCTGCGCCGCGCCGTCGGCGGCGAAACGGAGGTGTCGCGATGAGGCGTTGGCTGTTCCCGGTGGTGGCCCTGAGCATCCTGCTCGTGGTCGGCGCGGGCGTGTGGTGGCGCAACAGCCTCGGCGTGTCGACGGACGACGCGTTCGTCCGCGCCGACGTGGTGCAGGTCGCGGCCGAGGTGTCGGGGCGCATCGTCGAGGTCGCCGTGGCCGAGAACCAGCACGTGAGCGAGGGCGACCTGCTGTACCGGGTCGACCGCGCGGACTACGAGCTCAAGGTCGCCCAGGCCGAGGCCAACCTGGCCGCGGCGGTGGCCGACGCCAAGCGCTCCGAGGAGTCCGCGGCCGCCACCCGCAGCGACCTGCGGATGGGCCAGGTGCGCCTGGCCGACGCCGAGCGCGAGCTCGAGCGGCAGCGCCAGCTCGCGTCCGGCGGCGCCGGCGTGCAGGCGTCGGTCGACCGCGCGAACACCTCGAAGGACGTGGCGGCGCAGGGCGTCCGCGCGGCGTCGGTCGGGGTCTCGGCGGCGATGGCGGCGGTCGAGGCCGCCCAGTCGCGGGTCCCGGCCGCGGAGGCCGCGCTCGCGCTGGCCAACCGCGAGCTCGCCAACACCGAGATCCGCGCGCCGGCCTCCGGGGTGGCGTCGCGGGCCGATCTGCAGGCCGGTGAGCTCGTCGCGCGCGGCCAGCCCGTGCTCGCCATCGTCCCCGACGACCGGTACGTGGTGGCGAACTTCAAGGAGACCGACCTGTACGAGATCCACGTCGGCGACCCGGTCGACATCGACGTGGACGCCCTGTCGGGCGACGATCTGCACGGGACGGTCGAGAGCATCGGCGCGGGCACGGCGGCCACCTTCTCGCTGCTGCCGGCCGACAACGCCAGCGGGAACTTCGTCAAGGTCGTCCAGCGCGTCCCGGTGCGGATCTCCATCCAGGGCGAGGTCCCGGCCTCGCTGGCGGCGGGGCTGTCGACCACCGTCACCGTGCGGCCGGCCAGCCGATGAGCGACGTCACCGCGGAGGGGCCGCCGCCGGAGGCCGCCGCGGCGCTGCCCGAGAACCCCTGGCCCATCACCTTCGTCGTCATGCTCGGCATGATGATGAGCATCATCGACGCGTCCATCGTCAACGTGTCCGTGCCCCACATGATGGGCACCTTCGGCTCGTCGGTGACCGAGATCTCCTGGGTCGTCACGGCCTACACGCTGGCGAACGTCATCTTCATCCCGCTCGCGGCGTGGATGACCTCGGTGGTGGGCCGCTCGCGGCTCTACACCGCCGCGATCGTGCTGTTCACCGTCTCCTCCGGCCTGTGCGGCGTGGCGCCCACGCTGGGCGCGCTGATCGCCGCGCGGGTGATCCAGGGAGCCGCCGCCGGCGTGCTCATGCCCACCGGCCAGGCCATCCTCTACGAGTCCTTCCCGCCCGAGAAGCGCGGCAGCTCGATGGCGGTGTTCGGGCTCGGCGTCATGGTCGGCCCCGCCATCGGGCCCACGCTCGGCGGCTACATCACCGACAACTACGGCTGGCCGTGGATCTTCTACATCAACCTGCCGATCGGCATCGTCGCCAGCGCGCTCGTGCCGGCGATCCTGCGCGACCCGCCGTACCTGAAGCGCCGGGCGTCGGCCCGCGGCGATCTGATGGGCATCGTGCTGCTCGCGAGCGGGCTCGCCCTGCTGCAGTACATCTTGGAGAACGGCGAGGACGCCGGCTGGTTCCAGGCCGACTGGATCGTGATGTCCACCACGCTGTCGGTGCTGCTCCTCGCCTGGTTCGTGGTCTGGGAGCTGCAGCACCCCGACCCCGCCGTCGACCTGCGCGTGTTCCGCGACGCGAGCTTCCGCACCGCCGCGCTCATCAACGTGGCCATCGGCGTGGGGCTGATGGGCGGCATGTTCATGCTGCCCCTGTTCCTGCAGCAGCTCATCGGCTTCAACGCCACGCAGTCGGGGCTCGTGCTGATGCCCGGGGCCCTCGCCACCGCCGTCGCCATGCCGATCTGCGGGCGGCTGTCGGACCGGTCGGACCCCCGGATCCTGTCGGGCTTCGGCCTCGTGGTGTTCGCGGCGTCGATGTACATGATGAGCCGCCTCGACGGGCGCGCGGGCGCGGGCGACCTGCTGCTGCCGCAGATCCTGCGCGGCATCGGGATGGGCTTCTGCTTCGTGCCGATGTCGGTGGCCGCGATGGCGCGCATCCCGCCGGCGCAGATGGGCCAGGCGACGGGGCTGTTCAACTTGACCCGACAGGTGGGCGGCAGCCTCGGCATCGCCTGGCTGGCGTCGCTGCTCGGCAGCTACCGGGCGGAGCACCAGGCCCACCTCGTGGGCTTCGTGACGCCGTACTCCGAGGTGGTGCGCGAGCAGATGGCCACCGCCTCGAGCGCGCTGGCCGCGCGCGGGCTGCCGCCGGGGCTCGGCCTGGCCACGCTGTACGGCCGCGTGATGCGGGCCTCGGCGGAGCTGGCGTTCCGCGACATGTTCCTGGTGATCGTGGCGCTGTTCCTCGCCAGCCTGCCGCTGCTCGTGTTCCTGCGGCCCGGTGCGCCCGGGAAGCGGCCAGCCGGGGCCGTGGCCCACGCCGAGTAGGCGCTGGCCAGCTAGACCAGGCGGCAGGCCTCGTCGAAGTCGAGGCGGGGCAGCCGCGGGAACAGGGCGGCGGGGTCGCCGTAGCCGAGGTTCACGAGCAGGGACGTGCGCCAGGTGGCCTGCTCGGGCGCCGTCAGGAACGCGGCGTCGACCCTGGCGCGGTCGAAGCCGCCCATCGGGCCGCAGTCGAGGCCGAGCGCCCGCGCGGCGAGGATGAGGTAGCCCGCCTGCAGCGTGGCGCTCTGCGCGGCCATCGGCTCGCGCTCCGCCTCGCTCTGCGCGGCGAGGCGCTCCGCCACCTCGGGGCGCGAGGGGGAACAGCTTGCCGAGGTGCTGGTGGAAGGCGAGGTCGTGGGCGACGATCACGGTGTCGGGCGCCGTCCGCGTCTTCTCGACGTTGCCGGGCGCCAGGGCGGGAAGCAGCCGCTCGCGGGCCTCGGCCGAGGTGACGAAGACGAGCCGGACGGGCTGGCTGTTGCCGCCGGTCGGGCCCCAGCGGACCAGGTCGTACAGCTCGCGCAGCAGCGCGGGGTCGACCGGGCGGTCCTGCCACTGGGCGTAGGTGCGCGCCTGGCGGAACAGGACGTCGAGGACAGCGGGGTCGAGGGCTTCGGACACGGGTTCCTCCAGCGGAGCGCGGGCGGGAGCCGGCGCGGAGTGGTACGGCGTCCGTAGCCTCTGACGCTGGATGCTCCATGTCGTATCGTCCACCTTTCTTATCCGATCCGCTCGACGTCGCAGAGGAACGGCACGACGACGTGCTCGCCGACGTGCTCGGCGTCGCCCTGATCCGCAACGGGCTCTACCGCCGGATCGAGGCCCGCGCGCCCTGGGCGCTGCAGGTGCCCGAGGTGGAGCGGGCGACGTTCTACCTGATCGTCCGCGGGGAGGCCGAGCTGGTCGTGGACAGCGTGGTGATCGCGCTGTCGGCGGGCGACGTGGCGCTCGTGCCCCACGGCAGCCCGCACACGCTCCGCGACGCCCCCGACAGCGCGCCGGTCCACGTCTGTGGGCGGGGGACACCCGATGGGCCGGGACCGCGCCGGATCGGCGGCGACGGCGCGCTCACCAGCATCGTCGCCGGGTTCTACGAGCGCGGGAGCGGCCGCCCGCCGCCCCTGCTCGAGGCGATGCCCGCGGTGATCGTGCTCGCGGCGACGGACCCGGCCTACCACCGCGGCGTGGCCGCCACCGTCCAGCTCATCGTGAGCGAGAGCACGAGCTGCCTGCCGGCCAGCTCGCTGGTGATGCAGCGCCTCGCCGACGTGCTGCTGGTGCAGCTGCTGCGGGCGCGCGCCAGCCACCGGGACTGCCCGTCGCAGGGGCTGCGGGCGCTCGACGATCCGGCCGTCCACCGCGCGCTGGGCCTGCTCCACAGCCAGCTCGCCGCGCCGTGGACGGTGGCGAGCCTGGCGTCGCGGGTGGGGATGTCGCGCTCGGCGTTCGCGGCCCGCTTCACGGAGCTCGTGGGCGAGCCGCCGCTGCAGTACCTCGTCCGGTGGCGGATGGCGCGGGCGGGCGAGCTGCTGCGCGACACCGGCGACGACATCGCGAGCGTCGCGCGCACGGTGGGCTACCGGAGCGTGCCGTCGTTCACGCGCGCGTTCAAGCGGTGGCAGGGCGCGAGCCCCGGCGCCTTCCGCCGGCAGGTGAAGGGCGAGGTCAGAAGCCCACGCCCACCGACAGCAGCGCGAACGGGATGACGGGCCCCGTGCCCATCACGGTGGGCGCCGCCGGCACCACCGCCGCGCCGACGTTGAAGTCGGCGGTGAGGAAGGTGCGCGCGCCCGGGTCGACGAACCAGCGCCCCTTCACCGTCGCCGACAGCTCGGGGCCGGCGGCCTCGACCTGGTCGGGCTCGCGCGCCCGGCCGAAGCGGAAGCCCGGCGCGTCGCGCGCCGTGCGCTGGACCTCGAGGAAGCCCGCGCCGACGAGCGCGTCGAGCGTGCCGCGGCCCGAGGTCGCGCCGGCGACGCGGCCGCGGGCGCGGAAGTGGGCCATGTCGGTGGCCTCGGCGTCGTCGTGCCAGATGCCGGCGCCCGTGCCGCAGGCCTCGAACGACAGCCACGACAGCGGGGCGCCCTCGGCGCACACCACGGGGTGGCGCAGCTCGTCGACCCGATCGGCGCCCACCCGCAGCTCGAGGACCGGGTGACCGGCCACCGGGCGCGGGATCGTGGCGGTGGACGAGGAGCCCGCCAGCGCGAGCGCGCTCACCAGGTAGACGCCGACCACCATCCCTCCGATCCCGCCAGCGTAGCCGACCGGCGCGGGGCGCGCGAGCCGGCGCGGCCCATCTCGGATAGACTGGGCGACGCCGGGCGCGCGGCGCCTGCCCAGCCCGGCAGGGGGGAGCGTGAGCAGCGCTGGACACGATGCGGGTGGCGGGCGGGCAACGCCCGCTTCGGCGCTCGCGACGGGCGTCTCGGGGCGCAGGTTCCTCGTCCACGCCTGCCTCGGGCGGGGCGGCTTCGGGGAGGTCTACCGGGCGACGATGGTGAGCACGGGCGGTGTGCGCACCGAGGTCGCCATCAAGATCCTCCGCGCCGACATCGATCCGGGCAGCGACTCGGTCAAGCGCCTGCGCGACGAGGGGCGCCTGCTCGGGGCGCTGTCGCACCCGTCCATCCTGCGGGTCCACGATCTCGTGCTCCTCGAGGGCCGGGTGGCGCTGGTCACCGAGTTCGTCGAGGGCGAGGACCTCGACAGCTGCCTGGCCGAGGAGGCGCCGTTCCCCACGCGCTGCCTGGTCACCGTCGTCGGCGACGTGGCCTCGGCGCTCGATCTCGCGTGGAACGCGCCGTCGCCGCAGGGCGGGGCGATGCAGCTCGTCCACCGCGACGTGAAGCCCGCCAACGTGCGGCTCGGGCGCCACGGCGAGGTGAAGCTGCTCGACTTCGGCATCGCGCGGGCGACCAACCTCGACCGCGAGGCGCAGACCGCGAACAACGCGATGCTCGGCAGCTACCTCTACATGGCGCCCGAGCGGTTCCACGAGGAGAAGGTCGAGTCGCCCTCCGACGTCTACGCGCTCGGCTGCATCCTGTACGAAGGGCTCACCAAGAGCCGGCTGTTCGAGGGCATGACCCTCAAGCAGATCTACGGGACCATGCTCCTGTCGCGCAAGTTCAACACGCACGTCGAGGAGCGCCTCCGCAAGCTGCCCGACGACGTGCCGACCCCGGTGGTGGAGCTGCTGCGCTCGCTGCTCGAGGTCGACCCCGCCAACCGGCCGACGGCCGGGCAGCTCGCGCGCACCGCCGAGGACCTCGCGGAGACGCTGCAGGGCACCACGCTCAAGCGCTGGGCGCGGTCGCGCGAGTGGGCGCCCCAGGCGCAGACCACGGGCACGCTCGACGGCTGCGAGCTCGAGGCCGAGTCCTTCGACGTCTCCGACCCGGCGCCGGGCGGCAACGCCGCGTCCACGCCACGCCCGGCGCCCGAGCCGCCCGTGCCCGTGCCCGTGCCCGCTGCCGGGCCGGAGCTCGTGCCGATGGGGGCCGCCGCGAAGGCCAAGCTCCCCGTGCTGCCGCTTCCCGGCCCCACCGGCGCCGACGGCCTCGACGCGCCGATCGCCGGGCTCGTCAGCCGCGAGCTGGCGCGGTTCACGCCGGAGCAGATGGCCGAGGCGCGGGCCGAGGCCGAGCGCTCGCTGCCGCCCGCCGCCCGCGCCGTGCCGATGGCGCCGCCGGGGCCGCGCCCCACGCCGCCGCCCGCCGCGTCGCGGAGCGCAGCGCCGCCGCCGAGCTACCCGCCGCCGTCGCCGGCGCGCCCGACCCCGCCGCCGGCGGCCGTCGCGCCCGAGCCGGTGAGCACGCCCAACGCGCCCTCGCCCGACGCGCGGAGCGAGCTCGGCCAGCCCGAGCCCACGCCGGTGTCGACGGTGCCGCCGCGCGCGGTGCGGCCCCGGCCGCTGCGGCTGCCCGAGACCTCGCTGCTGCCGCCGTCCTCGGTCAAGCGCACCCCCGATCTCGGCGCCACCAGCGCCATCCACGAGGACTGGTTCGCCGACGAGCCACGGCCCATGGAGCCGCGCTCCGTCGAGGGCGAGATCCCGTACGCGCCCGAGCCGATCCCGGGCGTGCTCGAGGACGAGATCAGCACCGCGCGGGAGCGGGTGTCCGTCGCCCGCCGCCGGCAGCTCGAGGGCGAGGAGCGCCAGCGCCGCGCGCTGTACGCGGTGATGGGCATGGCCGTGGTGGGCCTGCTCGCCGTGGCGGCGCTCGGGTACTGGGTCTTCGGGCAGTTCGTGGCGTTCCTCGACGCCGAGGTGCCCGACGGCGGGCTCGAGCCGAGCGTCGCGGTGGTCGCGCAGGAGGGCGACGAGGGCGAGGCCGATGCCGACGCCGTGGAGGCCGCGCCCGAGCCCGAGGCGCAGGTCGTCGCGCCGGAGCCGGAGCCCGCGCCGGAGCCGGAGCCCGAGCCCGCCCCGAAGGCGGCGCCCAAGCCGGCTCCCGCGGCGCCGAAGGCCTCGTCGGGGTCGATGGCGAAGGCCATCAACGTCGGCTGGGCGCGGATGGACAGCCGCCCGAAGGACGCCCTGGCCCAGTTCGACCGCGTCCTGTCGAAGCAGCCGCGCAACGCCGAGGCGCTGTACGGCCGCGGCTACGCGCTGCTCAAGCTCGACCGCCGCGACGAGGCCGTCGCCACCCTCTGCAAGGCCCGCCAGCTCGGCGACGCCTCGCTGCGCAACGAAGTGAGCGGGGTGCTGCTCGGGCAGCACCTCAGCTGCAACTGACGAGCGCCTCCGCGAGCGCACCGATCTGCGCGTCCGACAGCGGCAGGGGCGGCGTCAGCGACAGGCTGTCGCCGTCGGCGGGCAGCACCAGGAAGCCGCGCTGCACGAGCTGACGGCTCACCGACAGCGCGCGCCCGCGCCCCACCGTCACCGCGCGCATGAGCCCGGCGCCGCGCACCGCGAAGCCCGCGCCCACGAGCGCGTCGCGCAGGGCGCCGCCGCGGGCGCGCACCGCCGCGAGCGTGTCGGCGTCGGTGCGCCGCAGCACCGCCAGCGCCGCCGCACAGCCGATGGGGTGGCCGAGGAACGTCTGCGTGTGGATGGCCTGGCCCGTGGACGGCGCCCAGGCGGCCATCACCTCGGGGGTGCCGCAGCAGGCCGACAGCGGGAAGCCGCCCCCCAGCGCCTTGCCGACGCAGCGCAGGTCGGGGACGGCGCCAGCGGCGGGCCCGGCGAAGGGGACGCCGGTGCGGCCGAGCCCGGTCTGGATCTCGTCGTGGCAGACGAGGGCGCCGGCCCGGCGGGCGAGGGCGCCGAGCTCGGCGAGCCAGCCGTCGGGCGGCACGCGGATGCCGCCCCGCCCGAGGACGGGCTCCACCAGCACGAGCCCGATGCGCCCCGTCTCGAGCAGCGCGCGGGCGGGGTCGAGCGGCGCGCCGTAGGGCAGGCGCTGGACGTCGGGGTGGGTGATGGGGCGGAACGGCTCGGTGAACGCCGGCTCGTAGCCCTGCAGGCCGAGGACGCCGAGCGACAGCCCGTGGTAGGCGCCGCCGAACGCGAGCACGCCGGTGCGCCCCGTCGCGAGCACGGCCGTCTTCACCGCGGCGTCGACCGCGTCGGAGCCCGACAGGCCGAGCAGCGCCACCGACAGGCCGTCGCCGCCGAACGCCGCCAGGCGCTCCAGCAGGGCCACGCGCGTGGCGTCGGGCCAGGCGTCGCCCATGGCGTGGACCAGGCGCTGGGCCTGCGCCGAGGCCGCGGCCACGACCTCGGGGTCGCGGTGGCCGAGCAGCGCGACGCCGAAGCCGCTCGTCAGGTCCACGAAGACGTTGCCGTCGACGTCGCGGACGTTGGCGCCGAGCGCTTCGTCCCACACCACCGGATCGTCGTCGGCCGCGCCCAGGGTGGCGGCGCGGCGGGCGCGCCGGGCGGTGATCGCGGGGCACTCGTGCTGTGCCAGCGTGTCCACGAGGGCGCGGCTGCGGGGGCCCGGGAGGGGCGTCCCGATGGCGGGGAGGTCCTGACCGGTCATGTCTCGTCCCCCCGAGGCGCGGTCGGACCGCGGCCGAGCCGGGTTCGGGGTATGGATTCTGCGGAGCGTGCGTGGACCTCGACCGGTACCGGGTGCTGCTGCTCGACAAGTCGTTCCGCCCGATGCGGGCGGTGAACTGGCGCCGTGCGATGCTGCTGGATCTGTCGGGTCGCGTGGAGGTCCTCCAGTACTACGACCGCGTGGTGCGCACCACCCGGGCCCAGTACCCCATGCCCGCCGTCATCCGGGTTCCGAACTGGGTCGAGCGCCAGCCGACCTCCGTGGCGCTGACCCGCCGCAACGTCCTGCTGCGGGACGGCAACCGCTGTGTCTACTGCGGCTTCGTCGGCCTCGGGCGCGATCTCACGATCGACCACGTCATGCCGCGATCGCGCGGCGGGCGCACCGCCTGGGAGAACGTGGTGGCCGCGTGTGCGCCGTGCAACCGGCGGAAGGGCGACCGCACGCCCGACGAGGCCGGCATGCGCCTCGGGGTGCCGCCGCACCGCCCGTCGGCCCTGCAGCTCGGCCGGCGGGGGATGATCGTCATGGGGGATCCGCCGGCGGAGTGGCGGGACTGGCTGCCCTGACGGGCCAGGTCAGCAGGTGCCCGATCCACAGCGCGGTGACCTCCTTGGCGCGGGTGCGCGCGACGATGGCGCGGATCTGGCGGTACAGGCCGGCCTGCAGCTCGCGGATGGCGGCGAGGTCTTCCTGCGCGACGTTGAAGACGTTGTAGCTGAACCGATCGTCGGGGCCGGGCTCGCGCAGCCGCGCTGCCGCCACCTCGGCCCAGTGCCGCCGCAGCCGCTGCAGGTCGTCGGAGGCGGGGCGGGCGTCGACGGTGAGCGGCGCGACGACCTCGATCGCCCCGTCGCGCCGGGCGACGGTGCCCGCGGCGAGCAGCGCGTCGACGATCTCGGCGACCTCGGCGGGGGCGAGCCCCAGCGCGGCAGCCACGGCGGGGACGGGCTCGGGGTGGGGCTGCAGCACGCCGAGCAGCGCCAGCACCGCCGCCGTCCACGGCCGCTCGAAGACCAGCCGCCGCACGCGCGAGCGGGCGCGGTGCCGCTCGAGCAGGCTCGGCACGCGCTCGATGGGCACCAGCGCCGCCACCCAGTCCGAGCAGCGGTCGGTCGTGGCCTCCACCAGGCGCAGGAACTCGGGCAGCCGCGGCACGGCGACCCCGCGCATCCAGCGGCCCACCTGGTGCTCCGAGAAGCCGCCGTGGGCCGCGACGGCGCGGTTGCTGCTGGCGCCGCGCAGCGCGGTGAGCCACGCGGCCACGGAGTCGTGGGCCACGAGGTGGGTGAGGCGCGGCGCGAAGGCGGCGAAGGCGCCGTCGACGTCGAGCCGACGGCGCCGCGCCGCGCGCAGGACCTCGAGGATGTCGGGCGCGCGGCGGCCCTGCTCCCACTCGGCCACGGGGTTGCCGCGGTAGCCGAGCGCCCGCGAGAAGGCGACCTGCGACTGGTCGCCGCGGATGGCGCGCATCAGCTCCCGCGCGGTGTCGTCCACCCAACCCCCGTCAGAATCGCTAGCGCGCTCGCTAACGCGGCGCACGAAATTTGCGACACCGACTGGCTGGTGCCTGGACGGCCGGGGCACAGTTGCGACAGGGAGGTCGCTTGAAGCTTCGAACCGTGGTCTTCGTCGCCCTGGCGGGGTGTCCGTTTCCCCTCGAGCCCGAGCAGGAGGCCTCGTCGGTGGGCTGCCCCGAGCTCGACGGGCTGGCGACGCAGGTGGGCGACGAAGGGACGACCACGCCGTTCCGCGGCTCGTTCCTGGCAGGCGAGCGCGACGACGCGCCGCGCGACGGCCGGATCCTCGTGGACGCGAAGCCTGTCGCGCCCGTGCTGCTGTGGGTCGACGGCGACCCCGTGGAGCTCGCGACGGCGCCGATCTGGGACCCGCCCGGCCCCGCGTGGTACGGGGTGGTGCTGCCGCCCGCGGGCGGATGGCCGGTCGGCGTCGACCTCGAGGTGACGACGGAGCTCGACGCGGCCTACGGCTCGGAGCCCGCGTCGCTCGCGTTCCGCGCGGAGGACCGGCCGGCGTCGCCGCCCGCCGCCAGCGTCGAGATCGACGTCACCGACGAGCCCTGGAGCGCAGGGGAGCGCAGCACCGCGTTCCGCGCCGAGCAGAGCGACGACGCCGAGGCTTGGAGCTGGACCGTGCTGGCCAATGGGGCGGGCGAGCCGTTCGCGGTCGGCGGGGTCGTGGTGTGGGGCTGGATCTTCCAGCACGCCATCACCTGTGACGAGGTGGTCGACGCGCCCCCGTGCGCCACGGCCACGCCCTACGGCCCCGCCGGGGAGGCAGGGACCCCCGTCGACAGCTGCGCCCCGTAGGGCTCACTGCTCGTCGAGCGCCTGCTGGACCTCGGGGATCACCGTCTCGCCCGGCGCCGGCGTCGGCAGCGGCGGCGGCGGCAGCGCCACCTGGCCGAGCACCTCCTCGGGCGGCGGCGGCGGGGGCCGCGGCGGCGGCGCGATCCGTCCCATCACCACCGGCGGAGGCGGCGGCTCCGGCGGGGGCGGCGGCTCGGGCGCGATCTCGCCCATCGTGACGGGCTCCGTCGACACGACCGTCTCGCCCTCGTCGCCGAGCCAGGCGCGCGCCCGGGCCACCAGGCGCTCGATCAGGCCCGGCTCGGCCTGCTCGGTCGCCGCGTCGCCGCTCGGCGGGGCCACCGAGGGCGCCGCCAGCGCCGGCGACGCGGTCACCAGCGCCGCGCCGAGCGCCACCACCCGCGCGAACCGCGACGGCGCGGCCGCCGCGTGGATGACGTTGCCGTCGGCGTCGCGGCGGAAGCGCACGCAGGGGCTCTGCTCGCGCGCGAGCAGCGCGTCCGCCTGAACCTTCGTCATCGCCGACAGGTCGTGGACGTGCTTGGTGCAGTGGTCGCAGAAGCGCCGCTGGCCGTCGCCGTGCATCGCGCTCCAGTCGGCGCTGCAGGGCTCGGACACGTGGATCCGGGTGCGGGGCTCGGACACGGGCATCTCGCCTCCTGTGCCCGCCCAACGCACCGCGATCGCCGCGCCTTACAGGTGGGCGGACACCAGCCGCCGCAGCGCGTCGATCCCGCCCGCGGTGCCCTTCTGGCGGGCGACCTCGCGCCCCGACTTCAGCACCACGAAGGTCGGCATCGTCAGGATCTTGAACTGGCTGGCGGTGCGCATGTTCTGGTGGATGTTGACCTTCACCACCTTGAGCGCGCCGTCGTGCTCCCCGGCGAGCGCCTCGACGTGGGGGGAGATCGCCACGCAGGGCGGGCAGTTCGGGCCCCAGAAGTCCACCAGGACGGGGACGGGGGAGTCGAGCACCTCTGCCTGCCAGCTCGCGTCGGTCACCTCGGGAACCGCTGCCATGTCGCACTCCGGGTCGGTCCCGAATCGTAACGCCGAGCAGGGCGCCCGCAACGCGTCCCCGCACGGGATAGACTCGCGCCGTGGAGCGCCTCCCGTACATCGCGGTCATCGTCGCCTGGGGCTTCATCTCCCTGGGCCACCTCCTGCCCGACGTCGTCGGCGAGCGGCCGCGCGCCTGGTCGCGGGCCGCGGCCGCCGCTGCCGTCGCGGTCCACGCGATCACGCTGGTGTATGCCGCGCTCTGGATGCCGCCGGGCCTGTCGGAGGCGCTGTCGGCCACGGCGCTCGGCGTCGGCATCGCCTACGTCGCCGTGGTCCGGCGCGGGCTGCGCGCCCTCGGCCTGCTGCTCGCGCCCCTGGTGATGGTGCTCGTCGGCACCTCGCTCGTCGTGCCCCACGCCACCGTCACCGCGCTCGCCCACACCGGCGTCAGCCCGTGGCTGCCGATCCACCTCGGGCTCACGTTCGCGGGGATCGCCGGGTTCGCGCTGTCGTCGGCCGTCGGCGTGCTCTACCTGTGGGCGCGGGGCCGGCTGAAGGCGAAGAAGTTCGCCGGCATGAGCCGGCTGCCGTCGCTCGAGGTGCTCGACCGCATCCAGTTCCGCGCGATGCTCTTCGGCTTCGTGTTCCTCACGCTCGGCATCGGCGCCGGCGGCGTGTGGGCCGCCGCCACGCTCACCGAGTCGTGGGAGATCGACCCGAAGGTCTGGTTCACCGTCCTCATCTGGGCGTGGTACGGCGGTGCCGTGCAGATGCGCGTCGTCGCGGGGCGCCGCGGCCGGTGGACGGCCATGTTCTCCATCGTCGGGTTCTTCGGCCTGATCTTCAGCTTGCTCGGGCTGAACTTCCTCCTGTCGGGCTGGCACGGCTATGGTGGCTGAGACCGAGTCCGAGCGCCTCCTCGCCGTCGGCATGAGCCACCACTCGGCCCCGGTCGAGATCCGCGAGCGGCTCGCCTTCGACGAGAACGGCGTCCGGAGCACGCTGACCCGCCTCGTCCACGACCAGATCGCCGAGGAGGCGTTCCTCATCAGCACCTGCAACCGCGTCGAGCTGTACGCGGTGCCGCGCTCGGTGGAGGCGCTGCAGGAGTTCTTCGGCGCCTACCGCGGGCCCGCGGGCGAGCGCATCGACCCCTACCTGTACTGGTACCGGGGCAAGGAGGCCGTGCGGCACCTGTTCAAGGTGGCCTCCTCGCTCGACTCGCTGGTGGTCGGCGAGCCGCAGATCCTCGGCCAGGTCAAGGACGCCGTGCGCCTCGCCGAGGAGACGAGCACCCTCGGCCGCGTGCTGTATCCGCTCACCCAGCGCACCTTCACGGTGGCGAAGCGGGTGCGCTCCACCACCGAGATCGGGCAGAGCCGCGTCGGCATCGGCAACGCGGGCGTCGACCTGGCCATGCAGATCTTCGGGGCGCTGCAGGGAAGCGCCATGCTGGTCGGCGTGGGCGAGATGGGCCGGCAGGTGGCGCGCGCGCTGCTGTCGGCCGGCCTGGCCGAGCTGCTCGTGGCGAACCGCACCTTCGAGCGCTCGGTCGAGCTCGCCTCGGAGCACGGCGGCACCCCCGTCCCCTACGAGCGCCTCGCCGACTACCTCCCGCGCGCCGACATCGTGATCGCGGCCACCGGAGCGGTGCACCCCATCATCACCGTCCCGATGGTGCGGCAGGCGCTGCGCGATCGGCGCTACCGCACGATCTTCCTGATCGACCTCGCGGTGCCGCGCAACATCGACCCGGCGGTCGACGACCTCGAAGACGCCTACCTGTTCAACGTCGACGACCTGTCGCAGGTGGTCGAGCAGGGCCGCGCTGCGCGCGAGAAGGCTGCGGCCGAGGCGCTCGACCTGGTCGACCAGGAGGCCGACCGCTTCCTGGCCTCGCTCCGCGAGGTCGACGTGGGCGTGGAGCTGCGCCTGCTCAACGAGATGGCCGAGCAGATCCGGCAGAGCGAGGTCGCGCGCAGCAAGAAGCTCCTGGCCTCGCTCGACGAGTCCCAGGCGGCCCAGCTCGACGCCATGACCAAGGCGCTCGTGAAGAAGCTGCTGCACCGGCCGCAGATGGCCGTCCGCTCGGCGGCCAAGGTCGGCGACCAGGAGCGCGTCCAGACGCTCATGGCGCCCTGGAAGGAGACCCCGTGAACGGCAGGAAGCTGCGCCTCGGCACGCGCGGCAGCGATCTCGCGACCACCCAGAGCGGGCAGGTCGCCCGGGCCGTCGAGGCCGCCACCGGCGTCGGCGTGGAGCTGGTGATCATCAAGACGCGCGGCGACCAGGTCACCGACCGCCCGCTGCAGGAGGTGGGCGGCAAGGGGCTGTTCACCAAGGAGATCGAGGAGGCCCTGCTCCAGGGCGAGATCGACTTCGCCGTGCACTCGATGAAGGACATGCCCACCGAGAGCCCCGAGGGGCTGCTCATCGCCTCGGTGCCGAAGCGGGTCGACCCGCGGGACGTGCTCGTGGGCAGCGAGCTCGACCGGCTCCCGCAGGGGGCGGTGGTCGGCACGGGCTCGGTGCGGCGGGCGCTCCAGCTGCGGGCCGCGCGGCCCGACCGGGAGCTCAAGGGCATCCCCGGCAACGTCGACACGCGGATCAACAAGCAGCGCGCCGGGGAGTACGCCGCGATCGTGCTCGCGATGGCCGGGCTCGTGCGCCTGGGCCGCGAGGTCGACGTGACCGAGGCGCTGGCCCCCGCGGTGATGATCCCGGCGGTGGGGCAGGGGGCGCTCGCCGTGCAGGCGCGGCGCCGCGACGACGACACGCTGCGGATCCTCGAGGCCGTCCACGACGCCGACACGGGCGTGTGCGTGGCCGCCGAGCGGGCGTTCCTGGCCGAGATCCAGGGCGGGTGCAGCGCGCCGGCCGCGGCCCACGCGCACCTGCAGGGCGAGGAGATCGTCATCGACGGGGTGTGGGCGGCCGACGAGGCCTCGCCGGTGCGGCGCGCGCAGCTCCGCGGCGATCGGCTCCACGTCCACGCGCTCGGGACGGAGCTCGCGCGGCGCGTGCGGGACGGGTAGCGTAGGGCATCGGACCGGGGGCGCGATGCGGGGCGTGTGGCTGGCGGCGGTG
>JAWKRQ010000098.1:0-23190 GCA_041389545.1 Myxococcota bacterium | reverse complement strand
TCGCCCCGGCCGACTGGAAGGCCGACGTCCCGAAGCCGGTCCGCGAGGATTACGTCGACCTCGAGGCGCAGGTCGAGCTGCTCACGCCGTACAAGCGCGTGCGCGACGGCGAGATCCCGGCCATGACCGCGCTGGCGCTCGCCTCGCTCGTCGACGGCATCGCCATCTTCCTCGGCACCGCCATCCACGCGCGCCAGCGCCCGATCGTCGAGACCTGGAGCCACCAGGTCGCCTCGGTCATCCAGCAGGTGAAGAGCTCGGGCCACGTCGTCCGGCAGGCGATGGACCGCCCGGCGGCCTCCGATCCGCGCCAGGAAGCCTCGATGCTGCAGGACGCCCTGCAGGTCGTCGACCTGCGCATCGCCGGCCGGGGCTCGGACTTCCTCATCACCTTCTACCAGGCCATCCACCCCGAGACGGGCGCGCTCGACTTCGCCGGCCTGCAGCGCCACCCGAACGCGACCTACCGGATCGCGGCGCGCATGCTCGTCGACCAGCTCCGCCACCCGCAGCTCGGCTGGGTGACCGTCGAAGAGGGCTGGTGGGGCGTCCCCGAGGACGTCTACCCGCACGTCACCGCGTGGCTCGGCGAGCACATCCGCCGCGAGTGCGAGCTCGAGACCGACAGCAACGTGCGCGACCCCGTGCAGGAGCCCGAGCGCACGCTGCGGCTCGTCATCCCCGCGACGTAGCGGGGCTCGGCGCCGCGGCCAGCCCCGGCAGCTGCCCGAGCACCCGGCTCGGCGGCCGCAGCCACCACGAGGCCGCCATGATGCCGAGGAGCACGGCCGGCGCCACCGCGCCGCCGGCGCCGTCGCCCGAGGCCAGGTGCGACCAGGCGGCGCCGGTCAGGTTGAAGAGGAACCCGGCGTACGCCCACTCCTTGAGGCGCGGCAAGCCGGGCGCGAGCAGCGCGATCACGCCCAGCACCTTCCAGGTGCCGAGGATGGTGGAGACGTACGGCGCGTAGCCGAGGTGGGCCATCCCCTCCTCCATCGCGCCGCTCAGGTGGCCGAGCCCGCTGCCGGTGAGCGCGAGGCAGAACAGGCCGGTGCTGATCCAGTAGCCGACGGTCCGTGCATCCATGGAACCTCCTGGATCCCGGGCTATGGTCGCGCCCGGACGTCCGCATCGCGCGATAATGGGACGCATCCGCCCAGAAGTGATCCAACCCCGGCGCGAGCGCGAGAGGCGCATGCAGCGCGATCCGCCCGAGACGACCGAGCTCCAGGCGTTCGTCCACATCGTGGAGGCCGGCTCCGTGGCCGCCGCCGCGGCCGAGCTCGACGTGCCGCGCGCCACCGTGAGCCGCCGCCTGGCCCGCCTCGAGGACCGGCTCTCGGTGCGGCTGCTGCGCCGGACCACGCGGCGCATCGGCCTCACCGACGCGGGCGAGGAGCTGTACCCGCACGCCCGCAGCATCGTGCACGCCGTCGAGGCGGCGTCGGAGGCCGTCCGGCGCGACGACGACGTGCCGCGCGGCCTGCTCCGCGTGTCCGTCCCCCCGTCGACGGACGGCCGGTTCTCCAGCCTGTTCCTCGCGTTCCTCGCCACCTACCCCGAGGTCCAGCTCGAGGTCCTGGCGTCGAGCCGCCTCGAGGACCTCGTCGTGAGCGGCATCGACGTGGCGCTGCGGGCCGGCACCACGCTCGACCCCGGGCTCATCGCGCGCCAGCTCCACGCCTCCGACGCCGTGGCCGTGGCCTCGCCGGCCTACCTCGAGCGCGCCGGCACCCCCGCGACGCCGGCCGACCTGGCACACCACGCGTGCCTCGTCGGCTACGCCCGGGGCGAGCGCCCCGCCACGCACTGGCCCCTGTGGTCGGGCGGGCGGGTGCGCGTCGACGGGCGGCTCGTCTCCAACGACCTGTCGCTGCTGCACGCCGCGGCGCTGGCGGGCGTGGGCATCGCGCTGCTCCCGCAGATGCTCGCCGGCGAGCACGTCGACCGGGGGCGCCTCGTCGTGGTGCTCGACGGCGTGGTGGGCGGCCGCACGCAGCTCGCGCTCGTCTACCCCGAGCGCCAGCACCTCAAGCCCGCCGTCCGCGCGTTCATCGACTTCGCCACGGCGCGGCTCGGCGACCTCCTCGCGCCGGCACGCAACGATGCGGCGGGCGGCGACCGGGCGCGTCGCGAGGTGTGATCCCCGATCATACAGGGCTGCGTTGGAGGTCGGATGAGCGACGATCCGGTCGTCGAGACGATGCCGCTCGGGTTCCCCTGGCCCGCGGTCGACCCGTTCCTGTTCTGCGTCCACCACGACGACGCCTACCCCGAGGGCAACGACGTCCTCGGCCCCGCGGCCGCGCTGACCGGCCGCAACCTCGGCATGGACTTCGAGGTGCGCGACGGCTGGCGCATGTACCACGGCCGCACCGTGCCGGGCTTCCCGCGCCACCCCCACCGCGGCTTCGAGACGGTCACCCTCGCCCGCCGGGGCTTCATCGATCACGCCGACTCGCTCGGCGCGACGGCCCGGTTCGGCCACGGCGACGTCCAGTGGATGACCGCCGGCCGCGGCATCGAACACGCCGAGATGTTCCCGCTCGTGAACCGCGACCGCGGCAACCCCACCGAGCTGTTCCAGATCTGGCTCAACCTGCCGCGCGCGCGCAAGCTCGCCGACCCGTACTTCACGATGCTGTGGGACCGCCACATCCCGCGCCCCGTGTTCACCGACGACGCCGGGCGCAAGGCGCAGGTGACCGTCGTGGCCGGCGCGCTCGGCGACACCCCGCCCGCTGCGCCCCCGCCCGACTCCTGGGCCGCCGACCCCGCGAACGGCGTGGCCATCTGGGTGCTGAAGCTCGACCCGGGCGCCGAGTTCACCCTGCCCGCGGCGACCGGCGCGAACCGCGTGCTGTACGTGTTCGACGGCGACGGGCTGCACATCGGCCCCCGCGAGGTGCCGGCCGGCGTCGCGGCCCTGGTGCGCACGGTCGCGCCGGTGGTCCTGCGCAACGGCGGAGCGCCCACCGAGATCCTGATGCTGCAGGGGCGCTTCCCATCGGCGAGTTCGTCGTCCAGCACGGGCCCTTCAGATGAACACGCGCGACGAGATCGCGCAGGCCGTCACCGACTACCGGAGCGGGACGTTCGGGCGGTGGCCGTGGCCGGGCGACGCACCGGTCCACGATCGAGGCAGCGCGCGCTTCGCCATCCACGCCGACGGACGCCGCGAAGATCCGTCCTGACGGAGGGGACCGAGCCCGGATAGGCTGCGTAATGCTCCTCCTCGCTCGCCTGTCGCCCGCCGTCCGCCCGCCAGCTGCGATCACACCGCCACCTCGGCGCGCTGCGATCACGAGACCCTCGAGGTCGAGGCGGGGACCACCGCCGCGACGCTCTGGCAGCTGCCCGAGGGCGAGCCGCCGCCTGACGGCTGGCCGGTCGCCTTCCTCTTCCAGGGGTCGGGCTTCCCGGCCGGCACCTTCTGGTCCGCACCGCGCGGCTCACCGCTCGCTGCAGGTCGAGCCTCACCGCCGCGCTGCTCGACGCCGGCGTGGCCGTGTGATCACGCTCTGAGGCAGGGCGAGGGCCTCACCTGCTGGAACACCAACGTGCCGCCCTGGTGGCGTGACCGGGCGCGCTCGCCCGACGCCGCAGCTGGATGGCGGCGCTCCTCGACGACCTCGGCGACGGCACCTTCGGCCCCGTCGACGACCAGACGCCTTTCGCCGCCGGCACTCGAAGCGGCGGCTACATGACGAGCCGCGGCGATCACCTGGCCCGAGCGCTTCGACGCCGTCGCCATCGTCGCGGCAGCTACGCCACCTGCGCCGGCCCTGTCTGCAACATCTTCGATGACGCGCCGCTCGCCGGGCACTCCCGACGCTGCTCCACGGCGTGCTCTCGACCCGATCGTGCCCATCGCCACCATGCGGGCCTACTGGAGCGACTGGCCGGCGCGGGGGTGTTCACCGAGGTCCGGGAGCGGCCGCTCGGGGCGCACGCCTGGCCTGGCGACGCCCGGAGCGGATCCGCGACTGGTTCGCCCTGTAGCTCAGGGGAACAGCACTGTGCCGGCGCCGACGAGCGCGCTGCCGGGCGCCACGGGCCCGGCGAGGTCGACGGAGCCCGACCCGGCGATCCAGCCTGCGCTCGTAGCCCGACTCGCTGCGCGCGCCGTCCGAAGGCCACCAGCCCTCGAAGCTGGAGCCTGAGAGCGTCGCGCTCGACCAGCCGCTGTCGAGGTAGACGGCTAGCTTCCGAGAAGCCGAGGCCGAGGGGGCTCTCGACATCGTCCGCTGCCCGACAGGTCGGCGGCGTACAGGTCGAGGCGTGGAAGCCGAGCGGTCAGACAGCAGGCCGCTGCCGTCGAGGCCGACCAGGGCGGTAGTTCGAGCCGAGCGGGCTCGACAGCAGGCCGCCGCCGTCGAAGGTGAGCGTCCGCAGGGTGAGGGTGGAGCCGAGCGGGCTCGACAGCAGGCCCGTGCCGTCGGGATCGACGACGGTCTCGCCCTCGGTCGCGAGGCCGGCGACCGCCGCCGGGCGGAAGACGACGGCGAAGCGGGCGACGTGGCCGCGCCGATCCCGGCGTCGATCACGCCCAGAGGCGGACGTGGGACCCGCGAGCGGGTCCACGCCGCCGGGCCACCTCGGCTACACGCCGATGGCGTCGTAGGGGTCGCCCGTAACCTGCAGGGCCGACAGCAGGCCGGCGGCGCCGTCGCTGGCGAACAGCGCGCGCCGGGCGGCGGGCGACGCGGTGCCGACGACCACCGCGTCGACGGCGAACGACCACGTCGCCCGGCAGCGCGCCCGGCAGTGACCTGCAGCTCGCAGCACGCTCGCGCCGGTGGTGCAGGAGCGCCACTGGCGCGCCGGTTCGCCGGAGACGGTGCCTGCGACGAAGGCGCCGGGGATGTGGGCGCCGTCGGCGTCGATCGCCACGACCCGCGCACGCGGCGACACGTCCCGGCCGATCAGCGAGGTAGGGCAGCAGCCCCATCGCACACCTCGGCGTCCCGCTGGGTTGCAGCTGCCATCGCGTCGCCGAGGTCCAGCGCGCCCACGACGCCCTTCTGCAGCGCGAGGGCGGTGTCGCAGCTGATCCCGACCGCTGCAACACCGCCCGCACGTCCTGCGGCGCGACGCCTGCGGCGAGCAGGCGCGGCGGCGCCGGAGACGAAGGCCGCCGCCTGGCTGGTGCCCTGATAGAACCAGACCCCACCCGCGACGGGTCGGCAGGGTCGATGGTCTCGGCCAGCACGCCGTCCATCCACCCGTCGCCGTCGGCGTCGAGATCGAAGGACCCGCCGGGTGCGAGCACGTCGAGGGACGGCCCGCGGTTCGAGTAGCCCGCGAGGCGGTTCGACGGGGCTGTCGTCGGAGCGGCCGGAGCCGACCGACACGACCAGGCGGCTGGCGGCGGGCCAGGTCGAGCGGGTCGCGCCCGCGTTGCCGGCCGCGGCGACGACCACCACGCCCGCTTCGGCCGCGTGGGACAGCGTCCTGCAGCGGCAGCGACGGCACGTAGCCGAGGGGGAACGACAGCGACAGGTTCACCACGTCGGCGCCGTGATCGACCGCGTGGTACAGGCCCTCGACGAGCGCCCACTCGTTGCCGCGGTCGCGGGCGTCGAGCACCTTGACGGGCATGATCGCGACGCCGCGGGCGACGCCCGGCAGCAGGCCGTCGCTGGCGATCAGGCTCGTGATGTGCGTGCCGTGCTGGTGGTCGTCGTTCGGGTGCCCGTCGAGCTCGACGAAGTCCGCCGGCGCGACGAACGGGACGTTGGCGAGCCCGGGCGCGATCACGAACCGATCGCGGGTCTCGTAGGCTACACCCGAGTCGAGGACGCGACGGTGATGTGCCGCGGAGATCGCCCTGGCCGGCACGCCGCCCACCGCGTCGAGCGTCCATCGAGTGGGGAACGCGGTCCGGGCGCTCGGCCGCCCCGCGCCGACGATGCGGCCTCGGGGAGGACGTGGCGAGCGAGGCCAGCTTCGGGAGCGGGCCCGATCGGACGGCAGCCGCACCACACCGTAGCTGCTGCGGCCGACCGGGTGGACGACGTCGCCGCCCACGCGGGCCGCCAGCGCCCCGAGGGTCCACCCCGGGGGGGGCTCGACCAACACCTCACCGGCGACGTAGGGCGACAACGGCAGCTCGGCTGCCTCGGCGGGCGCCACCGCGGCGGCTGGGGTCGGTGCGACCGCCGCCGTGCGCCGCGGCGGATCCGCCTCCGACACCGGCACCGACAACGTCGCCATCCTCCCTGGCACCGCCAGGCAGAGCAGCATCCACCACGACCCCCGGATCCGGTGTCGCATCCGTCCTCCTCGCGGTCGGCACCCCGCAGCGCCGACTCCTGTCATCATCATGACAGGTTCCGCTCGCCCGGGTGTACGGACCAGGTGGCGCACCCGTTACACGGGATGTCAGCTCTGGGCGCGGTCCACCGAGAGGAGAGGCAGGGGGCTCCGTCCAGCCACATCTGCCCACACCGCCGCGGATCGGCCCGTGGCGCCTCGATCGCCGCCTCGGCGCCGGCGGGTTCGGCACCGCGTGGCGGGCGGGGGACGGCTCCGGGCGCGTGGCCGTCGCGAAGCTGCTCGCGGCCCCGCCCGGCGACGAGCTGCGCGCGCTGTCGCGCGTCCACCACCCGGCGGTGGTGCAGGCGCTCGGCGGCGGCGCGGTGCCCGTCCCGCACCTGCTCATGGCGCTCGCCCCCGGCGAGCCGCTGGACGACTGGCTGCCGGCCGAGCCCGGCGCGGTGGTCCCCGTCCTGGCGGTGCTCGCGGACGCGCTGGCCGCCTGCCATGCGGCCGGGGTCGCGCACGGCGACGTGAAGCCGGCGAACGTCGTGATCGACGGCGCGCGGGTCACGCTGGTCGACTTCGGGCTGGCCGGCAGCCGCGGCGGGACCCCGCGCTATGCGGCGCCGGAGCGGATGCGCGGCGGCCTGGCCTCGCCCGCCGGCGACGTGTACGCGCTCGGTGTGCTCGTCTGGGAGCTCCTGGCCGGCGACGTGCCCGGCGAGGCGCCGCTCGGGCGGGACGTCGCGCCGTGGCTCGCGGCGCTGCTCGGCTCGATGGTCGCCGCGGAGCCGGGCTCCCGGCCGAGCGCCAGCGACGTGGCCGACGTCTGCGAGGCCCACGGGGTGGCGCTGCCCCCGCGCACCGGGGAGGAGCTGCGCCGCCGCGCCGCCGTGGGCTGGGTGCGGCGGCCGGGCGTCGACGAGGCCGTCTCCAGCTGGCTCGACGAGGGCGGCGACCTGGCGATCGCCGGCCCGCCGGGCTCGGGCCGCTCGCGGACCCTGGCGCGCGCCGTCGACGAGCTGCAGGCGCGCGGCGTGCCCCACGTGGTGCTGGGCGCCGGCGGCGCCCCGTGGGCGGCCGTGGAGGCGGCGCTCGGCGACCCGGCGCTCCCGGGGCCGCCCGCGCCCTGCCCCAGGCCGCCGACCCCGAGACGCGGGCGGAGGCGGCCGCGGAGGCCCTCGCGGCGCGCTGCGGCGGGCGCCGCCTGGTGCTGGTGGTCGACGACGCCGACGCGCTGGACGCGGGCACCCGGGCGCTGGTGGCGGCCGCCGACGCAGGCGCCGCGGTGCTGCGCGCCGACGCGGCCGAGGGCCGTGCCGCTGCCCCCGCTCGACGACGCGGCCGTGCGGGCGCTGGTGGGGCGGCTCCTCGGCCCGGTCGACGGGCTGGTCGCAGAGATCGTGACGGCGCGCGGCCGCTGGCCGGCCGACGTGGTGCGGCTGCTCGTGGAAGCGGTGGACGCGGAGGCGCTGGTGTGGCGGCGCCGCCGGTGGGTCCTCGACCGCGACGCGCTGGAGGCCCTCGCCGCGACGGCGCCCCGCCCCGAGCAGCTCTGCCCCGACCTGCCGGCGACGACCCGCCGCCTCGGCGCGCTGGTGGCGCTGGCGCAGCCCATCGCCGCCGCCGACGCGCTCGCGCTGGCGGGCGCGCGGCGCGCCGACCTCGACGCCCTCCTCGCCGACGGCTGGGTGCGCGGGGAGCCGCGCTCTCCTGCGGCCCCGCCGCCGCCGCCGCGCTCCTCGACGGCGCCGACGACGTCGCGCCGCTCCAGCGCGCCCTGGCGGACCGCTGGCTCGCGCTGCCCGCCGCCGAGGTCCGTGGGCGCGGCTCGGCCGGGCGCTGGCCGGCGCCGGCGACGTGGACCGCGCCACCGCGCACGGCGCCACCGCGTCCGCAGCGCCGCCGAGCGCGACGTGGCCGACGGCGCAGCCCTCGCGGAGCAGCTGTGGGCGCTGGCGCCCTCGGCCGAGCTCGCCGCCGCCCGGGTCGACGCCCTGCTGCGCGCCGGGCGGCTCGCCGAGGCCCGAGACGCCGGCGCGGCCTGGCTCGCCGACCGTGCCCTGCGCCCGAGGACGCCGGGGTGCTCGTCGCGCTCACCGCCGTGGAGGACACCGCGTCGGAGGACCCGCGCGCGATGCTCGCCTGGCTCGACCGCGCCGCCGACGCCATCGGCGACGGCCCGGCGCCGCCCGGCCTGGCAGTGGCGCGCCCGCGCGCTGTTCCGCGCCGGCCGCCTCGACGAAGCCGACGCCGCCTGCGCCGCGACCTGCACCGGCCCGCCCGTCGGCGACGGCGCGGCCTGGCTGTCGGCCCGCGGGCTGTGGGCGCAGATCCGCGCGGCCCGCTCCGGCCCCAGCGCCGGCCTGGCCGTCCTCGACGACGTGCCCCACGACCTCGCGCGGGCGAGCGCCGCCGGGCGCTGCTCGAGGCATCCGCGGGCGGCTGCGTGGCACGACGGCCACCCCCGCGACGCCGCCCGGGCGATGGAGGACGCCTCCTCGCTGCGGCGCGCGCTCCCCATCGCCGACCGCGCGCGCCTCGACAACAACGCCGGCCTGTGCTGGTACACCGCGGGCGACACGCAGCGGGCCGTCGCGAGCTGGGAGCGCGCCCTGCTCGGCTTCGAGCGGATCGGCGCCGCCTCGAGGCTGCCCGCGTCCTCGTGAACCTGTGCCAGGGCTACCGCGACCTCGGGCGCTGGCGCCGCGCGGAGGAGGTCGGCGAGCGCGCGGTGGCCGCCGCCGAGGCGCGAGGCGTGCCCGACGTGGCCCTCGTCGCGCTGGGCAACCTGGGCGACGTGGCGCTCTGGCAGCGCCAGCTCCCGCTCGCGGCCCGCCGCTACGCCGACGCAGCAGCGCTGGCCCCACGCTCGCCGAGCGGAGCGAGCTCGACGGCGAGCAGGTCGAGCTGGCGAGGCGCCGCGCCGAGCTCGCCGCGCTGCAGCACGACCCGGCGGCGCTCGGCCTGGCCCACCAGGCAGAGTCCGTGGCCCGCCACGCCGGCGCCTGCACCGAGGTCGGGCGCTGCCTGGCGCTGGGCGCGTACGCCCTGGCCCTGGAGGGCCGCCACGACGAGGTCGGCGCCGTCGCCGCCTCGGCGATGGACGCGCTGCGCCGCCTCGGCGCCGCGGGCGACCTCGCCGTGGCCCGCCTGTGGGTCGCCGAGGCCTGGCTCGTCGCCGGGCGCCCGCTGCTCGCCGCCAGCGAGGCCGACGCCGTCGTCCACTACACCGACGAGTTCGAGCGGCCGCCGCTGCGCGCTGGGCCGACCGGATCCTCGCCGCGGCGCGGCCCGAGCCCGCCGTCTCGCGCATCGAGCGGCTCACCGAGCTCACCGTCCGCCTGGCGCTGTGCCAGCGGCTCGACGAGGTGCTGCAGGGCCTCGCCGACGCCGCGGTCGCGCTCGTGGACGCGGAGCGGGCGCTGGTGGTGCTCGTCGAGCAGGGCGAGCCGCAGATCGTGGCCCAGGCCGGCCTGCAGGCCGACACCGGGCCCCTCCATGTCCATCGTCGACCGGGTGCTCCACAGCGGCCGCGACGTCGTGGTGACCGACCTCGAGGAGCGCGGCGACCTGCGCGATCGCAGCAGCGTCGTGGCGCTCCACCTCCGCGCCGCGCTCTGCGTGCCGCTGCGCATCGGCAGCGCGACCGGGCGCGCTGTACCTCGACAGCCGCGCCACGCCCGTCGGCGACCTCGGCGAGACCACCACCCTCGTGCGCGCGCTCGCCGCCCACGGCTCCGTCGCCGTGCAGCACGCGCGCCTCGCCCGCCGAGATCGAGCGCCGCGTCGACGCCGCCCGCGAGATGGCCCACGACCTGCGCAACCCGCTGTCGGCCATCTCGCTGCTGGCGGAGGACAGCCTCGACGGCGGCCCGCCGCTCGACCGCGACGACCTGCTCGCGCTGC
Source organism: Myxococcota bacterium (assembly GCA_041389545.1). Taxonomy (GTDB): domain Bacteria; phylum Myxococcota_A; class UBA796; order UBA796; genus JACKER01. The sequence goes on along the minus strand of JAWKRQ010000098.1, from coordinate 13,020 downwards.
GGGCCGCGACCGAGCAGGCGCTGCAGCTCGTCGCGCAGACCCTCGACGGGAGCAGCGAGCCGCCCGCGCCGCTCGAGCTGTCGCCCGCGGTCCGCAGCTGGGTGGCCGCGCTCGGGCTGCAGGCCCGCCGCGCCGACGTGCAGCTCCTGGTCGAGGCCGACGCGCCGGGCGGCGTGCTCGCGCGCAAGGGCGAGCTGCAGCGCGCCGTCGCCAACCTCGTGACGAACGCGCTCAAGTACTCGCCGCCCGGCGGCCAGGTCGACGTGCGCACCACCCGGCAGCGCGATCAGCTCGGCATCGAGGTCACCGATCGCGCCCGGCATCCCCGACGAGGCCCTGCAGCGCATCTTCGAGCGCGGCTACCGCGCACCAGGCGCCCGCGACGGGCACGGGCTCGGCCTCGCCATCGTGCGCCGCATCGTCGAAGCCCACGGGGGCACGGTCACGGCGAGCAACCGCCCGGGAGGCGGCGCGGCGCTGCAGATCTGGCTGCCCGCCGATCCGAGCGGGCTACTCCGCCGGCCGCCCGGCGATCCGCCCCACGATCCGCTCCAGCACGCCGAACGGCGCCGCACCCGCCAGCAACGTGCGCGCCCGCGAGCCGCGCCCCATGGGGTGGCGGAAGCGGGGCCGCGGCGCCTCGATCACGTCGCAGATCCGCTGCGCGACCTCCTCGGGGTCGCCTGCGATCCGCTCCGTGCGGGCCTGGACGACCTCGTCGAGGTGGCGGGCCCACGCACGGTAGGGGCCGTCGTCGAGCGCGTGGCGCCCCATCGCCCGGTTCCGCCCGAAGATGTCGGTGCGGTACGGCCCGGGCTCGATCGACACCACGCGGATGCCGAACGGCGCGAGCTCGTGGCGCCAGGCCTCCGACAGGCCCTCCAGCGCGTACTTCGAGCCGGCATACGCCCCCAGGCCCGGCAGCGCCATGCGCCCCGACATGGAGCTCATCATGACGACGGTGCCGCGCCCCCGCGCGCGCATCGCGGGCAGGCAGGCGCGGGTCAGCGCGAATGGCGCGTGGACGTTCACCTCGAACAGGTCGCGCAGCTCGTCGGGCTCGATCGTCTCCAGGAACCCGCCGAGCGCGCGGCCGGCGTTGTTCACCAGCGCGTCCACCGCCCCGTGCTCGTCGAGGATCTGCTTCACGACGGCGTCACGCTCGTCGGCCACGGTCACGTCGAGCTGGACCGGCCGCACGTCGAGCCCGCCCGCGGCGGAGACCAGCCGCTCGGCGGCGTCGAGCCGGCGCAGCCCCGCGTAGACCACGTGGCCGCGCTTCGCCAGCGCCACCGACGCCGACAGCCCGAAGCCCGATCCGGCGCCCGTCACCAGCACCACCTGCCCGCCCATCGCGCCTCCCCCCGCCGGCTATCGCCCGGCGGGCGGGGCGTCACCCGAGCAGCGCGCGCAGCCCGTCCTGCAGCCCGACGACGCCGCGGCGGGGCGCCTCGGGGAAGGAGAGCCGCCCCGCGGCGATGCCCTGGTACAGCTCGCCGTACAGGGCGGCCATGGGCTGCGGCATGCCCATGCCGGTGAAGGCGCCCTCGGCGGCCTCGGGCGGCGCCGCGGCCAGCGCGATCGGCCGGCCCAGCAGCGCCGTGAGCGCGCCGGCAGCGTCCTGGGGCGTGGCGTCGACGGGGCCGGCGAGCGGCACGACGCGATCGCCCTGCGGCCCCTCCAGCAGCAGCTCGGCGGCGACGCGTCCGATGTCGCGCACGGAGACCGTGGGCACCGCCTGATCCGCGGCGATGAACGTCGGCAGGACGCCGTCGGTGCGCACGACCTGGAGCACGGCACCGTAGTTCTCGAGGAAGTAGCCCGCGCGCAGCGCCGTCAGCGCCGGCGACGCCGCCCGGAACGACGCCTCGGCCCGGTGCAACGCCACCACGGGCCCCGTGCCCGCGGGGTGCTCCGCCCCCACCGACGACAGCAGCACCACGTGCGGCACCTCCGCCGCCGCGGCCGCGCGGGCCGCGACCTCCGCCAGCGCCACGCCGGCCGCCACCGGGTCCGCCGCCCCCACCTGCGGCGGGACCAGCAGGTATGCGCCCGCCACGCCCCGCAGCGCCTCCGTCAGCGCCGCCTCGTCGCCGAGGTCCGCCACCGCGACCTCCGCGCCGCGCTCCCGCCACGGCGCGCCCCTGGCGGCGTCCCGGACGATCACGCGCACGGGCGCGCCCCGCTCGAGCAGCGTCCGCGCCACCACCGCGCCCGTGTTCCCCGTCACGCCTGCCACTGCGTACATCTCGGCCTCCCGGGCCGCGGGTTCCGCCCCGCGACACGGTCTCCATCACGCCCGCCCGGCCATGCGCCCAATGCATGCTAAACATGGTCGACATGATCGAGAAGCATCTGGCCGAGGTGGACCTCAACCTGCTGGTGGTGCTGGACGTGCTGCTGGAGGAGCGCTCGGTGACGCGCGCCGCCACGCGCCTCGGCCGCACGCAGCCGGCCGTGAGCCGCTCGCTCGGGCGACTCCGGTCGCTCCTCGGCGACCCGCTGCTGGTCCGCGAGGGCGGCGGGCTCGTGCCCACGCCTCGCGCCGCGGCGCTGGCCGCGCCCGTGCGCGCGCTCCTGCAGGACGTGGTGGCCCAGGTCCTCGCGTCCGACGACTTCGACCCGGCGCGCGCCGCCCGGCGCTTCACCGTCGCCACGACCGACTACGTGGAGCGCGTGCTGCTGCCGCGCCCGCTGGCGCGGATCGCCCGCGAGGCGCCGGGCTGCCAGATCGTCCTGACGCACGCGCCCGACCCGCTCGCCGTCGCGGGCGACGTGGACCTGCTGTTCACGCCGCTGTTCGCCCCCGGCCGGCAGGTGCGGATCCGGCCGCTGGTCGACGACACCTTCGTCTGCGTCGTGCGCAGCGACCACCCGTGCCTCGCGCAGCCCGCCGGGCTCGACCTCGAGGCCTACCTGGCGCTGCCGCACCTGCTCGTCGCGCCGCGGGGGAACCCGGGCAGCATCGTCGACGACGAGCTGGCGGCGCTCGGCCGCACCCGCCACGTCGCCGTGCAGGTCCCGACGTTCCTGTCCGCGCCCGCGCTGGTGGCCGCGTCGGACCTCGTGTGGACGCTGCCGCAGCACCTCGCGCGGGCGCTGGCGGCGGAGGCGCGGCTGGCGACCGTGCCGACGCCGCTGCCGGTGCCCGGCTTCACCGTGCACCTCGCCTGGCACGAGCGCTGGCAGCACGACCCCGGCCACGCCTGGCTGCGCAGGCTGCTGGCCGAGGAGGGCCACGTCAGCGCCTGAGGCGCCCGGTCACCAGATCCCGCCGCCCAGGTGGTGCGGCAGGCTCTCCCGCTCCGACCCGCTCACCGTGGTCTCGGCGTTCAGCCCGTCGTCGCGGTCGGGCCGGCGCTCCGTGCGCAGGTCCGGCCGACGGACGGTCAGCCGGTTGTGCACGTCGCGCACGCCGTAGGTGGCGTCGGCGATCCACTCCGCCAGCTTCTTCTGGCGGCGCGTGAGGACGGTGCCGGTCAGCGTGACCTCGCCGCCCTCGCAGGTGACCTCCACGTCGGACGGATCGAGCTCGCTGTTGCGCTCCATCTCGTCGCAGACCTCGTGCAGCATCCGCTCGTCGGACCGGCGGTGGCCGCGGGGCCCCTTCCCGGTGTGCTCGCCGCGGACGGGGTGCACGCGCGCGCCGCCGTCGTCGAGCCGGAAGCGGCGATCCCCGTCGGCCGTGCCCCAGTCGAAGGACTGTGGGCGCCGTCGGCGGCTCACCACCTCGTCGTCGTCGTTGCGGGCGCGGTAGCCCGGGGTCGCCGACAGCCCGTCGTACTCACCGTACCCCGCCCACTGGTCGGTGCGCGGGTAGCGGTGCTCGGGGTCCTCGGCGCCCGGGGCCTCGAAGCCCTCCGGATCGTGTTCCCAGCGGTCGCGCTGGCTCATGTTCCCTCCTCGTCAGTCGTCGAGCTGGCCGGGCTCGTCGTCGACCTGGTCCTCACGCACGTCCTCGCGGTCGTTCAGGTCCACGGTCAGCTGGTTGTCCACCGAGACCACGCCCGCCACACCCTTGGCGATCTCCTCCAGGCGGGCCTTCTCCTCGGGCGTCTCGACGGCGCCGGACAGGCGCACCGCCCCGCCGCGGGTGACGATCTGCACGTTGTCGGCGCGGACGGAGAGGTCCTCGGCGTCGATCACCGCGCGGCGCACCGCGGCGGTGGTCTTCACGTCCTCGGGCGCCTCGGACTGGTCGAACGGCGGGTTCTCGGGGTGCACGTCGTCCCCGGGCACGGCGTCGGCGCGGTCGGCCTGGTCGGCGCCGGTCACCGGGTGCTCGGGCACCATCGGGTCGGTCGGGTGCGCCTCGTCCTGCGCCGGGATGGGGTTCAGGTTCGGCTCGTTCGTCGGGTTGTTGTTCGGGTTGCAGGCTGCAACCGCGAGGGCCATCGAGACGGCGATGATCTTGTTCACGAGTCTCTCCTTCGTCGAGTCGTGTCGAGTCCTACGCGACTGCATATGCAAAGTCGCGGTGTTGCACAACCAGTCTGCAACACCGATCGTGCTGCGCCACCGCGATCCCGACGGCCGCGATAGTCCGTCCGCGGGAGGGTGAGCATCCGATGACGACAGGCGACGACGCGGCCGTCGAGCCGGTGCGGGACTACTTCATGGGGCTGCAGGACCGCATCGTCGACGCGCTCGAGGCGATCGACGGGCAGGCTCGGTTCCGCCGCGAGCAGTTCGACGCGCCCGAGGGCGGCACGGCGCGGCCGCGGGTCCTGGCCGACGGGCAGCACGTCGAGAAGGCGGCGGTGCAGTTCACGCACTCGGTCGGGGCGAAGCTGCCGCCGGCGGCCACCGCCACCCGGCCCGAGCTCGCCGAGCGGCCGTTCCAGGCCACGGCCATCTCGATGATCGTGCACCCGCGCAACCCCTACGCGCCGACCACGCACATGAACCTGCGCTACTTCCACGTCGACATGCCGCAGGAGCCGTTCTGGTACTTCGGCGGCGGGTTCGACCTCACCCCGTACTACGGGTTCGAGGACGACGCGCGCCACTGGCACGCCACCGCCCGCAGCGCCTGCCCCGACGCCGCGACCTACCACCGCCTGAAGGCCGCCTGCGACGAGTACTTCTACCTGCCGCACCGCAAGGAGTGCCGCGGGATCGGCGGCCTGTTCTTCGACGACTGGCGCCAGGGGGGCTTCGGCGCGAGCTTCGGCTTCGTCCGCGCCGTGGGCGACGCCTTCCTCGACGCGTACGTGCCCATCCTGCAGCGCCGCGTCCCCACGCCGTACGGCGAGCGGGAGCGCCAGTGGCAGCTCGTCCGGCGCGGCCGCTACGCCGAGTTCAACCTCGTGTGGGACCGCGGCACGAAGTACGGCCTGCAGTCCGGGCGCCGCATCGAGTCGGTGCTGGCGTCGATGCCCCCGCTGTGCGCCTGGGCGTACGACCACCACCCCGAGCCCGGGTCGCCCGAAGACAAGCTGCTCACGGCGTTCCTGCCCCCGCGGGACTGGCTCGCCTAGAGCGCGGCCTCGACGGCCTCGACGACCGCCTCGTCGTCTTCGAAGCCCTCGCCCTCGTCGAGGTCGCCCTCGATGGCCACGAGGTACAGGCAGGCGGTCTGCACGAGCCGGTGCTGCGCCTCGCCCGACACCCGCTCGGTGAGCGCGACGCAGCGGGCGGCGAGCCGCTCGGCCCGGTCGGCGTCGATCCCGGGGTGGACCCGCGCGAACGCACGGACGAAGCCGGCGTACGACTGGACCTCCGACACGAGCTCCGGCAGCGGCCGCAGCGGGTCGGCGAACAGCCGCGCGACCAGCGGGCGGCTGTCGGGGGACGCGATCGGCGAGCTCGGGCGGCAGGTCGGGCATGCCCGTAAGCTAGCACGCCGCACGCCCGTCAGCCCGGGTGCACCGAGTCGGCGACGCCCCGGGCCGGGCGCGGCGCCCACTGCGGCGCGAACGGCGGGTCGACGATCCGCTGGTCCTTCGGCAGGGCGTCGATCTCGCGGATCTCCGCGTCGGTCAGGCGCACCTGCAGCGCGGCGAGGTTCGCCTCGGCGTGCTCTCGGGTCGACGCCTTGGGGATCACCACCACCTCGGGGTCGCGCAGCAGCCAGGCCAGCGCCACCTGCGCCGCCGAGACGCCGTGACGGGCGCCGATGCGCTGCAGCACCGGATCGTCGACGGTGCGCCCGCGCGCCAGCGGCGAGTACGCGGTGAGCATCATGTCGTGCTCGCGGCAGAGGCGCAGCAGCTCGCTCTGGTCGAGGAACGGGTGGTACTCCACCTGCAGCGCCAGCAGCCGCGCTCGTCGAGCGCGGTGCGCAGCAGCGACGGGGTGAAGTTGCAGAGCCCGAAGTGGTGGCACACCCCTGGGACTGTGCCAGTTGCAGGGCTTCCAGCGTCTCCGAGAGCGGCACGTCGGCGCTCGGCCAGTGGACCATGGCCAGGTCGACGTAGTCGGTGTCGAGCTTGCGCAGGCTCTCTCGCAGCGCCACGGCCACGGCGCCGTCGGCCAGGTGATCGTGCCAGATCTTGGTGACCAGGAACACGTCCTCGCGGTCGACGGGCGCTTCGGCCAGCGCCCGGCCGACGATCTCCTCGTTGCCGTAGGCGGCCGCGGTGTCGACGTGGCGGTAGCCGAGATCGAGCGCTTCGCGCACGGCGCGGTAGCAGGCCTCGCCCTCGAGCTGCCAGGTGCCGGCACCGAGCCGGGGCACGGTCGTGCCGCGCAAGGTCAGGTGCGGTTGCATGGTGATGCCTCCCCCCGGGGCGTATGTCGGCAGCGCGTTAGGATGCGGCGGTTGTCGACGGGAGGCGCGATGGTCGGGTGGTGGATCGCGATGGCAGCTTGCTCCTCGGCGCCGGAGGCCGTGGCGCCCGCGCCCGCGCCGGTGGCCCCGGCCGCCCGCCGGGGCCGACGCGACGATCCGGACGACGACGCCGGCCGCCCGGAGCGGCGCCGGCCCGACCTCGCCCGCTTCGAGGCGCCGGCGGATCCGTGCGGCGAGCTCGACCGGAGCGGCGTGTTCACGGTGGACGTGTCGTTCGAGGGGAAGGAGTGGACCTCGCTGCTGTACGTCCCGCCCGGCCCCGGCCCGCGCGACCTCGTGGTGGTGCTCCACGGCGGCGACGGCACCCCCGAGAAGATCCTCGCCCAGACCGACTTCGAGCAGGCCGCGGCGGGCCACCGGGTGGCGGTGCTGGCGCCGGCGTCGGCCGAGGTGCCGGGCCACGAGGGCCGCCACTGGAACAGCGGCAACCACCCCGAGGGCGAGGTCGGCGGCCGCGATGACGTGGCGTACCTCGACACCGTGGCGGCGGCGGTCGCGCCGCAGGTCTGCGCGAAGCGGATCCTGGCCGCCGGCTTCTCGAACGGCGGCCAGATGGCGCACCGCTGGGCCTGCCAGGGCAAGCAGCCCGTCGCCCTGCTCTCCGCCGCCGGGCGCCTGCTCGTGCCGCCGTCGACCTGCACGCAGCGCCCGTTCCTCGGCTACGTCGGCACCCTCGACCCCAACTTCGACCGCACCCCCCACGACGGGCCCAACCAGGTGTCGGTGAAGGAGACCTTCGACCTGTGGGCGAAGATCAACGGGTGCAAGGGCGAGTCCGAGGCCGACCCGAAGGACGCCCAGTGCCGCGTGGGCACGGGCTGCGCCGAGCCGACGGAGCTGTGCATCCTGCCGGGCCTGCACCACGCCTGGCCCTCGCCCCACAACCGCAAGAAGCCCACCGACACCGACGCGTCCGTCGACGGGCTGGCCTGGTTCCAGGCGCTGCCCGGCGGCGGCGGCGCCCCCGACGCCCCGGCGCCCGACGAGGGCCGCGGCCGCGGGCGGAAGCGCCGCTGACCCCCGCCGATCGGCTGGAGGCCAGCCTGCGCAGCCCGCGCAGCCCCGGGGCGGCGCTCGCCGGCTGGGTCGTGGGCGGCTACCCGTCGCGGGCCGGCTTCCCGGCAGCGCTGGCGGGGGTGTCGGTGGCGGTCGACGCCGTGGCCATCGCGGTCCCCTCCCCTGCCCCGCTCGCCGACGGCGGCGCCCTGGCCCGCGCCGACGCCGACGCGCTGGCCAGCGGCACCCGCCTCGCCACCCTCCTCGAGGACCTCGCCGCGCACCGCCCCCACTGCCCGTCGCTGCTGGTGGCGCCCCACGCCGCCGTCTCCGACTTCGGCGCGGACGCGCTGGTGGCGGCGCTGGTGGCCATCGGCATCGACGGGCTGCTGGTGCCCGACCTGCCCGCCGACGACGAGGCCCTGGCGCCGCTGCTCGCCGACGCGGGCCTCGCCCACGCCCAGCTCGTCGCCCCCGACGAGGACCCCGACGACGCCGTGGCGGCGCGCTGCGCCCGCGCGCGCGGCCTCGTCTGCGCCGCAGCGACCCGCGGCGTCTCCGGGGGCGCGCTCGACGTGGAGGCCGCCGTCGCCGCGCTGGAGGCGCTCCGGGCGCAGGTGACGGTGCCCCTCGGCGCCGCGTTCGGCGTCCGGCGGCCCGATCAGGCCCGGCGGCTCGCCGCCGCCGCCGACGTGCTGGTGCTGGGCACCGCGCTGGTCGAGCCCCTGTCGCAGGGCCGCGACCCGGGTCCGGCGCTGGCCGCCTTCCGCGCGGCGGCCGCGCCGCCTACTCCAGGAACTGGATGAACTGGGCGTTGCCCGGCGTCGCGACCGCCCAGTCGTTCAGGTCGTCGATCGGGTGGCCCGTCACCGGCTCGAACCCGACGGTGTCGGGGTTGCCGTCGGCGTCGTACTGCGCTTCCTCGTTGTACTCGCGCACCGTCAGGCGCAGCTCGGAGAACAGCTCGTAGTCGCGGTCGACGCACTGGAAGGTGTAGCGCGGCTGCGCCCACGCGCCGTTGAGCCCCGCGGGCCGGTCGCCGTCGTGATCCTGCGGGCTGTAGTAGTTGGCCAGCGGCACGTTGGAGACGAACTCGTCGGACAGCGGCTCGAAGTGGAAGCTCTTCTGGAACGCCGCGCCGTTGAGGTAGATGATCTTGGCGCGCGGGAAGCCGTCGGGCCCGAACGTCGCCTCGGGATCGATGAACGCGGCGCCGCCGTAGCAGCTCGCCGGATCGCCGTCCCAGAACTCGTGGGAGGTGATGATGTTGCCGCCGGCGTTGACCGTCTTCGTGTAGTCGCCGAGGCAGCAGTTGGGCGCCGTGTCGCCATAGCCCCAGGTGTAGTCGTACTTGCAGTACGGCACGCCGTTGATGGAGTTCACCTCGTCGGTGATGACGCCGCCGGCCAGCACGGTGTACGACACGTCGGGCGGCCCGAGGCCCACCTCCCACCCCTCGTACTGGTAGTGCCAGTAGATGAGGTAGTCACAGGCGTTCGCCGGGACGGACAGGTCGAAGTCGAGGCCCGAGCCGTACAGATCGAGCTCGTTGATGTCGAGCGTGCACTCGAGCTCGTTGTACTGCGCGAAGTCGCGCGGCGGGGTGACCTCGCAGCGCGTGTCGACCGTGTTCGTCTCCCGCATGCGCACGGGGTAGTCGAGCCCGGGCGTCACCGACAGCCGGAACTGCCCCACCTGGGGCACCACCGTCTGCGTCTGGGTCTGCGTGTCGGTGCCACCGATGGGCGGCAGATCCTCCTTCGTGCCCGGGTCGCCCGTGCAGCCACCCAGCGCGATGGCCAACAGTCCCACACTCCCGTACCTGGTCATCAGCGTGCTCCTGCGGTGGTGTCGCCGCCGCCGGTGAAGTCGGCGAACTTCACGTCGAACTTGGTCTTGACGGACACGATCTGGTCCTTGTGGTCGTACCCGTACAGGGTCATCGTGGCCGTGCCGACGATCGACTCCTGCGGGTAGTACGCCGCCATCCAGTCGCGCTGCTCGATCCCGGCGGCGCGCAGGCTGAACCGGCGGACGGTGCCGCTGATCGCGGTGATCTCCGTCGGGCTCGCGAAGGCGGGCGGGCTCGCGTAGTCCCCGAGGTCGTACGTCACCTCGTACTGCAGGAACTCGGCGGACAGCTGGGTCACCGACAGCGCGGCCTTGTAGTCGAGGACGCCGTCGACCACCTCGTCGCCCTGGCACTCGCCGCTCTCGGGATCGCAGGCGATGTCGACGAGCGCGGTGTCGCCGATCTTGAACCGGATCAGCTCCTCGGCGGGGGGCACCTCGCAGCCCGCCACGACGAGCACGACGAGGGCCAACGCGGCCCGCGGGGAGGCGCGCCACCGCGCGCCGTCGGCCTGAACTTCGGAGCGAGACACTCGCACCCTCCTCACGATGTCGTCAGGATAGACGCAGCGGCGGCCGGACGCCAGCGGCGCGTGGCACAGCGGATCCGGTCGGTGTCCGCGGGTGGATCGGGGGGCGCTCGGCGAGGCTACAATGTCCCGAGCGCGCTTGCGCAGTGGAGACGGGATGCGGGTGTCGCGGTTCTTCCAGTTCCTCGCGGGCAGCAGCGAGACGGTCATCGAAGACTGCCCCGAGGCCGAGCGCAACTACCACGCCGCCATCGGCGGCTTCGTCCTCATCACCGCCGTCGCGGCGTCGCTGTCCGGCGGCTACGCGATGTACACGGTGTTCGGCTCCTGGTTCGCCGCCGTGCTGTTCGGCCTGTTCTGGGGCTTCGCCATCGGCGCCATCGACCGGTTCATCGTGATGACGCTGGACCTGTTCGGGGGCCGCTCGCCGACCCGCAACGTCCTCGCGGCCGGATCGCGCCTGCTGATCGCCGTGTTCGTGGCGTTCGTCATCGCCCGGCCCCTGGAGCTGCGGATCTTCGCGCCGGAGATCGGCGAGCACCTGGCCACGGGCATCCGCGCCGCCCTGGCCGAGGACGCCGCCGCGGTCCGCGCGGGCCTCGAGGCCCAGGAGGCCGCCTACGAGGGCACGCGCCGCCTGGCCGCCGAGCGCGAGCGCAACACCACGCTCGCCGCGCAGCACGAGGCGTGCCTCACCGAGCAGGGCCGCCTGCGCGACGCCTACCACGGCGAGTGCGACGGCACGGCCGGCACGCTGCGGGTCGGCGTGGGGCCCATCTGCGAGATCAAGCAGAAGGACTACGAGGCGTTCGCCGCCGGCTGCGAGGCGCAGGGCACCGAGCTCGCCGCGAGCACCGCCACCATCACCGCGCTGATGGACGCGAACGACGCCGCCTACGCGCAGATGCGCGCCGCGGCCGAGGAGCGGATCGCGGCGATGCAGCAGGCGGCGCAGACCCGCATCGACGGCATCCTCGAGGGCACGGAGGGCTCGCTGCTGACCCGCCTCGAGGCGCTCCACGAGCTCGCCCGCAGCAGCGACGGCATGTGGTGGGCGTTGGTGTTCATCACCGTGCTGTTCGTGCTGGTCGAAGCGATGCCGGTGGCGCTGAAGCTGATGGTCGCCGGCCGCGGCAGCTACCCGCTGCGGCTCGAGGCCGACGAGGTCGAGGCCACGCGGCGGCACCGCATCGAGCGGAAGTACCGCGAGCGGCAGCGCCGCAAGCACCGGTCCGCCATCTACGAGATCTCCGACGCCGTGCGCGACAACCAGCGCTCGCGCGTGCTGCGCACCGTGTCGCGCGGCACCGACATCGTGGCGAACGACGTGAACCTCGAGCTGCGCCGGCGGACGGAGGTGGTGTCGCAGGACGCCGCGATGCCGCGGGCCGTCTTCCCGCCGCTGGAGGATCCGCTCCACGCCGAGGAGGAGGACGACTGGCCGCTGCCGGCGCCGTCGTCGGTCGTCGACGAGGTGACGGGCGAGACGCCCGCCCCCGAGGCGCCGCCGCAGGTCGGCCCGCGGCGGATCGTCTAGAGATGCGCCCAGGCATCCGCTGGCGCGGATGCCTGGGCGCGTCTCGGTGGAGTCGGAGGACGCGCGCCAGCGCGTTCTCCGACGTATTGAGCAGCAAGCAAGCCGAATGCCTGCAAGACGGGGGTGCGGCGAAGCCGGACCCGCGCTCGAGGCGGTGCATTCGGTGAAGCTTGCTGCGAGGTGACCCACGTCCCCGGATGGTTGGTCGAGTCTCTGGCGATCAGCGGTTGGTGGTGGTGATCTCGGTGCCGGTGTCGGCGCCGGTGTCGCCCGCCGTGTCGTAGGACTTGTCGGTGATGGCCGTGCCGTACAGCGGCTGCGACAGCTCGCAGCCCTCGAGCGCGCCGGCGGCGAGCGTGAGCCCGAGCAGGCCGGCGGCCACGGTGCTCGCGCGCCCGGGGCGACCCGTCCTGCCGCAGTGGGGGCAGGCGCCGGGGCGCAGCAGGTTCGTCCCGCACGCGGAACACGTCGTCATCTTCGCCATCGCGATCTCCCTGCCCCTCGATCCGCAGGCTAGCACGCCCTCCGGCTGGCCGCGTTCCATCGCGCGGGGTTACGGTGCGGACATCGGAGGAGACGAAGATGGATCGCAGGCGCTGACGTCGCAGCGGAGCTGGCCGTGCCGGCTCTTCCCCGTCGCCCCTGCCCCGGATCCGTCGTGTCCCCCTCTCCCCTGCGCCTCGCGGGCGTGGCCTTCGCGCACCGCCCCGACGTGCCCCTGCTCATCGACGTCACCGTCCACCTGACCGGCGGGTGGACCGCCGTGGTCGGCGCGAACGGCGCCGGCAAGACCACGCTGCTGCGCCTGCTCGCCGGCGAGCTCGCGCCCCAGGCCGGGGTCCGCACCGGCCCCCAGGCCGTCGCCGTCTGCCCGCAGCGGACGGGACCGCCCGACGACGCCCTGCGCGCCTTCGCCTGGGGCTGGACGGGCGACCACTGTTGGGCCCTGCAGGCGGCCCTCGACCTCGACCCCGCGGCGCTCGACCGCTGGGAGACGCTGTCGTGGGGCGAGCGCAAGCGCTGGCAGGTCGGCGCCGCGCTCGCCGCCCGCCCGCAGGTGCTGCTGCTCGACGAGCCGAGCAACCACCTCGACGCCGGCGCGCGGGCGCTGCTCGCCCGTGCGCTCGCCGCCTTCGACGGCATCGGCGTGCTCGTCAGCCACGACCGCACGCTGCTCCGAGGCCTCGCGACGGCGGTCGTGCGGGTCGCCGACGGGCGCGCCGAGGCGTTCCCCGGCGGCTGGGACGCCGCGGAGGCGCAGTGGGCGCTCGAGCGCGCCGCGGCCACCGACCGGCTGCAGGCGGCCTCCGACG
>JAWKRQ010000097.1:0-23247 GCA_041389545.1 Myxococcota bacterium | reverse complement strand
GTCGCCGTCGGTGTCGTCGTCGTAGGGGTCGGTGCCGAGGAGCACCTCCTCGGCGTCGAGCAGGCCGTCGTTGTCGGCGTCGACGTCGGCCTGGTCGCCGCGCCCGTCGCCGTCGGTGTCGCGGGGCGGCTCGCCGATGGCGTTGTCGCCGCGCTCCTCGGCGTCGGGGATGCCGTCGCCGTCGCTGTCGAGGTCGAGGTGGTCGGGGATGCCGTCGCCGTCGGTGTCGGCGGGCAGCGGGTGGAACGGCGAGATCGCCGCCTCGTACAGGTCGGCGATGCCGTCGCCGTCGCTGTCGACGTCGTGGTAGTCGGGGTCGCCGTCGCCGTCGTGGTCGGGGAACCCGCAGTCGGCGCCGATCTCGTCGGCGTCGAGGATGCCGTCGCCGTCGTCGTCGACGTCGCCGAAGTCGAGCGCGCCGTCGCCGTCGAGGTCGCCGTCGCCCTCGACCTCGTCGGGGATGCAGTTGTCGTCGGCGTCGAGGTCGAGGAAGTCGGGGGTGCCGTCGCCGTCGCTGTCGAACGGGAAGGTGATGGGGTCGGCGTCGCCGGCCTCCACCGCGTCAGGCACACCGTCACCGTCGCTGTCGAGGTCTTTGCGGTTGGGGATGCCGTCGCCATCGGCGTCGTCGCCCTCGGCCCCCTCGTGGTGGTCCATGATGGTGTCGCCGTCGGCGTCGGGCAGCTCGAGGTCGAGCGTGTCCTGCGGCACCGGATCGCGGCCGCCGGAGCAGGCGGCCGCGAAGACCATGGCAGCGACCCACCGCATGCGCCTCCCTGGAAGTCGGCGCGCAGGCGCCTCGAAGATCGTACCTCCCCGTCGGACACCGGTCGCGGAAATTTGGGTCCGCCAGTGTTCGCGCGGTGCCATCTTGACGCTGTGCGCGCCCCCCGCTTACTCCCCGACGCTGGAGGTCCGCGTGTCCGAGTCCGTGCCGACCAACTTCATCCGCCAGATCATCGAGGACGACCTGCGGAGCGGCCGGCACCAGCAAGTGGTCACGCGGTTCCCGCCCGAGCCGAACGGCTACCTGCACGTCGGCCACGCCAAGGCCATCTGCATCGCCTTCGGCCTGGCCGAGCAGTTCGGCGGCCGCTGCAACCTGCGGATGGACGACACGAACCCGCTCACCGAGAAGGACGAGTACGTCGAGAACATCTGCAAGGACATCCGCTGGCTCGGCTTCGACTGGGGCGAGCACCTGTACTCGGCCTCCGACTACTTCGACCAGCTCTACGTCTGGGCGAAGCACCTCGTGAGCGCCGGCCTGGCCTACGTCGACGAGCAGAGCGACGAGCAGATCCGCGCCACCCGCGGCACGGTCGAGTCGCCGGGCAGCCCGTCGCCGTGGCGCGACCGGCCGCCGGCGGAGTCGCTCGCCCTGCTCGAGCGGATGGCCCGCGGCGAGTTCCCCGACGGCGCCATGGTCCTGCGCGCGAAGATCGACATGGGCCACCCGAACATGAAGATGCGCGATCCGCTGATGTACCGGATCCGCAACGCGTCGCACCACAACACGGGCGACCGGTGGCACGTCTACCCGCTCTACGACTGGGCCCACGGCCAGTCCGACGCGATCGAGGGCGTCACCCACAGCACCTGCTCGCTCGAGTTCGACGTGAACCGCGAGCTGTACGACTGGTACCTCGACCACCTGCCGATCGCCGAGCTCCCCGGCAGCTCCCGTCCGCACCAGTACGAGTTCGGCCGGATGAACCTGAGCTACACGATCACGAGCAAGCGCAAGCTCATCGCGCTCGTGACCGAGCAGCGCGTGGCGGGCTGGGACGACCCGCGGATGCCCACGCTGTGCGGCATGCGCCGGCGCGGCATCCCGCCCGAGGCGGTCCGCGCGATGTGCGACGACGTGGGGGTCGGCCGCACCAACCAGCTCCTCGACCCGGTGATCCTCGACAACGCCATCCGCAACGCGCTCATCGCCGAGGCGCCGCGCCGGATGGCCGTGCTGGACCCGATCCGCCTCGAGATCGCGGGGCGCGACGCCGCGCCGGAGTGGATCGACGCGCCGGACTGGCCCCACGACGTGCCGAAGGAGGGCTCGCGCCGGGTCCCGCTCGGCGCCGTGGCCCTCATCGAGCGCGACGACTTCGAGATCGAGCCGCCGAAGGGGTTCAAGCGCCTCGCGCCGGGCCGGACGGTCCGCCTGCGCTACGGCCCCGTCGTCACCTGCACGGGCCACGAGGTCGGCGCCGACGGCCGGGTCACCGTCGTCCGGTGCCGGCAGGAGCCCGAGGGCTTCGACGGCAAGGTGTCCGCCACCATCCACTGGGTCGACGCCGCGCTGGCGCGCGACCTCGAGGTGCGGCTGTACGATCGGCTGTTCGCCGTGCCGGAGCCGGGCAAGGACCGCGACTTCCGCGAAGACCTCAACCCCGACTCGCTGAAGGTGCTGACGGCGAAGGCCGAGCCGGCGCTGGCCGACCTCGAGCCCGGCGACCGGGTGCAGCTCGAGCGGCTCGGCTACTTCTACGCCGAGCCCGAGAGCTGGGTGCCCGACGCGCCCGCGCTCAACCGGATCGTGTCGCTCAAGGACACCTGGGCCAAGGTGCAGGCGCGCACCGAGGCGCCGGCCGAGGCGAAGGCGGCGAAGGCCGAGGTCGTGCGGACGGTGCGGTCGCTCGGCGCCGTCGGGGTCGCGCTGCGCGACGCGGGGCTGTCCGACGACCAGGCGGCGGTCCTCGAGGGCGACGAGGCGCTGCGGGCCTGGTACGAGCAGGCGCTGGCGGCGGGGGCGTCGCCGGCGGCGGCGGCCGGGCTCGTCGTCACCGAGCTGCCGCGGCTCGGCAAGGAGCGGGGCGGGCTCGACGCCGTGGCGTTCGACGGCGTCGCGCTGGGGCGGCTCGCGTCCCTGATGGAGGCCGGAGCGGTGACGGGCGCCATCGCGAAGCAGGTGCTGCAGGTGATGGCGGAGTCGGGCGGCGACCCGGCGGCGATCGTGGCCGAGCGCGGCTGGTCGACCATCACCGACGCGGGCGCCGTCGACAAGATGGTCGACGAGGTGCTCCAGGGCCACGCCGACCGGGTCGAGGCCTACCGCGGCGGGCGCACGGGGCTGCTCGGCTTCTTCGTGGGCCAGGTGATGCAGCGCAGCGGCGGGCGGGCCGACCCGGCGCAGGTGAAGGCGGCGCTGGAGCGCGCGCTCGCGGGGGCGTAGACGGGGCGCACGGGCGGGCGCGCGCACCTGTGTCGAGGTGTTTCCGCCGCGTGCGCGCCGGAGCGGGCCGGGTGATGTCACTCCCTGTCACGGAGGAACCCCCCATGCGCACCCCCCCGGCCCGTGCCCTGTCGCCCACGCTCCCCCTCGGCCTCGCCGCGCTGCTCGCGCTCGGCCTGGCGTGCGGGGGCCTGCCCATCGGCGGCGGCGAGGGCGACGTCACCGCGCCGGACGCCGACGGCGACGTCCAGGACGGCGACGAGGCCGACGGCGGCGAAGACGAGGGCGAGGGCGACGAGGGCGACGAGGGCGACGAGGGCGACGAGGGCGACGACGGCGGCGACGAGGCCACCACCGCCGACAACCTGTTCCCGCGCTCGATCCCGAGCAGGAGCCGCCGTTCGCCCGGTCCGCCATCGACTGCCCCGACGGGACCATGCGCATCCGCCACCCGCGGAAGGTGCTGTCGGTGTACTGCGCCACCGGCAGCGGCGTGCGCTCGGGGCCCTACACCGAGTGGAGCGGCCGGTGGCTCGTCGTCGCTGGCACCAACGTCGACGGCAAGCTCGACGGGCAGTGGACGCGCTGGCAGCGTGAGGGCGATGCCGTGCGCAAGGTCGAGGAGCGCACCTACGCCGCCGGGGTCGAGGTCGGCGACCACGCCGAGTGGGACCCGCAGGGGCGGCTGCTCGTGCGCGGGCGCATGGTCGAGGGCAAGCGCAGCGGCAAGTTCGTGGAGCGGCACGTCGACGGCGACGAGGTGGTGGGCGGGGGCGCCTGCTACCAGGGCGGCGAGGAGGTCTGGCGCACGGAGGACGAGGGCGAGCTCGTCGGGAAGGCCTGCGAGGAGGACGCCGTCGCCGACGGCTGACGTCGCGGCCCACCCGTGGACGCGTGCGTCTCCTTCCGATAGACGGCCCGTCGGAGGACAGCGGATGGCCGACATCCAGGTCAAGGCCGGCACCGTGGCCGGCGGGCGCATCGACCACCTGCGGGTGGGCTTCGACGGGTTGCCCGATCGCACCGTCGATCGCGACACCGTGCTGAAGTGGATGGCCGACGGGCACAGCCTGATCCCGCTGGTCGCCGGTCGCCGCCTCACCGCGCTGCAGCGGGTCGAGGTCGACGATCATCACGTCATCCGCACCGACAACCAGCCGGTCGACGAGGACCAACTCCCCGCGATCCCCGCCGGCTGAACCGCGCCGCCCCCCCAAGGGCGGCTCGTCTGGGGCACACTGCGTTCCATGATCTTCCTGATGTGGTTGGCCTGCCCGAAGGCCCCCGTGCTCCCCCTCGCCGTGGACTGGTCCGAGCAGCCGCACCTGCCGTCGCCGACGGCGGGGACCTACGCGCTCGCCCCGTCCGATCCGCCCGACCGCGCCATCGCCAGCGTGGTGTCGGGCAAGCACTACGACGCCTCCCTCGCCGGGGCGGCGGCCGGCCTCGCGCTGCGCATCACGGCCGGCGAGGGCAACCTGACCTCGCCCGAGCTGCGCGACGCCGCGTTCCGGGCCGGCTGGCCCTACCCCGTGCTCGCCGCGCAGGCGTGGAACGGCGCGGCGAACCAGCCGCCGCCGCCCGGGGTCGAGGCGTGGGTGCGGGACGTGCCCGTCACCGCCAGCGTCGGGCTCGTGCGGGCGCGCGGGGAGCAGGAGACGCAGCTGTGGCTCGGGCTGGTGAGCGATCCGCGGCTCGACATCGGCATCGTCCCGCGGCAGCTGCCCACGGGCGGCACGCTCAGCCTGCCGGCGCTGCCGGGCACCGAGATCTGGGTCGCGGATCCGCTCGGGAACCTCGACCACGGCACGCTCGACGTGCCGTTCACGCGCACCACCGACGTCGAGGGGGAGTGGCTCGTCGAGGTGCGGGACGCGCGGGGGCCGATCGCGTCGTTCCCGGTGTACGTGGGGATGGTGCCGCCGAACCTGGCGCTGCTGGTGCCGAGCCAGCCGCCCACGAACTGGCAGGACGCCGACGACCTCACCGTCGGGCTGGTGGAGGACCTCCGCAATGCGTACGGCATGCGGATGTACGGGACCGACCCGCTGCTCGACGCCGCGCTGAAGGCGTCGGTCGACGCGCCGACGTTCGACACGCGGGCGGTGGCGCTGCAGGTCGGGGTGGAGCCGGGGTCGCTGTGGCGGTGGGAGTGCCGGTCGGCGACGATCGAGGGCTGCCTCGACCAGATCCTGTGGGACGTGCGGGCGCGGCCCGGGCTGCTGGTGGACCACGGGGTGTACGCGCGCCACGTGGAGCTGAACACGAAGGGCGTGCGGATCCTGCTGATGGTCGCGGGCCTCTGAGGAGATCCTCCCCTTGCCCCTTCCCTTGCCCATGCCCCTTCCCTTGCCCCTGCCCTGCCCCCGGGCGCCTCGGCCCGACGCTCCGGCCGTTCGGACGCAAGTGCGTCGGGCGCGTTTCCGTCAGAACGGACCGGGCGGTCAGCCCTGCCGATGCGCTGCGGGGCAAGGGCAAGGGCAAGGGCAGGGGCAAGGGGCAGGGGGCAGGGGGCAGGGGGCAGGGGGAATCCGTCAGAGGCAGTCCTCGGTCAGGTCCACCCGCGTCCCGTGGAACGCCATCGCCGTCTCCGTGTCGCCGTCCGACGACACCACCGCGGCCGCCATCTCGAGCGTCGCCCGGTCCGGCGACATCGTGAAGTCGTGGATCGCCCACCCCTCGCAGCCGCTCACCTGCTCCGGCGCGTCCTCGGGCGGCGATCCGGAGGTCCCGCAGAACGGCCCGGTGCACTCGATCTGCCCCTCCTGACACACCGTGATCGTCGCCGGGTCCCACGCGAGCGTCGTCCCCGACAGCGTCCCCGTGGTGAGCCCGGCCGGATCCGGCCCGGCCTGGTTCTCGATCGCGGTGTGCACGTTCGCGAAGCCCGCGACGCCGGTCACGAAGTCCCAGGTGAGCTGGTACTCGACGAACGCCACCTCGCCGTCGACGGGGCCGGTGCCGTCGCCGGGGTACCGCAGCACGATCCGCCCGGGACCGGTGTTGAGGTCGTCGCCGTACGGCTCCTGCACCGTGATCGTGAAGTCCACCGTGGACTGCACGAAGAACTGGCTGCCCGTCAGGTCGTAGGTCGCGAGCCAGTGGCAGGCGGCCCCGGTCGTGTCGTCGTCGTCGTCGCCCGTGACCATGTCGTCGTCGTCGTCACCGGCCGAGGTGCCGGTCGGCGAGGTGGCGCCGGTGTCGCCGGCCCCCTTCCCGTCCCCGGCGCACGCCACCAGCCCCACACCCAGCACGATCCAAAGATTACACTTCATGCTCGCCTCCGGCGTCAAAGGACACCAAGGCACAGCATACCCCGGGCGACGCTGAAGAGTCGAGCTCAGGCCCCGTCGAGCCCGAGCGCCGGCGGATCGGACTCGCGCTCGAACCACCCGTGCACGAGCCACATCACGACCCCGACGAACAGGCACGCGTCGGCCACGTTGAAGATGGGCCAGGTCGACGTGTGGAAGTGGCGGACGAGCCACGGCGCGACGGTGGCGTCGTCGAGGTAGACCTGGACGAAGTCGGTGACGGTGCCGTCCATCAGCCGGTCGACCAGGTTGCCGATGCCGCCCGCCGCCATCGTGGCGAGCGCCGCGGCCTGCAGGCGGGCGCCCGACGGCAGCTTCCACAGCGTCCACACGAGGCCGATCAGCAGGACGACGGCCGCCCCGACGATCAGCGCGGGCGGCGCAGGCAGGCTGAAGGCGATGTCGGGGTTCTCGGCGTGCGTCCACGACAGCAGGCCGGGGATGACGCGCACCTCCTCGCCCACGGCGAGCGTGCGGTTCACGACCGTCTTCGTGCCCCAGTCGAAGCCGACCAGCAGCGGCAGCACCCCGAGGAAGACCCACAGCTTCGACCCGCGCATGCCGCCTCCGTTCCGTCCAACGGTACCCTCACCCCTCGGGGGCCGCCACGAAACGCGCCAGCGGCAGCAGACAGAAGCCGTTGGCGGCCAGATCGTTCCAGCGCGCGCGGTAGGTCTGCACCGACGCCGCGCCCGTCGCGAAGTCGGTGACCCAGCCGCAGCCGGCGTAGTTGCGGTGGGGACCGGCGTGGTCCTCGTCGCACGGGGCGACGCCCTCGAGGCGCCCCTCGCGCAGCGACGCGCCGTCGGCCACGACCGGACGGCAGATCTGGTCGGCGCTCACGTCGAACACGACGACCTTGAAGCGGCGGTGCGGCGGACGCGCCGAGCGGCGGACGCCGGCCCACTGCAGCAGCCGCACCACGTCGCCCTTGCCCTCGCCCGCGGCGAACGCGCGCAGCTCGGTGGTGGGCACCACGTACAGCCAGGCCTTGCCGCGCACCCGCTTGCCGAGCGGCGAGATCCAGGCCACCGACAGCTGCGCGCCGGGGTCGGTCAGCTCCGGCGACCCGCCGCACTCCTGCGCCCGGGCCCCCGCCATCGCCAGCCACAGCGCGATCATCGGCCGCGCGCCCGGGCCTGCTCGGCCAGCACCTTGTGGTCGAGCGAGCCCACCGCCTCGAGCCCGACGGGCGGGCGCGGGCGGCCGAGGAACCTCACCCGCAGCGCGTCGATCCGCGCGACGGCGTCGATGGCGCGGCGCTCCTGCATGGGGTCCTCCTCCTGGGCCAGCACCAGCTCGCGGAAGGCCGCGGCCTGCAGCTCGGCGGGGTCGGTGACGAGCAGCAGGTCGACGCTCGCCTCGGTGGCGCCGCGCACCTGCTCCGCCAGGGCGAAGCGCGACATCGCGCCCATCTCGAGGTCGTCCGACATCACGACGCCGTCGTAGCCGAGCTCTTCGCGCAGCAGCGCCGGGATCACCCGCGGCGACAGCGTGGCGGGGCGCTCCTCGTCGAGCGCGGGGCAGACGACGTGGCCGCTCATGACCACGCCCACGCCGGCGCGCACGGCCGCGGCGAACGGCGGCAGCGCCAGCCCGCGCAGGTCGGGCAGCTCGAGCGGGACCTCGGGCAGCGCGCGGTGCGGATCGGCGCCGGCGTGGCCGAGGCCGGGGAAGTGCTTGGCCGTGGCGATCACGCCCTCGGCCTGGTGGGCCCGCACCCAGGCCTCCACGTGGCGGGCCACCTCGGCCGGGTCGTCGCCGAAGGCGCGGTCGCCGACGCCCGCCGCGCCGCCGTCGACGCCGAGGTCGGCCACCGGCGCCAGGTTGAGGTGGATCCCCAGGGCGCGCAGCTCGCGGGCCATGGCCCGGGAGACGTCGGCGGTGAGCTCGGCCCGGGCGACCTGCTGGGCGGGCGGCCAGACCGTCTCGCGGACGCGCTGCACCCGCCCGCCCTCCTGGTCGACGCAGACCAGCGCCGGGTCGTGGGGCTGCGCCAGCGACGCGAGCTCGCGGGTGAGCTCGCGGATCTGCGCCGGCTCCTCGAGGTTGCGGGCGAACAGCACGAAGCCGGCGGGGCGGATCTCGGCGCAGAGGCGCCGCAGGTCGTCGTCGACCCCGCGGGCGGGCCAGCCGACGACCAGGCGCTGGCCGGCGCGCCGCTTGCGGTCGGCGAGCGAGGTCGCCTCGCCCCACGCGTCGACGCGGTGCGTCACGCCGGGTGCTCGGCCAGCTCGATCAGCACGCCGCCCGTCGACTTCGGGTGGACGAAGATGACGCGCGTGCCGTGGGCGCCGGGGGTCGGGGCGTCGGTGGTGAAGCGCCAGCCGCGCTCGCGCAGGCGCGCCACGTCGGCGTCGAGGTCGTCGGTGCGGAAGCACAGGTGGTGCAGCCCGCCGCCGCGCTTCTCGAGGTGCTTCGCGATGGGGCCCTCGCCCTGCAGCGGCGCGACGAGCTCGATCGTGGTGGGGCCGGCGACGGGGAGGAAGGCCGTGCTCGTCTGGGCCGGGGCCACGTCTTCGGTGCCGTGGAGGGTGAGGCCCAGGTCCTCGACGAACCGGCGGACGCCCTCGTCGAGGGCGGACACCGCGATGGCGACGTGGTCGAGCGAGCGGATCACCGAGCCTCCCCGGCCTCCGTAACCGGGAGGACCTGCGCGAGCGCAGCCCGGGGGTCCGCGCTCGCGGCTCCTGCACGCCGTGATCCGGCCCGCACGGCCGCGCTGCAGGAGCCGTGACGCGGGGGCCCCGGCGCGAGCACGCGCCATAGTGACGACACGAGGCCGGGGTAGGCCGCGGAGAGCCAGCGCCACACCCGGCTGTGCAGGAAGCCCGACACGGGCACGCCGATCGTGTCGCCGGGCTTGGGGTCGTCGACGTGCCACGCGGCGTCCTCGACGCTCACCGCCTCGCCCACCTCCACCCTCTCGACGATCCGCTCCTGCGCCGCGTCCCACCGGTCGTCGTGGTTCCGCCGCATCGCCGCGATCAGCGCCCACAGGCGCTTGTGCACGCCGTCCGCGTTCCCGTGCTCCCGCGCCCGCCCGAGCGCCCGCGCGATCCGCAGCCGGTCCTGCTCGTCGGCCAGCCGCAGCCACAGCCCGGGCCGGGTGACCGCCCCGTAGCCCGCGAGGTTCACGTCGGCCCCGGCCCGGATCGAGACCTCGAAGAGCGTGTCGACGAGCCGGGTGAGCGGCAGGTCGGGCACGACCTCGAGCTGCGCCTTGAGCGAGGCGTCCTTCTGCGACGCCACGAAGCGCACCGGCATGGCCCGCAGCGCCAGGACCTCGTCGCCCTCGGCCACGAAGGGCTCCCCCTGCTCGGTGAGCCAGTCGGCGAGGGTGGCCACCGGGGTCGGCGGCTCGGTGGTCGGGAACGTGATGGTGAACGCCACGGGGGGATCCTACCTCACGGCGGGGTCGTGCGGCCGCGCCGCCGGGAGACGACGCGGAAGTCGTCCCCGCGCACCTCCACGAAGTCGCACGTCTCGCGCAGCCGCGAGTAGACGCGGTCGCCGATCCGGTCCACCAGCGACGGCAGCGCGGCCGTGCCGAGCTGCGCCTCGGCGGCGTTCGCCACCCCCCGCCCCGTCGACGGCCCCGGCCCGTAGTTGGTCGTGGCCACGATCGGCCGCATCGCGTTGTACCGGCGGCTCACCAGCTCGTCGACGACGGTGCCCTCGAACTCCGTGTTGCGCCCCTTGCCGAGCTCGTCGATGACCAGCACGTCGACCGCGACCAGCGGGTCGAGCAGCGCCGCGGCGCCGCGCCCGCTGTCGAAGCCCGACTTCAGGTCGGCCAGCAGGTGGCTGAACTCGACGAACCGGCCGCTCGCCCCGCTGCGCAGCACCAGCTCGCGCAGCAGCGCCACGGCGAGGTGCGTCTTGCCGCGGCCCACGTCGCCGTAGAGCACGAGCCCGCGGTTGTCGTCGCCCGGGCGGAAGGCCTTCGTGTAGGCGAAGACGGCCTGCAACACCGACGTCTGGTGGCCGGACGCCACGATGAAGCCAGCGAGCGTGGAGCTCGCGTGGCGGGCGGGGATCTGCGCGGCGTCGAGCTGGCGCATCCGCTGGGCGACGACCTGGCAGACGCAGCGCCGCCGCGGCGCCCGCAGCGCCTCGGAGACGGCGACGAGCCCGGTGTCCTTGCAGTACGGGCACACGCCGACGCAGGCGCAGCGCGCGGCGCGGGCGATCTCGCCGGCAGGGACGACGACCACGCCGTCGCCGCCGCAGTCGGGGCACCCGGGCCGGGCGGCGGGGTGGCGGAGCTCGGTGGACATGCGGGAGCCTAACCGCCGCCGTCGTGGGCGAGCAGCTCGGCGAGGGTCGCGGCCGTGAGCGCCGGGTAGCGCTGGCGGAGGCAGTCCCGCGCCGTCTCCTCGACGAGCGGCTCGCGCTGGTGCGGCTGGACGAGCGCCAGCAGGTCGCCGAGCTCCGCCTCGGCCTGGCGACGCAGCGCGTCGCGGCCCGGGTCGCCGAGCCCCGTCCACACGGCCTCCACGAACGTGCGCACCGCCGCGAGCGCCTCCACGAGCGCGTCGTCGCCCGGCGCGATCGCCGCGAGGGACTGCTCCAGCGCCCGACGCGCGGCGGCGTCGCCCGGCTGGGCCTGCAGCGCGCGCACCACGGGCATCAGCGGGGGCCCCCCGCGCACCATCTGCGGCAGGTCGCGGTGGAACCAGCCCTTGCTCGCCCGATCCAGGTGGCGCTTCGCCGCGACCAGCGACAGGGGCACGCGGTTGCGGGATCGGCGCCGCGCCTCGGCCGCGCGCTCCAGCGCCGCCAGGATCCGCGGCACGGAGACGCCCTGCTCGAACCACGTGACGAGCTGCAGCGCGTCGGCGGGCGACAGGAAGGCGCCGCCGCCGCGCAGCAGGCACAGGTGCGCCCTCACCTCCTCGGCGTCGGCGCGCCAGGCGGGGGATGTCGGGGTCGGCGGCGTCCACGGCGGCCTGACGTATCGCGGACGGCGCGGCGCGGAGCGTTCGGATAGGATGCAGCCCCCGCGGAGACCGCCATGCTCGACCCACGTCACGCGCTCATCGCCGCCGCCCTCCTCTTCGGCGCACCCGCCTTCGCCCAGGACGAGAACGACCTCGACGATCTCGAGGACGACATCGACTTCGATCCCGCGCCCCGCCCGGCCGCGCCCACCGATCCCCAGCCGCCGGCGCCCGAGCCCGACGACGGCGACGAGCAGGACGGCGGCCTCGAGGACTTCCGCGACGACGGCGAGGAGATCGACCTGCTGGGCGAGGAGCCCACGAACCCGCAGGGCGCCGACTCCGAGACCGTCTACCGGGCCACCGCCGCCCGCCTCGGCAAGCTCGAGCCCGACGAGGAGCTCGCCGGCTGGGAGGCCTACCTCGCGCAGTACCCGAACTCGGCGTTCCGCAAGCGCATCGAGTCGCGGATGGACGAGCTCACCGACCTCATCTACAGCGGCGGCCCGCAGCAGACGGGCCCCGTCGACGCGATGCGGCAGGAGCTCGACTTCGCCCAGGCGATGCAGCTCGAGAACATCAACCCGCGCGACCGGCTGCAGATCGGCTTCGAGTGGGGCCTGCCCGACTTCCTCAACCTCTCGGCCGACTACGAGAAGGCCCTCGCGCGCCAGGTCTCGTTCCACGCCGGCCTGCGCCGCCGCTACCTCGGCTACAACATCGAAGCCGGCATGCGGTTCGCGCTGGTGAAGTCCATCCGCACCGGCACGCTGGTGACCGTGATCGCCGACGCGCGGCTCAACACCATCCCGGCCTACCCGGGCTTCCGTCCGCAGCTGGCCATCGGCAAGCGCTTCGGCAAGGTCGACGCGCAGATCCAGGGCGGGGCCGACTTCACGCTGCAGCCGGTGGTCGGCTTCCAGCCCGCGGCGACGGGCGGCGCCTCGCTGTACTACGCGGCGTCCGACCGCGTGGGCGTGTTCGCCGAGACGGCGCTGTACATGAAGCCCGTGGCCGAGGACGGCGCGTTCCCGGGCGGCACGTTCCGCTTCAACGTCGTGGACTTCGGGATGAAGTTCTTCCCGGGCTCGGGCGACAAGCGCGACATGGAGATCAACTTCGGCGCGACCGTGCCCTACATGCAGCAGTGGTGGCAGTTCCACTACGGCTCGGTCATGGGCCAGTTCAACTACTACCTGTAGGCCCACGGCTACGTGGCGTACTGCCCGCGGACCAGCCGGGCGAGCAGCTGCGCCATCTCGGGGGTGTCCTCTCCCGCCCGCAGGGTGGCCAGGATCACCTCGGCGTCGGAGCCGGGCGCCTGGTACAGCGACTGGTAGTGCACGAACCGCTCGATCGTCGAGGCGGACGTGAGCTCCGGGTGGAACTGGCTCGCGTAGAACGGCGCGCCGTCGACCCGGAAGGCCTGGTTCGGGATCTGCTGCCCCGTCGCCAGCAGCGTCACCCCGTCGGGCAGCCGGTCGACGTGGTCGTGGTGCCCCTCCTGGCCCCAGAAGGCACGCGGGAGCACCGACACCAGCGGATCGGCCTCGCCGGCCGGCGTGAGCGCCAGCGCGACGGCGCCGAGCTCCTGCCGCGCGTCGTCGCGGACGACCTCGCCGCCGAGCGCGAGCGACAGCCCCTGGAAGCCGAAGCAGCTGGCCCAGGCCGGGCGCCGCAGGTCGAGCACCTCGAGGACGGTGTCGAGGCCGGCCCGGATCCACGGCACGTCGTCGAGGACCGAGTAGGCGCCGGAGCCGCCGAAGAAGACGGCGTCGTAGGTGCGCACGCGGCCCGGATCCGGGCGGCCCTCGGTCATCGGGTGGACGTCGACGGCCGCCTCGGGCAGATCGGCGCGCAGGGCGAAGCAGCGGCGCTCGTGGGCCGCCATCGGGTCGTGCGGGTCACGCAGCGAGACGAGCAGGGCTCGCGGGGTCACGCCGTGATCCGGCCCTCGCCGAACTGCACGCGGCGGAGGGGGAGGCGGTCGTGCAGCGCCTGCAGGCGCTCGAGCAGCGCGCCGATGGCCTCGAAGCGCGCGCGGCCGAGGTCGACGGTGTAGGCCACGGCCGTGCTGCCGACGGGCTCGGGGTCGGTGACGTAGTGGAACCGCCCGGACGACTGGTCGCCGAACGTGCCGTTGTAGCCGTCGAGGTACCAGGCGCCGATCACCTCGTCGACGGCGGCGAGCGCGGCGGCGTCGGCCCGGCCCTGCAGCTGCACCACGAGGCTCAGCCAGTGCCACGGGCAGCGCGTGGAGACGCCGACCTCGAACGGGAAGCCCGCCCACGGCATCACGATGGGGACCTGCGCCAGCGGCTCGAGGCCCTCGATCGCGACGATCATCGGCTCGGACTCCGAGTACACCGAGCTGACCTGCCCCGTGGCGGGATCGACGAGGTCGACCCGCGACAGCGCGTACGGGCGCGCGCCCTTCGGGAGCACCGGCTGCAGCTCACCGCCCTCGCCGCGCTTCATCCGCTCGGCCTCGGCGTACCACCCCTCGACCTCCGGCGCGCTCGCGACCTGGTCGAAGTACTGCCGGTAGCTGTCGCCGTGGGCCTCGAGGAACACGGACGGCGCGGTGTCGGCCTCGAGGAAGGCGCGCGTGGCGCCGACCAGCGCCTCGGCCTGCTCGCGCTGCTCGCGATCGAGCCACTCGCCGGCCTCGTCGTAGGCGGTGCAGCCCTCCTGCACCTGCCCGGACGACAGCAGCAGCTGCCCGAGCTGCAGCCGGGCCTCCACCGCGTCGGGCCAGGTGCGGACGACCTGCTCGAGGGTGGCGCGCGCCTCGGCGACGCGGTCGAGGAGCTGCTGGGCGGTGGCCAGCGACAGGTGGAAGTCGCGGCGGAGCGCCTGGTGCTCGGGGGCCGTGTAGGGCTCGGCGAGGCGCACGGCGTCTTCCAGGCGCGGCAGCGCGTTGCCGGCGTCGCCCCGGCGCAGGAAGGCCATGCCGAGCGCGTGGTTGATGTCGGGCCGCTCGGGCGCCAGCGCGTGGGCGGCCTGGAACGCCTTGACGGCGTCGTCGAATCGGCGCTCCTCGATGGCCTTGAGCCCGGCGCGGGCGTGCTCGTCCAGCATGGGGACCCCCGCCCCCCGGTAACGCACCGGTCGCCGGGACGGTGCCCCGGTTACGGCGCAGCGGGAGGCGCCGTGGAGCTACCGCTCGTCCAGGTCGACGCGTTCGTGCAGCCGGGGGACGCCGCGCGGCCGTTCACCGGCAACCCCGCCGCGGTCATGATCCTGCCGCACTGGCTGCCCGACGCCGTGCTGGCTGGCCTCGCCGCCGAGAACAACCTGTCCGAGACGGCGTTCCTGGTCCGCGAGGACGCCGGGTGGCACCTCCGCTGGTTCACGCCCACCGTCGAGGTCGACCTGTGCGGCCACGCCACGATCGCCTCGGCGTACGTGGTCCTCGGGGGCAGCAGTGACGACGTCGTCCGCTTCCGCACCCGCTCGGGCGTCCTCGAGGTCCACCGCGAGGGCGACGGCCTCGCGATGGCGCTGCCCGCCGTGCCCGCCCGGCCCGCCGAGGGCGACGTCCAGCCGCTGATCGACGCGCTCGGGGCCACGCCCGTCGAGGTGATGTCGATGAAGGCCGTCCACCACGCGACCTACTGGCTCGCGCGCTTCGATCGCCTCGGCGACGTCGCCGGGCTCGCGCCGGACGTGGGCGCCCTCCGGAAGCAGCGCGCCAACGTCGTGTGCACCGCCCCCGGCGAGGACGTCGACTTCGTCTCGCGCTTCTTCGCGCCGGCCTTCGGGCGTCGACGAGGACCCCGTCACGGGCTCCACCCACGCCACCTTGGGGCCGTACTGGGCGGCGCGCCTCGACCGCAACCCGCTCCGCGCCCGCCAGATCAGCGCCCGCGGCGGCGCGCTTCGGCTGCCGGGTCGACGGCGACCGCGTCTGGCTCGTCGGGCACTGCGCGCCGTACCTGCGCGGCACCGTCACCCTCCCCGACGCCTGGGCCGCGACGTGACCGCCCCCGCCGAGCTCGGCGCCCGCGAGGTCGACGGCGCGCTGGTCCTGTCGGTGCGGCCCTGGCTGGCGCACCCGAGCACGGGCCAGGTCGCGCGCTCCATCGCCGTCCTCGGCGTCGCGGGCACGGTCTTCGGCGCGTCGCAGTGGGGGGTGCCGCTGCTGGGGCTGCTCCCGGGCGGCACGCTGCTGAGCGCGGTCTCCGGAGGCCTCGCGCTGCTCGTGCTCGGGGGCGGCGGCGCCTGGCTGGCCGCCGCGTCGTGGCGGGAGGCCCGCCGGCAGGACGAGACGCTCGACGTCACCGTCACCGCCGACACCCTGCGCCTGCGCTGGGGCAGCGGCGCCGAGCAGCGGGTGCCGCTCGTGGCCATCGGCCGGGTCGACGCCGTGGAGGCGGGCTACCAGCGCAAGCACGTGGTGGCGCAGGTCTTCGGCGGTGAGCCGGTGACGGTGCCGCTGGAGCGCCTGTCGGACGACGCGGTCGCCTGGTTCGCCGGCCGGCTGGCCGACGCCGCGCGGCAGGCCCGCGAGGCGGCGTCAGCCGGGGGTAGCTCGCCCGGGTGGGCGTCCTCGGCGGGGATCGGCGCGGGCCAGCACCAGCACGAGCGGCTGCGCGGCGTGCGGGAGACGAGCGTGCACCCGCCGTGGTCTTCGCGGGCGGCGAGCGCGTCGCACCGCTCGGCGTCGTCGATCTGGTCGTAGACCTCGAGCCGGGGCTCGATGTCGGTGGGCTCGAGCCCGTCGACGTCGAGGGCCGGCGTGGGGCAGCCCGCCAGCGCGACGATCAGCGCGCCGAAGCGGGGGTTCGGGGCGGCCATCTTGCCTCCAGGGAGCATCTTGCCCCGGTGGCGGTCGCCTTGCGGTTTCACCGGTTCACGCGCCGTGAACTCGCGGGCGGAGCGCGATGCGGCCTACCCGACGATCCGCGCCACCAGCCACACGAGGCCTGCCGCCGCGACCCCGGCGGCGCCGGCCGGCACGCCGAGCGCCTCCCACCGCGGCCAGCGGCGCGCCAGCGCCAGCAGCGGCGCGGCGGCGAGCACCACCAGCAGCTGCCCGACCTCGACCCCGCCGTTGAACGCGCCGAGCGCGAGCGCACGGTGTCCGGCGGGCAGGCCCAGATCGCGCAGCAGCCCGGCGAAGCCGAGGCCGTGGACCAGGCCGAGCGAGAACGTCAGCGCGAGGCGCCGGCCGAGCGGGCTCGGGTGGCCCCGCCGCGCCGAGAGCAGGCCCTCGAGGCCCACGAGCACGATCGTCGCCGCGATGGCAGGCTCCACCACGCGCGACGGCAGCACCACGACCCCGAGCACCGCCAGCGACAGCGTCAGCGAGTGCGCCACCGTGAACCCGGTGACCACGCCGACCGTCTCGCGCGCCGAGCGCGCCGCCAGCAGCAGCCCGAGCAGGAACACCAGGTGGTCCCAGCCGGTGAGGATGTGCTCGATCCCCAGCTGCAGGTAGCCGAGCCCCACGGCGCGCGCGCCGGGCACGTGCTCGGCGTCGAACTGCGGCGAGCGGGCGTCGACGAGGCCCATCGCCTGGCCGTCGAGGTCGACGGCGGTGCGGTCGCCGGGCGGGAGCTGGCCGAACCAGCCGGCGGTCACGCGCAGGTGCTGGCCGAGCGGGCACCGCAGGCGGGCGGTGGCGACGAAGCCGTTGTCGTCGGGGCGGACGTCCTCGGGGACCACGTCGCAGGGCTTGCCGTCGACCTCGGCGCGCGTCCCCTCGAGCAGGCGGGGCGGCTCGCGGGCGTCGAGGCGGTGGACCTGCAGCACGAGCTGGTCGCCGTCGACCGACACGCGCGACAGGCCCGGCTCGTGCGCCGCGGCGAGCGCGACGAGCCACAGGGCGATCATTCCGCCGTGGTCCCGGGCAGCGGGTACCACTCGAGCCGCCGGACGTCGGTCCCTGCGGGCGACACCGCGGCTTCGAACGCGTCCAGATCGGTCACCGGGTCGCCCCGGTAGTGGTACGGGTAGACGATGCCCGGGTGGAACGCGTTCACGCAGGTCGCCGCCTCGTCGGCCGGCATCGTGTAGGGCAGGTTCATGCAGACGAACGCGGCGTCGACGTCGGTGAGCGCCTTCATCTCGTCGGTGCAGGCGGTGTCGCCGCTGATGTAGACGCGCGTGTCGCCGATGTCGAGCAGGTAGCCGTTGCCACGCCCCTTCTCGTGGTACAGCTGCCCCTCGGACGGGCCGCGGGTGAGGTTGTACATGGGCACGGCGGTGACCGTGATGCCCTCGACCTCGGTGGTCTCGCCGTTGGCCAGGCGCCGCACGGGGACGAGGTCCTCGATCTGGTCGGCGACCGCGGCCGGGGCGACCACCACCGTCTGCTCTCCGGAGACGTCGCCGATGCCGCTCCGGTCGAGGTGATCGGGGTGGATGTCGGTGATCAGCAGCAGGTCGGCCATGCCCAGGACCTGCAGCGGCTCGGCCTCTTCGCCCTGCGACACGGGGTCGACCCAGATCGTCGGGCCGCCGGCGATCGACAGCGCGAAGGTGGCGTGGTCCACGGCGTGGACGGTGATCTCGCCCAGGCTGCTCGGCAGCGTGTCGGTCGTGGGCAGCTCGGGGCCGGCGGGCACGGTCGGCGCGGGGGCCGGGGCGGGCGCGGGGGCGGGCGCCGCGGGCGGGGTGTGGGCGCCGGAGCAGCCGGCGAGGAGGAGGGCGAGGGCGGTTCGGGTGTGCATGCCGCCCCGGGTATCCGGCGCGGAGGGGCGCGACCACGGCTAGACGGCGGTGTCGTCGCGGCGGACCCGGCCCGCGGCGATGCGCGCCTCGAGGCCCACGAGCCAGCTCTGGTCGCGCAGGCCGAGCATGCGGGCGAAGGCGGACAGGGCGTCGGCCTCCTCGGGGGTGACCACACCGTCGGCGGCGCTGGCCTCGACGACGGTGGCGAGCAGATCGAGCTTCTCGATCTCGGTCAGGGCGTCGTGCAGGCGGACCAGCGCGAGGTCGCGGGCCTCGTGGAAGCGGGCGGTGGGCTCGCCGGCGTCGTCGACGAGGCCGGCGGCCTGGAGCCGCCCCTTGGGGAAGCGCTCGGCGACCCAGGACAGCTCGGCCTGATCGACGTTGGCGTCGGCCTTGAGGACCTCGGTGGCGGCGTGCCAGGCGAAGGCCAGGGTGAGGACGTCGAGGGCAGGCTCGTCTTGCATGGAGGGACGTTACACCGCCGCGCTCCGAGGTGACAGTGTTGCGAGGTGTTCCAGCGGCGTGCGCGGGCGCCGTCCGCCCCTTAGCGGTTGGGTGCGGGGGAGACGTGGACGTGGGAGGAGGGATCGTGGGCGCGACCGGGGTGTGGGCGGAGGCCGGGCCGAGCGGGGCCGGCTGGAGCGCCTGGCCCGGCGGGGCCGAGCGGCGCGACGCCGACGGAGAGGTGGTGCTGCGCGCCGTGGCCGCGCCCGACGGGGGCTGGTGGTGGTCGGCGCCGGTGCCCGGGCCGGCGCGGATCGGGCTCGAGGCCGAGGCGATCCTGCGGGCGTCCGGGCCCGGCGTGCCCGATGCGGCGGCGTTCCTGGCGCGGTGGGAGCGCGAGAACGCCGACGCCGTGGCGGCGCTCGCGGCCGACGGGCGGCCGCGGCGGGCGCTCGGGCGGGAGGCCGGGCTGCGGGTGTGGCGGTGGAACCGCTGCCTGGCGGCGTATGCCGAGCGGCTGTGGGCGGTGGAGCTGCTGCCGTGCACGCCCGTGGCCGTGCGCCTCGTCGCGCCGCAGCACGACCCCGTGACCACGCTCACGGCCGTGGTCTGGACCGAGGGGGAGCCCGTGGCGCTGCCGGAGGCGGATCTCCTGCTCGCCGTGGACGGGCCCGACGCGGTGCCGCGGGCGGTGCCGATGGTGGCGCTGCGTCCCTGGCTCGACCGGCTCGAGCGGCGGGCGGCGAGCCACCAGTTCGGGCGCGGCGGCGTCGAGTGGGACGCCGGGCTGGCGCACTGGATCGTCGACGAGGACGACGCGGCGGCGCTGGTGGGCGCGGTGCGGGAGCTCGGGGCGGTGCGCACGCTCGAGCCGCTGTGGCCGCGGGAGGTGCTCGACCGGGAGCTGCTGGACGCGGTGCGGCGGGCGCGGGTGGCGGTGGAGCGCAAGCCCAGCCTGTAGGAACTCGTCGCGTAGAAAGGTTGTACGGTCGAAATCGGCAACACGGTCGGCGCCGACCGATCATGCGGGCCGCGACCACGACCACCCCCACCACCACGACCACGCCGGCAGCCACTGGCTGGGCATGCAGCCCGGCCGGTGGTGGTCGTGTTCGTGCCGGAAGCGCAGGCGAAGAGCCTGTTCGGCCAAGCTCCCAGCCGACGTCACGGGCGCTCGAAGAGCTCCGGGGAGCGCGCCAGGAACGCGTCGAACGGCTCGCCCGGCCGCCAGCGCGCCGCCACGGCCTCGAGGTACGCCACGGTCAGGACGTGGTCGTAGCGCTCGGGCGCCCCGGCCTCGCGCGCCATCTCCCGCAGCACGGGCGGGACGTCGACGAGCGCGCCGGCGAGGCCGCCGCGGCCGACGGCCTCCCAGGCGAGGCGCAGGTGTCCGCGGTGATCCAGGCTCATGACGGCTCCTCCTCGCGCAGCTGGTGCGCATCGGCGGCGGTGAGCTCGAGGCCGTAGACCTGGCGCAGCTGCGCGACGACGGCGAGCGTCTCCGCCGAGAACGGCGCCTCGCCCTCGAGCGCGTGGAGCACGATCCCCTCGAGCAGGTCGCCGAGGGACAGATCGCGGTACTCGGCGAGGGCCTTGAGCACCTTGAGCAGGCGCTTCTCGATGCGGACGCCGGTCTGGACGCGTTCGACGGTGGGCATGAGCGACTTGTAACTTGGTACACAGGTACCAACAAGGGTCGCCGCAACCGGCTCGGGACATTTCGTGTCGGGGAGGGGCGAGCGCGCTCGGGCGCGGGAGGCTACGAGTGTCGGCATTGTCCTTCGTCCGTGCGGGCCGCAACGGCTCGACGAGCGCTGGGTCCAGGGCTCGGTCGAGCCCGCCGAGCTGCACGCGGACTCTGCTCACCCCCTCCCGAGGGTAGATCATGAAGCTGTCGACGTTGGTTGCGCTCTGCGGGGCGCTCGCGGCCGCCGGGTGCGGCACCTCCCAGACCCAGCCCGTCGCCGGGGCAGGCCTCAACTCGGACGGTCAGCTCCCCGAGCACAAGCCGGCGATGGAGCTCTTCGTGATGTCGCAGTGCCCCTACGGGGTGCAGGTCGAGAACACGATGGCCGAGGTCAAGTCGCAGCTCGGCGACGCGCTCGACGTGACCGTCCACTTCATCGGCGACGGCGAGGCCGACTCCCTCACCTCGATGCACGGGCCGAACGAGGTCCAGGGCGACATCGCGCAGTCCTGCGCGGCGAAGCAGGCCCCCGAGAAGCTCGTCTCCTTCATCGAGTGCCAGAACAAGGACCCGAAGGCGGTCCACGAGAACTGGGCGTCCTGCGCCGAGACCGTGGAGCTCGACGCCGGCGCGCTCAAGACCTGCATCGAGGGCGACGAGGGCAAGCAGCTCGTGGCCGCCTCGTTCGCCGAGGCGAAGAAGCGCGGCGCCCGCAGCTCGCCCACCATGTACCTCGACGGCGAGAAGTACATGGGCGGCCGCAAGGCGCGCGACTTCATGCGCGCCATCTGCAAGACCTACGGCGACGACGCGCCGAAGGCCTGCTCCGACATCCCCGAGCCGCCGAAGGTCGACGCCGTCTTCCTCACCGACTCGCGCTGCGAGCAGTGCGACCTCAAGCCGCTCGAGCCGCGGCTGAAGGGCGAGCTCGCCGGGCTGAACCCGACCTACCTCGACTACGCGACCGACGAGGGCAAGGCGCTCTACGAGAAGCTCAAGGCGGAGGACGCCTCGCTGCGCCTGCCGGCCGTGCTGCTGTCGAAGGACGTGGAGAACGACAAGGATGGCTACGAGGCCATCAAGCGGTTCACCAACCCCCTCGGCGAGTACATCCAGCTCAAGGTCGGCGGCAAGTGGGACCCCACCGCCGAGATCTGCGACAACGGCACCGACGACGACGGTGACGGCCAGGTCGACTGCGCCGACGACGGCTGCTCCGGCGCGATGCTGTGCCGCGACAAGATCCCCAACAAGCTCGACCTGTTCGTGATGTCGCACTGCCCCTACGGCGCGAAGGCGATGATCGCGGCCAACGAGGTGATGGCGGCGTTCGGCGACACGGTCGACCTCGACGTGCACTTCATCGGCAACGAGCGCGACGGCGAGCTGAGCTCGATGCACGGCCCGACCGAGGTGGACGACGACATCCGCGAGGTCTGCGCCGAGGAGCACTACAAGGCCGGCAACCAGTACCTGAAGTTCCTCGCCTGCCACTCGAAGGACTACAAGTCGGGCGACTGGAAGGCCTGCGCCACCGAGGCGGGCATCGACCCGGCCGTCATCGACCGCTGCTTCGCGGCCGAGGGCAAGGACCTGCTGCGCAAGAGCTTCGCGTCCGCCGGCGAGCTGTCGATCTCGGCCAGCCCGACGTTCCTGGTGAACAACACCCGGACGTTCAACGCCGTGACGGCCCCCGACCTGCAGAAGCAGCTCTGCCAGGACAACCCCGACCTCGCGGCCTGCGCGAACGTGATGGAGGCCTCCGCCGCCACCGCCGCGCCGGTGCCCGCGGGCGAGTGCAAGTAGTCCGCTTCGGCTGAGCCGAGCCGCACGCGCCGGACCGCGCCACCGCCCCTACGGGAGCGAGGGCGCCGTCCGGCGCGTCTCGTTTCGGGACGGCTGTGCGCGGGCCTGCCCCGCGCGGGGCCTACGCCGCGAAGAGCGGGAGTTGGGCCGCCGGAAGTCCTCCCCGACCTCCGGCGGCCGCGCCGCCCGTTGCGGCGTCCCGCCGCGCCGCCGCCGCCTCGATGGGCGTGGGCGCGACCTCCACGATCGCCGGGAGTGCGGCGACCGGGCTCCCCCTGTCGATGGCCTTGCGGTGCAGCAGCTCGATGACCCACCCGTCGGGCCCGCGGCGGTAGCGCGCCACCAGCGCGCCGGCCGAGCGCCACCGGTCGGGGTGGCACGGCTCGCCGGCGTCGCCCCGGAAGCGCGTCCCCTCCACGGTGCCCAGGCGGGGCCGACCGTGACCCCGCGCCACCAGCACCGTGGTCTCTCCCGGCCGCGCCGCACCGCGGCAGACGAGCAGATCCCCGACCGCGAACGCGATCGCGCCGTGTGACCCTTCGCCCGTGACGACGAAGACCTCGACGCCCTCCCGCGGGATGCCGGGCGACGGCCAGGCGCCGTCGAGCGGGAGGTCGAGGGACCGGAGTGCAGGCGCCGTGGACATCGAGGGCCTCCTCTGGCGGTGGCACCGGCACGCCCCCCGGCGGAGCAGCCGGAGGGGCGCACCGGCGCCTCACACTCGAAATGTACTGAACACCTGAAGTGGTGTCGACCCCAATTCGGGTCGAAGCGGACAGATTTTGTCCGCTTTTGGCGAGGAGATCCGCCCCCGGGGCCGATCCCGCGATAACGGGGGGAGAAGATCGCCATCGGGCGACAGGAGGGCGGGATGCGGATCCGTGCGTGGTCGATCACCTTGGGCGTCGTCGTGGGGGCGCTCAGCGCCGCGGCGGTGGGCGCGTGGGCCGCGGGGGAGGCCGATCCTGCGCCGCTCCTGCGCCTGAAGTGCCGCACCTTCCCCACCGACATCGGGGCGGAGGTCGACACCCGCGATCCCCAGTCCGCCGTCGGGCAGTGGGTCACCGGGCTCGAGGATCAGGGCTGGGAGGTCGCGAACGTCCAGTGGGACGTGGGCCAGAAGGCCACGGGCTTCCCCCAGGGCTACACGCAGGTCTGCCTGGTGCCCGTCCGCTGACCCGGCGTTCTGGCACGAACCCG
>JAWKRQ010000096.1:0-23398 GCA_041389545.1 Myxococcota bacterium | reverse complement strand
TCGAGCTGTGGGACCTGTCGCGCGCGCCGGTGCGCGTGCCGGCTTCGGTCCGCGCCTGGCGCGCCGAGGGGCCCTGCGCGAGCGGCGACGACGGTTGCGTCCACGTCGTCGTCGATCCCGAGCCGGAGGCGCCGGGCGGCGCGCCGCTGCCGCTCGCCCCGGCCACGACCTACGCCGTGGTCGTCCGCGACGGCGTGACCGACCGCTGGGGCGCGCCGCTGCTGCCGATGGCGGTGGGCCAGCTGCTGAAGGTCGACGCCGCGCTGGCCGTCGACGGCGCCTCCACCGTCGGCAGCGTCCCCGACGCCGACGCCGCGCGGGTCGAGCCGCTGCGCGCCGAGGTCGACCTGCTGCTCGACGCCATCGGCCGCGACGGCGTCGTCACCGCCTGGCCCTTCACCACCCTCGACGCCGTCACGCCGCTGCGCGACCTGCTCGGCGTGCCCGACCGGATGGGCTACGACCCGTCGCCCACCGTCACCGACCGCGGGCCGCCGAACCGGCTGTTCGGCAGCGATCCGCTGTCGGACCTGTTCCCAGGGCTGCTCAACCCGGCCGACCTGGTGTACCTGCCGCGGGTGGACGGCGTCGCCGAGGTGATCGAGGGCACGATCCCGTCGCCCGTGCACCTCGACCCGGTGACCCGCCGCTGGCGCGAGCCGCCGGTGCTCGACGACATCGCGTTCGTCGCGACGCTGCCCGCGGGGGTGCCCGCCGACCAGCCCGTCCCCGTCGTCATCTTCGGCCACGCCGTGGTCACCGACCGGCGCTTCGTGCTCACCATCTCGGGCGAGCTCGCGAAGCGGGGGTTCGCGGCCATCAGCGTCGACTTCCCGTACCACGGCGAGCGCATCGCCTGCGTCGACGCGAGCCTCGTCGCCGTGCCGAACTTCTTCCCGCCGAGCCTGCAGCCGCTGATCGGCGCCACGGACCCGCTGCTGTACGCGCGGCCCTGCGCCTCGGGCGACCGCGCGAGCTGCAGCCCCGACGGCCGCTGCCTCGGCCCCGACGGGCAGCCCGAGCCGTTCGCCGCGTTCCCGATCGTCGACGTGCGGCCCGCGAGCGGCGCGGCGTTCCTCGACGTCCACGACCTGCCGCACATCCCCGACCACTTCCGCCAGGCGCTCGTGGACCTCTCGGCGCTGCGGTACTCGCTGCAGACCGCCGACTGGGAGCAGGTCCTCGGCCAGAAGATCCGCACCGACGCGTTCCTCTACACGGGCCAGTCGCTCGGCGGCATCATCGGCGCCGACTACGCCGCGCTCGAGCCCGCCGTGACGCGCGCGGTGCTCAACGTGCCGGGCGCCGACATGGTCGACATGTTCGGCGACAGCACCTTCTTCGGCCCGCAGATGGACGTGTTCCTCGACGAGCAGGGCGTCGTGCAGGGCACCTGGGACCACGAGCGGCTGCTCAACGTCGCCCGCTGGCTCATCGACAGCGTGGACCCGCAGTCGGTCGGGCACCTGTACCGCGACGAGGCCGACCGCATCGACGCCCTCATCCAGATGGACCGGGTGGACGCGAACACCGGCGACCTCGTCATCCCCAACGCCAGCACCGACGTGCTGGCCGCGGTGAGCGGGCTGCCCGTGGCCGAGTACCCGTCGTTCCTGCACGGCGACCTCGTCATCCCGCTCCTCGGCGACGCCATGCTCTCCGACCTCGCGGACTACCTGGCCACCGGGGTCGCGCCGTGATCGCCTGGCTGTGCGCCCCGGCCTGGGCCGCGGGCTTCGAGGTGGCGCAGCAGGGCGCCATCGCCGGCGGCACCGCCCACGCCGGCACCGCGCGGGTGAGCGCCGAGAGCGCCTGGTTCGACCCCGCCGCCTTGGCCGACG
Organism: Myxococcota bacterium; assembly: GCA_041389545.1. Taxonomy (GTDB): domain Bacteria; phylum Myxococcota_A; class UBA796; order UBA796; genus JACKER01. Next base: position 21,557 of record JAWKRQ010000096.1, on the reverse strand, counting down.
ACGGCGGGCTGCGCGTCGCCGTGGGCGCGGCGGCCGCGGCCGTGCGCATCGACGCCGAAGGCGACGGCTGGGCCGCCCGCTCGCAGACCCCGCTCGGCACGCCGCCGCACCTCTACGCGAGCTGGTCGGGCCACCACCTGCTGGCCGGCGTGGCCGTGAACACGGCGTTCGCCGGGGGCGTGGCCTGGGCGCCCGACGGGCCGCTGCGCTTCGAGATCATCGAGAGCGCGCCGCGCTTCCTGCGGGTGGCGCCGTTCCTGGGGGCGGGCCTCGGCCCGGTCCGCCTCGCGGCCGGCCTGCACGTCGACGCCGGCAGCCTGCACGTGCTGAAGGCCACCGACCACGTCACCGAGGAGGGCACGGCCGAGCTGTCGCTGCGCGGCGCCGGCGTCGGCGCCGACGCGTCGCTGTACCTGCAGGCCACCGACGCGCTGGCCGTGGGCCTCTCCTACAAGGGCCGCACCCGCCTGCCGCTCGCCGGCGAGGCCGACTTCGACGTGCCGCCGGCCTTCGCGCCGCAGCTGCCCGACCAGGGCATCGCTGCGAGCTGGCGCCTGCCCGACCGGGTCGCGCTGGGGGTGCGCACCGAGCTCGGGCCCGGGCGCCTCGTCGCCGACCTCGTCTACACGGCCTGGTCCGTCAACGACGTGCTCGCCATCGACCTGCAGGACCCCGCCTCCGACGACGTGACGCAGGCCAACGCCTGGCGCGACAGCCTGGCCGCGCGGCTCGGCGGCGAGGTCGACGTGGCCGTCGCGACCCTGCGCGCCGGCGCCGCCGTCGACGGGCTCGGCGGCGCGGCCGTGCCGGTGGAGACGCTCGGGCCGTCGTCGCCGGACGGGCCGCGCGTCGAGGTGACGGTGGGGGCGGGGGTCGCGCCCGTGCCCGCGCTCCGGGTCGACGCCTTCGGCGAGGTCCTGGCCGTGCTGCAGCGCACGTCCACGTCCGCGGACGCGCCCGAGGCCAGCTACCGCGGCCGCGCGCTCGTGGCCGGGCTCACGGTCACGCTGGCGGCGCCGCCGCGTCCGCCTCGGGGGCCTCGGCCGCTGTGAGCGTGACCGGCACGCCGTTGAGCACGGCGTTGCCCGAGCCCTCGTCCACCAGCGCCGGATCCGTCAGGTCGTTCGCCGAGGGCCCCGGCGCCAGCGCCGTCGCCACCGACAGCCCCACGCCGGGCCGGTCGTGGCCGAAGCCGTGGGGCAGGCTGACCACGCCGGGCCGCATCGCGTCGGTCACCTCGACCGGCGCGACCACCGCGCCCACGCTGGAGCGGATCCGCGCCAGGGCGCCGTCGGCGAGGCCGGCGGCAGCGGCGTCGTCGGGGTGGACGAGCAGGGTGCAGCGCGGCTTGCCCTTCACGAGCCGTCGGGCGTTGTGCAGCCAGGAGTTGTTCCCGCGCAGCTGGCGGCGCCCGATCAGCACGAGCGGCGCCACCGGCGCGTCGAGCGCGGCGCGGAGGCGGGCCACGTCGTCGAGGTACCCCTGCGGGGCGAGGTCGAGGCGCGTGCCGGCGGGCATGCGCTCGAGCAGGCAGGGCCGCAGCGGGCCGAGGTCGATGCCGTGGGGGTTCCGGCGGAGCTTGCGCACCGACAGGCGGTGGCGTCCGAAGCGCAGGCCGAGGTCGATCATCCCGGCGGGGCCGAGCAGGCGCAGCGCGCGGCGGGTCGCGCGGTCGCGCAGCGTGGTGCCGCGCAGGCGCGCGAGGCGGCCCACCAGATCGAGCACGACCTCCCAGTCGTGGCGCAGGTCGCCGTCGGGCGGGACGGCGGGATCGGCCCAGCGCGACGTGTTGCGGACGGCGAGCCCGTGGAACGCCAGGTCGTCGTGCGGGCGGGCGAGCGGGGCGGGGGTGGGCAGCACGTAGTGGGCGTGGCGGCTCGTCTCGTTGAGGTAGTAGTCGACGGCCACCAGCAGCTCGAGCTGCGGCAGCGCCGCGTCGAGGCGGGCGCCGTTGGGCGTCGACAGGACGGGGTTGCCGGCCCACACCACGAGCCCGCGCACCTGGCCCTCGCCCGGGGTCAGGATCTCGTCGGCCAGCCCCACGACGGGCAGCTCGCCCGCGAACTCCGGCCGGCCCGAGGTGCGCGCCGTCCAGCGGCCCTCGCTGCCCGGCCCCACCCCGCGGCCCATCGGCGGGTGCACGGGGTCGAACGCCGGCTCGGGCAGCATGGCGCCGCCGGGCTGGTCGAGGTGCCCCGTCACCGCGTGCAGCGCGCTCGCCAGCCAGAGCACCAGGCCGCCGAAGGCCTGGGTGCACGCGCCGAACCGCGGGTACAGCACGGCGCGCTCGGTGTCGGCGAGCTCGAGCGCCAGCCGCCGCGTGGTCGCGGGGTCGATGCCGGTGAACGCGGCGACGCGCTCGGGGGTCAGGCCCTCCGTGGCCTCGCGCAGCGCCTCGACCCCGTCGGCGTGGCCTTCGAGGGGGCCGAGCCGCACGGGCCGCTCCCGCAGCACGACGTGGAGCAGCGCCAGCAGCCAGGCGGCGTCGGTGCCGGGGCGGATGGCGAGGTGCTCGTCGGCGCGCTCGGCCGTCTCGGTGCGCCGCGGGTCGACGACGACCAGGCGTCCGCCGCGCGCCCGCAGCGCGTCCAGCCGCTTGCGCATGCCGGGCGCCGACATCAGGCTGCCGTTCGACACGAGCGGGTTGGCGCCGATGGCCACGAGCAGCTGCGTGCGGTCGACGTCGGGCACGGGCATCAGCAGCTGGTGGCCGAACATCCGCTTGGCGGCGAGCATGTGGGGGAGCTGGTCCACGGAGGTCGCCGAGTAGCGGTTCTTCGTCCGCAGGGTCCGCCACAGCATCGGGCCGAACGTCATCATGCCGAGGTTGTGGACGTTCGGGTTGCCGAGGTACACCGCGACCGCGTCGCGCCCGTGGGCCTGCTGCAGCCGGTGCAGCCCCTCGGCGATCGCATCGAGCGCTTCGTCCCACTCGCAGCGCACGAAGCCCTGGTCGGTCCGCTTCATCGGGTGCCGGAGGCGGTCGGGGTCGGCGTGCAGGTCGATCAGCGCCGCCGCCTTCGGGCAGATCGCGCCGGCCGACAGCGGATCGTCGGGGTCGCCGCGGACCGACGTGACGGTGTCGCCGCGGACGCCGACCCGCAGGCCGCACATGGCCTCGCACAGGGGGCAGACGCAGGGGTGCTCGCGCTCGCCGTCCGACATGGGTCACGCTCCTGCATGCGGTTGTAAGCAATCGGTGTGCTCCCCGTTCATCCGCAGCGGAGGACGAGGATGCGATACACGACGTGGCTCAAGGCTGCGGTGGCAGCGCTGGCGCTCGCGCCGACAGCCTACTCCTTCTGCGGCTTCTACGTCGCACAGGAGCCCGGGAGCCTGTTCAACAAGAGCAGCAAGGTGGTGCTGGTCCGCGACGGCGACCGGACCGTGATCACGATGGCCAACGACTACCAGGGCGACCCGTCCGAGTTCGGGCTGGTCGTGCCGGTGCCCCAGGAGATCGAGCCCGAGATGGTGAAGATCGCCGAGCGGTCGATCATCGACAAGCTCGACCAGTACTCGGTGCCGCGCCTGGCCGAGTACTTCGACCCGGACCCGTGCCCGCCGCGGATGCGGGAGGAGCGCAAGACGATGTCGATGGCGCCGATGTCGGCGCCCCCGCCGACGATGGCCGTCGCCGACGCCGCCGACCGCGACTTCGGCGTGACCGTCGAGAAGGCGTTCTCCCTCGAGGAGTACGACATCACCATCATCCGCGCGAAGGGCGGCGACGGCCTCGAGCAGTGGCTGCGCAAGGAGGGCTACCGCATCCCGGACGGCGCCACCGACGTGCTCGAGAGCTACGTCCGCCAGGACATGCACTTCTTCCTGGCGAAGATCGACCTGCGGGCCCAGGAGAAGCTCGGCGTGAAGTGGCCGCGCCCGCTGCGGGTCGAGTACCACTCGCGCAAGTTCATGCTCCCCATCCGCCTCGGCACCGTCAACGCCGACGGCGCCCAGGACCTGCTCGTCTTCGCGCTGTCGCCGCAGGCCCGCGTCGAGACGACGAACTACCGCGCGGCGCGCATGCCGACCGACCTCGAGGTCCCCGAGTACCTCTCCGACGGCGGCAACTTCGCGACGTTCTACACCGCGATGTTCGACCGGCGGGTCCGCCGCGACGACATGCGCGCCGTCTACCTCGAGTACGCCTGGCCGATGCAGGTCGTGTGCGACCCGTGCGCGGGCGACCAGCTCACCGGCGCCGAGCTGCAGGCGCTCGGCGCGAACTGGGCGCAGGACTACCACGGCGGCATGAGCGGCGGCTTCCTGACCCGCCTGCACGTCCGCTACGACCGGCGGCACTTCCCCGAGGACCTCGTCTTCCAGGAGACCGCGGACGCCGCCCCCTGGCAGGCGCGGTACGTCGTCAACCACGCCTGGCGCGGCAACACCAACTGTGCCGAGGGCCGGCGGTACCTGCAGCAGCTGGCCGCGCGGCAGACCCGCGAGGTCACTACGCTGCACGAGCTGACGGGCTGGTCGAGCGAGGACATCCAGCGGTTCGTGCCGGGGAGGGGCCGGTGAGGCGCGCCCTGCTGGCGGCGGTCGCGGCGGCCTGCCTGGCGCCGACGGCCTGGTCGTTCTGCGGGTTCTACGTGGCCCAGGAGCCGGGCAGCCTGTTCAACCACAGCAGCAAGGTCGTGCTGGCGCGGCAGGGCAACCTGACGACCATCACGATGGCCAACGACTACCGGGGCGACCCGTCGGAGTTCGGGCTGGTGGTGCCGGTGCCCGAGACGATCCAGCCGTCGATGGTGAAGATCGGGGAGCGGGCCGTCATCGACAAGCTCGACCAGTACACCGTCCCGCGGCTGGCCGAGTACTTCGATCCCGACCCCTGCGCGCCGCTCGTCGAGTACGAGTCGATCGGGTACCTCGACGACGCCGCGCCGTCCGTGGCGGGTTCGGCCGCGGGGAGGCGCGCGAAGGACCTCGGCGTCCACGTCGAGCAGCAGTTCAAGCTCGACGAGTACGACATCGTCGTGATCCGCGCCGAAGGCCGGCGGGCTTCAGCAGTGGCTGACCCAGGAGGGGTACCGCATCCCCGAGGGCGCCAGCGACGTGCTCGAGAGCTACATCCGCCAGGACATGCACTTCTTCCTGGCGAAGATCGACCTGCGGGCCCAGGAGAAGCTCGGCGTGAAGTGGCCGCGCCCGCTGCGGGTCGAGTACCACTCGCGCAAGTTCATGCTCCCCATCCGCCTCGGCACCGTCAACGCCGACGGGCCGCAGGACCTCGTCATCTACACGCTCACGCCGACCGGTCGGGTGGAGACGACGAACTACCGCTCGGCGCGGATGCCCACCGACGTGGACCTGCCCGAGGTCGTGACCCAGGGCGGCAACTTCGCCCAGGTGTACACGGCGATGTTCGACCTGCGGGTCCGGCGGGACGACATGCGCGCGGTCTACCTCGAGTACGCGTGGCCGATGCAGGTCGTGTGCGATCCGTGCTCGGGCGAGCAGCTGACCGGGGCCGAGCTCGGCACGCTCGGGGCGAGCTGGGCGCAGGACTACCACGGCGGGATGAACGGCGGCTTCGTGACGCGCCTGCACGTGCGCTACGACCGGCGGCACTTCCCCGAGGACCTGGTGTTCCAGGAGACGGCCGACACGGCGCCGTGGCAGGCCCGCTACGTCGTGCACCACGCGTTCCGCGGCGAGGCGGCGTGCGAGGCGGGCGCGGCGTACCGCGCGGAGCTGGCGAAGCGGCAGTCGCGCGAGATCGAGACCTTGTCGTCGCTGACGGGCTGGCACGGTGCTGAGCTCGCGCCGTTCGTCCCCGGGAGGGAGTGATGCGCTGGGATCCGCGGTACAACCAGATCTTCACGCTCGGTGCGCTGCTCGTCTACGGGCTCGTCGCGCTCGACTTCGAGGTGCAGTGGCCCAACGTGGTGGCCGTGCTCCTCTCCACGCAGCTGACGCAGTGGCTCGGCGACCGGCGGATCGGCCGGCGCTACGACCCGCGCTCGGCGGCCATCAGCTCGCTGTCGCTGTGCCTGCTGCTGCGCACCAACTCGGTGTGGGTCGCGGCGTTCGCCGGGATGGTGGCCATCGGGGCCAAGTTCGTGGTGCGGGTGCGCGGCAAGCACCTGTTCAACCCGGCGATGGTGGGCATCGTGGCGGCGGTGCTCCTCACCGACGCCGCCTGGATCTCGCCGGGGCAGTGGGGCAACGCGGCGCTGGCAGCGCTGTTCTTCGCCTCGGCGGGCACCACGGTGGTGCAGCGGGCCGAGCGCAGCGACGTGACCTACGCCTTCCTCGGCTTCTACGCGCTGCTGCTGTTCTACCGCAGCTGGGCGGTGTTCGAGCCGGTGACGATCCCCGTGCACCGCCTGCAGTCGGGGGCGCTGCTGCTGTTCGCGTTCTTCATGATCAGCGACCCGAAGACCACGCCGGACACGCGCGCGGGGCGCATCCTGTACGCGGGCATCGTGGCGCTCGGGGCGTACTTCGTGCACTTCGTGCTGTTCCGCAGCAACGGCCTCGTGTGGTCGCTCTTCTGCTGCTCGCCGCTCGTGCCGCTCATCGACCGGCTGATCCCGGGCGACAAGTACCAGTGGTCGGGGGCGCACCGCCCGGCCCCGCAGCTGGCGAGCGCCTAGCCCGGGGGGACGTCGTCGTCGGCGGGGGAGAGGCCGCCGCCGGGCAGCAGGTCGGCGATCGAGAGGGAGCCGACCTCGGGCCGCCGCCGGATCGCCACGGCGGCCTTGCTGGCGGCCTGGCGCAGCTCGCCGGCCACGAGCCAGGCGCTGGCGAGCGCGTCGAGCTCGGGCAGCGACCGCGGGCCGCCCGCCGTGGCGAGGGCGAGCGCCGCGGCGTACTTCAGGCGGGGGCCGCCGCCCGTGAGCCAGCCGAGCAGCGCGTCCTCGACGGCCGGGCTGCGACGCGCGGTGGCGAGCCGGGCGACGACGCACAGGGCGTCCTCCTCGGCGGCGGGGCGCAGCGCGGCGACGATGTCGCCCGCGTCGTCCGGCAGCGCCAGGGCGGCTTCGAGGAGCGCGGCGCCGGAGTGGGCGCGGATCTGCGCCAGGAGGCGCTCGATCTCCTGGACCCGCTGCTCGCGCAGGGCGAGCGCGGCGCGGCGGACCAGGGCGGGGCCGACGGCGTCGGGGCCGAGCGCCCACAGCGCCGCCAGCCGCTCGACGGCGGGGAGCCCGGGCAGCGCCTCCAGCAGCGCCACCAGGCGCCCGAGCGACGCCGCCCCGACCGGACGCAGGGTGAGCAGCAGGTCGCGGCAGTCCTCGGGCCGCGCGGCGGCGGCCTCGAGCACGGCCTCCACGGCGCTCTGCTGCGCCGCCAGGCCGGGCAGCTCCCACAGCTCCCAGAACAGCTCCGTGGCGCCCTCGCGGGCCAGCAGGTGGCACGCCACCGTCAGCACGGCGCCGCTGTCGCGCCCGCGCCGCCAGGCGCCGATGGCGGCCCAGACGAGGGGGCGGAGGTCCTGCGCGCGCTCGAGCTGCAGGCCGAGCAGCCAGCTCTGCCCGGCGACGCCGGCGAGCAGCACGTCGGGGCGCGGCGACCGCTCGATGACGGCGTTCGCCACGAGCTCGCGGGCCGGGGACGCGAGGCTCGGGAGCGTCTTCGCCACCCACTGCGCCACCACGCGCTCGACCTCGGGCGCGTCGGCGTCGCGGCCCAGGCGCCCGGCGAGGGCCGCAGCCGACGGCTCCTGCAGCGCCGCCACGGCCACCACCACCTCGTGGACGGCGTCGAGCAGGCGCTGCGGGTCGCTGCCCAGCGCGGCGACCGCGCCGGGGCCGAGGTGTGCGCCGTCGGGATCGAACCAGGCGCCCAGCGCCGTGGCGTCGGCGACGCAGCCCCGTGCCCAGGGGTCGAGCCGCAACAGCAGCGCGTCGAGGTCGTCCACCCGGGCGATGCCCACGCGGGCGTCGAACGCGGCGTCCGACGTGGTCGCGACGGGGGCGGCGAGCAGCTCCGCGCGCGCGACCAGCACCCAGGGCCCGCTCCCGGGCACCAGCAGCGACCACCCGCCGCCCGGGCCGGGGACCTGGCGCACCTGGAGCGGCCGGCCGTCGAGGGTACCGGAGTAGACGAGGCCGTCGCGGTCGGCGCCGACCAGCTGCAGCTTCAGCGCGCGGGCGAGGGCCTGCATCGGCCGCCGATCAGCTCCAGTCCATCGCCGAGCCCGCGCCCTCCTCGAGGTACTTCGCGGCCTCGGGCTGGCCGAGCTGCACCATGGCGAGCACCTCGAGCACGATGTTGATCATCGACATCGTGAGGACGGCGATCACGAGCCCGGCGACGTTGGTGCCCTTGGCCGTGGCGATCCAGCGGCCCTGCTGCATCTGGCTCGCGACCATCAGCTCGTGGATGCCGAAGCCGAGCGGGATCACGCCGATGAACGGGCAGAAGCAGCACAGTCCGTACGTCCCGACGCAGGTGCTGAGGCCCATCAGCACGGCGACACCGCCCACCATCAGGTTCATCACCCCCGAGATGAGCATGAACAGGCCGGCCTGCTTGTAGGATTCGGGGACGTCGGGCGTGCTCAACGGGGGCCTCCGGTCGAGCTTGGGGGATAACCCGGTCCGATCCGCCGGCACCTCCCGGGCGGCGCTAGACGGGGACGGGATCCAGCCCGTTGCGGCGGACGATCACGCGCACCGGCTCGCGCACCGTGCCGGGGCGGAACAGCCGCGCCCGCTCGAGGAACGAGGCGGTGACCTCGTAGCCGCGCGCGACGAGCAGCGTGCCCGTGTGCAGCTTGAGGTCGTCGGCGATGACCATGCCCGCGCGCAGCCCGGAGATGGGCAGCTCGCGGACCTCGTCGCCGCCCGCGCGGCCGCGCAGGGCCTCCAGCGCCGCCAGGATGTGCTGCGGGTGTGGATCGCTGCGTCCGCGCAGCGTGGCGACGGCGAGCGGCGCGGGGCTGCCCTGCGACTCGAGCTCGTCGAACGCGACCACCACCTTCAGCACGGCGATGTCGACCTCGATGGCCGCGCGCTCCTCGTCGGTGACCTCGCCCCGCCGGATGCCGCGGGTGGTGCCGGCGAGGATGGCGCACGCCCTCCAGGCGCGGGATGTTGGCCAGCAGGCCCTCCGTGATGGCCGGCAGCCGGGCGACCTGCTTCTGCTCGAGCTCCGACAGCGGATGCCCGTAGTAGAGGCGCTCGGCGGTGTCGCCCGGCAGGGTGATGAAGCCGAGCTGCGTCAGCATCGCGGCCACCTCGATCCGCCAGCGGTCGGGCAGGCCCAGGTGCTCGGCGATCTCGCCCGCCAGCTGCTTGAGGCGGTTCGCCCGGCCGAACGAGACGGGGTTGGTGAGCGACAGCACGTCGATCAGCGTCTTGATGCTGCCGTGGAGCGTCTGCTCGAGCAGCACCCGCTCCGTCGTCACGAGCTGGTGCTGCTTCGCCGCCGCCTCCACCGCGGCGAGGAGCGCCGGCGGCGGGCAGGGCTTCGTGAGGAAGCGGAAGATCTGGCCCTCGTTGACGGCGGCGATGGCCGAGCCGATGTCGGCCTGGCCGGTGAGCAGGATGCGCACGGCGTCGGGCGTCTGCTCGCGCGCGTGGGCGAGGAACGTGGCGCCGTCCATGCCGGGCATGCGCATGTCCGACACGATGACGGCGGTGTCGGGGTGCTCGGCGAGCCAGCGCAGCGCCTCGGCGCCGGAGGTCGCGGTGGACGCCTGATAGCGCCGACGGAGGTGGAGCATCAGCCCGTCGAGCACGTTGGGCTCGTCGTCGACGCACAACACCTTGGGTCGGTTCTGCATGGGTGGGGGCTCCAGGGCTAGCGGGTGCCGAGCTCGAGCTCGGCGATGGCCTTCCAGCGGGGCAGGTCGTCGACGCAGCCGCAGTCCCGCAGGAACTCGAGGTCGATGGCGCCGATGGTCTCCTCGTCGCGGGTGCCCTCGGCCGTGTGCACGAGGACGTCGGCGACGTGCAGCGCGGCGAGCACGTCGCGCGGCCCCTCCACGATGTGGCTCGGGTGGTGGTGGAAGGCGACGGCCTCGACGATGGGGAAGGGGAGGCCCCACACGCCGAGCAGGTAGGCGCCGATCTCGGCGTGGCTCGTGCCGAACACCTCGGTCTCCACGTCGTGGATCGGGCGTCCGACGGCCTTCGCGGCACGGTGCACCCCGGCGTACGACGAGGGCAGGCCGAGGGCGAGCACCAGCTGGCCGATGTCGTGGACGATGCCCGCCGTGAACGCCGCCTCGGCGCGCTCGGCGTCGATGAGGAAGCGCCGCGCCAGGCGGGCCGTGCGGATCGAGTTGTGCTGGAGGTCCTCGAGGGAGAAGTCCTCCATGTAGAAGTCGTCGGCGGCGGCGAACACCCGCCGTCAGCGCAGGCCCTTGAGCTGCATCGCGCCGAGGTACATGACCGCCTGGCGGATGGACGACAGGCGGCGCGGCGAGCCGAAGAACGCCGAGTTGACGATCTGCAGGACCTTCGCCGCCATCGCCGGATCCTGCTCGACGATCTCGGCCATGTCGGCCAGGCCGCAGGTCGGGTCCGCCAGGGCCTCGGTCAGGGCGAGGTAGGTGTGGGGGACGCTCGGCAGCTTGTCGAGGCGGCCGATCGTCTGGCGCAGCGTCTCGTCGCCGAGCAGCGCCTGGACGTTGCAGGTGCGGTCGATGACGACGCGCAGGTGCTCGGCGTCGCAGGGCTTGGCCAGGAACTGGTGGGCGACCGGCAGGGCGCGCTGGCGCGACGCGGGGTCGGCCTGCCCCGTCAGGACGATGCGGGCGCACTCGGGCTGCAGCTGGCGGACCTCGCGCAGGAGCGCCGCGCCGTCCATGCCGGGCATGCGCATGTCCGACACGATGACGTCGAACGGGGACTGTTGGAGGGCGGCCAGGGCCTCGTCGGCGCCCGGCGTCAGCACGACGTCCCAGACGCGGCGCTGCCGTCGCAGGAGGTTCTGGAGGCTCTCGAGCACCGAGGGCTCGTCGTCGACGAACAGGATGCGGCGCTTCGGTCCGACCGGCGTCTGCAGGCTCATGCGGCCACCTGGCTGCGTCCCGTGATGGGCAGGCGGAGGGTGAACGTGGTGCCCACGTCGGGCTGCACCACGAAGGACAGCTGTCCGCCGTGGCGCTCGATGACCGACCGGGCGATGGCGAGCCCCTGGCCGGTGCCTTTGCCGACCTCCTTCGTGGTGAAGAAGGGGTCGAAGATGCGGTCGCGGATGGCCTGGGGGATGCCGCCGCCGGTGTCGGCGATGGTGATGACGGCGTCGTCGCCGTCCTGGCGGGTGGCGATGGCGATGGTGCCGCGGGCGTCCGTGCCCTTCACGCGGTCGCCGATGGCGTGGGCCGCGTTGACGACGAGGTTCAGGACGACCTGGTTGATCTCGCCGCCGTTGCAGACCACCGGGGGCAGCGGTCCGTAGTCGGTCTGCACCTCGGCGACGTACTTGTACTCGTTGCGGGCGATGGTGAGGGTGCTGTCGATGCCGTGGTTCAGGTCCACCTGGGCGATGTCGCGGTGGTCGGGGTGGGCGAACTCCTTCATCGAGCGGACGATGGTGGCGACGCGGGACAGGCCGTCGATGGAGCGGTCGAGGGCCTTGGGGACGTTGTCCAGGAGGTACTCGAGGTCGATCTCCTCTTCGAGGTCGCGCAGGTCGTCGTCGTCGCCCGCGCGGGCGCGGAGGGTGTCGATGAGGCGGCCCAGATCGGCCATCGCGTCGCGGACGAAGTGGACGCTGTCGTTGACGAACTGGACCGGCGTGTTGATCTCGTGGGCCACGCCCGCGGCGAGGCGTCCCACCGACTCGAGCTTCTGGGCCTGGCGGAGCTCCAGCTCGAGCTTCTTCTGGTGGGTCACGTCGAACATGATGCCGCGGAGGATGCGGCCGTCTTCGCTGCGGCTGACCAGGGTGCGCAGCTGGACGATGCGGCCGTCGGCGTCGTCCATGCGGCACTCGAAGTCGAGGGAGGCCGGGCCGTCCGGCTCGGCCAGGGTGAGCAGCTGGGCGCGGACGCGGGCGCGGTCGTCGGGGTGGACGATGTCCCACACCGCCGGGTTCGCGACGAAGGTGGCCTCCTGGTGGCCCAGGACCTCGGCCACCTGCGGGGAGATGTAGGTGAAGGCGAGGGAGCGGGCGTCGATCTCCCAGGGGACGGCGTGGCTGTGCTCGACCAGGGTGCGGTAGCGCTCGAGGGAGGCGCGCAGCTCGGCCGTCTTGCGCTCGACCTGGGCCTCGATCGTGCGCTTGACGCCTTCGAGGCTGGCTTCGCGCTGGGCGCGCGTCCACATCTCGCCCAGGCCGCGGTTCAGGGTGACCGCGAGGACGGCGGTGACCGAGATCATCCAGGCGCTGTGCTCGACGGCGCGCCACCAGTGGATGTCGGCGTCGCCGTAGAGGGAGGCGGGCCAGAGCGCGCTGCGGAGGGCGTGGTCGCCGAGCGCGACGGCGAGGGCGCTGAGGAGGACGCGCTCGTCTCGGTAGAACGCGAGGAGGGCCAGGCTGCCGAAGACGTGGAAGTGCGTCTCGATGCGGCCGCCGGTGAGGTGGATGAGCAGGGCGCCCCACACCATCTGCGCGACGGCGACGACGTGGCGGGTGCCCCACCAGCCGGGGCGCGTGTAGACGGCGAGGATGGGGGCGATGTTGACGGCGGCGCCGAGGACGAGGGCGGTCTGGGGGGCCCAGGCGACGGGGGAGATGGTGATGGCGACGAGGAAGGCGAGGGCCCACTCGCACATGAGGAGCCAGTAGAAGACGCGGTCGGTCTTGGCGCGCTCCTCGAGGAGGTGGTCGGCGTAGATCGCGGCCGCGCGATCGAGCTTCGCGGCGTTGCGGGAGGTGCCGAACGGCGTCGAGGTGAGGTGGTTCACGCGGGCGCCCCCTCATGGGGATCGGCGCGGGGCGGGGTGGGGTTGAGGGTGGGGGAGGGGAGGTGGGGGAGGAGGTAGGGTGGAGGCGGGTCTCGGGCGGGTTACCGGGTGGGCTTGCTCGGTCGGCGGGCGAGCGTTAACCCAACGGCGTGTCCAGGGGGCCCTGTGGGGTGGCCCGAGGCTGATCCCGCTTAGCTCAGTTGGTTAGAGCACTAGACTGTTAATCTGGGGGTCGTTGGTTCGAGTCCAACAGCGGGAGCCATTCACTACGGTAGGGAGAACTCGCCTCGCGGCGGGTTCTCCCTTCCTCGTTTCTGGGCCTGCCACGCGGGTCTTCTTCCGCCGCCCCCTGTTCACCGTCCGCGTCATCGAGCTGTTCTCGGGGTCCGGCTCCGGCTCGCCGTCGGTCCCGCCCGCCGGTCCGGCCACGCTCACCAGCGGGAACGTGTACTCGATGGTCAGGTCATCGCCGTCGGCAGTGATCCGCTGGACCCAGGCCCGCAACAGCCCCCGTCGCTCGTCGACCGTCCCGCGCTCGACCACGGCGCGGAGATCGGCCACCCAGCCGGCGATTTCCGCGTCTTCGATGAGCAGCAGCGGCTCGGTCCCGGCCTCGGGCAGCGCTGCGATCTTCGCTTCAATCCCCTCTTTCTCGCGGCTCACCTCCTCGATGCGTGGAGCCAGGCGGGCAGCAGGGATGCTCCCGCTCTCGACCGCCTCGTAGAGGTTGTCGAGCCGCCGGTTCAGCTCGGCGAGCTGCCCCCGGAGCACAGCCCGCTCCCCCTCAGCCTCGGCCTGCTTCGACCGCAGGGACGTCTGGACCTCGTGGACCAGATCGCCGAACACGCCCGGGTGGAGCGCGCCGTCACGGAGCGCATCCAGCACGACGCCCTCGACCCTGCCCTGCTCGAAGTTGCGGGCGTCGGGGCAGGCCTTGGCACCCTGCTTCTGCTTGGTCTGGCAGGAGTAGTACTGGTAGGCGTTGTTCCGGGCGCCGTGCCCGATGTAGGGCTTCCCGCAAGCGCCGCAGACCAGCAGCCCGGACAGGAGGTAGTCGCTGTTCGTCGTGCGCGGGTGCGTCACGGTCGGGCGGCGCTGGGCGATCATGGCCCGGACCCGCGCGAAGTCCTCGGAGCAGACGAGGGGCTCGTGGGCGTCCTCGATGCGGAGCGGCGCGGCGGGGTCGGTGGCGAACTTGGCCGAGGGACGGGTTCCCCAGGTGTAGACGCCCGCGTAGACCTCGTTGCGGAGCATGTAGAGCACGGTCTGCTTGTTCCAGCGGCGGCCGCGCTGGGTGCGCAGGCCCTCGTCGTTGAGCGCGCCGACGATGGCGCCCGCACCCTGACCTGACAACGCCATCGAGAAGATCCGCTGGACCAGGGGTGCCCAGGCGGGGTCGGGCACCAGCTTGCCGGGGCCGCGGCCCGACGCGGGGCGCTCGACCTGGTAGCCGACGGGCACGGCGCCGCCGTTCCAGCCGCCCTCCGTGGCGTTCTTCCGCATCCCGCGGCGGGTGTCCTCGGCGAGCTTGCGGACCTGGTACTCGTTGAAGCTGCGGAAGATGGTCCCCATGAGCCACCCGGCGGGGGTGTCGTCGGTCTGCTCCTTGGTCGACTCCAGCGAGACGCCGACCGCGCGCAGGTCCTGCATCGTCTTGAGCGAGTGCTCCAAGCTCCGGGAGAAGCGGGAGAAGTCCCACACGACGATCACGTCGAAGGGGCGCGGCTGCTCCACCATGTCGGCGAGCATCCGGCGGAAGGCCGGACGGCGCTCGTCCTCGAAGCCGCTGATGCCGTCGTCGTGGTACTCGGCGGTGATCAGCCAGCCCTGACGCTGGGCATGCAGCCGGCAGGCGTCGAGCTGAGCCGGGACGGACAGATCGCGGTCGGCCTGCTTCGTCGAGGAGCAGCGGGCGTAGAGAACGGCGCGAAGCGGGCGGGTCATGCCAGCTCCTTCCCGGTGATCATCCTCACGACTTCGCGATCGACCGGGTCGTAGCCCTCGGTCTCGTAGAACTGGAACAGGTTGTAGGCGAACTCGAGCCACTGGCCCTTCTGCTTCGTCGAGAACGAGTCGAGCCACGCCGGATCCATGCCCGTCGGGCACAGCCGCGGGTTGAGCACGAGGTCGCGGAACGCGAAGTCGACGACGTCGCGCACATCGCGCACGTGGCGGAGGCTGTACCCAGCCGCGGCGAGCACCTCCGGCGTCGGTACGGAGTAGACAAGTGCCACCCGCTCCAGGAAGTCGACATCCGGCGTCTTGGCGCGCCCTCCGGTCTCAAGCTTCTGGAGGACCGAGTACGGGAGGCCGAGCTCGACCGCCGCAGCGCGGAGCGACAGCCCCTTGGCCGTTCGCCACTCGCGAAGGTTCTCACCGAGCTCTGTCGCGTGCGCCACTTCGAGGATGTTTCGTCCCTCCAGGGCGGCGCGCAGCTCGTAGGCGTCGTGTTCTCTCGGCATCTCTGGCCTCCCCGATCCGCAACGCGGATCGAACATCAAGAACCTTGCGCAGGTTCGATTTCGGAGTGAGTCTATGTGCGTCCACTTTCGGACGCAAGAAGAATCACATCGGAAGGCTACCTTGACCCCCAGATACTATCTCCGCAAGAACCGCATCGTCGCCGCAATCGACGCGAGCCACCTCTGCCAGGCCGGCTTCGCCGAAGAGATCGGCCTCTCCCGCTCCCACTGGTCCCAGGTGCTCAACCGGCACCGGGCCGCCACTCCGCGCATCCGACGCGCCCTGCTCGGCCACCCCGTGCTCCAGGGTATCCCCGAGGACGAGCTGTGGGACGTGGTCTTCGACCGCGCACAAGCGGCCTGATCCGATGAGAGCCCACCCGAAACCCACCGACCCACGCCGCCACGCCCTTCGCACACTGGCCTCTCTCCTCGTGCGCCACGGGCCCACGCCTGCCGAGCCCGACCCCGCCGATCGCCTCCCCCCGTCGGTTCCTGCCCCCCAGCCCGAACCCGCCAATGAAGCCGAGTTCGTGCGCAAGGCCGCCTGAACCCTCCTCACTTCACAGCCGGTCTCCCTGACCTTGGAGGTGCCCAATGCCAGCAGTCTCGCTGCGGGGTGGCCCTCGTCCGCCCCGCGTCTCCGTCAGCTTCTTCGCCGATGTCTTCGAGCAGCGGCCCATGCCTCGCGACCTCGCGTGGCACGCCCTCGTGCGTCGACTCTCCTCCTTTCCCCCGCGCCAGGGCGTCATCGACAAGCGGCGACTGCCGTGCTGGGCACCCGCCTCCGTCCGCGCCGGGGCCATCGCGGTCGCCGAGGCCGTCGAGCAGGTGACGCTGCTCGTGCTCGATCTCGACGGCGGGATCGAGCTCGCCGAGGCCCTGGACCGCTGCGCTCCGTTCGCCGCGGTCGCCCACACGACCTGGAGCCACCGCGAGCACGCGCCCTGCCTGCGGCTTGCGCTGCCGCTGGCCCGACCGATTCCCGGGGGCCGCTGGGGCGAGGCGTGGACCCTCGCCGTCGAAGCGCTCGACCTGCCCGTGGACCGCGCCTGCTGCAACGCGAACCGCCGCTACCTGCTACCGGCACGTCCTTCGCTCCACGCGCCGCACGCGGCCGAGGTCCGCGACGCCGAGATCGCCCTCGACCTGCTGCCGCTGTTGCCGATCGCCGAGGCGTACGCGCACGCACCCGCACCGCTGCGCATCGTGCGTGTCCCCCACCACCGGGTCGAACGGGTCGTGCGGATACGGCTGGCCGAGCCCGATGTCCGCCGTGAAGTCGCAGACCAGCTCGGGGCGAGCGTGCGCGGAACTGGGTACACCGAGCGCGCCGAGGGGCTCCTGTGCCCGGCCTGCGGGCGAGCGTCGGCGTGGTTCTACGTGGCGCCGCACCGCGCGACCCGCGCCCGCTGCAAGCACCAGAGGTCCTGCGGGTGGACCGGCCAACTCACCGAGCTGCTGGCGAGGGCCGCATGACCACAACAGCGCTCACCCCGGCTGGCCTTGAGGAGGGGCCCCTACCCGACCCCGACGTGGAGGCCATGATCAGCGAAGCCGGGCCCAAGGGGCGCCGGGCCACGCGGCGCACGGTGAGGACCATCCTCCAGCACGACCCGCGGTGGACAGGTCGGTTCCGCCGGGACCTGTTCCGCGACCAGGTCGTGCTCGACGGGCAGCCACCACGGACGCCGACCTCACCCGCACGAGCTGCTGATCGAGGAGGCCCACCAGTCCACCCCCAGCCGCGACCTCGCGCACGAGGTGGCCGTGTCGCCGACGAGCAGGCCGTCCACCCCGTGCGCGACTGGCTCGCTGGGCTGCGCTGGGACGGCGTCGAGCGCACCTCGCGCGTGCTGCCCGACGTGCTCGGCGTCGAGGACACGGCGCTGCACCGTGAGATGGGCCGGGCCTCTCGTCGGTGCCGTCGTGCGGGTGATGCGAGCCGGGCTGCAAGCTCGACACCATGCTGGTGCTCGTCGGCGCCCAGGGGCCGGCAAGTCGCAGTTCTGCGACAGGCTCATGCCCGACCCCACCTGGTTCGGCGACACCCCCGTCGACCTGCGCAGCAAGGACGCCTACGTCGTGCTCCAGGGCAAGTGGCTGTACGAGATCGCCGAGATGGAGGGCGTGCGCGGCCGGAGCGCCACACGGGTGAAGAGCTTCCTGTCGAGCCCCGTGGACCACTACCGCGCGCCCTACGGGCGGACGGCGCAGGACCACCCGCGCCAGTGCGTATTCGTTGGGACATCGAACCACCCTGACCTGTTCGACGACGGCACCGGCTCGCGGCGCTTCCGGCCCGTGCAGATCGGCGGGGTCGACCTGGCCGCGCTCACCCGGGACCGCGACCAGCTCTGGGCCGAGGCGCTGGTGCGCTACCGACGCGGCGAGGCCTGGCACCTCGACCTGGTGCTCGACCGCGAGCGGCAGGCGGTGGCGAGCCTGTACCAGATGACCGATCCCCACCGGGAGCGGCTGGAGGCGTGGCTCGCGACGACGCGGGAGCCCTTCACCACCAGCGAGGCCCTCACCAAGGGGCTCGGGATCGCGCCCGAGCGCGTGGACCGCTCCCTGCAGACGCGCATCGGCCCGCTGCTGCACGAGATCGGATGCCGGAAGTTCAGGTCTCGCGGGGCCGACGGCCGGGCGTGGGGCTGGCGACCGCCGACCACGGAGGCGGAGTGATGGGCCACAGGTCGGGACAGGTTGGGCCAGGGCGATCTCGGTCCTGGAACGCCCGCCTTCGGCGTGGTCCAACGTGGGCCGACGTCGAGCACCAGAAGTCGGGCCGGCTGGTGAGCGAAGCGCACAGGCGAAGCGTATCCGTGCGCATCAGGCGAAACGAAACCGCTACAAACATGGAGGAAGCATGATGATTCGGGAGTGTGCGCATGATGCGTGCGGAAAGACGTTCGAGGCAAAGCGTGCGGATGCGCGGTTCTGCAGCGCGAGCTGCCGGGCGGCGGCGAGCCGGGTGCGACGCGCGGGCATCGAACCGCGTTCGGGTCCGACAAGCGAACCGGACCAGGCCCGCGACCCTGAGCGAGCGGAAGCGAGCGCCGACGACACGCGGCTCGCTGTGCTGGAGGAGAGGGTGATGGACCTCGAGGGCGACGTGGAGGCAGCAGAGGCCGAGCGAGATGGGCTGCGGGCGCTGCGGGCTCGGCTGGAGGCCGCGGTCGCGCAGGCGACGACGGTGGTCGACGAGGCGCGCGGCCTGACGGAGTCCGTGGCGAGAGCCACCGTGACGCCGGTGCAGAAGGAGCTGGCCAAGGTGCGAGCCGAGGCCGTGCCGCGCACCGAGGTGGCCGAGCTGCGCGCCGTCGTGGAGCGGATCGAGCGCCGGCTGGCGGCGATGGAGGAGCGGCTCGAGACCGCGCCCGCGCCAGAGGACCGGCTGGACGACCTGGAGCAAGCCGTGATCAAGCTCGCGCGGCGGGTCGGGCGGCTGCGGGACGAGTTCGACGTGCTGGTGCAGGCGATCGCGAACGCGTCCCCTTGAGCCACGTACCAGAGCGCCGCCTCGTACCAGGCTCCGACGACTCGGTCGCGGAGGGTGGACACGGTCGAGGCCGAGCATCGCGGCCGAGGTGAGCGCGAGAGCCACCGCCGCCGCCACCGATCGCTGAACCGCGGGCGAGGTGGGGACGAGCCCTCCCACGAACAGCCCCACCCATCCCGCGATCACACCGAGGGCGTGGCCCTGGACCGCGTTGCGCGGACAGGAGCTCAGCGCGGCGGGTTGGTGCACGATTCCGAAGGCCGTCGGTCCCAGGGAGGGGAACAGCAGAGGTGCTCCTGTACCCACTGCGAGCAGGCCCAGCGCGAGCATGGTCCCCGCGCCGAACGCGTGGCGGTCCGGAGCGCGTCCCGTGGCGTCGTGCCAGGCATCATCCCGGCCGCGGCGTCTCGACCCGGGGCGTCCAGTCCTCGACCTGGCCCGACGCGAGCTGCCGCCGGGCGAGCTCGCGCCAGCCCTCGGGATCCCGGTCATCGCGGCCAGCTCGGCGAGCGCCCGATCGTGCAGATCGCGGTACAGCACGCGCGCCACGCGGGTGAGCGGCCAGTCGGCCGGGGACGCGACGTGAGCGAACCGCGCACCCCCTGCGTGATCGAGCCCTCCTCCAGCACGCGGAAGTACCAGCCGGTCCGCCCGGAGGCCTGCACGCGACGGGCCATGTCGGGCACCCCGAACCGGACGTTCAGCTTCCAGTATTACCGGCCTGGCTGACCTCGAGCAGCGCGCTCCCCACGCGCCAGCGGTCGCCCAGGCAGATGTCCGCCTCGGTGACGCCCTCGACGGTCAGGTTCTCGCCGAACGCACCCACCTCCATCCCGGCCGAGGGGAGCTCGGCAGCCCAGCTCGCGTAGTGCGCGAGGGGGTAGGCATGGACGGCCTTGTCGGGGCCGCCGTGGTGCACGAGGTCGGCGTGCTCGTCGCCGTCGAGTCCCCTCGCGAGACGCGCACGGCGCCACCGGCTCCTTGATCGCGGACCGTCGAGGACCGAAGGACGAACCCGTCCCACCTGGACGCGATGGACGACGAGCTCGGGCACGGCACCTCGTCGCGACCCGTCAGGGACGCCACTCGGTGAACACGTAACCCTGCGCGGTCCGGCTCTGGTGGCAGGTGAAGCACCCGACCCCGCCGTCGGTGACCAGCCGGTCTGTCGTGGAGTCCCCTGCGAACCCCTCGAAGCCCCAGCCTCCGGTCTTCGGCCACCGGCGCGCGTCCTTCTGCATCACCCCACCAAGCTTGCGACGGCCTTCCACCATCGCGTGCTCCGCCGGGTTTGCTTCACCAGGTCGAACACGAGCACGGTGCCGTCCGGCAGGGGCTTTCCATCGCGCATGGCGTCCGCGCCCATCGGGTTGACGTAGACGTGGTGCAGGCCTGCGAATGGGTCCGCGAGGCCGTGCTCGGCGCCGAGCCACATCGACTTCACGTGGGTCCAGGCGCGTACCCCTTCGGGTACTCGACCTGGGCGGGCGCCGCCGCGGGGGCGCGGCCCGGCTGACGACCGACGCGAACGTGAGGACGACCAACGCGAGGGGGAACACGAACAGCTTCTTCATGAGGACACTCCTTGAGGTTCGAGGTTCGGAGTCTCGGCGATGAGGGTCGCGATCGCGGCCCCCACGGAGAGAGATCGGAGGGCCGTCCGAACGCGTGGGCCCGCAGGCGGCCCTGGCGATCGATGAGCACCAGGACGGGGTCCTGGGCAGCGCGGAGCTGGTAGGCGGCCATCGTGTTCGGCACCGCCCGGCCCTCTGTCCGCGCGTCGACCCCCACGGGGAACGGGACGCGGAACTCGTGCAGAAACGCGGCCAGGCTCGTGGGCGTCATCGCCTCGTGATGCTCGAAGACGGTGTGCAGTCCCACCACCGCCACCTCGCGCGCGTCGAACGCCGCATGGATCTGAGCGGCCTGCGGCACGCCGTGGAGCACGCAGCCCGGGCAGAGCATCTGGAAGGCGTGCAGGACGACGACCCGACCGCGCAGGTCGGCGAGGGAGGTCGCCGCGCCGAACCAGCGCTCCACCTGCCAAGCGGGCGCTCGAACCGCGTGCTGCGCGGGGGTGAGGGTCAGGGAGGTCAATCGCCGCTCCTAATTTGTATCGAGTCTATACTAATGTTCGGTCGCTCGTCAAGGTCGTGTCGAGTCGATAGGATCGTCGAGGAGGCCTCGTGTCGAACGATCGGGTCGGATTGCTGGTCGAACGCCTGTCCCACCTCGTGCGGGAGGATCTCCGGGCGGTCGCGACCCGCCACGATCTCCCCCTGGCCCAGCTCGAGGTGCTCCGGTTCCTCGCCGTCGCGAATCGGTTCAGCAACACGGTCAGCGGGCTCGTGGAATACGTCGGCGCGACCAAGGGCACGCTCAGTCAGTCCGTGAACGCGCTCGAGCGGAAGGGGCTGGTGACCCGGGTGGCCGACGCCGGAGACCGCCGGGTCCAGCATTGTGTGCTCACTGACGCCGGGGTCGCGATCGTGCGCGAGAGCCACCAGGAGTCGGCGTTGGGGGACGTCCTCGACCGGGCGACCGCGGAGTCTCTGGAGGGGCTGCTCCGGGCGACCTTGCGCGCCCGCGGGGGGCGGGCGTTCGGCGTCTGCCGCTCCTGCCTGCACCACCGCGCCTCCGCCGACGGGAGGCGGTGCGCGCTGCTCGAGGTGCCGCTCTCGGACGAGGACGCGCGTCGGATCTGCCGCGAACACGTCGCCGCCTGATCGGACAGGACTCCCCAGAGCGGAGGTCCATCGCGCACGATCCCGGCTC
>JAWKRQ010000095.1:0-23951 GCA_041389545.1 Myxococcota bacterium | reverse complement strand
AGTGCGGTGTGCCCCTCCGATCCGTGCGCGCCGTGGCGGTGGGCGATAGCGGACACCGAACCCCCGCCGGAGGCCGCGTGGACCCCGGAGCGCTCGTCGGCCTCGTCTTCGGCCTGCTGGTGACGGTGATCTCGTTCGCCGTCGCGGCCCTGTCGGTGCTGATCCCCCTCGCGTTCATGGCCGTGTTCGCCTTCGTCCTCGTCAAGCGCCTGCAGTCGGGCAACGTCCAGCTGGTGCTCTCCGGGCCCGCCGTCGCGCTGGCGCAGGCCGCCGCCGCGAGCAGCGCCCCGCCGCGGGCGAAGCGGCTGAAGAAGGTCGTGTGCCGCAGCTGCGGCGGCTCCAAGGTCATCCCGCCGCGCACGGCCTACGTCTACTGCGACTACTGCGGCGCGCTCGTCGACTACGACTTCCGGGTGGCCTGCACCACCGCGGGCTCCGCCCGCCCGGGGCCCGCCTACGAGGCGATCCAGCGCCAGGAGGCGCCGGTGCAGGAGGCCGCCCGGCAGCGCGGCGACCGCGACGCGTACCGCGAGAGCGTCCTGCGCGTCTTCCGGACCCACTTCGACGCGGCGAAGGCCAGCTGGTCGCCGCGCATCGGCGATCCGGCCTACCGCGAGGCCCTGCTCGCCTACACCGCCGACAGCTACACCGCCGCCGCGTTCGACGAGGAGTGCCGCACGCTGGAGCAGGTGATGGGCGACAGCGTGAAGCGCCTGTCGTGGACGCCGGGCTTCCAGCCGAAGGTCGGGCGCGAGAGCTTCGAGCGGCTGCTGGAGGCCGTGCTCGCGCACACCGGCCGGTTCGTGGAGGTCGGCGAGCCGTTCCTCGGGCAGCACCCCGACGGGCCCACGCCCGAGATCCAGCGCGCGATGAGCCGCTCGCTGTTCGCGCAGGGGTGGATGCCCTACCTCGACAAGGCCGGGCAGGACGCCATGATCGAGCGCCTCGGCCTCGGCGGCGAGTACGTCGACGTCCCCGAGGTGCACACGCAGACGCGCCGCTGCGGCGGCTGCGCCCGGGAGCTGCAGGTGGCCGAGGGCGCCAGGCGCGTGGTCTGCGAGGACTGCGGCTACACGAACGACACGACGCACCCGGAGATCGCCTGCACCGGCTGTGGCGCGCAGGTCTCGGTGCTGTGGTCCAGGCGGACCTTCGAGTGCCCGAAGTGCGCGATGGTGCTCCGGGTGGATTGAATTCTTCCGAACCCCCTCGCTCGCGCAGCATCCCCAACGACGGCGCGAGGAGCGCCGGGGAGGGCGGACACGACCGCAGCGGAGCGCATCGGGACCCTGGTCTTCATCGTCGGGCTGGCCGCCTGCACGGGCCCCGAGAAGGCCACCACCCCCACGAGCCCCACGGGCAGCTCGACCCCGACCAGCGGGACG
This sequence comes from Myxococcota bacterium, assembly GCA_041389545.1. GTDB lineage: Bacteria > Myxococcota_A > UBA796 > UBA796 > JACKER01. The sequence goes on along the minus strand of JAWKRQ010000095.1, from coordinate 22,566 downwards.
GAGACCGAGACCACCAGCCCCACGCCGACGTCGACGTCGACGTCCACGTCGTCCACCACGACCCCGGGCACCCGCACCTCCACCTCGAACACCGAGCCCACCACGACGGGCTGGGGGACGGTCGACTGCTTCGAGCGCTTCGAGCAGTGCCTCCAGATGGGCACCGACCCGAACGTCTGTCAGCAGCACCTGGACGACTGCGTCGGCACCACCACCACGACGCCCACCGTCGACTGTCAGACCCTGTACGCCGACTGCATCGCCGACGGACAGCCCCAGGACTTCTGCGACCAGCTGCTCCAGGACTGCGAGAACCCGCCGACCACCACCACGCCCGACTGCCAGATGCTCTACGACGACTGCATCACCACGGGTCAGCCCCAGGACTTCTGTGATCAGGTGCTGCAGGACTGCGAGAACCCGCCGACCACGACCGGCAACGCCTGCGACAAGGAGCTCCAGGACTGCCTCAACGCCGGCACCGACCCGCAGACCTGCAACGACGCCTACGTCGTCTGCCTCGAGTCCATCGACTCCGCCGACACCGGTCACTGAACGGTGGTCGCCGCCCCCGCCCGGCTCGACGTCGCCCGCCTGTACCAGGAGTACGGCTCGCTCGTCCTGCGCCGCATCCGCAGGTTCTACCCGCAGCAGGTCGCTGTGGACGTGCTGCAGGAGGTCTTCGCCCGGGTGGTGGAGAAGGCCCACACCTTCCGCGGCGAGGGCACGGAGCGGGCGTGGCTGTTCGGCCTGACCACGCGCCACTGCCTCGCCCGCCTGCGCGACGAGCGCCGGCGGCGACAGCTGCTCGACGAGGTCGGCGAGGTCCCCTGGAGCTGCCCCGTCACCCCGCCGAGCGCCGAGGCCGCCGTGTTCCTCGGCGAGCTGTGGCGCGACCTCGACCCCGAGCTGCTCCAGATCGGCGTCCACTACTACGTCGACGGGATGAGCCAGGAGGCGATCGGCGCCCTCCTCGGCGTCACCGGTCGCACCATCAGCACCCGCCTGACGACGCTGCGGGACCTCGCACGCGCCCGAGGAGGTGACGCATGACCCCGTTCCGTACCGACGGACACCTGCACGATCTCGCGCTCGAGGACGTCCTCGACGGCGCCGGGTCCGCCGACGCCCAGGCCCACGTCGCGGCCTGCGCGACCTGCCGCGACCGCCTCGCCGCCGCCCGCCACTACGGCATGGTCGCGCTCCCGCCGCTCACCGCGGGGCGCCCTGCGAACAACACCCGGTACTACCTCGCCGCGGCGCTGCTCTGCGCGGTGGCGCTGCTGGTGGCGGCCCCGCTGCTGCGCGGCGCGCCGGGCGACGGCATCCGGCTGCGCGGTGCGGGCGTCCAGCTCCGCGTGTACGTCGACGAGGGCGACACCAGCCGCCGCCTGCGCGCCGGCGACCCCATCCGGGCCGGCGACCGCCTCGGGTTCACCGTCCAGCACCGGCTGCCCGGCTATCTCATGGTCGTCGGCGTCGACGCCCGCGACGAGGCCTACCTCTGCTACCCCCAGGGCGGTGACGGCCACGCCGCCACCGCCCCCGCCGCGCCGCAGCCCGTCGACCTGCCGCAGGCCGTCCGGGTCGACGGGACGCCCGGCCCGGAGCGCCTCGTGGCCGTGTGGTGCGCGCAGCCGTTCGACTTCGACGACGCCGTGGCGGCGGCGAGGGCATCGTCGGATCCGACGGGCTGCGTCCGATCGGAGGTGACCGTGGTGAAGCCGTGACCCTCCCGCTGCTGGCGCTGCTCGCGTCGCCGTGCTCCGCCGCCGACGTGCACCGGTACGCCGTCGTCGTGGGGGTCAACGACGGCGTGCCCGGCGACGCGCCGCTCACCTTCGCCGAGCTCGACGCCGAGCGCGTGGGCGACGTGCTCGAGTCGCTCGGGGGCGTCCGCTCCGAAGACGTCGTCACGCTGCGCAGCGTCGACGCCGACCGGCTCCGCAGCGCGCTGGCCGACCTCGGCGACCGCATCGCCCGCCACGGCGGCGACGCCGAATCCCTGCTGTTCTTCTACTACTCCGGGCACGCAGACGCCGACGCGCTGCACCTCCAGGGCTCCCGCCTGGGGCTGGGCGAGCTCACCGCGCTGCTCGGCGCGCTGCCGGTCGACGTGCGCATCGTGGTGGTCGACGCCTGCCAGTCGGGAGAGCTCACCCGCCTCAAGGGCGCCGGCCCCGCCGAGCCGTTCACCATCCACGCCGAGGATCGGCTCGACTCCGAGGGGATGGCCATCATCACCTCCAGCAGCGCCGGCGAGGACGCACAGGAGTCCGACCGCCTGCGCGGCGGGATGTTCACGCACCACTTCCTCGCCGGCCTGATGGGCGCGGCCGACGCCTCGGGCGACGGCCGCGTCACGCTCACCGAGGCCTACCGCTACGGTCGCACCGAGACCATCCGCGCGACCAGCCAGGCGCGCTTCGTCCAGCACCCGGCCTACGCCTTCGAGCTGCGCGGCCAGGCCGACCTGGTCCTCACCTGCGTCGAGGAGCCCGGCCGCAACGCCGCGCTGTCGCTCGGCGAGCCCGGGAGCTGGCTCGTGTTCGCGGGACGCGACGGCGGCGAGCTGCTCACCGAGGTCACCGTCGACCGCGCCACGCAGCTGCTGATCCCGCCCGGCGACTACCTCGTGCGGCTGCGGACCGGGCGTGGCGTCTGGGAGCGGATCGTGACGCTCGACCGCGGCGGGACGGTGTCGCTGCGCGCCGCCCAGATGTCGCCCGTGTCCTACGGCGCCACGGTGCGCAAGGGCCTCGAGGAGCGCGACGCCTGGGGCATCCTCGTCGGCGCAGGCCTCACCGGCGCCCCGGTGCCGTCGCTCGGGGTCGGGCCCGCCGTGCGCCTGGCGGCGCAGGTGGACCTGGAGCCGCTCACCATCGCGTTCGGCGCCCTGGCGTCGGCGCACGCTGGCGCCAACGACCAGCTCACGATGCACACGGTCGCCGTGGGTGCCGAGGCGGCCGGCATCCGCAAGGTCGACGTCGGGGCGGTGGCCTTCGGGCTCGGGCTCCGCGGCGGCGTCGATCTGCGCGGCGAGTGGTTCGACACGCCCGGCAGCGCGCCGCCACGGCAGGGCCTCTCCGGGCGCGCGGCGCCGGTCGCGTCGATCGAGTTCCCGCTCGGCGGCCCGCGCACGGTCGCGGCGATCGAGGCGGACGCCGGCATCCACCTGCTCCGCAGGTACGATGCGGAGGCCGACGCGGCGGGGCTCGCGACCGCTGTCGTCCCCACCCTGCTGCTGGAGGTCGGCCGCCATGTGCGCTGACACGCTGCGCTGCCTCCCGCTCGTCGCCCTCGCCGGGTGCGGGAGCCTGGTCGGCCTCGACTACCGCGGCGAGGTCCTGCTCGAGCTGCACGGCCAGGTGCTCATCGACGGCAGCCTCGACCAGGAGCGCGAGATCGGCGTCACGCTCCTGTGGTCCCTCGCCGGGGGCACCCGCGCCGATCCGCAGTCGATCGTCGCGCACACCACGTTCCCGTCGCGCTACACGCTGGAGATCGACCACCCGCCGCAGGACGGCGTGTTCCAGCACCCCTACGGCGAGGACTGGCTGTCGGTCGCGGTCGCACAGCCGATCTTGTTCGAGGACATCGACGGGGACGGCCGCTGGGACCGGGCACGCGAGCAGGTGGTCGGCGGCTCGCTCGACCGCGCCGTCGTCTGGGTCGACAGCGTCGACGCGGCGCGGGCCCCGGCGAGCGCGGCGTGGGTGCCGGAGCGGACCGGCTTCCAGGTCGTGTCGGTGCCGTGGGAGCCCTGCATCGCGCGAGAGGGGCTGCCGATGACGCCCGCCGCAGGCCGGACGGACCTGCAGGTGGGCTACTACTGGCCGTCGCTGCTCGACCTCGACTGCGACGGCGTGCCCGACTGGGCCGACAGCGGCACCGACGGCGTGTTCGGCGCATGCGGTGACGACGCCTACGAGCGCGCTGCGACGAGTACCGCGCGGCAGCCGCGGATCCCGTGCTGGCCGCCGCCTACCTCGGTCAGCTCATCGCGGAGCCCTGCCTCGTCGAGAGCTGCCCCGACGTGCTCGAGCTGCTGGCGGGCGCTTCGCAGGGCACCAGCAGCACCCCGGCGTGCCCCGACCCGGCCGCCCTCGAGGACGCCTGCGCCCTCATCCGGGAGCACGGGACGAACCCCGTCGTCGGGCCGACGCTGCGCGACGGCCTGATGGCGAACTGGGAGCTCCAGCAGTGCCTCGACCAGGTCTGCCCCGACGACGTGAACTGGCTCCTCGGAGAGCCCTGGAACCCCTAGGACACAGGTCAGCGGACCGCGGCGCGGGCCGCCTCCGGGAACGCCACCAGGTTCCGCCGCGTCAGCTGCCGCGCCGCCTCGACCTCGCTGGCCGTGAGCGGCGAGCGCGTGTCGCGGGCGATCTCGTCGTCGAGCCAGTCCGACAGCGTGTCGAAGTCCCCGACGAGGTCCAGCGCGTCGGCCAGATCGGCCACCTCGACGACGCGCGCCTCGTAGTCCCGCCGGCAGCCGTCGTTCTCCAGGCACCACACCCCTGCGCGGCCGCTGCCGAACGGGTCCCAGTCGAGCCCGGGCCAGGCGTCCCAGGTCCACTCGGCGCCGCTCGGGACCCAGTGGACTCGCGCGTCCTGCCCGTCGACGTAGACCCGCCAGTTGTTCCGGACGTGGTACCCGTCGTCGTGCGCGGCCACGACCTCCCAGGCGAGGTAGCTCAGCAGGCCGTCGCGGTCGGCGACCGTCCACAGCGCCGCCACCGCGCCGTTCGTCGCGGGCCCGGCGAGGAGCTCGTCCACCCGCTGCAGCGATGCGGCGGCCGCCGCCGGCGGCGGGACGGGGCCCTCCTCCTGGTCCCACCCCTCCGGCCCCACGACCTCCACCGGCTCGAAGTCGTCGCCGCCGCCGAAGTCGCCCGGGATCCAGGAGCCGTCGGGGGCCTCGTTCGGCTCGAGCACGATGCCGTCGTCCTCGGAGCCGGGGAACCGCGCGGCGATCATGCGGTCGTCGTGCTTCTCGACCACCACGTACAACCCGTAGTCGTCGCCGTCGCACCAGACGTGCGCCCAGCCGACGCGCGGCGCCATCAGCCCCGCAGCGCGCGCCAGCCGGTAGGTGAGGTGGTCGCGGACCCGCGTGGGATCGTACACGAGCGTGTTGTGGAGGTTGAACGCCTTCAGCCCCCGCAGGCGCTCCCCGGCGACGAACGCGTTCAGGTCGACGCGGAACGACGGCTTGCCGCTCATGCGCTGGTAGGAGGCGCCGCCCTTCAGCGACAGGCCCACCTCCGGGTACGCCACGCCGTCGATGGTGACCGTGACGGGCACCTCGGGGCGCTCCACCCCGTCGATCTCGGTGCGAGCACTGCCCGCGAAGCCGAACCGGATCTCGTGGACGCGGGACGCCGTGAACCACGTCTCGGTGGCCGGATCGAGGGTGGGGCTCGCGGTGTCGCCGTTCGGCGCACCCGGTGAGGTCCAGGCGGTGGGCGTCGGCGCGCCAGTGGCGTCGGGCAGCCGCGCCACCGCGATGTCGGACGGCACCCCGTCGATGTCGACAGCGTCGAGGACGGTGTCGGCGGCCAGCAGCTCGACCCGGTCGCCGTCCTTGTCGAGGGAGAAGGCGCCCGCAGCGAAGGTGACGGTGCGCTCGCCCGGTGCGAGGCGGCCGGTGCCGGCGGGCTGCTCGTCGCCGGCCGCGTTGCGGAGCACGAGCGCGGCGAGGTCCACGGCGTCCTCGCCGATGTTGAGCAGCTCGACCCAGTCGGGGCGGGCGAGCCCGTCGGGGCCGGTGAGCGTGGACTGGTTGCCGGGGACGACCTCGTTGATCACCACGCCCAGGGACGGCGTGGACGGCGTGGACGGCGTGGACGGCGTGGACGGTCGGTCGGACGGCGCACACGAGGCGAGGACGGCGAGGAGCGGCACGGACATCGGACCTCCGGGTCTACCGGTGACGCTGCGTGAGCGCCGGCGTCCGGCGCGACCGCGGACGCCGCTCGGGAGAATGAACGGCGACCTCCGGTGTCGGACCGCCGGAGGTAAACATGATGGCTCTTCCCAGGCGCGCGCTGCTCGGCGCGCTCGTGCTCGGCGCCGGCTGCCCGGCGACCCGCGACTACGGCAGGCCGACCAGGTCGACGGCGAGGTCCGCATCTCGTGGACCGCGGGACGCGAGCACCGTGAGCGTCGGCCGCTGCACCAGCCCCACCTGCGAGTGCGAGTACACCGCGGCCTTCGTGGGGGCGGCGCGCGGCGTGGACGGCCTCGTGGGAGGACGTGTGGACGGTCGGCTACGACGACGCCACCGAGGTGACCCTCACCGACCTCGTCCCGCTCGTCGCCAGCCTGCTGTCCTACGGCGCAGCCGACGTGCCCGGCGACGAGCTGCACCTCGAAGTCGCGCCGCTGGCGTCCGGCGCGCGCTACGGCGTCGAGGTCCACGGGCTCGGCCCTGCGACCCCGCAGAGCAGGGCTGCACCCACATCGTCTCCGCCGGGTGCGCGATCTTCGACGCGGAGTGAGCCTCAGCCCGCGGCGCCGAACAGCGCACCGAGGCCCATCGTGAGGCCCATCGCCGCCGCGCCGCCGAGCCCGACCCGCACCACGGCCGGGCCAGCCGCCCTGCCGAGCCGCGCGCTGAAGCCGCCCAGGCCCACCAGCGAGCAGCGCGACCGCCAGCGTCACCGGCAGCCGCAGCCTCAGCGGGGCGCCCACCATCGCGAGGAGCGGCACCGCCGCCCCCACCGCGAACGACACCGCCGAGACCACGGCCGCCTGCACCGGCCGGGCGAGATCGTCGGGATCGAGGTTGAGCTCGTCGCGGGCGTGCGCGGCCAGCGCGTCGTGGGCGGTCAGCGCCTCGGCGACCTCGCGCGCCAGCGGCTCGGGAAGCCCCTTGTCGATGTAGATGCCCGTCAGCTCGGCGAGCCTCGCGCGGCATCGTCGCTCGCGCCGTCTTGGCGAGGTCGGCCTCTCGAGGTCCCGCTGCGAGCTGACCGAGACGTACTCGCCCGCCGCCATCGACAGCGCCCCGTCGACGAGCCCGGCCAGGCCGGCCGTGAGCACCCGCCGCGGGCGCGCTGTCGGTGGCGGCGACGCCCAGCACCAGGCTGGCCGTGCTGACGATGCCGTCGCTGGCGCCCAGGACCGCCGCCCGCAGCCAGTCTCCGGTGCGCCTCGTGCTCCCTGTCGCCGCATCGCGCCTCCCCGGGTCCTTCACCCGGCGCGGGGCGCCGCACCAGCCGTCAACGCGGCGGGAGCCCCGGCATCCGGGCGAGCCCGTCGCCGCGGCCGCGCACGAACGAGGCCACGCTGCCTGCGCGTCGACGACCTCCTCCACGAGGAAGGTGCGACGGGGATCGGCGCCGACCGCCTCGCGGATCTGGGCGGCGATCTGCTCCGAAGTGCCCGCCAGGTCGCTGGCCTTCCAGCGCGTCGACGGCGTCCCAGGTGGCCTGCCCGAAGGCCCAGCGGCACTCCGGGTCCGCGAGGCACCGCGTCCCCAGCATCCCGAAGACGTAGTCCACCGGGCGGTCGTGGTCGGCGAAGGTCTCGTCCGCGCCGTGGGGGAGCATGTCGATGCGGCCGTCCGCCGGATCGACGTACAGCATCACGTCGTCAGCCGGGCCAGGAGTACGGGTACGCGTCGAACTGGGCGATTGGCGTAAGGTTTGAAGTAGGCGACGAACGCCTCGACGTCGAGCCACGGGGCCAGGTCGTCCATCGGCCCGTCGACGAGCAGCGCGTCCGCGAGCCCGGCCAGCGCCGTCCGGTCGTCGGGGCCGCCGTCGTGGTCGAACAGCGGGACGTCCTCCGGGTGGAAGTCCACGTCGAACATCTCGAACAGCGGCCCGTCGTCGTCGGCGTACCACCGGTCGAGGAACCGCCCGTCCTGCGCCTCGACCAGCGTGTACAGGCCGTAGCGCTCGCCGTCGACCCACAGCTCGGCGTGGGCGGCGCGCGGCGCCGGGATGCCGAGCGTGCGGTAGGCGTCGTAGGCGAGGCGCTCGTGGAGCATGGACGGGTCGAGGACCATGTTGTTGAGCACCAGCTCGTCGAGGCCGTCGAGCTCGGCGCCGTCGACGAACACGTCGGTCTCGACGCGCCAGCTCGGCTTGTCGTCGAGCTCGCGGAACGAGCCGCCGCCCTTCAGGCGCACGCCGACGCCGTCCGCGCGCAGCCCGTCCACCACGAGGTCCGCGGGCGCCCACTCGCGCGGGGCCTCGAGCAGCGCGGCGCGCGACGCCTCCGGCAGCGTGATCTCCACCCGGTGGACGAAGGTGTCGTCGAACAGAGCGTCGCCGCGGACGTCTGGCGCGGCCGGCACGGACGTCGCGACCACGGGGTGCTCGAGGGCGGGCTCCCCCGGACGGGCGACGTGCGGCGCCGACGTGCACGCCACCAGCGCGCCGATCAGCACGCCGGCACGCGCCCGAGCAGCAGCTCGGCGCAGGGGCGGATCACCTCGGTGAGCACCTCCTGCGCCAGCGCGTGCCGCTCCGCTGCGCCCGGCGCGCCGTGGGCGGCGAGCACCTCGGCCTCCGGCTCGCCCTCCGGGATCCGGAGCGTCCCGAGCGCGAAGCCGTCGAACGCCGCGCGGGCGACCGCCTCGAGGGACGGGTCCCGGCCGAGCAGCCAGCGCACCAGCGCCCACGACAGCTCGGCGTGGCGGGCCTCGTCGTCGGCGATCTGGACGAGGACCGAGACCACAGCGGGATCGGTGGCCCGCGTCGCGGCGTGGCGGACCTGGGCGGCGGCGATCGTCTCGAGGATGCAGCCCTCGACGACGGCGTCGGTGAGGACGGCGCGGACGTCGACGTCGGCGAGCGCGCCGCCGATTGGGAGCGGCCCAGCGGCTCGCCGGCGCAGGCGCTGGCGATGCCGAAGCAGGCGCGCGCGTGGCGGATCCTCGTCGGCGGCGCGGGTGGGCCGGCCACGAGGTCTCGCCGGGGCGGCCGAGCGCCATCAGCACCAGGTTGAAGGGCGAAGCTCGCCACGGAGGCGTGCTCGGCGCGCGCGGTGTCGAGCCAGCTGCGGGCGAGCCAGGTGTGCGCAGCGCCACGTCGTCGGGCAGCGACACGCCGACGAGCTGCTGCCAGCCCGTTCCGGTGCGCACCGCCGCCTCGCGCCAGTCGCCATCCACCGAGAACGGGCGGCCGTCGTACCAGCCGCCGCCGGTGCCGCCCCCGCCGCCCCCGTTCCCCGTCGGGCAGCCTGCGGGGCCCTGCGCGACCTCGTAGACCTGCGCGGCGAGGCAGCAGTCCTCGTCGAACGCGGCCTCCTTGGCGCAGGCGGTCGCCGAGAGCCGCGCGGGGAGCGGCTCGGCGAGCGAGTACGCCATCATGTCGAGCACGTCCCACTCCGTGGCCTGCCGCACCCCCAGGCACGCGCCCCACAGCGCCTTCGGCACGCACGCGCGGAAGGTGTCGCCGTGGGCGAACTGGTCGGGATCGAGCGCAGGCTGGGCGACGGCGATGGGGTAGGTCGGCGTCACGTCGATCATCGAGACGAACAGCGTCGCTGGCCGTCGCGCCGCCGGCGTCGAAGGCCACGGCGAGGTAGACGAGCTCGTCCTCGCCCACGAAGTCCACGGCGGGGAGCACGAAGCGGAAGTCGGCGTTGCCGCCCGGATCGGCCGTCGCCTCGGCGAGGGTCGCCGGCGTGGACTGCAGCGGCACCTCGACCCCGGCGACGATCACGCCGTCGCCGCGCGGGCCGACGTACAGGCGGACGTCGGTGCTCGGCACGACGCCGCTCACCCGCACCGTCTGCAGGTGGTCGGTCGTCGGCGTGCCGAAGTGCTCGAGGACGGGCGCGCTCACGGGCAGCGGCACGGTCTCGTCGACGGGGTCGGCGGGGTCGGCGTCGCGGCCGGACGTCGCGAGCGGCACGTCGTCGCTCGGCGCCGTTGGGCCGGGGCGCCCGGCCGGCACCGGCTCCACGCACCCGGCCAGCGCCGCGCCCAGCGCGATCCCCGCCAACACGACGCTCCAGCGCTCCCTTCGGGTCGATCATCTGCCCTCCTGCCCTGCGCGGATCCTGCAGGGCGCGGGCCAGGGCAGCGGCGGACGGAGCGACGCCCACCTTCGCCGAGGGCGCTCCGGCCTTCCGGAGACGCGCGCTCCGCCTTCCGGAGGCGGCGCGAGGGAGGATCGTCGCTCGTTTGTGGGTTCCGTGCGGTGCGGCTACGATCGGGCCGGGGGGACCGATGCTGTGGCTGCTGGCGCTCGCGCCCCGCGAGCGCGCCACACACCGCTGCCGCCGCGCGAGCCATCGGGCGCGCCGGCGCTGCCGGACGGCACCGACACCGCGCTGCTCGTCGACACGGGCGTCCGCGCGCCGGCGCTGGCCTGCGAGCCGACGGCGACGGCGCCGTGGACCCTGGCCGGGTCGTCGTGCTGCAGCCCTGGCGCCGCGCTCGCCTTCGACGACCTGCCGACGGCCGTGGCGGTCGCGAGTGTGGGCGCCACCGTGGTCCTGTGCCCGGGCGTCCACGAGGCCAACGTCCGCATCGCGCGCGCCATGACGAAGCCGCGCGCGACGGCGGCAGCGGCGGCGCCCCGTCGATCCTGCTGCCCGCGGGCGACGGCCCTGTCGTCACCGTGGAGGCTGGCCAGGCGGTGGACCTCGTCGGGCTGCACATCCGCGGCTGCCGCGACGTGCCGGCGCTGGCGGCGTCGGGGGGCAGCGGCAGCGACCCGTGGACGAGCTCGGGCTCGGGCGGCACGAGCACCCCCACCGTGCGGGTGTGCGAGGCGCGCTCCTCGGGGGTGGCGCTCGGCGACGACGCCTCGCTGACGGTCGAGCACGCCCGCATCTCCCACCACGACGACGGCGGTATCCACGCCGAGCGCGCCCGGGCCGGTGGTCGGCGGCGGCTCGACCACAACCAGGCCGAGCGCGGCGGCGGGCTGGGCTGTACGCCACGGGCGCGACGGTCGCCCTCGACGACGTCACCGTCGACGCCAACGCGGCGGAGGACGCCGGCGGGGGCGCCTATCTCGCGCAGTGCGACGCCAGCAGCGTGGGCGGCGCCTTCCTGGCGAACGCGGCCGAGGCCGGGGGCGGGCTGTACGCCGACGACAGCGCCCTCACGAGCGACGGGACGTGCGCTTCGCAGCCAACGCGGCGAGCCGGGGCGGCGGCGTGTGCCCAGCAGCGCGGCACTCGCCGGTAGCGACGTGCGCATCGAGGCGAACGTCGCGGACCAGGGCGGCGGCGCCTACCTGCGCGGGTCGTCGCTGACCGGCGATGCGCTGGCGGTCGAGGCCAACGAGGCGGACGCCGGCGGCGGGCTGTACCTGTGGGGCGGCGGCGACCTCGGCGGGATCGGCGCCGCGGTGCAGGGCAACGACGCGCGGCTGGGCGGCGGCCTGTTCGTCGACGCGCCGGGCGGCGAGGTGTTCCACACCGGCCGGGTGCACGCGAACGAGGCGCTGCGCGGCGGCGGCGTCTTCCTGCTCGCGGGCACGCTGCACGCCGACACCTTCACCGCCAACCGGAGCACCGACGGCACCGGCGGGGCGGCGCTCGTCGCCGTGGGCGCCGAGCTCGACGCGAGCGACGCGGACTTCGGCGGCCCCGGCGTCGAAGACAACGACCCGCCCGACGTGTTCCCCGAGGAGACGCGCACGCACGAGGCCTTCGGCACCCACGCCTGCTTCGTGCGCACCGGAGCCGGCTGCACGCCGTGCTGATCCTGGGCCTGTGGGCCTGCCTGCCGCCGTTCGACGCCCCGCGCCCCGTGCCGGCTGCGGGCGACACGGCGCCGTGGCCCGAGACGGTGGAGGCGGCGGCCACGGCGACGTTCACCGGCGAGGCGCCCGGGGACTGGGCGGGCGACACGGTGCTGGGGCTGGCGCCGCCGGGCGCCGGGCCGGACCTGCTCGTCGGGGCGAAGGGCGCGCGCGACGGTGCGGGCGCCAGTACCTCGGTCAAGGACGCCGGCGACGGCGAGGTCGCCCAGCCGCTCGCCGGCGCGGCGGTGCGCTTCCGACGAGCGACCCGTGCAGCAGCTCGGGACGGCGTCGGCCTGGGCCGGGCCGACGGCCACGGCGGGCCTGCGATGGGCGCGCACCACGCGTACGGCGGGTGCGTCCCGGCGGAGGGCGTCGGCGCGGTGTGGGTCGTGGCCGGGGACCCCACGCGGCGGGCGCCGCGGACCGTGCAGCTCGAGGACGCGCTCGGCGCCGACCCCGACGTGACGCAGCCCGGGGTGGGGGCGCGCGCCGGCATCAGCGTCGCCTTCGTCGGCGACCTGACGGCGACGACGTGCCGGAGCTGCTCGGGGCGGCGTGTCGACGGATGCGGCGTCGCCGGGCGAGGCCTGGCTCGTCGCCGGGCCGTTCGCCGGCGGGCAGCGCTCGCTGCGGCTCGACGCCGCCGTCACCTTCACCGGCCGGGCGCCCGGCGACGAGGCGGGGTGCGGGTCGGCGGCGTGGGCGTGACTGGCGATGGCACGCCCTGGCTCGGCATCGGCGCGCGCCAGGGCGACCTCGGCGGGGGCGACGCGGGCGAGGTGTACCTTGCTGCCGGGAGAGCTCGCGGCCGGCGGGGCGCTCGGCACCGACGCGCAGCGCATCGTGGTGGGGCGGCTCGGCGATTTCCAGCTCGGGGTCGACGTGCAGGGCGCCGGCGACCTCGACGGGGATGGCCGCGACGACGCGATCCTCATGGCCGACTCCTGCGGCTACGACTTCCACGCCGCGCCCGAGGTCGTGTGCCGCGACGGGGAGCGGGGGCGGACCTCGTGGTCGGTGGTGCTACGACGACCCGCGGCCGGGCGTGCTGGAGTCGGTGTACGCGCGCCGCGCTGGTGGAGGTGCCCACGCTCGACGACCACTTCGCGTGCGGACGCGGCGCGGGTGGCGGGGCGGTTCGGCGGCGATGTGGACCAGCTCTCGACCTCGCGGTCGGGGTGTGCACCGAGGTGGGGGACACGGGCGAGGTCCACGTGCTGCTCGGACGTGGCGCTGGGGGGCAGATCGGTGGCGCTGCCCGAGGGCAGCGACGCGGTGCTGCGGGGCGCGCAGGGCGGGAGCAGGCGGGGGCGGCGCTGTCGCGGGTCGGCGCGGGTGAGCGGGACCGGCTGGTGGTCGGGGCGTGGCGGGCGGACGCGGATCCGGGCCGGACGCTGGCGCGGTGTACGTGCTGGGGCCGTGGTGAGCAGCGGGCGGGCGGCTCCCGAAGCAGATCCGGCTGTTCGATGACGGAAACGCGCCTGACGCTTTTCCGTCATCTGACGGAAAGGCGTCAGGCGCGATCGCGGCCAGTTGCTCGCGCCATTGCGCGAGCGGAGCCGGCGGGAAGCGCGATGTGGCCGCTTGCCGAGGTTCAACCGCCATGACGGAAACGTGACGGAAACGCGCCTGACGGAAACGCGCCCGACGCTTTTCCGTCAATTGCGCGAGCAAAGCCGATGGGGCTTCCCCGATTCCTGCTCCGTTCACGAGGTTGCTCCTGGGTGCCCAGGAATCGGGAAGCCAGTTCGGCGCGCACGCGCCTGGGCACTGACGGAAACGCGTCGGGCGCGAATCCGTCATTTCCCGGCGAGGCCCACTGGCTGCGCCAGACAACGCTTCGTGCCAGCGTGACGTCCGGCTCGTCGCTGCATACCGGAGGGCAAGTCGGAGCGGATCGCACACCACCGGGAGGTATGCCGCCCTCGATCGCACACTGCGGCCTCAGGCCGCCGGACGCCGATCGGAACAACCGTCGCTTTCGGTGATCCACCGGGCGCCCGACCGCCCGATCCGCGTCCAGGTCTCACCAGGGGCGGCTTGCCTCCCCGCAGTGTGCGATCCGGGCCGGCTTACCCCTCGCGCCGGCAGCCGACCCGGGAGGACACCTCCCACCGCGAGGCCGAGCCCGACGGCACCGCCCACCCACCCCACCGCGCTGGCCCGCCGGGCGCGCTGGTAGTGCCTGCGCGGCGTCCCAGGCGGCGGGCGCGGTCGCGGCCCAGCCGGCCTCGCGGGCGCGGACGGCCGCAGCGCGCGCCAGGCCGAGGTCGACGGCCGACGCCGCCGACGGCGGCGTCGCCTGCCCACAGGCCCACCGCCACCGGGTGCGGGCGCCCGGGCGGTGCGGCCAGCGGCAGGGCGCGGATCCCGTCCGCCGTCACCGCCGAACACGTCGCCGGCGCCGCCGTCGGCGAGGTAGACGGGGTCGCCGAGCGGTGCCAGCGCGGCGGGCAGCGCGGATCGTGGCGGCGGCGGCGCGGGCCAGCAGCCGCTCGGCGCCGAGGCCGGGGCCGAAGGCGGTGACGGCGTCGGCGCCCACGTCGACGAGGCCAGAGCCCTCGGGCGGGTCGCCCGCCTTGACCAGGCGCAGGCCGCTACGCGCAGCGTCCTGGCGGCGGAGGCGCCGTCGACCTGTGAACGGGCCGGGCCCGACGAGGGTGAGCGGCGTGGCCCGCTCGGGCGGCAGCGCCGTGGCGAAGGGGACCAGGCGCCGCGCGGGCGAAGTCCTGGTCCCAGGGACGGCTCGATCGAGGCTGCGGGCGCGGGTCCAGGCGGCGACGGCGGCGGCCTCGTCGTCGCGGGCCCAGGCAGCGACGCCGGCCAGGAAGTGCAGCCGCCAGCCCCAGGCCGGGTCCAGCGGCGCCGCCAGGCACGGCAGGCGCGCCACGAGCTGCGCGACGCGGGCCTCGGCGTCGTCGCGCCGGCCGCCGTCCCAGGCGGCGACCGTACCCAGCGCCGGCTCCGGCGCTCGGCGCACCGGCGCAGCGGCGGGCGGCGCGCCGGCGACGTGCGGGCGAGGGCCTCGCGGGGACGAGTCGAGCGCGGTCCCCTCCCCAGCCGCTCGGCGACGGCGTCGCGGCAGCCGGCGCCCGCGCAGACGACGGGCGCGGCGAGGGCGGCGCTCACGGCGAGGAGCACGGGGCCCCCGCGGCGAAGTCCCAGCAGAACGCGTTGGGGGCGTCGGGGCGGACGACGACGGGCCAGTCGTGCTCGTGGGCGCCGTCGTGGGTGCGGAGCCGCAGGCGCTGAGGCCCGGGGGGCAGGCGCATCTGCGGGTCCTCGGTGGTCCAGCGGTGGGCGCCGACGGTGACTTCGCCCCAGGGTGGGTCTTGACCCAGACGGGGACGGGCGGTGGGGGTGTGGTGGGGGTGGGGACGGGCGTGGGACGGGGACGGGGACGGGTGCGGGTTCGGGATCCGGCGAGGGCGAGGCAAGGGCAAGGGCAAGGGCAAGGGCAAGGGAAGAGGCTGGGGCTGGGGCGGTGGGGGGCGGGAAGGGAGAGGGTGAGGGTGAGGGTGGAGGACGAAGGCGGTGATCGCGAGGCCGGTGGCGACCCGCCACCAGGGCCGTCGGCGGGTGCCACGTCGACCCAGGTGGGCTCGTCGGTGAGCTCGGTGCCGACGAGCGGGTCGGTGCCGTCGTCGGGCGGCACCCGCGGCACGGCCGCCCACGCCCGCAGCCTGGGCCCCGCAGCCCGCCGCCGCGGCGGCCGCCCGCCGCTCGACCTCGCGCAGCGCTGGGACGCGCCGCGGGCGCCTTCGGCGCGCAGGTCCTCCGCCAGGGCCAGCGCCGCCGCGACCCGGCCCTCGTCGGGGTCCAGCCGCGCCGCCGACACCGCCGAGCCGTCGCCCGGCGCGGCCACGAGCTGCGCCAGCACCGCCCCAGCGCCCACACGTCCGACGCCGGCGAGCACGCGCCGCGCATCCGCTCCGGCGCCAGGTAGCCCGGCGTGCCCGGCACGGCGTCGTCGGTGGTCTCGGCCTCGCGCCCCGCGAACCGCGCCCGCGCGATGCCGAGGTCGAGGATGCGCACCTCGCCCGACGCCGTCACCAGCAGGTTCGCCGGCTTCACGTCCCGGTGGACGAGCTGCAGCGGCGACTCCGCAGCGACGTGCAGCGCCCGCGCCACCTCCGCGACGAGCTCCAGCGCGGCCCGCACCGGCACGGGGCCGTCGGCGAGCAGCCGGTCGAGCGACGCCCTCCACGAGCCTCCATCGCCACGACCCAGCGGCCCCCGAGCTGCACGGGCGGCTCCGTCCGCACGAACGCCCGCCCGGGCACGAGCCGCCCGAGCCGCGCCCCGTCCCGGAACCGCGCCGCCACCAAGGCGCCTGCGCGCCGTGCAGCACCTTGAGCGCCACGGGCCGCTCGAACCCCGCGTCGTCCCGGGCGATCGCCCGGTACACCGCCCCCATGCCGCCGCGCCCGATCCGCGCCTCGATGCGGTACCGCGTCCCCATCACAGCCCGGTGCGCTTCTTGGCGCGGTCCCAGGCGCCGTTCGACAGGCCCAGCGCCTTGCGCGCCGCCGTCTGGTTCCCCTCCGACGCCGCGAGCGCGCGCAGCAGCAGGCTCCGCTCGAAGGCGTGCACCTGCGCCCAGTAGTCGCCGCTCGGCGGGCCCTGCGGCGCGAGGAGGTGCTGCGGCTGCACCGCACCGGCCTGCTCCACCATCGCCTGCCCGAGCCCGCGCACCACCAGCGACCGCAGCTCGCGCACGTTGCCCTCGAGCGGCGAGCGCACCAGCACCGCGACCGCCTCGTCCGTCAGCGCCTCGGGCGGCTCGGCGCCGAGCCCGCGCACGCGCGCCGCCTCCTCGTCGAAGAAGCGGCGCGCCAGCAGGGCCACGTCCTCGGGGCGCTCGGCGAGCGGCGGCACCCGGATCACGACCTGGGCGAGGCGATCGAACAGGTCGCCGCGGAAGCTGCCGTCGGCGTCGATGGGGCGGTTGGTCGCCGCGATCACGCGGCCGGTGAAGCGCAGCCGCTCGCGCCCGCCGACCCGCTCGAAGGTGCCCTCCTCGAGCAGCGCGAGCAGCTTCGGCTGCAGCTCCGGGGGCAGCTCGCCCACCTCGTCGAGGAACAGCGTGCCGCCGGCGGCGCGCTCCACCCAGCCCTCGTGCCGCTGCGTGGCGTTGGCGAAGGCGCCGCGCTCGTGGCCGAAGAGCAGGCTCTCGGCGAGCGTGGGGACGAGGTTCGGGCAGTCGGCGTGGACGAACGGCCCCGCCACGCCCGACAGCGCGTGGATGGCGCGGGCGAGCTGCGACTTGCCCGTGCCGCGCGCGCCGAGCAGCAGGATGCGGTAGCCGAGGCGGGCGAAGGTGCGCAGCTGCTGCGCGAGCTCGTGCATCGCCGGCGAGCGGGCGACGATGCCCGGCAGCGGCTCCGGGTCGGGATCGGGCGGCGGCGGCGGCGCCGGCGCCCGCATCCGCGCGGCGAGGCCGCACAGCGCCTCGATCCGGGCGCGGGTCGCCGCGGAGAACGGGACGTCGCCGGCCAGGTACAGCACGGTGCGCTCGCCCACGGGCACGGCGCCCACGGCGTGGAGCGACAGCGCGTGGACGCTCTCGGAGGCGCCGAAGCGGGGGTCGCCGCGGGCGTCGTCGGTCCAGACGGCGCGGTCGGAGCGCGCCGCCCGGCCCACGATCGAGGTCGGCACGTCGGCTGGCGCGGGGAGCGCGGCCGGATCGAGCTCGCCGCCCGTGACGAGCGCGCGGTACCGCCGGCGGCGGCCCTCGCCCTCCCACTGCAGCGCCCAGACGTGCCGGGCGCCGGTCTCGGCGGCGACCTCGTCGGTGAGGATGCGCAGCAGGGCGAGGTCGGAGCGGGCGCCGTGCAGCCGGCCCACCCGGGCGACCGCCCAGGCGAGCGGATCCTCGGGGGCGAGCTGCAGCCGGAGCAGCTCGCCGGCGCGGATCTCGTCGCCGGGAGCCGCGCGCGCCTCGCCCCGGACCGGGGCGCCGTTGAGGCGGGTGCCGTTCTTGCTGCCGAGGTCCCGCACCAGGACGCGCCGCGTCCAGGCACAGCTCGAGGTGGTGCGCCGACACGTCCACCACGCCGAGCGGCGCGACGGGGAGGTCGTTGTCGGCGGCGCGTCCGACCCGCAGGCCGGGGGCGCGGAGCGTGAGCCGCTCGGCCAGCCGGTCCCCCACGAAGACGTCCACCCGCATCGACTCGGTGTACCCCACCAGGGTACCTGGGCGCGATGTCGGACGGAATCCTGATCGACCGCTCCCTGCGCCAGCTCGTCGCCGACGGCGGCATCCAGGCGCTCCTCCCGCTGCGACCGGAGCAGGTGCAGCCCTCGTCGCTCGACCTGCGCCTGGGGGCCCGGCTGTGGCAGCTGCAGTGCAGCTTCCTGCCCGGTGGCGCCGGCGTCGAGCGCAAGCTCGGCCGCCTCGCCACCGCCGCCCACCGCCTCGATCGCGACGAGGCCATCGTCCTGCACCGCGGCGGCGTCTACCTGGCCGAGCTCGAGGAGGTCCTCGAGCTCCCCGACGGCGTGTGGGGCCGGGGGAACCCCAAGAGCTCGACGGGCCGGCTCGACGTGTTCGTGCGGCTGCTCACCGAGCAGGGCCAGGCCTTCGACACCGTGCCCGCCGGCTACCGCGGGCGGCTGTACCTCGAGATCACGCCGCAGTCCTTCCACGTGGCCGTGCGGCGCGGCGACTGCCTGGGGCAGCTGCGGCTCGCGCGCGGGCGGCCGTTCGTCTCCGCCGAGGAGCTGCGGCGCTGCCAGGCCGAGGCGCCGCTGTGCCGCTGGTCCGACGGCACCGCCGCCCCCGTCGCCGACGACGAGGGCCGCCCGTCGGTGATGCTGTCCGTCGATCTGGCGCCCGAGGCCGGGGCCGCGGGCTACCTCGCGCGCCGCCACCTGCCGCCCGTCGACCTGCAGCGCCGCGACCTGCCCGTCGATCGCTACTGGGTGCCGCTGCCGCCGGCGCCCTACGACGGGCACGTGCTCGAGCCCGAGCAGTTCTACATCTTCGCCACGCGCGAGACGCTCGCCGTGCCGCCCGAGCTGTGCGCCGAGCTGGTGCCGTTCGACGCCACCAAGGGCGAGCTGCGCACGCACTACGCCGGGTTCATCGACTCGGGCTTCGGCTGGAGCGCGACCGGGGACGGGCGCGGGGCGCGGCTCGTGCTCGAGATCCGCACCCACGACGTGCCGTTCCTCCTCGAGCACGGCCAGCCGCTGTTCCGCGTGGAGTTCATGCGGAACGAGGGCGTGCCCGAGGGGCTGTACGGCGCGGGGAGCAGCTACCAGATGCAGGCGCTGAAGCTGGCCAAGCAGTTCGGGTAGCGCCCCGGAAGCGCGACGCGGGCCGCGGCGAGGATCGCCGGGCCCGCGTGGGGTCGGTCAGCAGACCGGTCTACGGGACGTTGCAGCCCGTGCCGGTGCAGGT
This sequence comes from Myxococcota bacterium, assembly GCA_041389545.1. Lineage (GTDB taxonomy): Bacteria > Myxococcota_A > UBA796 > UBA796 > JACKER01. The sequence continues at coordinate 3,441 of JAWKRQ010000095.1, read as the reverse complement.
GAACGTGCTCACGTCGTCGAACGTGTAGCTGTTGGTGCTCAGCGTGTTCACGTCGTCGGGGCTGTTGTCGTTGCCGATGGCCACGCTGCCCCAGTCGGCGTCGACGCTGTCGAGGGTCGACGTGTTGGCCGAGACGTAGGCGCCGCCGCCCTGCAGGAGGCCGGAGGCCGTGTTGAGGGTGATGATGCTGGTCGCATCGAAGCTCGCGGGCGTGCCGCCGGCCAGGTAGAGCCCCGCACCGGTCTCGGCGGTGTTCGAGTCCACGGTGACGCCCGTGAGCTCGTTGTCCAGCGTCGGCGCGCCACCGAGGCCGCTGTTGTCGAGGTGCAGGCCGCCGCCCTGCAGCGCCTGGTTGGTGCTGACGAGGACGTTGCTCAGGAACACCGCGCCACCGGCAACGCCGCCGCCGTTGGTGTAGGCGGTGTTGTTGGTGATCTCGGACAGGTTGTCGCCCACGATCTCCACGACGCTGGCGTAGATCCCACCGCCGACGTCACCGGAGTTGCCCGTGATCGTGGTGGAGGCGAGGGTCAGCGTGCCGCCCCGCCCCGAGATGAAGGCCGCACCGCCGCGCCCCGCAGCGACGTTGCCGCTCATCTCGATGTTGCTGTAGCTGCCGAGATCCGCGCCGTCCTGGTAGTAGGAGATGGCGCCGCCGTCGGAAGCCGAGGAGTTCGCCGTGAAGGTGGTGTCGGTCAGGTTCAGCGGCATCTCCGCGAACCCGGACGACATGTAGATGGCGCCGCCCGCCAGCGCCTGGTTGTCGTGGAAGCTGCTGTTCGTCACGTCGACGTTGCCCTCGCAGCCGGTGAGCGAGAGGCCCGCACCGGAGCGGTTGGACGCCGCATCGCCGTTGGCGCCGAACTCGGTGCCGTCGACGGTGATCGTCAGGATGGCATCGCTCCCGACGATGCCCTGACCGTTCGCCGTGATCACGCTGTTGGCGACGTTGATCGACGCCGTCACGTCGTCGGCGAAGATGGTCTCGAGCGCCGAGCCCGTGAGCGTGACGCCGTCGATCGACAGCGAGCTGGAACCCATGGTGAACGCCGCGGCGCCCGTGCCCTCGGTCAGCGTCGCCGCCGCCGCCCCGTTGACCGACGTGATCGCCAGCGGCGCATCCACGTACACACCCGTGATCGTGTGCGTCCCGTCGCACAGCGTCACCGGCGACGGCCCGCCCGTGCCCGTCGACGTGGCACCGGCCGCGATCGCCGCCGCGATCGCGTCGTCGACCGTGCCGTAGTTCGCGCCCGCATAGGTCGCCGGCGCCTCGTCGTCGATGTTCGAGTCGCAGTTGTTGTCGATCCCGTCACACAGGTCGTCGACGCCGGGGTTGATGTTCTCGTCGTTGTCGTCGCAGTCCACCGCCGCGCCGTACCCGTCGCCGTCGACGTCGATCAGCGTGCCAGTGTCGTTGGTCGTGTCGGTGTCGGTGTCGGCGTCCGCATCGGCGTCCGCGTCGGCATCCGAGTCGGCGTCGGCGTCCGAGTCGGTGACGGTGCCCGTGTCGTCCTTGACGACCGTGACGCAACCCGTCAGCAGGGTCGCCAACAGCCACAGCTGGTTGTTCATGCTCTCCTCCTCCTGGAGCGGCGGCGCCGCCCCCTCGTTGACGCTGCTCTTACGCTACGAGCGTGCTCGATCTTTGGCCCACCGTCGCGCGAGAATCCGGAATCGCACAATCTTCGGCCTTCCGAGCACACAAACCCCTGGATCGCCTGCCGCTGCGCCGGCACACCCGCTTCAGGTATCGCGAACCGCCGATCCCTACCGCACGATCAACGGCTGGTCTGCGGGGACGTCGACGTAGACACGCTGTCGCCCGTCCGGCCACGCAACGACCACCCAGTCCGCCCCGTCCCACCCGTCGAGGCCGAACCGCACGCCCAGCGCGCTCTGCGACGCCCGCGACGCGCCGCCGGTCACGTCCCGGAACTGCAGCGTCTCCCCCACCCCGACGACCACGCGCGCCCCGATCCCGCCGCGCTCCCCCGTCTCCGGCGTCGCCTCGATCCGCACCTCGAGCCCGTGCCGCCCGCCCACCTCGGTCTCGTTGCGCAGCAGCTGCACCGGCGTGCCGTCGGTGCGGGCCCACACCACGTCGATCCGCCCGTCGCCGTCCACGTCCCCGAACGCCGCCGGCACGTTGTGCGCCGCGCCCCCGAACACCACCGGCGGCACCGCGATCCGCTGCCGCGAGAAGCGCTCCCCACCCTCGTTGCGGTACACGAGCAGCGGCCGGTCGTCCTCCTGGGTCACGAACAGGTCGGCCCAGCCGTCCAGATCGAAGTCCTCGAACCCGAGGCCCCAGCCGAAGTCGCCGAACGTGCCGAGCGCCTCGCTGCGGTCCTCGAACGTGCCGTCGCCCTGGTTGACGAGCAGCGGGTGCAGGCCGATGTTGCTGACGTAGTAGTCGAGGTCGCCGTCGTGGTCGATGTCGGCGGCGTCGATGCCCATGGGGTTGCGGATCGAGGTGCGGTCGACCCGGTTGCGCAGGTCGTCGAAGCCGCCGCCGACGTTGTGCAGCAGCGTGTGCCCGCCGCGATCGTTCCACACCCACACGTCGCGCCAGCCGTCGTTGTCGTAGTCGGTGAACATCACCGCGCACGGGTTGCCGTCGGGCGCGATGCCGGCGCCCACCTCGCGCGTCGCGTCGACGAACGTCCCGTCGCCGCGGTTGTGGAGCACCGCGATCCCCGGGTCGGGCCGCGTGGACGTGGCCGAGACGAGGTCCTGCCAGCCGTCGCCGTCGTAGTCGCCGACGGACGTGATCTTCGAGCGGCCGTCGGCCACGAGCGACGGGTCGGACGGCGGCCCCGCCGCGCCCGTCGGCGCCGAGGCGTCCTCGAAGCGGCGGTCGCCGAGGTTGCGCAGCAGCACGTCCAGGGGCTGCCCGCCGAGGTACAGGTCGACGTCGCCGTCGTTGTCGACGTCGCCCGCCGCGGCGAGCGCGCTGCCGGTCCAGTCGTCGCCCTCGGTGCCGAGCAGCACGGCGTCGGCGGTGGCCGCGGGGCGCTCGCCCCAGCACTCGAAGCGCTGGGGCACGCGGTCGGGCGCGTCGCAGTCGTTGACCACGCCGTCGCCGCAGGTCTCGGGCGCGCCCGGGAAGCTGGCGGCGCGCCCGTCGTCGCAGTCGTCGGCCAGCAGGAAGCCGTCGCCGTCGAGGTCGTCGTCGGGGGTGGCGGGGTCGCAGTCGTCGTCGACGCCGTCGTAGGGGACCTCGGCGGCGCCGGGGTGCACCGACGCATCGTCGTCGTCGCAGTCCTGGCCGCCGCGGTCGACGCCGACCCACCCGTCGGCGTCGGTGTCGCACAGCGCGTCGCAGTCGGGGTCGCCGCAGTCGACGAGCCCGTCGCCGTCGTCGTCGAGCCCGTTGTCGCAGGCCTCGGCGGTGAGCGAGGTGCCCGGGCAGGCGCTGGCGCAGTCGGGGTCGCCGCA
>JAWKRQ010000094.1:0-24644 GCA_041389545.1 Myxococcota bacterium | reverse complement strand
CTGGCGGCCGAGTTCTGCAAGCTCGTCGGCGCTCCCAACCTGCTGGCCTACCTCGGCCTGCCGGACGACGGCGTGGTCACCGACGATCTCGCGGCCGACGCCGTGGCGCGCCTCAAGGCGCGGCGCAAGTTCATGCAGGGGATGCAGGGCAACCCGAAGTACAAGCGCGAGGCGCTGTTCCTCATCCGCCACTTCTCCACGCTGAACAACGCGCTCGGCGACGTGCGGGCCTACCTGCAGGACGCGCGGCAGCGCGAGGAGTCCGAGCACCTCCCCGTCGTCGAGATGACCGTGCGGGGGGTCCTCGCGGGCGGCGGCGTCACCGACGACCAGATCGCCTACCTGCGCCGCAACGCCGAGGAGCTCGGCGTCAGCGACGAGACCTTCCGCGACCTGCTCACGCGCGTGGCCGCGGAGCTCGACGTGACGCTCGACCTCGGCGCGCCCGGGCCGGGACCCGGCGCCGCACCGGGCGAAGTGCCGCTCGACCTGTACCAGCTGCTCGACGTGGCGCCCACCGCGACCGACGCCGACGTGCGCATGGCCTACCACCGCCGGCTCGATCGCCTCGACGACATCGCCGACCCCGACGCCCGGGAGAGCATGCGCCGCCGCATCGAGATCGCGCGGAAGGTCCTGCTCAACGACGCCGCGCGCAGCCACTACGACCTGACCTCCGCGCGGACGGGCCCCCCGGCGCGCAACCGGGAGTACGGCCCGACGAACCAGACGCCCACCGCGCCGCCCTTCCGGGCCCAGGGCGCCCCCACGGCGCCGCCGGCGCGCGATCGCTGGAGCGATCCCGGCATCGGCCCGCGCCTCGAGATCCTGGGTGACCCCGTGCGGGCGATCTGGCTCGGCCGTGGCATCGCCGTGGTGCAGGTCGTGATCCGCAACGGCGGCCAGGGCGCGATGGCGGGGGCGGCCTCGGCGGACGTGCCGTGGCTGGCGGTCGATCCCACCCGCCTCGACCCCGAGGCGGTGGAGCAGACCCTGTCGGTGCAGGTCGATCCCGGCGACGTGCCCGAGGGCGCGTCGACGGCGGTGGTGACGATCGAGACGGAGCGCGGCGAGCGGGCGCGCGTGGTCTTCGAGGTCCGCCGCCGCTCGGCCCCGTCGCTGGCGCTCGCGGTGGGCGGCGCGGTCCTCCTGGTGGGCTTCCTGCTGCTGGCGGCGCTCGTGTGGGCGGGGTGACACGCCGCCGTGCCCCGGCCGCCGCGCCGAGGCCGCCCGCGCCGGATAAGGGATCGCAGGACCCCCCGATGATCACCCGATGACGACCCCCAGTAGCGGCGGCGGCGGCGGCCGCGGCAACCCGAAGGCCCCGCCCGAGGCCGACACGCGCACCGAGCGCCTGCTCGACGAGGCAGAGGACGCGCTGGACGACGGAGATGCCGAGCGGGCGCTGGAGCTGTGCCGCGACGTGCTCCAGGAGCAGCCGCGGCACGCCGGCGCGCTGTTCGTCGCGGCGGAGGCCGAGCGGCTGCTCGGCGATCTGTCGCGCGCCGAGCAGGGCTACCGCACGGTCACCCAGGTCGACCCGGAGTACTCCCCCGCCTGGAGCGGCCTCGCCGGCACGCTGTTCGACCTCCTCCGCTTCGAGGAGGCGCGGGTGGCGGCGCTGCGGGCGCTGCGGGCCGATCCGCAGAACCCCGAGGCGGCGATGGTCCGCGGGATGCTGCGGGAGCGCCGGGGCGACCACCGCGGCGCGCGGCGCGACTTCCACCGGGCGGCGCGCCTCGATCCCGATGGGTACCCGCTCCCCGTGCCGCTCAGCGACGCCATGGTCGCGGCGGTGGTGGAGGACGCCAAGCGGGCGATGCACCCGTCCGTGCGCAGCTACCTCGAGCAGGTCGCCTTCGTGGTGGAGGAGGTGCCGAGCGAGGAGCTGTGCCGCGAGTTCGACCCGCCGGCGCTGCCCGGGGAGCTGCTCGGCGTGTTCAGCGGCGCCGCGCTGTCGGAGCGGTCGGGCGACGACCCCTGGGCGCAGCTGCCGTCCACGATCGTGCTGTTCCGGCGCAACCTCGAGCGGCTGGCGCACGACCGCGACCACCTCGTCGAAGAGCTCCGGATCACGGTGCTCCACGAGGTCGGGCACTTCCTCGGTCTCGACGAGGACGATCTCGAAGCGCGCGGCCTGGAGTGATCCCGCGTTGCGCGCGGCCACCGACCGGTTAGTACATCGGCGCTGGGGGATTAGCTCAGTTGGGAGAGCGCAGCGTTCGCACTGCTGAGGTCAGGGGTTCAAGTCCCCTATCCTCCACTTCCCCGCCCCGTTCCGAGTTCTGTTAGCGTTGGTCGAGGAGGACCGCTGGTCCGAAACCTGACCGACTCTCCGTCCGACGAGATCACGGCGCCGGACATCCGCACGGGCTTCGCGCGCACCGATGATGGCGTGCCGCTGTACTGGCGCAGCGTGGGCACCGGCTCGCCCGCGCTGGTGTGCTGCAACGGCGTGGGCGTCAGCACCTTCTTCTTCAAGTACGTCACGCGGCACTTCCGCGACCGGTACCGGGTGGTGCTCTGGGACTACCGCGGCCACGGCCGCTCGGCGCCGCCGCCCGGCCCCGTCGAGTCGGCCGACCTGTCGGTCGAGCGCTGCGCCGAGGACCTCGCGACCGTCCTGCGCGACGCCGGCGTGACCGAGCCGCCCATCCTGCTCGGCCACTCCATGGGCGTGCAGGTCATCCTCGAGTACACGCTGCGCCACCAGCATGCCGCTGGGGGCGATGCGCCGGGCGTGCGCGCGCTGATCCCCATGTTCGGCACCTTCGGGCGCCCGCTCGACACGCTCCTCGACAGCCAGATGAGCCGTCCGGCGTTCGACCTGCTGCACCGGCTGGCGCGGTGGGGCGGCCGGCGCGGGGCGCGGTGGATCCTGCCGCTGTACGACTCGCCGCTCGGCTACCGCCTCGGCGGGTGGACAGGCCTGCTCGACCGGCACTACGCCGGGCGCGACGACATCCGCCGCTACCTCGATCACCTCGCCGTGATGGACCCCGCCGTGTTCCTGCGGATGGTGTCGCTCGCGGCGGAGCACGACGTGTCGGACCGGCTGCCGGAGATCGACGTGCCGGTGCTCGTCTTCGCGTCGGAGCGCGACCTGTTCACGCCGCTGCACCGCAGCCTCGAGATGGCGCGCGCCATCCCCGACTCCGAGCTGCTGGTGCTCGCCGAGGCCAGCCACGCCGCCATCGTCGAGCACCCCGACACCATCAACCTGCGGATCGAGCGCTTCCTGCGGGAGCGGCTCGGCCTCTAGCGGCGGCGCCTCCGGCGGCGGCGCCGGCGCCGCGGCTCGGGCGGCGGCTCCTCGCCCACCGGGCAGACGTAGTCCGGGTGCGCGCCGAACAGCCTGGCCCAGCGGGCGCGCAGCTCCCGGCCGAGATCGGCGTGGGTGCCTCGCCGCAGCCCCGGATCCGCGCGCAGCACGCGGTGCACCTCGTCGCGGGAGGCCAGCAGCAGGTCGAGGTCGGAGGCCGTCTCGAACCAGCGCAGCGCGGGCAGCGGCGCGATCTGGCCGCCGACCACGCGCTCCACGCCGCGGAGATCGACCAGCGACTCGGTGAGGTGGAAGCCGTTCGGCGCCGACAGCACGCGCTCGATGCGCGCGGCGGCGTCGGGCTCGGCGGCCTCGCCCACCACGAGGAAGGCCTTGGCGCGGTCTTCTGCGGCCGAGCGGGAGGCGTAGCCGATGATGCGGTGCAGCCGCCACTGGTCGACGCGATCGGCCTGCTCCACGACGATGACCGAGAGCGCCGGCACGGCCGGGCCCTCCTCGGCGCGGGTGGTGCAGACGAGCACGTCGATGCGCCGGTGGACGAGATCGTCGCTCACCCGCGTGCGCTCCTCGCGCGTCATCTTGCCGTGCAGCAGCCCCAGGCGGAGCCCGGCGAAGGCCTCGGCCTCGAGGACGCGCAGCAGGCGCACCGCATCGGGCAGCTCCAGCGCGTCCCGGCCCTCCACCATCGGGAAGATGACCATCGCCTGCTCGCGGCGGGCCACGGCGGCGCGGACCTCGGCGTAGACCTCGTCGCGGGCGTCGGCCCGGCTCAGCACGATGCGCGCGGGCCGGCGCTCCGGGTCCACGACCACCGACACGGTGAGGTCGGCGTACGCCGTGAGCAGGACGCGGGGGCCCACGGGGATGGCCGTGGTGACGAGCAGGTCGGGGCGAGGCGCCGGCAGCGCGGCGTGCAGCGCGCAGACCCGGCCGAACGCCTCGCGCTCGACGGCGACCACGAGCCCGAGCCGACGGTACTCGACGGGCTGGGCCAGCAGGTCCAGCGTGCCGAACAGGACGTGGACCTCGCCGCGCTTCACGGCGTCGAGCTGGGCGCGCGTGGGCGGGCCGAGGACCAGCCGGGCGACCAGACCGCCATCGCGCAGGATGGGCTCGCTGGGAGGAAGCGGGCCTCGGCCTCGGCGGCGTCGGCGCACAGGACGAGGACCTGGCCCTTGGCCTCCGCCACCATGCCGGCGGCGAGCAGCGCGATGCGCCCTTGCCCGCGCCGACCTCGCCGGTGAGGAGGCGGCGCATCGGGGTCTGGCGGCGGAGATCGCGCTTGATCTCCTCCAGGTGGGCCTGCGCGTCGTCGTACAGCGACAGGTCGTGCATGCGCTCGAGGCGGCCGGCGAAGCCGTTGAGCACCTGGTGGGCGACGCCGCGGTCGCGCGCCGCCCCGCCCCGGGGCAGCGCCGCGCCGAGCTGCGCGAGCAGGACTTCGTCGAGCGCGAGGCGCCGCCGCGCCGCCGCGCCCACGCAGCCGTGGGCCTGCTGCAGCGCCACGCCGAGCGCGGGCAGCCGCTTGGCGCGCAGCAGCTCCGTCGACACCGGGTCGCGGATCTGGCTCATGCCGGGCTGCAGCAGCTCCAGCGCCTGGCGCACCAGCCGATCGTCGACCCCCGGCACGGCCCAGGTGGGCTGCCGGACGTGGTGCTCGTCGGCCTGCGTCACGACGCCGTCGCGCAGCAGCGCGCCGTCGAAGCTGCCCACGACCACCACCTTGCGGTCGAGGCGCGGCCAGCCGGCCGGCGCGGGCTCGCCCCACAGCACGCGCAGCGGCCCCGCCCCCACGAGCACCGAGCCGCGCACGGGCGCCTCGCCCCGCCGGAAGACGGTGAAGGCGCAGTGCAGCCGGCCGCCGACCGCCACCCGGCCCTCGGGGACCTCGCGGCCCGCGCCGTGGATGGGGGTCAGCTCCTCGGCCACGCCCGGCCGCCACAGCAGCAGGTCGCGCACGGCGAGGATCCCGGCCTCCGCCAGCGGCCCCGCCAGCTCGGGCTGCAGCAGCTCTGCCAGCGGCTGGCCGAGATCGCCCGAGAACTCGTCGGGCCCGTCGTCCTCCGCCTCCCCCTCGTCGTCGAGGTCGTCGTCGCGGGTGTCGGACTCGTCGAGCTCGTCGCGCGGTGCGGAGGCCGGCGCGAGGTCGCCCTCGTCGCGCTCCGGCTCCGGCTCCGGCTCGTCGATCTGGAAGATCTTCGGCACGGGGCGCAGCCGCTGCGGCACGGGCAGCCCGGCGAGCCGATCGATCCGCGCCAGGGCGGCGAACATCTTCGACAGGCGCTCCCGGCGCCCGTCGACGCCGTCGGCGTCGAAGCCGGCGACCGACTCGCGCAGCGCCTCGATCCACGCCATGAGCTCGGGCGGCAGCTCGAGGCCCGCCGCCCGCGCGAGGTGTGGCGCCAGGTTGGCGCCGAGGTAGCGGACCGTCCCCCCCGACGTGGCGAACTGCACCACCCGGCGGACGGGCGCCAGCGCGCGATCGAGGTCTCGCAGCGGCAGCACGGGCTCCGAGGTCTCCGGCTCCGGCCGCGCCGGCACCGAGCTGGCGGTGCCATCCGGCACCGACGTCATCGGTATTCGACCTCGAGGATCTCCCAGGTCTGCCGCCCGCCGGGGGCCGGCACGACGGCCTCCTCCCCGGTGCGCCGACCGATGAGAGCCGCCCCGAGCGGCGACTTGTAGCTGATCATCGCCTTCTCGACGCTGGCTTCGTCTTCCCCGACGATCCGCCAGGTGCGGGTCTCGCCGGAGTCGGTGTTCTCGATCGTCACGGTCGCGCCGAACACCACGCGGTCCTGGACGGGGATGCGGGTGATGTCGATGACCTCGGCGGTCGAGATCCGGTGCTCGACCTCGCGGATCCGGCCCTCGCAGTGCGCCTGCCGCTCCTTCGCGTCCTCGTACTCGGAGTTCTCGCTGATGTCACCGTGGGCGCGCGCCTCTTCGATGTCGCGCACGATCTGCGGCCTGACGACCTCTCGGAGGCGGGCCAGCTCCTCCATGAGAGCGGCGTAGCCCTCAGGGGTCACGGGGTTGCGGGTCATGATTCGTCCTCACGGCGCCGATCCGGCGCAAGGTCCCCACTGTAGTCCACGGCGCGTGCTCGGCCCACCTCACGGTCCGAGCGCCCCGTCCGGCCCCACCCACGCCAGCGACTGGAACGCGAGCGGCACCCGGCGCCGCGTGCCGGGGACGGGCACGTCGACCCGCCACGCGCACCGCACCTGCCGCCGATCGCCGTCGCGCTGCAGCGCACAGTCCTCGTCGCGGACCCACAGGCCGATGTGCGCGCGGTCGAACTCGTAGGCCAGCCGCGCCCGCGCTTCGTCCTCTCCGAAGTCGCGCCAGTCGAGCGCGACGATCCGCACGATGCGGTCGAGCGCGCGGTCGTCGCGGTAGTACCGGAAGCCCCAGGCCCCCGCGGCCACGATCGCGAGCGCGAGCCCCACGCAGGCCCCGAACGCCATCCGCTGGGCCACGGCGCGCACCGGCAGGCCCGGCGACGGCGGCGCAGGCTCCCCCTGCCCTTCCGACGGAGGCGCCGCGCCGCTCGAGGCGTCGCCGACCCCGCCGTCGCTCAATCGTCGCTCACGCGCAGCACCGCGAGGAACGCCTCCTGCGGCACCTCGACCGAGCCGAGCGACTTCATCCGCTTCTTCCCCTTCTTCTGCTTCTCGAGGAGCTTCCGCTTGCGGGAGATGTCGCCACCGTAGCACTTCGCCGTGACGTCCTTGCGCATGGCCTTCACGTTCGTGCGCGCGACGATCTTCGAGCCGATCGCCGCCTGGATGGCCACCTCGTACATCTGCCGGGGGATGAACTCCTTCAGCTTGCGCGCGAGCGACGCGCCCTTGTCGTGGGCCTGCGTGCGGTGGCAGAGGATCGACAGCGCGTCCACCAGCTCGTTGTTGAGCAGGATGTCGACCTTCACGAGGTCGTCGACCCGCCACTCCCGGATCTCGTAGTCCATCGACGCATAGCCGCGGCTCACCGACTTCAGCCGGTCGAAGAAGTCGTAGACGACCTCGGCGTACGGGATGTCGTAGACGAGCTGGATCCGCCCAGGCGCGGAGAAGTCGAACTGCACCTGCGTGCCGCGCCGCTCCTCGCACAGCTTGAGCACGCCGCCGATGTGCTCCTCGGGGCAGTAGATGGTGAGCCGCGAGATGGGCTCGGCGATCGACTCGATCTCCTGCAGCGGCGGCAGCTGGGACGGGCTGCGGATCTCGATCTCCGAGCCGTCCTTGCGCAGCACCCGGTAGACGACGGACGGCGCCGTGATGATGAGGTCGAGGTCGTACTCCCGCTCGAGCCGCTCCTGCACGATCTCCATGTGCAGCAGGCCGAGGAAGCCGAGGCGGAAGCCGAGCCCCAGCGCGTCGGACACCTCGGGATCGCTGCGGATCGCGGAGTCGTTGAGCTTGAGCTTGTCGATGGCGTCGCGCAGGTTCTCGTAGTCGCTCGAGTCGACGGGGTAGATCCCCGACCACACCATCGGCTTGACCTCGCGGAAGCCGGGCAGCGGCTCGGTGGCCCCGCCCACCGCGAGCGTGACGGTGTCGCCGACCCGCGCGTCGCGGATCTCCTTGATGTTGGCGATGCAGAAGCCCACATCGCCCGCCTCGAGCACGTCGCGGTTGACGGCCGCCGGCATGAACGCGCCGAGCTTCTGGATCTCGTAGCGCGCGCCCGTCGCCATCAGGCGCACCCGATCGCCCACCGCCACCCGCCCCTCGAACACCCGCAGGAGCATGACGACGCCGACGTAGCTGTCGAACCACGAGTCGACGATGAGCGCGCGCAGCGGCACCTCGAGCTCGCCCTTCGGCGGGGGCACCCGCTCGACGATGGCCTCGAGCACCTCCTCGATGCCGATGCCGGTCTTCGCCGAGGCGAGGATCGCCCCCGACGCGTCGAGCCCGATCCCGTCCTCGATCTGGGCGATCACCTTGTCGGGCTCGGCCGACGGGAGATCCACCTTGTTGATGACCGGGATGATCTCGAGGTTCGCCTCGAGCGCGAGGTACACGTTCGCGAGCGTCTGCGCCTCGACGCCCTGCGTGGCGTCGACCACGAGCAGCGCGCCCTCGCAGGCCGCGAGCGAGCGGCTCACCTCGTAGGTGAAGTCGACGTGGCCGGGCGTGTCGATGAGGTTGAGCTCGTAGAGCTCTCCGTCGGGCCGCAGGTACCGCAGCGAGGCGGTCTGGGCCTTGATCGTGATGCCTCGCTCCCGCTCGATGTCCATCGAGTCGAGCAGCTGGGCCTTCATCTCGCGGTCACTCACCGCCCCCGTCCGCTGCAGCAGCCGATCCGCGAGGGTCGACTTGCCGTGGTCGATGTGGGCGATGATCGCGAAGTTGCGGATCCGACTGCGGCGGTCCACCAGCGCTCCAGGGGTTGCCGTCGAGCAGCCGTTGTAAGCTGTCCGGCGCCGCGCGTCAGCTGGCTTGCAGCGGGTCCGTGCACCGAATAGGGGGGCCCGTCGCCCCATCGCCTTCGTCGGCGCCAGGGCCGCCGAACCTCGAATGTCAGCCGGAGTCGAACCTTGGCCAACCACAAGGACGCCGCGAAGCGCGCCACCCAGTCCCTCAAGCGTCGCACGCGGAACCGCGCCTACCGCACCCGGATGCGGAACTCGATCGCCGACCTCCGCACCAAGATCTCGGCCGGCGCCGAGGCGGGTGAGGTCGACGGCAGCCTGCGCTCCGCCATCAGCACCATCCAGCGGCTGGTGACCAAGGGCGTCATCCACCGCAACCAGGCCGCCCGCCGCGTGGCGCGCCTGACCTCCGCGGTCGCGACCGCCCGCACCCCGGCCGCCGAGGCGCCGCCGCCCAAGGCGAAGGCCAAGGCCAAGGCCAAGCCGAAGTCGAAGAGCGCCAAGAAGAAGTAGCGCTCCGGCAGGGCGAAACCCTGCCGAGACGGCCCGGGGCGCCCGGCCGGCCGATGGGAGATGCAGGCGAGCGCGTTCGTGCGCTGCCGCATCGTCCGGGGCAGGTGTGGCGTGACGAGTGACCCAGGGCTCGAACCGACGTACGAAGGGCTCGACACCGAGCCGCCCGAGGAGGCTCCCCTCCCGTCGCGCCACATGGTGCGCAAGCGGGGGCGCTGGGTGGTCCGCGTCGTGGGCGAGGACGAGGAGCGCGTCGCGCTCGATCTGAGCCTCGGCGGGCTGTTCCTGGCCGGCGTCGTGGCGCCGCCCGACACGGAGATCGAGCTCGTGCTGGTCTTCGGCCCGGCGCCCGCCGATCAGCTCGTGGTGGGCGCGACCGTCCGCTGGTCGCGCCAGGGCCGGCTGGTGCCGCGCGCGCTGCGCGGCGTGGGCGTGGCGTTCCACCCGCTCGACGAGGGCGCCCGCGCGCGCATCGTGGCCGAGCTCGAGCGCACGCCGTGAGGGACTGGGGCGCACTCGAGCTGCCGCTCTCCGACGAGCCGGACGAGGTCCCGCCGCAGCGCGGGGTGATCGACCCGCGTCACGCCTGGCACCTCAAGACGGTGCTGCAGATGGCGGAGACGCTCGGCACCAAGCTCCTGCGGATCACCGATCCCCTCAACGTCGACATCGATCGGACGACCGAGCGCGAAGAGCGCGCCCGCAACGCGATCGCGTCGATGGCGAAGGGCGGCCAGCTGCAGCTCGGCGAGTTCGCGCCGCAGGTCTTCGCCGACCTCGTGATGGCCGAGCTGTTCGGCTACGGCCCCATCGAGCGGTTCCTGAACCGCCCCGAGATCAGCGAGGTCATGGTCAACGGCCCGTACGTGATCTACATCGAGCGCGCGGGCAAGCTCGTCGAGACCGGGCACAAGTTCCTCGACGACGCGCACGTCGAGCGGGTCATCCGCCGCATCGTCCGCCCGCTCGGCCGGGACGTGGGCGCGAACAACCCGCTCGTCGACGCGCGCCTGCCCGACGGCTCCCGCGTCAACGTCGCCGTGCCCCCCTGCACGCTGGACGGCCCGAGCATCACGATCCGGAAGTTCGGACGCCACAAGATGGCGCTCGGCGACATGGTCGACCGCGGATCGCTGTCGCCCGAGATGGCGCGGTTCCTGGCGGCGATCGTCAAGGCCCGCCAGAACATCGTGGTGTCCGGCGGCACGGGCTCCGGCAAGACGACCCTCATCAACGCCCTGTCGCAGTTCATCCCCGAGGGCGAGCGCGTCGTCACCATCGAGGACGCCGCGGAGCTGCGCCTGCTGCAGCGCAACGTGGTGCGGCTCGAGTCCAAGAAGGCGTCGATCGACAACCCCATCGCCGTGTCGATCCGCGACTGCGTGGTCAACGCGCTGCGGATGCGCCCCGAGCGGATCCTGGTCGGAGAGTGCCGCAACGCCGAGGCCCTCGACATGCTGCAGGCGATGAACACCGGCCACGACGGCTCGATGACCACCCTGCACGCCAACACGCCGCGCGACGCGATCTCCCGCCTCGAGACGCTGGCGCTGATGGCGGGCCTCGACCTGCCCGTCCTCGTCATCCGCAAGCAGATCGTGTCCGCCATCCAGTACATCGTGCAGGTCTCGCGCCTGCGCGACGGCAGCCGCAAGATCACGCACGTCACCGAGGTCCAGCGGATGGAGGGCGACGTGGTGATCCTGTCGGACGTGTTCGTCTTCAAGGAGACGGGCACGGGCACCGACGGCAGCGTGCTCGGCGTCCACGTCCCCACGGGCAACCGGCCGCGGTGCATGGACGCGCTGGCGCGCCAGGGCATCGACCTGCCGCAGAACCTGTTCATGGTGCGCCACGTGCAGGAGGCCACCGACGACCCGCCCACCATGCGGATCCGCCCGAGCCTCCCGGGCCTCCGGGGACGCCGCTAGCGCGGCCGCGGGACGGGCGGCGGGCGCCGCAGCTTCCCGTCGAGCATCTCGAGCACGAGGCCCTCCAGGATCCGCGCCGACCCGGCCTTGTGGCTGTTCATCTGGCGGTTCGCCGTGGCCAGGCGGCGCAGGAGCTCCGCAGGCTGCGGGAACCCGCCCGAGGCCACCATCGGGCGCACCTTGCGCAGCAGATCCCAGCGGATGCGCACCCGGCTCGTGACCTGCTTGTCGTTGGCACCGGCCGCCACGAGCTCGGCCGCGCGCAGCAGCTCCCGCATCTGCCAGACCACCATGCCGAGCAGCTTGTGCGGGTCCTCGCCCGAGCCCTCCAGGCGGTGCAGGGCGCCGAGGGCCAGCCCTGCGTCGCGGGCGGCCAGGCCGGCGGTGAGGTCCCAGATGACGGCCTCGGCGACGGCGGAGGTGGCGGCGACGATGGCGCCCGCGTCGATCCTGTGGGGCGTCGCCGACGTACAGCGCGAGCTTCGCCACCTCCTGCTCGAGCCGCCCGAGGTCGGGGCCGGTCAGCTCGATGAGGAGCTCGGCATCGCGCGGATCGAGCCGCTTGCCCAGGCGCGCCGCGGCGTCGGCGGCGAACTTGGCCGGCCGCGCGTCGTCGGCGCCGATCGTCACGAGCACGCCGCGCGACTTCTTCATCGCGTTGCGCACGCGCGTGCCCCAGTTGCTCCCGCCCTTCTCGACCTTGGGGAAGCCGAGGCCGGTGACCAGCAGCACCGCGGTGGGGCATGGGTCGGCGAGGTAGGACACCAGGGCCTCGAACACCTCGTTCGGCGCCACCTCGAGGTCGCGCAGCTCCACCAGCCGCCGGTCGGCCATCATGGGCAGGGTTCGCGCCCCGATGAACGCCGCCTCGGCGCCCGGGTCGGCGGCGCGGTACTTCGCGTGGTTGAACGCCGGCAGCCCGACCGACGGCAGCACCGCCGCCGTGACCGCCGCGCGAGCCTGCTCCACCAGCGGCGCAGCCGCGCCGAGGATCACGTAGACCGGCTCGATGCCCGCCTTCAGCGCCCGCTCCACCGCACTCACCGCCATCCGCCCGGCTCCCGCGCTTGACAGTCGTCCCCCGCCTCCGTAGCACTGGGGCGCAGGGAGGATCCATGGTCGGGCTGGCAGTGACGCTGGCGTCGTGGGCCGCGCCCGCCTGGGCCGGCAAGCTCGCCGACGACGGCTACGGCGACGATCCCACGCACCCCCTCGCCTACCCGTTCGAGGCCGCGGCGCCGACCCCGCGCCACGATCGCGGCTACGACATGACCTTCGGCCTGCGCCTGCGCCGCGTGTCGGTGCCGAAGAGCCTCCTCGACGTCTGGTTCTTCGACGACGACGACCAGGACTGGGCCTACATCGAGCCCCGGCCGCGGATCCGTGGCACGGCGCTGGGCCTCGAGTACGGCCTGCGCGGCCCCACGAGCAACGGCCAGTTCTACGCCGAGTGGGTCGATGCCGCCGTGGGCGACGGCTACTGGGACGACGTGGAGCAGCCGGCCGAGCACCTCGACGGGGAGTACCTGGCGCCGTCGGCGGCGCTCGGGCTCGTCACGCTCGGCGCCAACTACGCCTACGAGGCCCACCTGGTGCGCACCTCGGAGACGGGCGGCCGCTTCGGCGCCTCGCTGCTCGCCGGCGGCGGCCTCGGCGCGGGCGTCCTCGTCGGCCGCCTCGACCGCTGGGGCCCCGACGCCCAGGGCAACCCGTCGTACAAGCGCTACCTCGACGGCGTGCCCGCCGACTCCGACAAGCGGGTGCCCCGGGTCTACCCGCTCGTCGACGTGAACGTCGCGCTCCGCGCCGATCTGGGCAGCCGCGTCCTGTGGCAGGTCGAAGGCGGGCTCCACACCATGTTGTACTACGGCACCACCCTGTCCGTGGTACTCTGAAGGACTGGCGTGTCGTCCGGTGCTGGGCTACGTGCGCCCGGACCCGGGCGACCGGGAGAGGAGAACGTGACGTGATCCTGGTTACCGTCCGCGAGAACGAGCCGTTCGAGAAGGCCCTCCGCCGCTTCCGGCGCAAGGTGGAGCGCGAGGGCATCCGGAAGGACATCAAGAAGAACAGCTTCTACCTGAAGCCGGGCGAGAAGAAGCGCCTGAAGCAGCGCCTCGCCGAGAAGCGCCGCCGCAAGGCCTCTCGCCGCGCCGCCCGCCGCGCGGCTCGCCAGGCGTCGCGGCCGTCCTGACATCCGGGTAGCCGAAGGCACTCCGGCTGCTTACCTCACTGACGGCGGCATCCGCGGGGTTCCGGTGGGTGACGGGCTGGACATCCTGCTCGTGGAGCGCGACGGTCGCGTGCGCGACCTCGTCACGGCCTTCCTCGGGCGCGCAGGGTACCGGATCGAGACCACGCCCGATCCGGCGGAAGCCTTTGCGCGCGTCCGTGAGCGCCCGCCGTCCCTGATCATCACCGAGATCCTCCTGCCGAAGCGGGACGGGCTGGTGCTGTGCCGCGATCTCAAGGCCGACCCCGCGCTCCGCGCGGTCAAGGTGGTGGTGCTCTCCATGCTCTCCGCCTCCGCTCGGGCCGAGGAGGCCGGCGCCGACGCCTTCCTGCGCAAGCCCGTCTCCGAACCCCAGCTGCTGGATA
Source organism: Myxococcota bacterium (assembly GCA_041389545.1). GTDB lineage: Bacteria > Myxococcota_A > UBA796 > UBA796 > JACKER01. Next base: position 10,936 of record JAWKRQ010000094.1, on the reverse strand, counting down.
CGGTCCGACGGCTGGTCCCGGATCCGCCGGGGGGCAGTTGACGAGGCCCACGTTGCAACCAGAAGACCGCGAACGCCTCGAGCGCCTCGAGCGCCTGACCTCCGGGAGCAAGGAGCTCGACCAGATCCTGGGCGGCGGCTTCCCGCTGCACTCGCTCAACATCCTCATGGGCGAGCCGGGATCGGGGAAGACCATCCTCGCCGAGCGCCTGGCGTTCGCCAACGTGTCGAGCGACCGGCCCATCGTCTACCTCACGACGCTGTCGGAGCCGCTCGACAAGATCGTGCGCTACCTCGAGCAGTTCGACTTCTTCGACGCCGACGTGCTCGGCGAGCACATCATCTACGACAGCATCGGCGACGACCTGGCAGAGCGCGGCGTCGCGGCGGTGGTCCCGAAGCTCACCGAGATCATCACGGCGCTGTCGCCCCAGATGATCATCATCGACTCGTTCAAGGCCATCCACGATCTGTCGACCTCCATCCCCGAGATGCGGCGGATGTTGTACGAGGCCGCGGGCCTGCTCACGGCCTACGCCACGACCGTCTTCCTGCTCGGCGAGTACAACGACACGCACCTGGCCTCGTTCCCCGAGTTCGCCGTGGCCGACGGCATCGTCGAGCTCAAGCGCGTGAAGACGACCGCCCGCGACGAGCGGTACCTGCGCGTGCTCAAGCTGCGCGGCAGCGCCTACCTCGAGGGGCTCCACCACTTCCGGATCACCGATCGCGGCCTCGACGTGTTCCCCCGCCTCACCTCCCCCGAGGTGCTGGCGGACTACAGCATCGCCATCGATCGCGTTCCGAGCGGGGTGGAGGGCGTCGACCGGCTGCTCTCCGGCGGCCTGCCGCGGGGCACGGCCACGCTCGTCGCGGGTCCGACGGGGTCGGGGAAGACCACGCTGTCGGCGATGTTCGCCCTGGCGGCGGCGCGCGCCGGCGAGCGCACGATCTACCTGAACTTCCAGGAGAACCCGAGCCAGCTGGCCCGCTCCTTCCGCACGCTCGGCGCGACCGACGACGACCTGACCGGCATCGACTTCAAGTACGTCTCGCCGGTGGAGCTGCAGATCGACAGCATCCTGGTCGATCTCTTCCAGCGGGCCGCAGCTGGCAACGTCCACCGCGTGGTGATCGACGCGCTCGGCGACCTCGCCACGGCGGCCGACGACAAGCAGCGGTTCCACGCCTACCTCTATGCGCTGAGCCAGCACTTCAGCAGCGCCGGCATCAACACGCTCATGACCCTCGAGCTGACGGCGCAGGGCGGGCTCCGCAACGAAGACGCCCGCTACTCGGCGCTGTGCGACACGTTCCTGGTCCTCGACGTGGAGCTGCAGCCGACCCCCACGCGCACCCTCCGGATCGTGAAGGCCCGCGGCACCCCCCACCCCCTCGAGCCCCACGCCTTCGCCATCACCGGCAACGGCATCGAGCTGGTCGGGGCCTGAGGTGGAGCGCCAGGTCCAGCTGCGCAAGCTGAGCGAGGTCACCCGCCAGCTGACGATGGTGCACAGCACCCCCGAGGTGCTCGCCCTGGCCGCACGCCGCGCCACCGAGCTGCTCGACGCGTCCCGCGCCGTGCTCGGCCTGCTCGAGCCCGACGGAGACCTGCGGGTGGTGGCGGCGCACGGCCTGCCCGAGGTGCCCGAGCGCGTCTGCTCGGACGGCAGCCTCGACGGCCCCCTGGCCACGGTGCTGGACGTGGAGCGGTGCCTGGCGGTGCCGCTCGTGATCGGCGGCCGGGTCCAGGGCCTGCTCGCGGTCGACGTCGATCCGGCGCGCCGCCCGGACGACCACGACGAGTGGCTGCTGTCGGCCCTGGCCGACCAGGCCGCCCTCGCCCTCGACCGCTCCGAGCTGCAGGACCAGGCGCAGCTGCGCGAGCGGATGCTCGCCGTCGTCGGTCACGACCTGCGCAACCCGCTCAACGCGCTCGGCGCCATGGCGGGCGCGCTGTCCACGGGCGCGCTCCCGCCCGACCGCACCACCGAGCTCGGCGCCCAGATGCAGCAGGGCGTGCGGCGGATGGCGGGCCTGCTCGACGTGCTCATCGACTTCACCCACGCCTGGGTGGGCCACGGCCTCGCCGTCTCGCCCGAGCCGGTGGACCTGCTCGCCGCCTGCCGCGCCGTCGCCGAGGAGCTGGGGCACGCCCACCCCGACGCGCAGGTCACGGTCGCTGGCGAGCCCGTGCAGGGCCGCTGGGATCCCGAGCGGCTGCACCAGCTGCTGTCGAACCTCGCGGCCAACGCCGTCCACCACGGGGAGCGCGGCGGGCCCGTCACCGTCACCGTCGGCGCCGACGACCAGGTGGCGACGGTGCGGATCCACAACCGCGGCGCGCCCATCCCCGAGGCGCTCCGCGCCCACCTGTTCGAGCCGTTCCGCGTCCACGACCGCCGCTCGCGCCGCCAGAGCCTCGGCCTCGGCCTGTTCATCGCCCGCGAGATCGCGCAGGCCCACAGCGGCACGCTCGTGCTCGCCGCCTCCGACGAAGCGCGCGGTACCACCTTCGAGCTGCGCCTCCCCCGGTAGGCGCGCCGCCCGTCACGATCCCGTCAGCGCCTCGACCACCGCCGCCGCGAGCGCCGCTTCGTCGCCCGGCTGGTAGCCCATGGTGCGGCGGATCACCTCGCCGTCGCGGCCGATCAGCACTGCATGGGGCAGCGTCTTGGCCGGGTCGTAGGCGCTGACCACGGCGGCGTCGCGGTCGAGCAGCACCGGGAAGGTGTAGCCCATGCGGGCGACGTAGCTCGCCACCCGGCCGGCGGTGCGCGCGTCGTCGGTGGAGACGGCGAGGACGGTGAAGCCCTCGTCGCGGTGGGCGGCGTAGAGCTGCTGCAGGTGGGGCAGCTCTTCCTTGCACGGGCCGCACCAGGTGGCCCAGAACGCCACCAGCACGACCTGGCCCCGCAGCGACGACAGCGAGACCTGGCGCCCGGCGGTGTCGGCCAGCGCGAAGTCGGGCGCGGGCGCCGCCGTCGCCGCGCTTCCCCACAGCAGCAACGCCCCCGCCACGCCGTCCCGCAACCGCATCCCGCGCTCCTGCTATGGTCCCGACCCGGCGCGGCGCCGATCGCCAGCCCCGGGTGGAGCGTTGTACACGGAACCATGAGCCGGCGCATCCTCATCGTCGACGACGAGCCGTCGATCCGCAAGGTCCTCCAGGCGCAGCTCAAGCGCCTGGGCCACGAGGTCGAGACCGCCGAGGACGGCGCGGCCGGCATCCAGCGGCTGGGCCAGGACGTGTTCCACCTCGTCGTGACCGACCTCAAGATGCCGGTGGTGGACGGCATGGAGCTGCTGCGCTGGGTCCAGCAGCACCAGCCCGGCCTGCCCGTCATCCTCATCACCGCCCACGGCACCGTCGAGACCGCGGTGGAGGCGCTCAAGGCCGGCGCCTTCGACTACGTCACGAAGCCCTTCGACCGCGACGAGCTGCAGAACGTCATCGGCAAGGCGCTCGCCACCGAGGAGCGCAACGCCCGGCGCGTGCTGCCCGAGGCGCCGAGCGAGCACGATGGCGTGCCCTCCTCGGGCATCGTCGGCGACACGCCCGTGATGCGCGAGCTGGAGCGGCTCGTGGCGAAGGTCGCGGCGAGCCCGACCACCGTGCTGATCACGGGCGAGTCCGGCACGGGCAAGGAGCTCGTGGCCCGCGCGCTCCACGACCAGTCCGACCGCGCCGGGGGCCGTTCATCCAGATCAACTGCGGCGCCATCCCCGAGTCGCTGTTCGAGGCCGAGCTGTTCGGCTACGAGCGCGGCGCGTTCACCGGCGCCGTCGGCAGCAAGCCCGGCCGCTTCGAGCTCGCCGCGGGCGGCACCCTGTTCCTCGACGAGGTCGGTGAGCTCCCGCGCGACATGCAGGTGAAGCTGCTGCGCGCGCTGCAGGAGCGCCAGATCGACCGGGTCGGCGGGCTGCGGCCCATCGCCATCGACGTGCGCGTGGTCGCCGCCACCAACGTCGACCTGATGCGCGCCTCCGACGAGGGCACCTTCCGCCGCGACCTGTTCTACCGGCTGTCGGTGTTCCCCATCCAGCTGCCGCCGCTGCGCGAGCGGGTCGACGACATCCCGCTGCTCGCCGAGCACTTCCTGAAGCGGTTCGAGCGGCACCTCGGCAAGACCGTCCACCACGTCGCGCCCGAGGCGATGGCCGCGCTGCTCGCCCACCCGTGGCCGGGCAACATCCGCGAGCTCGAGAACCTCGTCGAGCGGGCGGTGCTGCTCGCGGAGGGCGACACCATCACGCTCGCCGACCTGCCGGGCCTCCGGGGCGGCGGCGGCGCGCCCTCGGGGCCCGAGGACACCGAGGAGCTCGACCTCAAGGAGTACGTGCGCGTCCACACCGCCCGGCTCGAGCGGGCGCGGATCCAGCGGGTGCTCGAGGCGGAGGACGGCAACGTGACGCGCGCGGCGCGGCGGCTGGGGATCAGCCGCAAGTCGCTGCAGATCAAAATGAAGGAGTACGGCCTGCGCGACGGTTGACGCCCCCCGAGCGCCCGCGTAGGGTCAGCCGCGTGGAGGGGCGTTGTTCTTCGTGTGGGCCGGCGCGGCCTGGGCCGCCGAGGTCACCGAGCTGCCGCCGCCCCGCAGCGGGGTGGCCGGCCTGCGCTACACCGGCGCGCGGGAGGCGGGCGGGCTCGAGGAGGCCGGCGAGCGCGTCGCCGACCGCGTCGTCAGCCGGCACGACCTCGATCTGTTCGCGAGCTTCGGGCTCGTCCCCGGGCTCGCCGCGACGCTCGCGCTCGACACCACGCCCTCGCTGCACCTCGCCTACGCCCACACCCGCGAGATGCGGCTCGACCCCGCATCCGGCACGGGCTCGTACCTCGCGGGCGAGCCTGCCGGGCAGCAGGTGATCCGCGCCGGCGGCCTCGAGGGACTCTGGCTCGGCGTGGCGGGCGCGCCGGTGTCGCGGGCGGCCGGGGAGCGCGCCGTGTGGCGGCTCGACGCGGCCGTCCGCACGCCGAGCGCCGGCCGCAACCTGTGGACGGCCCGCAACGGCCACCGCGGGCCGGCGCCCGGCGGCGCCGCGGTCCGGCTGGCGGCGGCGTTCTCGACCGACCGCGGCGCCTTCGCGCCCTGGCTGCGCATCGCCTACGACCACGAGCTCCCGGTGCGGATCGACGTCGTCGACGAGGCGGGGACGACCTGGGCGAAGGACCTGCGCGTCGCGCCGGCGCGCACGGTGACGGCCAGCGCGGGCTCCGAGCTGGTGGCCCTCCGCAGCGACGACGTGCGGCTGGTCGTCGATCCATCCGGGAGTGCGGGGTACCGCAGCTGGGAGGACGTGGCGTCGGGCGTGTACCTGCCGAACGTGCTCGATGGCGGGCGCAGCGTGCCCGTCACCCGCGGCGACACCGTGTTCGCCGAGGCGGGCGTGGCGGTGGGGGTCGCGGTGGCCGACCGGCTGAAGATCCGCGGGGGCCTGGCCGCGACGTATGCGCTGCCCCAGCGGCTCGAGCACCTCTATGCCGTGCGGACCACCGCCGACACGGTCGGCGTGCGGGGCTTCCTGGAGGTGACGGGGGCCGCCGCGCTCCCGTCCCGGTGAACAGCCTGTCGAGCGGCCGCGCTGGCATGGGAGCGGGTTACGGGGCTCGCTCGGAGGTGCGCGGTGAAGTGCTGGCTCACGGTGCTGGCCATGGCGATGGGTTGCCACAAGGACGAGCCGTCCGACACCGCCACCGTCCCCGACGGCACGGCGGACCCCTACGACGTGCAGGTCGGGCCCTACGAGGTCGACGTCCGCACCACGGCGTACGGCGTCCCCCACATCCTCGGCGACGACCTCGGCAGCGCCGCCTACGGCATGGGCTGGGCGCTCGCCCGCGACCACCTCTGCACCTTCTCCGACCAGATCGTGAAGGTGCGCAGCGAGCGCGCGAAGTACTTCGGCCCGGGCGAAGACAACGTCAACATCGACACCGACTTCGGCTGGCTCGGCCTGCGCGTCTTCCGCTACGCCGAGGAGGGCTTCCTCACGCTGCCCGAAGACCAGCAGCAGGTGCTGGTGGGCTTCGCCGCCGGCTACGACCGCTACCTCGAGGACACCCCCAGCGCGCAGATCGACCCGCGCTGCCGCGACGCCGAGTGGCTCGTCCCCATCACCCACATCGACCTGCTGGCGTACTACCTGCACCTGGGGCAGCTCGGCTCGGGCTACAACCTCGTCCGCGAGGTCGGCGCCGCCACCCCGCCCGCCAGCCGCCGCTCCGCGCAGCCCGCCCAGGCGCCGCCGCCGCCCGTCGACGTGCTGGAGCCGTTCCGCGACCTGCCCATCGGCAGCAACGGCTGGGCCCTCGGCGCCGACAAGAGCGAGAACGGCCACGGCATGCTGCTGTCCAACACGCACTTCCCGTCGCAGGGCGAGCTGCAGTGGTGGGAGTCGCAGCTCACGGTCCCGGGCGAGGTCAACGTCTACGGCGTGTCGCTCATCGGCTCGGCCATCGTCAACATGGGCTTCAACGACAACGTCGCCTGGACGCACACCGTCTCGAACACGCCGCGGTTCGTCGCCTACCAGCTGACCCTCGACGCGTCGGACCCCACCGTCTACCTGTTCGACGACCAGCCCGTCGAGATGGAGCCGACCGACTACGAGATCGAGGTGCGCCAGCCCGACGGCACGCTCACCACCCAGCGCCGCACGCTCTACCGCTCGCAGTACGGCCCCGTGTTCAACGCGCCGATCGTCGGCTGGTCGGCCGCCCACGCCTACACCTGGCGCGACGTGAACGAGAACAACCTCGGGCTGATGGGCAGCTTCGGCGGGATGGACCGCGCGACCGACCGCGAGAGCTTCGAGCTCAGCCACCAGCAGTTCCAGGGCATCCCCTGGGTCCACACCATGATGACCGACGCCGAGGGCACCGCGATGTACCTCGACTCGGCCGCCACCCCGAACCTGTCGCCCGAGGCCGAGGCCGCCTACGCGACCTACGCCGCGACCGACCCGGTGGCCAAGATCTTCGCCGGCTACGGCGTGATCATGGCCGACGGCAACGACCCCGTCTACACCTGGGTCGAGGACCCGCGCTCGGTGCTGCCCGGCGCCGTGCCCTACGAGGAGGCGCCGCGCCTGCTCCGCCGGGACTTCGTGAGCAACAGCAACGAGAACTACTGGCTCGCCAACCCCGCCGAGCCGCTCACCGGCTACCCGATGCTCTACGGGCCGACGGGCACGCCGCGCACCCCGCGCACCAAGATGAACAACCGGTTCCTCATCGAGACGGGTGCTGGCTCGGCCTCGGGGGAGGACGGCAAGTTCACGCTCGACGAGCTGCAGGCCGCGGCGCTCTCAGCGCGCGCGTCCATCGAAGAGGACCTGCGCCAGCAGGTGCTCGACCGGTGCAAGGACCAGGTGGACCCGGTGGACGTGGTGCTCGACGGGCAGACGCGCAGCGTCGACGTGACCGAGGCCTGCACCGTGCTGCAGGCCGGGACGGCCGGTCGGGCGTCGACAGCGTGGGCTCGCACATCTGGCGCGAGTTCGTCGGCAGCGACCTGCACGGGCTCGAGGACCTCGGCCAGCAGGGCGCGCTGTACGCCGACACGTTCGACCCGACCAACCCCATCTTCACGCCGAACCAGCTCGTGGCGCCCACGGCGGACGGCGACCTGGCGCTGCAGTCGCTGGCGGCCGCGGTCTGCCGGCTGCAGGAGGCCGGCCTGCCGCTCGACGCGCCGCTGCGCGACGTGCAGTTCACGCTCAAGGCGACCAGCGCTTCCCGCGGCTCGGCGGCAACTACATCGAGGGGCTCATCTCCATCTCGACGTACGACAACCGCAACAACACCGAGCTGCCCTTCACCGCCCAGAGCGACGTGGGCGACGTGGTCAACCCGTCCACCGGGCTGACGACGGGCGGCTACTACGTCAACTCCGGCAACAGCTGGGTCATGGCGATGCGCTTCACCGACGACGGGCCCGAGGCCGCGCATCATGGTGTACAGCCAGAGCGAGAACCCCGAGTCGCCGCACTTCACCGACCAGACAGCGCTGTACGCGCAGACGCAGATGCGGCCCATCCGCTTCACCGAGGCCGACATCGCGGCCGACCCGGAGCTCGAGACGCTCCACCTGTCGCTGCCGTAGTCAGCCGCCGAGCTCGATGCCGGTGGCCCGCGCCACGCGCACCAGCTCGCCGTCGAGGTCGACGGTCCGCAGCGAGCGGACCGCCTCCTCGATGGAGACGCCGATGACCTGGCCGTTGCGCAGGCACACCATCTCGCCCCAGCGCCCCTGCGCGACGAGATCGGCCGCCGCCACGCCGAAGCGCGTCGCCAGGATGCGGTCCTGCGGGATGGGCGAGCCGCCGCGCTGCAGGTAGCCGAGCACGGTGACGCGCATCTCGGCCGCGCAGTGCGCCCGCAGGCGCGACACGGCGAGCGACGCCGCGCCCCCACCCTCGTGGATGCGCGCGTGGCGCTGGCGGAGGTCGAGCGAGGTGCAGTCGTTCGGCACGGCGCCCTCGGCGACGACCACGATGGTGAACGGCCGGCCCAGATCGATGCGCTGCTGGATCTTGGCCGCCACGCGCTCCGGGTCGTAGGGCAGCTCGGGGAGCAGGATGACGTCGGCGCCGCCGGCGATGCCCGCGTGGAGCGCGATGTGGCCGGTGTCGCGCCCCATGACCTCGAGGAACATCACGCGCTCGTGGGACTCGGCGGTGGTGTGCAGCCGGTCGAGCGCCTCGGTCGCCACGTCGACGGCGGAGGCGAAGCCGAAGGTCACGTCGGTGGCGCCCAGATCGTTGTCGATGGTCTTCGGGACGCCGATGACGGGCAGCCCGGTCTCGCGCATCAGGCGCAGCGCGATGCCCTGGGTGCCCTCGCCGCCGATGCAGACGATGCCCTGCAGGCCGGCCTCTCGCGCGGCGGCGGCCAGGTCGCGCGACCGGTCGATCGGCCCCGAGGGGGTCGGGTAGGCGAACGGGTCGCCGCGGTTGGTGGTCCCGAGGATGGTGCCGCCGCGGTGCAGCAGGCCCTGGCACGACTTGAGGTCGAGGGGCATCAGGCGGCGCGGCTCGCACAGCAGGCCGTCGAAGGCGTCCTCGATCCCGATCACCTCGAGATCGAGGTCGCGGCACCCGTGCTTGACGAACGCGCGGATCACCGCGTTGAGCCCCGGTGCGTCCCCTCCCCCCGTGCTGATCCCGATCCTGAGCGCCAACCGACCTCCTCGCGGGGGAGCCTACCCCGTCCCGCCTCCCTGCTGCGGTATGCTGTCCCATGCGCCCGCGCTGCCGGCCATTGCGCCCGGGTCCGGCCGCGATCCTCGCGATCGCGCTGGGGTCGTCCGCCTGCCGGGCGACCGTGCGCCTCGAGGTGCCCCCCGCGCCGGCCGTGGCGATCGCCGACGACCGGGTCGCCGTGGTGGCGGGGGAGCGCGCCTGCCAGGCCACGGCCGACGCGCTGGCCCTGGAGCTGCCGCGCAGCTCGTACCTGGTGGTCGACCCGCGCGCACCGGTGCGGGTCGAGCTGCTCGGCTGCGGCGACGACATGGTCTGGACGCTCGAGCAGGAGGCCGGCCCCGAGGGCGCCCGCCGGCGCACCCGGGTCGAGGCGCGCGCCCACGCCGTCGTCCAGGTGTCCGACGAGGAGCGCGTGCTCGCGAGCCTCATCGGCGCGGGGCGGCAGGACGCCGCGACCGCCTGGCAGCAGCCCACGCCCTTCCTGCGGTTCCGGCGCCAGGCGCGCAACCAGGCCCACGCCGACCTGGCCCGCGACATCGTCCGCCAGCTCAACCCGCTGCCCACCCTCGTCCAGCGCCGCGTGTGGCCCAACGCGCCAGCCGGCACCTCGCGCGAGCTCGTCACGCTCGCGGTGCGCGCCGAGGAGCAGGGCGACCTCGGCCTGGCGCTGCAGCTCGCCGAGGCCGCGTGGCTGCGCGACCCGAGCCCGCGCACCGCGGGATATGTCCAGGAGCTGCAGCGCCGCCGCGTCGCCGACCCCCGCTGAAGTCCACTCCCCTCCCCTCCCCTCCCATCGCCTCGCCTCGCCTCGCCCGCCCCGCTCCCTCCCCGCCGCCCCGGCCCCCCCCCTGGACCTGCTGTTCCACCAGGACGTCATCGTCGCCACGCTGGCCTCGGGCTCGCGCGGCAACTGCACCTACATCGGCGACCAGCGCTCGGGCGTGCTCGTCGACTGCGGGCTGTCGGCCCGGCAGGTGCTCCTGCGCCTCGAGCAGGTGGGCCTCGCCCGCGCGCGCATCGACGCCGTGCTCGTCACCCACGAGCACACCGACCACGTGGGCGGCGCGCGGGTGCTGAGCCAGCGGCTCCGCGACCGCCAGGGGCGCCCCGTCCCGTTCTTCGCCACCCGGGGCACGGCCTCGCGGGTCGACGCCCGCTGCTCGCCCGGCCGCTTCCAGCCCGTGGTCTCCGGCGCGCCGTTCCGCATCGGCGCGATGGTGGTGGAGCCGTACTCCGTCCCCCACGACACCGTCGATCCGGTCGCCTACCTCGTGGGCCACCGCGGCGTCACCGTGGGGGTGCTCACGGATCTCGGGCGCACCACGCGGCTCGTCGAGCGGCAGGTGTCGCGGATGGACGTCGCCGTCGTCGAGTTCAACCACGACGTGCAGATGCTGCTCGAGGGCAGCTACCCGTGGCGGCTCAAGCAGCGGGTCCGCGGCGCCCACGGGCACCTGTCCAACGAGGAGGCCGGCGCGCTGATCACCACGGCGGCGTCGCCGCGCCTCGCGCACCTCGTGCTCGCGCACCTGTCGGAGGAGAACAACCTGCCGAACCTGGCGCACGAGGCAGCGTGTCGCGCACTGCACCGCGCCGGGCGCACGCGCGTCGAGGTGACGGTGGCGCAGCAGGCCGTGCCGGTCGGGCCGATGCGGGTCACCGCGCCCGCCCCGGTCGTTGCGCCGCAAGCGCCGAGGCCTCGCCGCCCCCGGGCGACGGCGAGCGGCCCGCAC
>JAWKRQ010000093.1:0-25190 GCA_041389545.1 Myxococcota bacterium | reverse complement strand
CTGCCTCCGCACCAGGATGAAAAGGGGTCGGGCCCGATCCGCCTCCGGATGGGTCGTCCTCGGCGTTGGACCCAGCCAACGGCCGGGCCACCCGGCCCATGCACGAGACCGATCTGCATCCGCGCCAGGATGAATTCAGGTCGGGCCCGATCTGCCTCCGGCCCGATCTGCTTCCGGCGGTCAGCGCAGCCAGCAGTAGTTCACGGCCGCGCAGTCGTGGTCCGCCACCCACGCCGACGCGTAGCAGCCGTCGCCCGCGCAGCGCGTGGAGTCGCCCACCGCGTAGTCCTCGGGCTGCGGCTGCGTGCACAGCCGGTCGTCGCCCCAGCCGTCGACGTAGGCGAGGTGGTCCACGCCGTCGCCGTCGGTGGAGCACCAGTAGTCCTCGGCGTCGCCGCCGAACTGCGCCGCGCAAGCGTCCAGGCACGACACCGGCTTCGCCCCGGCCGACCACGGCTGCCCCTCGCCCACGACGTAGCTCCCCGCGAGCACGCCGAAGTCCCGGTCGATGCGCACCACGTTCGACACCCGGCACGTCGCCAGGTCGAGCAGCTGGTAGGCCGCCCGGCACTCGCCACCCGCCAGCGCCGTCGCGCGGAGGTAGCCGCCGACCTCGTCGGTCCGCAGCACCTGCGACCGCACCAGCGGCCCGAGGCCCGTCAGCGAGCCAGCACAAGGGCCCACCGGGAGCGTCTGCTGGCCGGGCTGCCGCGCGCCCATCAGCACCGCCCTGCCGCCGGGCGTCAAGCCCTCGGCCGCCCAGGTGATGCTCGGGCACGTGCCCGTCACCTCCAGGGTCTGCGCGCCCGCCCAGCCTGCCCCGAGGACCCACACCAGCATCGCCCCTCCGGCTTCGATGCCTCTCCGATCGGCACCGGCGCCCAGGGCCTGCGGTACGCTCGCGTAACAGGGGGTCACCCACGGGATCGGCGTCCGCCCGGCGACCTGGCTACATTGTCGGGAGGAGGCGCTCGCGCTCGCCCTGTTGCTGCTCGTCCTGCCGGTCCACGCCGGCGAGGCGCAAGGACGCGAGACCTACGTGGCCAAGTGCCTCGCCTGCCACGGCGAGGCCGGCCGCGGCGACGGCCCCGCGGCCCGCGCCCTGCCCAAGCCCCCGCGCGACTTCTCGTCGCCCGCGTTCTGGAAGGCCACGAACGACGCCCAGAGCAAGCGCGTCATCGTCACCGGCCTCCCGGGCACCATCATGCGCGGCTTCCCGATGCCCGATGCCCAGCTCGACGATCTCCTCGCCTACCTGAAGGGGTTCGCCCGCCCGGAGTGAGCCCGGGGTAGGATGCTCCGCCATGCGCATCCCCCTCGCCCTCGCCGCCCTCGCCGCCTGCGCCCCCGCCCCCGACGGCCTGCGCCGCACGCCGCCGGGCAGCGGGCCCCGGGTGATCGTCGACTTCGACGCGCAGCCGCTGCCCGAGCTGCCGTTCCCGAACGACCTGGCCACGCGCCCCGATCCCACCTCGCCCACCGGCCTGCGCCCCAACCTGCCCGTCGACGCGCTCGTCCGGCAGGAGAACGACGCGCGCGAGGGCATCGACGGCCTGTCCGGCTTCGGCCTGTTCGCGCCCATCTCGGTCTCCTTCGACGCCCCGCTCGACGTGCAGGCGATCGTCGACCGGCACCCCGACGACCTGTGGGCCGACGCGCCGTTCGCCGACGACGCCATCCTGCTCGTCGACGTCGACCCCGACTCGCCCGAGCGCGGCCGCATCGTCCCGCTCGACCTCGGCAGCGGCCGGTTCCCGCAGGACGTGACCGAGCTCGGCCAGTTCCTCCCGAACGATCCGCGTCGCGACCAGCCGTCCCTGCTGTTCGAGACGGCCGAGGAGGACGTGAACGGCAACGGCGTGCTCGACACGGGCGAAGACACGGACGGCGACGGGCTGCTCGACCACCCGAACCTGCTCCCCGGCGGCACCGACCCGCGCCTCGACCTGCTGACGTTCTACGATCGGCAGTCGCACACGCTCATCGTCCGCCCGGTCACGCTGCTGCGCGAGGAGACGACCTACGCCGTGGTGCTCACCGAGGCGCTCGTCGGGGAGGACGGCGAGCCCGTGCGCTCCCGTGGCCCGGTGAACCACACCCGCCAGACGGCCGCGCTGGAGCCCGTCGTGGGGGCGCTGCGCCAGGTGGGCCTCGGCGTGGACGACATCGCCTTCGCCTGGACCTTCACCACCGGCTCCGTCACGCGCGAGCTGTGGGACGTGGCGGAGGGCCTGCGCGGCAACGGCCCCTACCGCAGCCTCGCCGAGGCCTACCCCGCCGGCGTGACCGAGGGCCACGAGCTCCACACCAACGACGCCGACGGCGACCGGATGTTCCTGCCCGTCGACAAGCTGCTGTCGCCGCTGCGCGCCATCGGCTACTTCCCGCCCGAGTCGTTCGACGTGCTCGACGCCGTGTACGGGGCGTACGCCGCGGGCATCGTCGGGGGCAGCTTCGTGGGGCCCGACCTCCTCGTCGACAAGGACGACGGCGGCCTCGACGACGCCGACGAGCACTGGGTGCTCGATCCGCAGCGGGGCACGGCGATCGCGGGCCCGCGGCGCATCACGTTCACCTGCATCGTCCCGAAGGAGACGGGCGAGAACAAGCCGCCCTGGCCCATCGCCATCCACGCCCACGGCTACGGCTCCACGCGCGTCGAGTTCTTCGGCTTCGCCCACGCGCTCGTGCGCCACGGCATCGCCGCCTGCGGCATCGACGCCCCGGGCCACGGCCTGCCGCTCGGCCCCGACGAGCTCGAGCTCGTCAGCTCCCTGCTCGAGCTCACCGGCACCGAGCCCGCCTGGTGGCACATCCTGCAGGACCGCCGCCGCGACCTCGACAACGACGGCCTCGCCGACCCCGGCGCCGACATGTTCAGCGCCGACGCCTTCCACACCCGCGACATGATGCGCCAGGCCGTCCTCGACTGGACGCAGCTCATCCGCAGCCTGCAGGCCTGCGGCTCGGGCACGATGGAGCGCGTCACGCCCACGTCGGAGGGCAACGTCCACTCGGGCGAGCAGGTCGTGTCCTGCGACTTCGACGGCGACGGCGCGCCCGACCTCGGCGGCCCCGACACCAAGTTCCTGATGGACGGCATCTCGCAGGGCGGCATCCTCACCGGCGTCTCCATCGCGGTGAACCCCGCCGACACCGCCGTGCTCACGGTCCCCGGCGGCGGGCTGGCCGACATCGGCGGCCGCACCGACATCAGCGGCGTCGCGAACGCGATGGTGGGGCGCGCGATCTCGCCCATCGTGGTCGGCGAGCCGCGGTTCGGCGGCGGCGTGGAGCTGCGGCAGGTGGTGATCTCGGTCGACAAGGCCGCCGTGCTGCCGTTCGGCGAGATCGACGCGCTGCCCGTCGGCGGGCGGGTCGTGGTCCGGAACCTCGACCTCGACGTGGAGGACAGCGGGCTCGTCCCGGCGGACGGGCGGTTCCGCGTCCCCATCCCGGCCAACGCGCTCGACCCCGGCGAGAAGCGCATCGCCGCGCAGATCCCCGACCTGTCGCAGCCGGACGCGCCACAGGGGCCGTTCGGCGTCCCCGACAACGCGGGGCTCGGCGATCGGCTGCAGGTCGACGTGCTCGACGCGCAGGGGCAGCTCGTGGCCCGCTACGACACGTTCGACCGCGACGTGCTGCTGGAGGGCGTGACCTACCCCGCGGGGAGCCCGCTCGTCGCGGGGTCCTGGGGGCTCGGCGATCGGCGCGGGAGCCGCGAGCTGCAGCAGCTCGTCGGCGCGCTCGCGATCGGCATCGAGGGCGCCGACCCCATCGCCTACGTGCGGCACTGGGAGGAGGAGCCGTTCGACGGGCGGCCCAACAACGTGCTCGTGCACCTGACGATCGGCGACACCACGGTGCCGTCGTCCACGGGGATCGCGCTCGCGCGGGCCGACGGCCTCGTCGACTACACGGCGATCGACCCGCGCTACGGCAGCACCGTCGACCGCTGGCTGATCGACCGCGGGACGGTGCGCGGGATGGAGGAGTTCGGGCCGTGGACGGACCCCTCGGGGCGCAAGATCCTGTTCGATCCCGACGACCTCGACAACGGCACCGACGGCAGCGGGGCGCCGAGCGACGCGCCGCTGCGGTCGCAGCGCCAGGCGGCCACCGGCCTGCACGGCCTGCGGTTCCTCTACGTGAACCCCACGGGCAGCCACGCCTACTTCCTGCCCGACGAGCGGCTGCCGTTCGACTGGAGCCTGTTCGGCGTGCAGCAGATGGCGCAGTACCTCGCGACCGACGGCACCGACATCAACGACGACCCCTGCCTGGCCACACGCGACTGCCCGTTCCTGCAGCCCGTGCCGGAGGGGCCGTGATCTGGCTCTGCGCGGCGGCGCAGGCGCAGCAACCGTCCCCGCTGGTGCCGCGGGCCGAGCTGCGCGTCGTGGAGACCACGCCCGACCGCTACCCCGTCGCGGAGGGCCAGCAGCTGCGCTGGGGGCCCGCGCTCGACACGCGGCTGCGGCTCGGCGCGGACGGGCAGTGGGGCGACGGGCGGATCGCGCTCGAGGGCGACGTGTTCAGCGGGCAGCTCTTCGGCGCGACCTGGAACCTCCCAGCGCTCGACGAACGCGGCCGCGACGCCAACGCCGCGCTGACGGCGCAGGGGATCGTGCCGCGGCGGGCGAGCGTGGGCTACCGCTTCCCGTGGTTCGACGTCGAGGCCGGGCTGCAGACCAGCGCCTGGGGCCTCGGCATGCTGGCCAACGACGGCGAGGCGGACCCGCTGTTCGGGCGCACCGACTTCGGCGACCGCGTGCTGCGGCTGCGCTTCGCCACGCGGCTGCCGGACGCGCCGCTGTACTTCATCGTCGCCGGCGACCGGGTCGTGGCCGACGAGCTCGCCCGCTGGGACGACGACGACGACGCCTGGCAGGGGATCCTCGCCGCGCTGTACCGCGGGCGCGAGGTGGTGGAGGGGCACCCGCTCGAGCTCGGCGTGTACGGCGTGGCGCGGACGCAGCGGACGGCCGAGCGCGCCGGGAGCGGCACACCGACGTGCGCGTGCTGGACGGCTACGTCGCGCTGCCGGTGGTGCTCGACCCGCTGCTGCTGTCGCTGCGGGCCGAGGGGGCGCTCGTGACGGGGCGCACCGACGTGAGCCGGACGTACGCCGCGCCCGACGGCGTGCGGGTGCGCAGCGGCGGGCTCGCGGTGCAGGCGGCGCTGCGGCCGGTGCTGCAGGAGCGGTGGCGGGCGGAGCTGCGGCTGGCGCTGGCCTCGGCGACCGCAGCGCCGACGACGGGCGGCTCGGCGACTTCCGCTTCGACCGCGACTACGACGTGGGCTTCGTGCTGTTCGACGAGGTGGCGGCGGCGTACGACCTCGCGGCCATCCGCCAGGCGAGCGATCCGGCGCTCGCCGTGCCGCCGCCGGACGGCATCGACAGCCTGGCGGCGGAGGGGGCGTTCCACCAGGCCTTCGCCCTGCAGCCGGCGCTGACGGCCGCGCTGCTGCCGTGGCTCGAGGCGCGGGCGGGTGGGGTGTTCGCCTGGTCGACCTCACCCGTGGCGCAGCCGTACACCACGTTCCGGGCGGGCGGGGTGCCGACGAACGCGTTCGGGGCGCCGACCGACGGGCGGTACCTCGGCAGCGAGCTCGATCTGGCGCTGGCGACGCGGGAGCAGGCGGTCTCGGACTGGGCGGTGCGGCCGTCGCTCGAGGTGCAGGTGGGCCACGCGTGGCTGTCGGAGGGGTTCGGCGGCGGGCGCACGGCGTCGACCACCTGCTGGTGGTGGGGCCAGGCCGCGCTACTGAGCCGCGCCCGGATCAGTGCGCCGGCGAGCCCGACCGGGCGAGCGCCATCCGCACGTCGTTGCCGCCCGGATCGACAGCGGCTGGGCCTCGGCCAGCAGCCGCTCCGCGACCTCCCGCGGCAGCCCCACGAAGGTCTTGCGCTTCGAGGATCGTGATCCGCCCCACCGCGCGGCCGTCGACCCCGCGCCCGCGGGTCAGCGCGCCCACGAGGTCCTGCGGGCGCACGCCGTGCCGGTGGCCGACCCCGAGGAACAGCTTCACCTCGTCGTCGTCGACCCGCTCCCGGTCGGCCCGCTCGGGCCGCGACGCGGGCGGCGGCGCGAGGTCGACCCCCTGCTGCGCCGCGAGCAGCGCCAGCGCGGCGGCGCCGAGCTCCTCGGGGCTCATCCCCGTGTCTTCGCAGGCGGCGGCAAACCAGGCGCGCGCGTCGCCCGACGGCGCGGCGTCGACCAGGCGCTGCTGCAGGCGGCTCTGGCGCAGGCGCGCGACCATCGCCACGGTCGGGACGCGCACCTCTTCGATGTCGGAGCGCAGGACCCGCATCAGGTGCCGCAGCTTCGGCCGCTCGGCCGGCGCGACGAAGGTGATGGCGGTGCCGTCGGCGCCGGCCCGGCCCGTGCGCCCGATCCGGTGGACGTACGACGCCGGATCCGGCGGCACGTCGAGGTTCACCACGTGCGTGACGCCCTGGATGTCGAGCCCGCGCGCCGCCACGTCGGTCGCGACGAGCACCCGCACCCGCCCGGCGCGGAAGCGCCTGAGCACGGTCTCGCGGGCGGCCTGCGACAGGTCGCCGTGGAGCGCGTCGGCGTCGAAGCCCTGCTCCGACAGGGCGTCGGCGACCTCGGCGCAGCCGGCGCGCGTGCGCGCGAACACCAGCGTGGGCCCGTGGTCGAGGCCCTGCAGCACGCGCACCAGCGCCTCGAGCTTGCGCGCGCGGCACGCCGATCCACTGCTGCCCGACGTGGCTCGTGGTGAGCTCGGCCTCCTCCACCTGCAGCGCGACGGGATCGTTGAGGTAGCCCTCGGCGATCCGGCGGATCTGCGGCGGCAGCGTGGCCGTGAACAGGGCGACCTGGCGGGTGGTCGGCGTCGCCGCGAGCACGCGCTCGACCTCGTCGAGGAAGCCCATGCGCAGCATCTCGTCGGCCTCGTCGAGGACGAGGACCTCAAGCGCCGACAGGTCGAGCGTGCCCCGGTCGAGGTGGTCGAGGACGCGGCCGGGGGTGCCCACGACGACGGTGGCGCCGGCGCGCAGCGCGTCGAGCTGCGGGCCGTAGGACGCGCCGCCGTAGACGGGGACGACGGGGACCCGCAGCCTGCCCGCCAGCTGGGTCATCGCCTCGGTGGTCTGCAGGGCGAGCTCGCGGGTGGGGGTGAGCACCAGCGCGCGCACGCCGCGGCCGCCCTCGCGGACCCGGTGGAGCAGCGGCAGGGCGAACGCCGCGGTCTTGCCGGAGCCCGTGCGGGCGCGGCCCAGCACGTCGCGGCCGGCGAGGAGCGGCGGCAGGGCGGCGGCCTGGATGGGGGTCGCCTCGACGAAGCCGAGCGCGTCGACGGCGTCGACCAGGCGCGGGTCCAGGGCGTCCCAGGGGCCCGCGGTGTCGGGCGGGGTGTCTTCGGCGGGCTCGGCGTGCATCGGGGCTCCCGGGGGGCGCCCTCTTTAGGGCGGTAGCGGCCGCGGCGCCACCCGCCGGGTACGACGGACGGGGAGGCGACATGCGGTGGATGGTGCTGGGACTCGGACTCGGGCTGCCGGCGGTGGCGGCGGCGGACCCGCTGACGTTCGGGCCCGATCGGCCCGGGGTCGGCGACAGCACCACGACGCCGGGGCGCGGCCACGCCATCGTCGAGGGCGGGATCGCCGCCGCGGTGGGCGCCGGCGACGTGGCCGTCGGCACGAGCTCCGTAACCGGCCGGCTCGGGGTCGACGAGGGCGTGGAGCTGCGGCTGCGCCTGCCCGACGTGACCTTCGCCGACGGCTGGTCCGCGGGGACGCTGGGCCTCGGCGCGAAGGTGGGCGGCGAGCTGGGCGAGCGGTGGTCGTCGTCGGTGGTGGCGGAGGCGAGCATCGACCCGAGCGGCGGGCCGGTGGGCGGGTCGCTCGGGGGCAACGTGGCGGTGGCGCTGGGCGACGTGGGGCTGTGGGGGCACGCCTCGGCGGCCGGCGCGGCGGGGCCGGTGGCGGTGCTGGCCGGCGGCGGGGCGTCGGTGGGGTTCGGGCCGCACGGGGTCTTCGTGAACGGGGGATCGGTGGTGGGGGCCGGGCCGTTCGCGGGGGTCGGGGCCTGGATCACGCCGGGGGACGCCGTGCAGGTCGACGTTGGGTGCGACGTGTTCTGGGTCGGCGGGGCGGCGACGGCGACGCCGGCGGTGGGGCTGGCGGTGGGGCTGTAGGACTTGCCCGGCGAGGCGCCTCGGGGCATGAGCTGGACATGATCGAGCAGGCGACCCTCCAGGACTTCCGCTGCTTCGCCGGGGAGCTCAGCGTGCCGCTGCGGCCGCTGACCGTCGCCATCGGGCCGAACGACACGGGGAAGTCGACGTTCCTCGACGCGCTCGAGCGAGCGGCGCACTCAGGCCGCTGGACGAGTTCGGGGGCGGCGGAGACGTTTCACGCGCAGCAGCACGCGCAGAGTCGCATCCAGCTCGTGCCGAAGGGAGCGCGAGCCAGCTTCCTCCGCGTGAACCTTCCCGTCATCGGTCCACCGATGCAGGCCGACGGCGTACAGGACGCCGCAAACCCAAGTCCCCTGCGAGTGCCGGCCGTCCTCGACGCCATGCTCCGCCGCGACCGCCGCCGCTACGACGCCGTCGTCGACGCGCTGCGCCAGGCCATCCCCGGCCTGCAGGACATCCAGATCGCCGTCCCCGAGCCCAGCCGCCGTCGCCTCGACCTCGTCACCGAGGGCGGCTGGACCGTCCGGCCGACGAGGGCTCGGCCGGCGTCAAGCTGCTGATCTACTTCATCGTGCTCGCCTGGCTCGCCGAGCCCCCCGGCCTGATCCTGGTCGAGGAGCCCGAGACGGGCCTCCACCCGCAGCGCCTCGCCGAGGTGATGGGCCTCCTCCGCGGCCTGACCGAGGGGCGCCACGCACCGCAGCCGGTCCAGGTCGTGCTGACCACGCACTCCCCGTACCTGCTCGACTCGGTGGACCCCGCGACCGACCAGGTCCTCGTGTTCTCCCGCCGTCCCGACGGCAGCTGCACGGCTGCGCCGCTCGACGCTGCGTCCCTGGCGCCGTTCCTGCGGGACTTCGGCCTCGGCGAGCTGTGGACCAACGAGGGCGAGGCCCGCCTGGTGGGGCGGTGAAGCTGTCCTACGTCGGGGACGGCCCCCGAGACGAGGCGATGCTGCCCCCGCTGGTCCGCAACGTCGTCGGCGACCAAGAGCCCCGCTTCGAGGCCTGGCACGACATCCGCCTCAACCGCGGGCGGGGCTACGCCCGAAAGCTCGCCTACGCCGCGGCCCGCGCCCGCGATGTAGGCGATGACGGCGTCGTCGCCGTCCTCGACACCGACGGAGATCCGTCCCGCGCCGCCACGCTGGCCGACGAGCGCGAGCGCCAGCGCCGCACCGACGCGCTGCCGATCGCCGTCGGCGCGGCCCACCCCCACGGCGAAGCCTGGCTCGTCGACGATCTGGAGCCGCTCCGCCAGATCCTCGACCTGCCCGCCACCGCGCCCGCGCCGAGGGGCCTGCACCCGAAGGACGAGCTGAACGCCCTCATCGACGCGAGCCCCCTCGAGCGGATGGAGGCCATCGCTCAGCTCGCCGGGGCCGTGTCCGTCGAGCGGTGCCGACGGGCCAGGGACACCGGTCTGGCCGCGTTCCTCACCGCCGTCCGCGTCGAGTTCGGCCGTTGAGCGGCCACCTCTTCGTCGTCCACGCCGACCTCCGCAGCCTCTACTGCGACCACTGGCTGCTGCCCGTCGACCGCGGCCTGTCCGCCAGCCGCTCCTGGAACCGCGACCCCACCTGGCTCCGCATCCGCGACGACCTCCCCCACGTCATGGCCGAGGGCCAGCGCGTCGTCCCCGTCCCCCACTGGGCGGGCCCCCGCCGCCCCTGGCCCACCGACGTCGCCTCGGGCCGCCGCAGCCCCCCGAGTGGCTCGCCGTCAGCGTCCGCGAGTTCCTTCGACGCCGCGGTCGCCGCCCCCGCACCCTCCCCGCCCGCGAGCGCCCGCTCCTGGCCCTCCCCATCGTCGGCACGGGCTTCGGCGGCAAGCGCCGCTTCGCCGGCGAGGTCCTGCGCTGCGTCGTCCCCGAGATCTACGCCTTCCTCGCCGACCACGACGCCGACGTCGCCCTGGTGTGCTGGACCGAGGAAGACTTCGCCGCCGCCCAGGCCGCCCGCCGCACGGCCGCCGCCCAGGGCCTGGCCGTCTGGCCCGACGCCCTCGACGCCCCCCTGCGCGCCCACGCCGACAAGCTCGCCGGCCTCGCCGTCCGCCAGCGCCTGGTCGTGTTCATGGGCGCCGGCATCGGCGCCGCCGCCGGCCTGCCCACCTGGAGCGAGCTGCTCGACCGCCTCGCCGACGAGGCCGGCTTCTCCGGCACCGAGCGCGACGGCCTGTCCCGCCTCGGCCCCCTCGACCGCGCCCAGCTCGTCTCGAAGCGCCTCGGCGAGCCCGGCGCGCTCGGCCTCGCCGTGCGCCGCGCCCTCGACAACGGCGGCGCCGTCGCCCTCGCGCACGGCCTGGTCGCCGGCCTGCCCCTGCGCGAGTTCATCACCACCAACTACGACGACTGCTTCGAGCGCGCCTGCGCCGCCATCGACCGCCCCGTCGCCCGCCTGCCCTACGTCCCCGCCTCGGGCGCCCACCGCTGGCTGCTCAAGATGCACGGCTGCGTCAGCGTCCCGAGCGACATCGTCCTCACCTGGGAGGACTACGCCCGCTACGCCCAGCGCAGCGCCGCCCTCGCCGGCATCGTCCAGGCGATGCTCATGACCAAGCACATGCTGTTCGTGGGCTTCTCCTCGACGACGAGAACTTCCGCCGCATCGTCGACGACGTCCGCCGCGCCCTCGCCGGCGCCCCCCGCGAACACCTCGGCTCCGTGGTCGCCCTGTTCGCCAACCCGCTCGTCGAGCAGCTCTGGGGTGACGACCTGCAGTGGCCTCGCTCGACCCGCACGGCCACCCCGACGACCCCGCTGCGCTGCCCGCCGCCGCCCGGCGCTTCGAGATCTTCCTCGACTACCTGTCGTTCCGCGCCACCCCGCCACACCACCTGCTCAACCCGCGGTTCTCCGCCGTGCTCACCGCCGAGGAGCGCGCCCTGCGCGAGGTCATCGAGCCGGTGCGCGCCTGGGTGCGCGAGCGGCCGCGCCCCGGCGCCGAGGAGTCCGTCGCGGCGGCCTGGGGCCTGCTCGACGAGCTGCTGTGGGCCCTCGGCGACCGCGAGCCCCCGGCTGAGCGACTCCGCACGCGCCAACGGCATACGTTCCGGGGGATCCCCCGGAGCGCGCGCATGGAGTACCCGCAGGTCGTGAAGATCTCACGCCACGACCCAGGCCCCGACTACGAGAGCCCGTGGCAGACCCAGACCCCGTCGTCGAGCACGGGCTCCGGCGTGATCCTCGGCCCGCGCACCGTGCTGACCGGCGCCCACGTCGTCGCCAACGGCACCTTCGTCCAGATCCAGGAGGCCGCCGCGCCCGACAAGGTGCTCGCCCGCCGCGCCGCCGTGTGCCACGACTGCGACCTGGCGCTGCTCACGCTCGCCGACCCCGGCGCGCCCGACCTCGGCGGCGGCATCGCCCCGGCCGAGGTCGGCGAGCTGCCCGACCTGCGCGACCACGTCTCCGTCGTCGGCTTCCCGATCGGCGGCGAGGAGATCAGCATCACCGAGGGGGTCGTCTCGCGGATCGAGGTCCAGCGCTACACGCACTCCCAGCGGCAGCTGCTCGCCGTCACCGTCGACGCCGCGATCAACGAGGGCAACAGCGGCGGCCCCGTGTTCAAGGAGGGCCGCGTCGCCGGCATCGCGTTCCAGAAGCTGCACACGGCCGAGAACGTCGGCGAGCTCGTCCCGGCGCCGCTCATCGAGCACTTCCTCCGCGGCGTGGCGCAGGGGCGCTCGCCCGACCTCCCGGCGCTCGGCGTGAGGGCCCAGAACCTCGAGAACCCCTACCTCCGGCGCCACCTGCGCCTGCCCGAGGGCACGAGCGGCATCCTCGTCAACGCCGTCGAGCACGGCAGCTCCGGCTGGGGCGTCCTCGAGCCCGGCGACGCCATCCTGTCGCTCGGCGGCTACGCCCTCGCCAACAACGGCACCGTCCGCTACCGCGACCGCTACCGCACGCGCTACGACGTGGTCCTCGGGCAGTACTTCGTCGGCGACGAGATCGAGGTCGCCGTCTGGCGGGACGGCGCGCGCCACGACCTCACCCTGACCCTCACGCCGCTCACCCGCCTGGTCCCGCGCAGCCGCTACGACACACTGCCCACCTACTTCGTCTACGGCGGCCTCGTCTTCCAGGCGCTCACGCGCGACTACCTGACGACCTGGCCGGAGTGGTGGAAGAACGCCCCCGACGAGCTCCTCAACCTCTACAACCACGGCGAGGTCACCGCCGAGCGCCGCGAGGTCGTGGTGCTGACGCAGGTGCTCGCCGACGCGCTGACCGTCGGGTACGGCCGGTTCGGGAACAAGGTCATCGAGCGGGTGAACGGCGCCGAGGTGCGCGACGTGCGGCACTTCGTCGAGCTCGTCGAGGGGTCCGGGTCCGAGGTGGTGCTCACGACCTCGGGCGGCGGGCGCATCGTGCTCGACGCCGTCGAGGCGCGGGGCGGCGGCGAGGCCATCCTCCGCCGCTACCACATCCCGGCCGACCGCTCGGCGGACCTGCGCGCCACCTGACGCCCCAGCGGCTCAGCGGTTCAGGACGAACGTGACGGCCACCGAGGTCGCCCAGTCGACCGGGTGGGCCTCCCACCGCCAGTTCGCGACCGACGCGCGCGCCGCCTCCGCGAACGGCGCCTCGCAGTCCCGCACGTCGAGCTCCGCCGGGCTCCCCGATGGGGCCACGATCAGGTCCACCACGCAGCGCGCCGACGCAGCCGTCGCGCCCTCGGGGAACTTCGGGGTCTCGCGGTGCACGACGGCGGGGCCCGGCGGATCGCCGAACATCCGCGGGAGCAGGCGCCCCTCCGCCCCGGGCGCGAACCGCCACTCGCGCGCCACGGTGGTCTCGAACGCCTCGCGCACGGGCTCGGTGCAGTGGTCGGCCTCGGTCTCGCTCAGCCGCCCGTCGGCGTCGGCGACGTACCGCATCCGACAGGACTCGGCCGCCGCAGCGTCCTCGGGGGACGCCCACTGGATGCGCGTCTTGACGAGCACGTCGTGCGCTCCCCCGCCGAGGAGCACCTCCTCGCGCGTCGCGGCGTCGCCGGGCGCGAACCGCCAGCGCTCGAGCACCGGCACCGCCACCGCCGCGTAGGCCTTGCACTGGCGCAGCTTGCGGACCGACACGCTGCCGTCCGCCGCCACGTCGAGCGACGCCGCGCACTCGACGCCCTCGGGCAGCGCCGCCGCCTCCCACCGATCGACCGCCCGGTCCGTGTCCCACCGCGCGGCCGAAGCCGTCGCCATCAGCCCCATCCAGCCGATCATCCCACCTCCCGCCGCAGATACGCGCGCGGCTGAGGTCTTACTGCGTGACCCGCCAGACCGCATCCACGGACCAGCTGTTGAACCCGTGGTTGTGCAGGTGCACGCCGACCGGCGTCCCCGCGGGCCAGTCGCGGTCCACCGTCACCGAGACGGGGTAGACGGCGGCGTCGTGGGGGATGGGGACCCACGTCTCCCAGAGCACGGCGTCGCCGACCCACAGCGCGACGTGCCCCTCCCCGGGCGCGGCGGCGTCGAGGTCGCCGTGCCACACCGTGGCCTCGACGGTGTCCCCGACGTGCAGCGCCACCTTCGCCGGCTGCGCCGCCGCGAACCAGGCGCAGGCACCCGTCTGCACCTCCAGCGCCCCCGCCTCGGGGCCCCAGGTCGCCGCGGGGCAGTCCCGGTCGGCGGGCGGGGCGTCCGGCAGCGGATCGTCCGCCACCGGGGCCCAGTCCTCGGGCGCCGCCAGCGCCGCGGCGCTCGGCGCGAGCGACACGGGGTCCTCGTCCGCGCAGGCCAGCAGCGCCCACCACATCAGGGGCCCGTCACGTAGAGCGTGGACAGGCACATCTCGTCGGAGGTGCCCTCGCCCCAGGCCACGTCCTGCGGCTCGCCGACCTGGCCGTCGATGATCGGCTGGTTCGCGGCCGAGTTGTCCCAGGTGCAGCTCAGCGACAGCGTGTCGTCGTCGGCGAGGGGGACGGGCTGCACGAGCTCGTAGCCGCCCTGCCAGGAGAAGTCCCAGTCGGGGATGTCGAGCAGGCAGGTGTCGCTGCCGTCGGCGTGGCGGAGGGCCTGGTGGCCCTTCACCCCGAGCTGGTGCATGTGGTGGCCGACGGCGTGGACCACGAGCTCCGCGTCCTCGGGCAGCCCGAGCTGCTCCTTGGCGCTCTGCACGAACAGGCCGTCGCCCGTCGTGTCGGTCGTGTGGGACGCCGCGGGGTCGCCCGCGTCGATGGTCATCGCGCCGCCCAGCGCGTCGAGGCCGGTGACCCAGCCGAGGTCGGTGAACGGCAGGATCATCGCCTCCCGCTCCACGGGCACGTCCTGCAGGCGGAAGCCCACGCTCGAGCGGTCGGCCACGGGCTCGGCCGACGACGTGTTGTAGTGCATCTGCACGATGAGCACCTGCCCGGGCTCCATGCGGAGGCCGGTGCCCGCCGGGAAGCCCTCGCTGTCGGCGCCGGGCACCCAGGCGCCGAGCCAGCGCGTGGCGCCGGCGCCGATCTGGCCGGACTCGGCCAGCGCCATGATCTCCTGGAGGGTCAGGCCGTCGAGGTCGAGCTCGCGGCTGCCCGTGGGCCCGCCGAAGCAGGTGTAGCCGGGGCCGGGGTCGGCGGCGTCGAGCTCGCGGAAGGTGTCGGCGGCCTCGGCGTCGGCGGCGAAGACGATGGCGTGGTGCACCATCGAGCGCTGGTCGGGGACGACCCGCAGCCCGGTGATCCAGGTCGTGTGGTCGACGGGCCACTCGACGATCTGGCAGCGGTAGTCGTCGGGCTCGGTCTGCGGCGTGTACGCCTCGGGCAGCTGCACCTCGAGGTCGGTCGCGAACGGCGCGGGCGGCGTGGGCACCGGCGCGGCGGTCGCCGGGTCGCCGGCGGGCGTCCCGGCGTCGATCCAGCCGAGGAGCGTGTCGCGCTCGGCGTCGGTCAGCGAGCGGTCGCCGACGTAGTCGTTGCAGCCCGCACCGGGCGGCCACGGCGGCATCGTGCCCGCGCGCACCGCGTTGGCGATGGGGACGGCCAGCGCCGAGACCTCGTCGTAGGTGGTCAGCGGGAACGGCGCGATGTCGCCGTCCTGGTGGCAGCTCCCGCAGTTCTCGGCGACGATCGGGGCCACGTCCGCGTACCAGCTGATCGCCGGCTCGGGCGTGGTCTCCGCGCTGCCCGCGCACCCTGCCCCCAGCGCCCCCAGCGCCACCATCCCCCACCGTGCGTGCGACATCAGCACCTCCTCTCCCACCGTAGGGGGCCCCTGTTTCCGCCCTGTTGCTCGCACGCTTCGCGTTACGGGCCCCCCGATGACGCCCGTCCCCACGCGGCCGCCCGACAACCCCTTCGCCAGCCCGGCGGGCCGCGTCCCGCTCGACCGCGCCGCGCTGGAGCGCGCGCTGTGGCTGCTGGCCCGGCGGTTCGTCCGGCTCGGCATCAGCCCGCTGTTCGTGGCGCTGTGGGCCGTGCTCGTGCTGGGCCTGCGGGAGCCCTGGGCCGTGGCCGGCGTGTGGGCGGTCGGCGTCGCGATGTGGCTGCCGACGACGCTGCTGCAGGCGCGCATCGTGTTCTTCCCGTCGCCGCCGGATCCGTGGCTCACCCACCTCGACGGGCCCACCTCCGACCGGGACTGCCGCCTGTGGTGGCGCAGCGCGGTGGCCGACGACCTGCTCGGCACGGCCATGCCGCTGTGGCTCGTCCTCTGGATCGTCGCGAGCTCGCCCGATCTCGCACCCTGGCTGCGCACCGCGCTGATCGTGGCGCCGCTCGGCCTGTTCGCCCTGCTCGTCGGCCGGCGCCTGGTGGCCCTCGCCACGCAGGAAGCCGCGCTCGACCTGCTCGCCGGCGACGCCCCGCGCGCCCTGCGCCGCCTGGAGCGCCTCGCGACCTTGCCGGGCCTCGGCAGCCGCGACGCCGTCGCGTTCCACCTCGCGCGCGCCCGGT
Source organism: Myxococcota bacterium (assembly GCA_041389545.1). Classification (GTDB taxonomy): domain Bacteria; phylum Myxococcota_A; class UBA796; order UBA796; genus JACKER01. The sequence continues at coordinate 9,139 of JAWKRQ010000093.1, read as the reverse complement.
TCCGCGCCGGCGACCTCGACGGGGCGCTCACCGCGCTGGAGTGGATCCGCCAGCGGCGCGCCTGGTCGGTGGACGCCCTGCGCGTGCAGATGACGATCGGCCGCGACGGGCCCGCGGCCGCGCGCGCCCTGGCCGAGGTGCTGCGGCTGGACCGGCGCCGGGCGGCGCTCGGGGTCGCCATCACCGCGCTCGCGGCGCTGCACGAGGGCGAGGTCGACGAGGTCGTGGCGCTGGGTGGCGAGATCGGGGCGCTGCCGCCGGGCGAGGCGCGCCGGTTCGCCGTGTTGCTGCTCGCCGCCGCGCTCGCGCCCACCGATCCCGGTCGGGCACGCGCGGCGCTGGCGCAGGAGGGCTGGGATCCCGGGCAGGCCCTGGCCGCGGCGCGCGCCTGGCCGCCCGTCGGGGATCGGCTCGCGCGCGTGGCGGAGCAGGCGCCGCTCGTCTAGGTTGTCGTCCACGGAGGGTCGATGACGGTCGGCTGGCTCGCGGCGCTGAGCGCCTTCACCCCGGCGCACGGCGCCGTCCCCGCGCGTCCCTGCGCCACGCTCGAGCGGCTGCCCGCGGCGCCTGCGCTGCGGGTTGCGCCCGCCCTGCCGACGCCGACGAAGCTCGAGCGCGACGCCTACGGGCTGCCCAACGAGCGCACGTCCGCCAACTTCGCCGTCCGCTGGGGGAACCTCGGCGGGGTCACCGTCGCCGAGGCCGATCGGCTGCTCGACGCGATGGAGCTCGCCTGGGCCGTCGAGATCGACGCCATGGGCCACCCCGAGCCCCTGACCACCGAGACGTACAAGTTCAACGTCTACGTCGGCGACACCGGCAACGGCGCGCCCGACGGCTACGGCGCCGGCGGCTACTACTACGTCGACCCGCAGGGCTACCCGATGGTGGTCATCGCGAACGCGTCGCTCTCCGACCCGCCCTACGCCGATCACGCCGGCTACCACGAGTTCTACCACGCGATCCAGGGCTCGCTCGACCGCTACCAGTACGACGGCGTCTCGGCCTGGTACTGGGAGGCCACCGCCGAGTGGGCCGCCATCGAGGTCGACGCCGACAACGCCTACAACGGGCCGTTCGTCTTCGCCGACCTGCTGCTGCCGCAGCTGCCCGTCAACGCCTTCGACTACCCCGACACGGGCGCGCTGCAGGAGTACTACCAGTACGGCGCGTTCCTGTTCCCGCACGACCTCGGCCACCAGCTCGGCATCGAGCTGATCCGGGACTCGTGGCTCGACACGGGGCGCGACCCCGACCCGATGGAGGTGCTCCGGGGGCTGACCGCCGCGCAGGGCGCCGACTTCGACGAGCTGTTCCTCGACCACCTGGCCCGCAACGCCGCCTACGACTACGACGCCGGGCCCGTCTACCGCGCGAACACCCAGGCCTACGCCCCGTACTACCCCTCGGCCCACGAGATCACGGCCGAGGCCGACCGCGACGGCGGCAGCGGCCGGATCGAGGGCGCCGACGCGCCCCGGCGGTACGGCGCCGCGGTGATCCACCTGGACCGTCCCCGCGCCGGCACGCTGACCATCGCGATCGACGGGGAGGCGGCGGGCACGCGCGGCAGCCCCGCGAGCTACGGCGCGCGCCTGGTGCGGATCACCGGTGGCGACGTGGCGTACGAGGACGTCCCGTTCAGTGGCCGCTCGGGCGAGCTGCAGACCGAAGTCGGCGACGAGGACGAGCTGTTCGTCACCGTCGGCGCCTGGACCCCCACCTGGCGGGAAGACCGCTGGATGGACGAGGGCTTCGCGTTCGACTGGGCGCTGACCCTCGAGGCCGCGACCACCACGTCCACCACGGCCACCGACACGGGCGACACCACCACGACCACGCCCGACGACGAAGACCCGCTCGACGGCGTCACCGACAAGCTCGAGCTCCCCGCGGGCTGCGGGTGCAGCGGCGGGGGCGGCGGGGCGGGCTGGCTGTGGCTCGGCGCGCTCGGGATCCTGCGCCGGCGGCAGCGGTGAAGCTGGCGGTCGGCGGCGTGCAGCTCGAGGTGCAGGACACGGGCGGCGACGGGCCCACCGTCTGCTTCTCGCACGGCCTGCTGTGGGACCACCGCATGTTCGGGCCGCAGGTCGAGGCGCTGCGCGGGCGCTACCGCTGCGTCGCCTGGGACCACCGGGGGCAGGGGCAGAGCGAGGTGCCGCCGGGGCGCATCGTCACCATCGAGCAGGTCACGGCCGACGCCATCGCGCTGATCGAGCAGCTCGGCACCGCGCCGGTGCACTTCGTCGGGCTGTCGATGGGCGGGTTCGTCGGGATGCGGATCGCCGCGCGGCGGCCGGAGCTCGTGCGCTCGCTCGTGCTGCTCGAGACGGCCGCCGACCCCGAGCCGCGCGACCACCTGCCGCGCTACCGCGCGCTGTCGCTCGTGGCGCGGCTGTTCGGGGTCAACCGCTGGCTCGCCGGGCGGGTGCTGAAGATCATGTGCGGGAAGTCGTTCCTGGCGGATCCGGCGCTGGCGGCGCGGGTCGACGTGCTGCGGGCCATGCTGATGGACAACCGACGGGACGTGGTGAAGGCCGTCAACGGCGTGCTCGAGCGGGCGGCGGTCACCGACGAGCTGCCGCGCATCGCCTGCCCCACGCTGGTGGTGCGGGGCACGGAGGACGCCGCGATCGCGCTGCCGCGGGCGCGGGCCCTGGTCGAGGCCATCGCGGGGGCGACGTGGGCCGAGGTCGAGGGGGCGGGGCACACCTCGACGCTGGAGCGGCCCGAGGCCGTCACGGCGCTGCTGGAGCGGTTCCTCGACGCGCAGCCCCGGTAGGGGTGCAGTCCCAGGTCCAGGCGACCTCCTCGGTGCGGGAGAGGGCGAGGTCGGGCGTGCCGGCGAGCGGCATGACGTAGTGGGTCTGGAAGGCCTCGACCCAGCTCCCGCCGGGGTCGCGGCGCATGAGCCGGGTGACGAGGTCGTGGTCGGCGGTCTGCTGGAAGCCGACGGCGGTGGCGAACCAGGTGCCGTCCGCCAGGAGGTGCGCCTCGCGCACATCCAGCGGGGTGTCGGAGATCGGCGCGGCGGTGGTGCCGTCGAACGTCCACAGCGTCTGCGTCCCCTCGCCCGCGCCCTGGAACTGGGTGTAGGTGAGCTGCCCGTCGACCTGGCGTCGCAGGGATGCGGGCGCCACCGGCGTCGTCAGCGGGACCGTCCACGCGGCGCCGTCCCAGTGCGCCAGCGCGCCCGCGCCCCCGGCGAGGTCGAGGCCGAGCCACAGGTCGTCGGGGCCGTCGGCCCAGGCCGAGATCGGGGCGCCCTCGGGGGGCAGGCCCGTCAGGTCGAGGTCCTCCCAGCCCGCGCCCGCCTCGCGCATCACGGCGGCGCTGCCCGTGACGGTGTCGTCGCCGGCGAAGGGGCGGCCGGCCGCGAACAGCACGCCGTCGGCGCCTGCGAGGGCGCTCCAGATGCGCTGGGGCGTCTCCGTCGAGGTCACGGCGCCGCCCTCGTAGACGGCGAGCGTCTCGAAGGCGGCGAGGCCGACCCGTCCGTCGGAGGCGGCGATCTGGTTCGGCTCCTCGGTCAGGGCCGTCGGGAGGGGCTCGCCGCGCCAGCCGCCGTCCTCGAAGACGTCGAGCACGCCCCGGAAGTAGGTGGTGCCCCAGCCGAGCCCGGTGACGTCGTCGACGACGATGTCCTTCAGGTAGGCCGGGCCCCAGGTCTCGCGGTCGAAGGTGAGCCCGGAGGCGTCGCCCACGAGGACCCGCTCGTGGTCCCAGCTGCCCAGGACGAAGACCTCGCCGTCGCCGCCGGCCAGGCGGACCGGGCCGGGCAGGTCGGCGGCGACCTCCGTCCAGGCGACGCCGTCCCAGTGGGCCACCGTCGCGTGGGGCTCCACGCCGCCGACCCACCAGGTGCCCGAGGCCCAGATGTCGGTGGACGAGGCGGCGTACACGTCGTCCCATTGGACGGTGTCGGCGCCGGGGTTCGTCGTGACGAGGCCGGCGAGGCTGCCGATGGCGACGCCGCCGTAGCCGTAGGCGACGAGGGTGCCGTCGGGCGCGGCGTCGACGCCCACCGGGACGAGGTCGGTGAGGGGCACCTGGGCGCCGGCGGTGGTCCGCAGCTGGTCGCCCGCCAGCAGGACCGCGGTGCGGTCGGGGAGCACCGCGAAGCCGTTGATGTAGGCGTAGACGGTGGGCAGCACCTGCTCCGTCCAGGTGGCGCCGTCCCACGTCAGCAGGGACGGGTCTTCGATGGGGCCGCAGTCGGCGCAGGGGTAGTCGACGACCTTGAGCACCAGCAGGTCGTCGGGGCCGAACGCGTGGAGGGCGACGGCGTCGTCGAGGCCGACGGGGGCGGCGAGATCGGCCCAGGTGCCGTCGGCCGCGCGCTGGAGCACCTGGGTGCGGGTGAAGGCGTAGACGGTGTCGTCGTCGCCGCCGGTGACCTGCTCGGCGTAGGCGATGCCGGGGTCGAAGGGGTCTTCCCGCCAGGTGCCGTCGGGCTCGCGGACGCGGGAGGCGGGCAGGTCGCCGGCCACGTAGAGCGTGCCGCTGGGGGAGCGCCAGCCCGCGCTGATGGCGCCGCTGCCGATGGGCTGCTCGCGCACGCACGAGGGCGGCGGCGGCGTCGTGACGCTGCCGGTGTCGGTGGCGAGTGCGGTGTCGGCGCTGCCCGCCGCGGTGTCCTCGGCGGTCGGGTCGGGCTTGGTGGGCTCGTCGGAGTGGCAGGCGAGCGCGGCGAACAGGGGGAGCATGGCGCCTCCGCTGGCAGGATAGCGTGCGGAGGTGGCGAGCCGCTGGCCTCCGTCCCCCGCCACGACGGAAAGGTGTCGGGCGCGGTTGCGTCATCGCGGGCCGCGCGGGCGTGCACAAACCGTATCCGGCGTGGGATACGCGGCCCGCGCTGCCCCGGAGCCCGCATGCTGCGCGACCCACCGAACTTCGACCGCCTCACCGCCTTCGACGCATTCCCGACCGACGACGCCGACGCCCGCTACGGCTTCTCCGAGGCCGCCAACGGCCTGTGGGACCCTCGAGGACCTGTTCGGCGAGGTCCCCGAGCACGTCCACCTCCACCAGGGCGACGTCCTCCACCGGGGCGACTGCAGTCTCGGCAGCGCCGGCGAGGGCGTCTGGATCGTCGACGGTGACCTCGTCGTCGACGGCGTCCTGTCGATGACCGCGGTCGATCTGCACGTCGTGCTCCTCGTCACCGGGAGCGTGCGCTGCAGGCACCTCGCGATCTCCTGGGAGGCCCACCTGTGGGTCCGCGGATCGCTCGAGGTGGACGGCGTGATCCTCGCCGGCTGCTCGGACGGCGGCGAGCTGGTCGTCCACGGGCCGACCCGCGCCGAGGCCGTGGTCCGCACGAACCGCCAGGTCGGCGAGCTCGCGGAGCTCCACGCGCGGCGGATCGCCGCGCACCCCGAGGCCGGCGAGGCGGACGCCAGCGCGCTCGCGCCGCCGTTCGACACCGAGGGCGGCTTCGATCACGACCGGATGCTGGAGGTGCTGCTGTCGCACGGCACGGTCCTGCGCCCTTGACGTCTCCGCACCGCGGCGGGCATCGTCGGGGATTCCGGAGGACGGATGCCCCCTCGACTGCTCGCGCTCGCCGTGCTCGCGCTGGCGTGCCAACCGCCGAAGCCGGGCGACGACGCCGATCCGCCCGACCCGTCCACCAGCTCAGACCCCACCACGCCGGTCGAGCAGACCACACCGCCCACCACGCCGCCCACCGACACCGTCCCCGTGGACGTCGACATCGGCGACGTGACCGACCTGCGCCTGTGCGAGACGGGCGGCGTGGTCTACCTGCTCGCGTCGAACGGCAGCGACGTGTACGTCGACCGGACCGACGACTTCGGCGCGAGCTGGCTCCCCGCGCCCGGCCGGGCGACGCACGGCGGCGGCGGGCCCGTCTACTCGCCGCAGCTGGCCTGCGAAGGCGACGTGGTCGTGGTCGCGTGGGAGGACGAGCGCGACGGCTCGCTCGGCAACCACCAGATCTACGCCAACCGCTCCGACGACGGCGGTGCCACGTTCCTCGGCCAGGACCTCCTCCTCGAGGACGACCCCGACGGGCTGACGATGTCGCTCGCCCCCGCGGTGGCGCTGGCGGGGGGCGTCGCGCACGTGGCGTGGGCCGACAACGACGCGGGCGCCTACGACATCCTCGTCGCGTCGTCGGGGGCGGGCGGGGCGAGCTGGAGCGCGCCGGTGCGCCTCGACAGCGACGGGCCCGGCCAGGCCTACAGCGCGCGGCCGCAGATCGCCACGAGCCGCGACGGGACGCACGTCTGGGTGGCGTGGGAGGACGCCCGCGACGGCGCGTCCGACATCCGCTTCACCGCGAGCCACGACCAGGGGCGCACCTTCCGCACCGACCGCCGCATGGACGACGACGCGCCCGGCGCCGCCGACTCCTTCGAGCCGCGCCTGTGCACCGACGGCGGGGAGCGGGTCAGCGTGGTCTGGCACGACCGGCGCAACGGCGAGGCCGACGTCTACGCGAGCCTGTCGGACTCCGCGGGCGACGACTTCCTGTCCACGGATCTCCGGCTCGACAGCGACCCGCCGGGCGAGGGCACGTCGCTGTTCCCGGACTGCGCGATGGACGGTGCGACCGTGCACGTCGTGTGGGAGGACCGGCGGGTGCCCGACGGGGCGTTCGACGCGTACCACCGCACGCTCACCGGCGGGCTGTACGGCGACGAGACGCGGCTGAACGCCGGGGTGGCGCTCGGGGCCGCGAACGCGCAGCAGGCGGCGGTGGCGGTGGACGGCGGCACGGTGCTGGCGGCCTGGGCGGACGCGCGGGCCGCCGACGAAGGGACCGGCTGGGCCGACGTGTACGGGGCGTTCGCGGACCGGGGGGCCGGGTTCGGGGGCGAGGTGCTGCTGTCGGACGCCTACGCGGAGGGGGCGTCGTACAAGGCCGAGCTGCAGGTCGTCGCGGCGAGCGGGTGGTGGCTCGCGGCGTGGATCGACGGGCGAGGCGGCGGGAACGAGGTGCTGGTGCGGCAGGGGCTGCTGCCGTAGCCCCACGACGGAAAGACGCCCGACGCTTTTCCGTCAATTGACGGAAAGACGCCCGACGCTTTTCCGTCAACTCGAGAGCGCGTCGCGCACGGCGGCGACCGCGATGGGCGGCGCCGGCCCCGCGCGCAGCGCCAGGTACAGCGTGTTCGTGACCTCGGCCCCCGCCACCACCGGCAGCCCGCCGCACAGGTACCGCGGCAGCACGCTGTGCCCCGCCCCCGCGGCCACGGCAGCGCCCACCGCGCGCAGGTCGGGCACCACCAGCCCGACCCGCCCCGGCGGCAGCCGCCCGTGGACCTGGCGCCAGTAGCGGCGGATCAGCGGCAGATCCTCGGCATACGCCACCCACGTCGGCGCCTTCGGCACCGGGCCGCGCCCGACCAGCACCAGCACCTCCTCGTACACCGGGACCACGCGCAGGCCGCCGCCGCGCGGCTTCACCGTGCACAGGGCGAGGTCGAGGCGCCCGGCGCGCAGGTCCTCGAGCAGCGCGTCGGGCAGCCCGGGGCGGATCCGCAGCTGCAGGCCGCGCGCGACCAGCGGGGCCAGCGCGGGGACGGCGCGCGCGGCCAGGTACTCCGCGGGGCCGCCCAGCTGGACGGCGCGCGCGAACGGGTCGGCGCGCAGGTCGTCGCCGACGGCGGCGAGGGCGTCGAGGGGGTCGGCGACCCGCTGCGCCAGCGCGTCAGCGGCCGCGGTCGGGCTGACGCCCCGAGCGCCGCGCTCGAACAGGGGCTGCCCGAGGTGGGCCTCGAGGGCGCGCAGCTGCGCGGTGACGGCGGGCTGCGACAGGCCGACCAGCGGCGCGGCCTCGGTGAGCGACCCGGCGCGGTAGACGGCGAGGAAGGTGCGGAGCCAATCGAGCGTCATCCATCTCTCCGGTGCCGCCGGGCGGGGCCCTGTCGGTCAGGCGCAGCCAGCGGGCATCGTCGCCGGATCTGCTCAGCGCCTGCCCGCCAATGGTCCCCTCTTCGCCCGTCAGCAAAGTTTTCCGATGTCTCGTCTCCGAAGTCCTATTGGTTCACCGATGGAGCAGGCCATACGGAGCGCCAGAACCTCCGGAGGCAACCATGCAGGATCGCGTTCTCATCGCCCTCACGAGCCACGACCGCCTCGGCGACACGGGCCGGTCCACCGGCGCGTACCTGCCCGAGGCCGCGCTGCCCTGGCGCGTGTTCACCGACGCCGGCTTCGCCGTGGACCTGGTCTCGGTGCAGGGCGGGCCGCCGCCGATGATCGGCAGCGCCGACGACCCCGACGTCCGCGCCTTCCTCGACGACCCCCACATCGCCGCGCAGCTCGCCGACGCGCCGCGGGCCGAGGCGCTCGACCCGTCCGACTACCGGGCCATCTTCTACGCCGGCGGGCACGGCACCATGTGGGACTTCCCCGAGGCCCACGGGCTCGCCGCGCTGGCGAGCCGCATCTACGCCGCGGGCGGCGTCGTCTCGGCGGTGTGCCACGGCCCGGCCGGGCTGCTGCCCGTCCGCCTGCCCGACGGCCGGCCGCTGGTCGACGGCAAGGCCGTGGCCGCGTTCACCGACGAGGAGGAGGCCGACCAGCAGCTCACCGACATCGTGCCGTTCCTGCTCGCGCCGGCGCTGGCGGCGCTCGGCGCGCGGCCGCAGCCCGGGGCGCGGTACCAGCCGCGGGTCGTGACCGACGGGCGGCTCGTGACGGGGCAGAACCCGGCGTCCTCGGCTGGGGTGGCGCACGCCGTGGTGCGGGTGCTGCGGGGCGAGGTCGACGACGACGCCGTGCCCGTGGTGTCGGACGTGGTGACCCTCGAGGGCACGCTGCGGGCCTACGTCGCCGCGCCGGTGGACGGCGGCGGGGACGGCGTGATCGTCGGGCCGACGCTGTTCGGCGTGGACGGGCACGCGCGGGCGCTGGCCGACCGCCTCGCGGGGACGGGGCGGATCGCCGTGGTGCCCGACCCGTACCACCGGGCCGCGCCGCTGGTGGCGCTGCGCGCCGACGACGCCGGGCGGGCGCGCGGCCGCGAGCTGCTCGGCGGGCTGACCCGCGAGGAGGTGGCGGCGGACCTCGGCCTGGCGGCCGGCGGGCTGCGGGCGCGCGGCGCGGGGCGGGTCGACATGGTCGGGGTGAGCAGCGGGGGGCACCTGGCGTGGATCGGGGCGGCGCT
>JAWKRQ010000092.1:0-26978 GCA_041389545.1 Myxococcota bacterium | reverse complement strand
GTGATCTGGGTCGCGGCGTTCCTCGAGGAGCTCGTCTACCGGGGCGTCGTGTTCCGGCTCCTGGAGGCCGCCTGGGGCCTGCCGGCGGCGCTCGGGGTGCAGGCGGTGCTGTTCGGGCTCGCCCACCTCGGCAACGGGGGCACCGGGTGGACGACGATGCTGTCGACGACGCTGCTCGGCGCGCTGTGGGCCCTCATCTTCGCCCGCACCCGGAACCTGTGGGCCGCCACCGCCCACCACGCCGGGTGGAACTTTGCGATCGTGCTCGCCGGCCCTCCGCTGTCGGGGATCGAGGACTGGCGGGCGGCGTCCCCGATCGACGCGGTGGCCGTCGGTCCGGACTGGCTCACCGGAGGCGCGTTCGGACCCGAGAACTCGCCGATCACGCTGGTGCTGTTGCTGGTGGCCGTCGCCGCCCTGTGGCCCCGAACGGACCGGGCGCCGGGTACACCTGGATCGCAGCAGGAGCCAAACGATGAGCGTGTCGAGGATCGACGAAGCGCGCACCGCGCTGGCGAGGGCCCGTGACCTGAGCGAGCGGATCGTGGACGGCCAGTTCGGATCCGAGCGCAAGGAGGCGGCCGCGCTGGCGGAGGCGCGCGCCCTGTACGAGGCGGCGCTGGAGGCCTTCCGCTCGGGCGGCCACGAGCGCGACGCCGTCGATTGCGTCGCCGGCCTCGGGTCCCTCGCGCTGCACGGGGCGCACGATCCCGAGACCGCGCTGCCGCTGCTGCTCGAGGCGGCCGAGCGCTACGGCGCGTGGAACCTCCGGCGGGAGCAGCTCGCCGCGCTGATGGAGGTGTCCGAGATCGACCACGAGCACCCCGTCGTGACCCGGTCCGTCGCGGAGGCGGTCGCCGCCGGCCTGCCCGCCGACCTGCGCGGCGAGGAAGACCCGATCCGCCTCCTGATCGCCAGGCGCGAAGCCCGTGACCTGGACGGGGCGCTCTCGCTCGCGCAGGCGCTGATCGACGAGGCGCTGGCCCGGGGAGACGAGTTACGCGCCGCCCGGATGCTCGGCGAGCGCGGAAAGATCGAGGATCGCCGTCGCGACCGCAAGGCGGCCGTCGCGAGCTTGGAGCAGGCGGTGGCCCTGGCCGAGGAGGCCGGGAGCAACGAGGAGACCCTGCGGGCGCTGCTGACGTTGATCGATGTGGTCTGGTCCACGGGCAACCAGAAGCGGGCACGCGAGCTGTTCGCGCGGGCCAAGACGATCCGGGGGGTGCCGCAGAGCCTGCGCACGCTCCGCGACATCATGGCCACGACGCTGCGCTGATGACCTCGTTCACCGGGGTGTTCAAGTCAAGCGCGGGCTGCCCCGACCAGGTGGTCGAGCACCTCGGACCAGACGTGAAGTGCGCTGCGCACGCGAGCCAGCATCCGATCCAGCTGGTCGTCGGGCGACGCGTCGGGCTCTCGATCCGGATCGTCCCATTTTCCATGGTGCCGCCGGGCGGGGGACCCTGTCGGTCAGGCGCAGCCAGCGGGCATCGTCGCCAGATCTGCTCAGCGCCTGCCCGCCAATAGTCCCCTTTCGCCCGTCAGCACAATTTCGAGGCACGCCGATCGCCTGCCAGGCCTCGAGCTCGATCCGTTCGAGCGCGAGGCGACCATCCTCCTCGCAACGGAAGGTCGCGCTCGGGGAACCCTGCCAGGCTCCGATGGTGAACATGTCGGACTCCGGATCGGAGTCCTCCTCGTCGACGACGACCGGCTCCAGCTCGCCGAGTCGCGTCGTCGCTTCGCGGGCCCAGCTCGCCCAGCGGTCTGGCGCCGGCATCGGGAGGGGCTTCCCGTGGGGCAGCGTCGCGCACAGGCTGATGTCGACCCGCACCCATGGCTGTTCGGTGTCTCGGTCACCCGCTTCCGGGCGCCCGAGCAGCTCGACCAACACGTCCTCCTCGATCGTCGCTGCTCGGGCGGTGAGCAACGCCGACCAGCGGAACGACAGCCCAGCGGTCACGTGGAACGGCGCCGCGAACTGGCCTCCCAGCGGCGCCACCCGCACCTCGGAGACCCGATCCAGGTGCTCCAGGTCCAGCGTGGTGGTCGCGAAACCCGCTCGTGGAAGTTCGGATCGACGGAGGGCCTGATTCCAGGCGAACAAGAACGCTTCGTGGGTCACGGTCGACCTCCGGACGGCACCTGTCGAGGTCCCAGGGCACGTCCAACGCGTCGTCGTGGGTGGCGGAGCGTTACAGTGCGCCTGGAGGGGATCGATGGCCCTGGCACGCGCGAGACGCGAAGTGGCGCAGCTCTCCGCCGACGAGCAACTCCAGCTCGTCGAGGAGATCTGGAACCGTCTCGTCAGCAGCCCCGAATCGGTCGGTGTTCCCGCGTGGCACCTTTCGGAGCTGGAAGGCCGCGTGGCCGAGCACGATGCCTCTCCAGACGACGTCGTTCCGTGGGAGCGGCTGAAGGGCGAGCTCGGGTCCTGACACATGCGGTCCTTGCCGGTCGTCTTGCGCGCCGCCGCCGAACGCGACATCCGCCGCGCACACGCGCACTACGAAGGCAGGCGGGAAGGCCTCGGGGCCGACTTCCTGCGCCAGGTCGACGCCGCGCTCGAGACCGTCGCCGGTAACCCGGAGCTCTGTCAGGTCGTCGAGCAGAAGCGGCAGATCCGGCGAGCGCTGACCCGACGGTTCCCGTATGCGCTCTACTACCTGACCGAGCCAGAACGGGTGGTGGTCCTTGCCGTGCTGCCCGCGTCCATGAATCCGACACGCTGGCACACGCGACGTTGAAACGCGTCGACCAGCACGTGCTGGCGTCGACGAGCCGCTGTCAGTGAACACGGCGGCGCGGATCCTCCGGCAGATCCGGGAGGGGGAGCACGGTCCCCTGCAGCCCGAGCTCGAGGCCACCCGCCAGGCTGTCGACCCTGCGGCCGCCACGCTCGAGACCCCAACGGGCCGGAATCCGATGTTCCGAGGCCGGTGATGGGTGCCGAACGTTGAGCTCGAACGGAATGACCCCAGAGGGATTCGAACCCTCGTTACCGGGATGAAAACCCGGCGTCCTGGGCCTCTAGACGATGGGGTCGTCTCGTTCCTACCGCGTCACCACGCTCTCACCCGCACCACTCACCACGTCCACTCGCCCCACTCGATCCACCCGCCGGAGCGGAGTGGGTCGCACAGGGCTCGAACCTGTGACCCTCGGCTTAAAAGGCCGGTGCTCTGCCAACTGAGCTAGCGACCCGTCCTCTCCTCCGGCGCCACGGCGCGTGGGGGCGACGGAGTAGACGTACCGGGCGACCGGCCCCCAGTCAAGGTTCCCCCTCCCCCGCCGGCTCTCAGCGCGTGAACAGGTCGCCGCTCCGGATCGTGTCCGCCCGATCGGCCCCCACCGACACGAGCTCGATGGGCACCCCACACAGCTCCTCGAGCCGCTTCACGTACCGCAGACACGCGGGCGGGAGCTCCGACAGCGACCGGCACCCGCTCAGCGGCTCGGTCCACCCCGGGAGCTCCTCCCACTGCGGCGTGACCGCGTCGAGCGAGGTGGGGAAGTCGTCCTCGGGCACGCCCTCGTAGCCCGTGCACACGGGGATCACGGGCTCGCCCGACAGCACGTCGAGCTTGGTCAGCGCGAGCCGCGTGACCCCGTTGATGCGCACGGCGTGGCGCACGAGCGCGGCGTCGAACCAGCCCACCCGCCGCGGCCGGCCGGTGGTGGCCCCGAACTCGCCCCCGCGCTGCTGCAGCTCGACGCCCTTGTCGCCGGCGATCTCGGTGGGGAACACGCCGGAGCCCACGCGCGTGGTGTAGGCCTTGGCGATGCCCACGACCTCCTGGATGGCGGTGGGCCCGACGCCACTGCCCGCACACGCCGCGCCGGCCACGGTGTTGCTCGACGTGACGTGCGGGTACGTGCCGTGGTCCACGTCGAGGAAGGTGCCCTGCGCCCCCTCGAACAGGATGGAGCCGCCGCGCCGGCGGATGCGGTGCAGCATGGCGGTGGCGTCGCGCACGTAGGGGCCGAGGCGCGCGCCGTGCTCGGCGAAGGCGCCGACCACGTCGTCGAGCTGCAGGGCCTCCCCGCCGTACCACTCCACGATCTCGCGGTTCTTGTGCGGCAGGATCTCCTGCAGGCGGGCGCGCAGGCGCTGCTCGTCGAGCAGATCGCCGACCCGGACGCCGCGGCGCGCCGCCTTGTCTTCGTAGCAGGGGCCGATGCCGCGGTTGGTGGTGCCGATCTTCTGCTTGCCGAGCGCCTGCTCGCGCAGCCGGTCGAGCGCCAGGTGGTACGGCATGATGACGTGCGCGTTGGGGCTCACCAGCAGCTGCTCGGGGCTCAGCGAGCGGCCGGCGGCCTCGAGCTCGCGGATCTCGCCCATCAGCACGGCCGGGTCGACGACGACGCCGTTCCCCACGACGCACAGGCACGTCGACCGCATCACCCCGGAGGGCAGCAGGTGCAGCACGACCTTCTGGCCGTCGATGACGAGGGTGTGGCCGGCGTTGTTCCCGCCCTGGAACCGCACCACCGCGTCGACGTGGCGCGACAGCACGTCGACCACCTTGCCCTTGCCCTCGTCGCCCCACTGGGTCCCGACGACGACCACGTTCGGCATCCGTCACGCTCCCCACCGGGCCTAACCCGTCCGCACCGAGATACCCGCCACCATCGGAGGTCGCCCGATGACGGAGCTCGGCGCTCTGGCCGTCGGCGCGCTGGTCGCCCTCGGCGGCTTCGGCGCGCTGCTCGCCACCCGCATCCGCCGCTACACCCGCCTGCTCTCGCCCGCGCACTTCACCGAGATCGCCCACGCGCTGGCCGAACGGCAAGCCACCCTCCGAGCCGGTGTCCCAGAGCCGGTCGTCACGCGCGAAGGCGTGGCGCTGGTCTACACGATCGGCCCGGACGACGACGGCGCGGTGGCGCACCACCTGTCGCTGTCGTCGCCGTCGGGGCTGCCGTGGTCGACGGCGTCGACGATCGCGGCCTACGTCTTCGGCCTGGGCGCGCTCCCCCTCGACGACGCAGCGATGATCGACACCGGCAGCCCCGTCCGCCAGGCCCGGGTGCGGGTGGCGCCCGATGTCGCCTGGCAGCTGGTCGTGCCCGAGCCGGCGGAGATCCCGGCGCGGATCTCGCAGGCGATGGTGGCGCGGGCGGCGCTGCCGCTGCGGCGTCAGTCGTCGGAATCGCGGCCCGAGCGGGGGTGAGCGGCGCGGTACGTGTCGAGCAGGCCCTGGACGGAGACGTGGGTGTAGCGCTGCGTGGTGGACAGGCTCGCGTGGCCGAGGAGCTCCTGGATGCCGCGCAGGTCGGCGCCGGCGTCGAGGAGGTGGGTCGCGAAGCTGTGGCGCAGGGCGTGGGGGTGCAGGCCGCTCGCGCCGACGGCCTGCCCGGCGCGCTCGACGACCCGGCGGACGGTGCGGTCGGAGATGCGCCGGTTGCGGGCGTTGCGGAACAGGGGGTCCTCGGGGGCGCCGTCGACGGCGTGGAGGAGGGCGCCGACGGCGTCGACGGCGGCCGCGCCCATGGGGACGCGGCGCTCCTTGCCGCCCTTGCCGCGGCGGACCCGGACCCAGCCGCCGTCGGTGAGGTCGACGTCGCGGCGGTCGAGGGCGCAGAGCTCGCCGACGCGCAGGCCGGCGCCGTAGAGCAGCTCGAGGGCGGCGCGGTCGCGGACGGAGAGGGCGGGCTGCTCGACGAGGTCGGTGGCAGCGTCGGGCGAGACGAAGCGCGGAGGCGGGTGCCGACCTTCGGCGGGGAGAGGGCGTCGGCGATGGTGGGGTCGACCTCGTCGCGGTCGGCGAGCCAGGCGTAGAAGGCGCGGATGGCGGCGACGTGGCGCGCGAGGGTGGCGGGGCGCGGCCGCGGCCGGCGCGGAAGAGGTAGCCGCGGAGGTCGACGGGGCGGGCGTCGAGGACGGCGGCCGGCGGCGGTGAGGTGCTGGACGAGGCCGTCGAGGGTGTGGGCGTAGGCGCGGCGGGTGTGGGCGGAGCGGCCGCGCTCGACGCGGAGGTGGTCCAAGAAGCGGGCGACGCGGGGGTCCATGGGGACGTCGTAGCACAGGGCATTCGCGCCGTTCGGACGGAGAGGCGCCCGACGCAATTGACGCGATCGCGCCCGACGCCTTTCCGTCAATTGACGGAAAGGCGTCGGGCGCGATTCCGCCATTTGCGGGAGCGGAGCCGGCGGGGCCGCCTGCCGAGCTTCGACCGCCATGGTTCCTCGGGATCGCACGCGCCATGATGGTGGGAATTGGCGTTCGCCCTTGCGAGACCGGGCGAACCACTCCGTCAGGCCACCGGACATCGCCCCGACGAGCATCGTCTCGATCGGCCCGGCTCGACGACCGGCTCACGCCCCCTAGGGGAACACACCCGGCACTCCCGCCGGCCCTCGCTCGGAGGCCCACGATGGAACGGACGCACCCCATCGCCCTCCGACGCCCTCTCCGTCGTCGTCCGGGGCCTGATCCGCCCGTCCCGTCCGGGTCTCTCGGAGTGGACACGACGATGACGACGACCACGACCCCGGCCACCCCCGAGCTCCTCGCCCGGTGGGCCGCCACCCCGCCCCCCGTCGGCCCCGAGACCGACCACGAGCGCCAGCGCTGGCTGTCCCGCCTCGCGGACGCCGACCTCCGCGCCCGCGTCTTCTTCACCCACGACGACGACACCGTCCACGCCCTGCTCGGCCTCCACCGCTTCCGCGACGGCCGCTACCGCCTGGGCCGGATCCGCACGGCCTCCCCACCCGACGAGCGCGCCGCCGCCCTGATCCACGCCGCCATCGCCCGCGCCCGCGACGAAGGGGCGCGCCTCGTCGGCATGCGGCTGCCCGTCGAGCATGCCACGCCGCCGATCCTCCGCGCCGTCACCGCCTCGGGCGGCCGCTTCGACGGCGGCCGCATCGAGTTCCGCCGCGACCTCCGCGAGCTGCCCCGCGAGGCCCCCCACGGCCCGCTGCGCTGGCGCGAGGCCCGCGACCGCGACCAGACCGCCGCGCTGTACGTCCGCACGTCCGAAGGCTCCGACGACGGCCTCGAGCCCGGCGAGGATCCGCGCGAGACCGTCGACGCCTGGCGCACGGGCCCGCTCCGCTGCGCCGTCCACACCGGGTCGCTCGACGGCGTCCCCGTCGCGCTGGTCTGCGCCCACGCCGACACCGACGGCCCGCCGACCTGGTCGGGGCTGGCGTGGATGGGCCTCGTGCCCGAAGCGCGCGGTCGGGGCCTCGGCCACGCCGTGCACGCGCACGGGCTCTCGCTCCTCCGCCGCCTCGGGGGCACCGTCTACCACGGCGGCACGAGCCTCGACAACGCCCCCATGCGCGCCTGCTTCGCCCGCCAGGACGTCCCGGAGCTGTGCCGCTTCGACCGGCTCCGCTGGGACCTCCCGTGAGGATCCCGCGCCCGGCGGCACCGCGGAAATCCAGACCGGGTGGACGTCCGCGGCCCGATCGGCCCCGATAGGGGTCGTCCGAGGGGGTGCGATGGACACCATCGGCGGATTCTGGGCGGGCGCGGCGGCCCTCCACGGGCGACTCGATCTGGACGCGCTGGCGCTCGCGATGGGCGGCTGGCGCGAGCTGGCGCGCTGCGGCGTCGACGACCTGCTGCAGGCCGGCATCGACCTGCGCACGGCCCGCACCTGGCTCACCACACCGCCGCTGCAG
The DNA here is from genome assembly GCA_041389545.1 of Myxococcota bacterium. GTDB lineage: Bacteria > Myxococcota_A > UBA796 > UBA796 > JACKER01. The sequence continues at coordinate 19,340 of JAWKRQ010000092.1, read as the reverse complement.
ACGCGCGGCTTCGCGATCACGCGCCTGTGCGCGACCTACCCGCCCATCCTGCGGACGGTGCCCGACGCGCCGCCCGTCCTGTTCGTCGAGGGCGACGCCACGGCGCTACAGCGCGCGGCCATCGCCATCGTCGGCACGCGCCGCTGCTCGCCCTATGGCGCGTCGGCGGCGCACCGCATCGCCCACGCCGCGGCGAGCGCGGGCCTGGCCGTGGTGAGCGGCCTGGCCCGCGGCATCGACACGGCCGCCCACAAGGGCGCGCTGACCGCGAAGGGGCCCACGATCGCGGTGCTGGGCCACGGCCTCGCGCACACGGCGCCGCCGTCGAACGGGCGGCTGCGCAAGGCCATCGTGGAGGGCGGCGGGCTGCTGCTCACGACCTGGCCGGATGCGCTGCCGCCGGCCCGCTGGACGTTCCCGGCGCGCAACCGGTGGATCGCGGCGCTGGCGCGGCGCCTGGTGGTGGTGGAGGCGCCGGAGCGCAGCGGCGCGCTGATCACGGCGGAGCAGCTGCTGGAGCTCGGCCGCGACGAGGACCTGTTCGTGCTGCCCGGGCCGCTCGGCGAGGAGACCTGGCGGGGCTCGGCGGCGCTGCTCGCGATGGGCGTGCAGCCGCTGTCGACGGTGGAGGCGTTCGTCGGGGAGCTGGTCGGCGGCGCACAGCGGCCGCGGGAGACGCCGCCGGACTGGCTGTCGGCGCTGTTCGGCGGCGCGTCGGTCGACGAGGCGGCGCGCATCTGCGGGCGCACGGCGATCGAGGTGTTGCGAACGCTGGTGCGTCTGGAGCTCGAGGGCGAGGTGGTGAAGCTGCCGGGCGGGCGTTACGCAGCCGGCGGAGGCGTCCCCTGACCGTGACGGTCCGCCTGACCGGGCGCGCGACCCGGTGGGTCCACCTGCTGCAGGACTTCGGTCACCTCGACATGGACGGGGTGGACCGGCTGCTCGTGACCGCGGCGGAGCTGCACGCCGAGATGGGCGGCCCGGCGGACGGGTGGGTCGACCTGCCGCTCGTGCGGCGGGCGGCGGCGCTGGTGCTCACGTCGCAGGACGACGGGTCGCTGCCGCTCATCCTCGAAGAGGACTGGCCGCTCCTGTCTGGGTAGGACGCAAACGCGTCGGGCACGTTTGCGTCATTCCCGGGCCATGAACCAGGCCGCCTCGCTCGGCGGCGACAGGCTGACGTAGCCGCCCCCGGCCCGGACCTCCACGCCGACGGGGACACCGTCGCGCACGAACACCACCGTCGTGGCGCACAGCGCGTGCTGCCCGCCCCGCTGCGCGATGCCCGTCTCCATCTGGAACAGCGCCGAGGTCGCGCCGAGGTCGCCGGGCTCGGCGGCCTTCGCCAGCAGCCAGCCCCGCTTCGGCACGATCACCGCGAGCGTGCCCGCCCGCAGCTGCTCCGCCGCCTCGCGCAGCGCCTTCGGCACGAGCAGGACCTCGGTCGACAGGTCGTCGACCCCGCCGCCGTCGGTCGCCATCTCGGTCGCGGACACGCCGAGATCGCCGTAGGCCCGCAGCAAGCTCGGCTTCTTGAACCACAGGAAGCCCGACTGCTCCGCCACGCTCCACGACCACGGCAGCCCGCGCAGGTGCTCGCCCGCCTCGGCCACCAGCGACCGGTCGACGGCGGGCTCGCTCCGCTCGGCGAGGACGAACCGCCCCGCCGCATGGCCGCTGGCGACGCCGACCCACGGGATCTCGGCGTCGCCCCCCTCCCCGACCAGCGGCCGGGCGAGGAACGCCTCACCGGGGGCGTTGCACAGCACCAGCCGCGGGAAGCGCATCAGGCCGACTTGGTGAAGCCCTGCGACGACAGGTACGCGATGACCTCGTCGGCACAGTCGTCGATCGAGCGGCCCTCGGTCTCCAGCGTGAGCTCGGGCTTCTCGGGCGCCTCGTAGGGCGCCGACACGCCGGTGAACTCGGGGATGGTCCCCGCGCGCGCCTTCTTGTACAGGCCCTTCGGGTCGCGCCGCTCGCACTCCTCGAGGCTCGTCGCCACGAAGACCTCGACGAACCGCCCGGCCTCGAGCAGCTCGCGCGCCTGGTCGCGATCGGCCCGGTACGGCGAGATGAACGCGGTCATGCAGATGCTGCCGGCGTCGGCGAACAGCTGCGCCACGCACCCGATGCGGCGGATGTTCTCGTTGCGGTCCTTCGGCGAGAAGCCGAGGTCCTTGTTCAGCGTGTGGCGGACGTTGTCACCGTCGAGGACGTAGGCGTTCGTCCCGCTGGCGAGGAGCTTCTGCTCGACCCGCCGCGTGATGGTGGACTTGCCCGAGCCCGACAGCCCGGTGAACCACACGACGCAACCCTTCTGCCCGAGCAGCTGCTCGCGCTCGTCGCGGGTGACCTCCGCGCCGTGCCACGTGATGTTCTGGGACTTGGGCTGCTCGCTCATCGCGGACCTCCTCGTGCAGGGGCCCTGGGGGTAGCCCGTCGCGCCGGTCGGGTCCAGCCCCCGGCCGCCGGGCGTGCTACGTTCCGCCTCGGCGGCGGGAGAAGGCACGATGGTGAGGGTGGCGCTGGATGCTGAGGGCGGCGATCACGGGCTCGAAGCCACGGTCGCCGGGGCGGCCGCCCTGTCCACCGAGGACACCGACATCCAGATCGTCCTCGTGGGCGACGCCCACCGCATCTCCGAGCGCCTCGACCAGGTGCGCTACGACCCCACGCGCCTCACCCTGTGCCACGCCGAGAGCTGCGTCCCGATGGGCGGAGATCCGCGCGCCGAGCTCGACGCCGCCCCGAAGTGCTCGGTCAACGTCGCCGCGGCGCTGGTCCGCGACGGCGACGCCCAGGCGCTGGTCTCCGCCGGCAACACCGGCGCCACCATCCTCGCCGCCGCCGACCACTTCCAGCGCCTGCCCGGCGTCCGGCGCGCCGCGCTGGCCGCCGTCTACCCGACCGAGCAGCGCCACGGCCCGCGCCGCGACCCGTTCGCCCTGATGCTCGACGTGGGCGCCACCCTCCACGTCGGCCCCGAGGAGCTCGTCTCCTTCGCCGTCATGGGCTCGGCCTACAGCGCCATCATCTCGGAGATCACGTCCCCGCGCGTGGCGCTGCTGTCGAACGGCTCCGAGCCGAGCAAGGGCACCCCCGAGATCGTCGGGGCTCACGCGCAGCTGCGCAACAGCCGCCTCAACTTCGCCGGCAACGTCGAAGGGCTCGACATCCCCCGCGGCACGGTCGACGTCGTCGTGTGCGAGGGCTTCCTCGGCAACGTCGTCCTCAAGATGCTCGAGGGCGTCTCCGACGTGTTCCGCGACGTGGCCCGCAGCGCCTCCGGCCGACGCCTGCAGTGGCGCATGGGCCTCGCCATGCTGGGCGGCGGCCTGCGCGAGCTGCGCCGCCTCACCGACTGGAAGTCCTACGGCGGCGCGCCGCTGCTCGGCCTCGACCAGGTGGTCATCAAGGCCCACGGCCGCTCCGAGGCCCGCGCCGTGCGCAACGCCCTCAAGGTGGCGGCCAAGGCCGTGCGCGGCGACCTCATCGGCCGGATCCGGTCGGGCATGGAGGAGACGGGCGGCGCGGAGATCGGCGCGGAGGGCGGGTGACCCGGCTCGATCCGGATCCGCCCACCCTCCCCGGCATCTGGTCGCCCGTCACCCGCGACCGCTGGTTCCTGGGCGTGTTCGCGCTGTCGCTCGTGGCCGTGTTCGTCGTGTTCGGGCCGTTCCTCGACGCGCTCATCCTCGCGTCGGCCACGGTCGTCGTCAGCTGGCCGCTGTACGAGTGGGTGCGCGGGTGGACGGGCGACCGCCCCTACCTCGCCTCCGCGGTGACCACGAGCGCGGTGGTGCTGCTGGTGCTGGTCCCGGTGAGCCTCCTCGGCGTGTGGTTCGTCCAGGAGGCCTCAGCGCTGGTGCTCCAGGCCGTGGAGCTCGTCCGCGTCGGCGCCTTCCGCGAGACGGTCGAGTCGTGGGTGTGGACGGCCGAGCTCCCGAGCGGCGACCGCCTCACGGAGCTGCTGGGCGACCACGTCGACGTGGTGTCGCTCATCGTGGAGCCCGTCCAGCGGACGGCCGTGTCGATCGGGCAGACGGTGGCCGCCTCGCTGCCGAACCTGGTGGGCTCGGTGTTCGGCGTGGGCCTCGACCTGTTCGTGTTCCTGTTCGCGGTGGTGACGCTGTACGCCGAGGGTCCGCGCCTCCTGCGCGCCGCCGGCCGCCTGTCGCCGCTGCGCCCGGAGTACCACCGCCGGCTGTTCGAGGTCTTCCGGGAGTTCTCGACGAACCTCGTGCTCGGCGCGCTGACCACGGCCTCGGTGCAGGCGGCCACCGCCACCCTGGCCTACGCCGTGGCGGGCGCGCCGAACCTCGTGCTCCTCGGCCTGATGACGGCGGTGTTCTCGTTCATCCCGATCGTCGGGACGGCCACGGTGTGGGTGCCGGTGGCCCTCTACGTCGGCTTCGAGGAGGGCTGGGCCTGGGGCGCGTTCGTGGCGCTGTGGAACGGCACGCTCACCGCGTCCGTCGACAACGTGCTCCGGCCGCTGCTCTTGCGCGGGCGCTCCCCCATCCACCCGCTGCCCATCTTCCTGTCCGTGCTGGGCGGCATCTACTGGATCGGCTTGCCCGGCGCGCTGATGGGGCCGGTCACGGTGGCGATGTTCGTGGCGCTCTACCGCATCTGGACGGACGAGCTCGCCGAGCAGGGCATCGTGTTCCTCGACGCCACGCCCGCGCCGGCGCCGCCGGCCTCGCTCCCGCCGCTGCCCCGGCCCGAGCCCGGCGCGGTGCTGGGTGGCCTGGGCATGCGCCCGACGGCCACGCCGAGCGCGGCGCCCATGGCGAGCACGCCGACGGCGCCAGCAGCGGAGCCCGCGCTCCGTCCGAGCGAGGAGCCCGGTCCGAGCGAGCCCCGGACCGGGTGAGGCGACCTACGCGTCGTCGTCGTCGTCGTAGTCGTCGTCGTCGTCGTCGAAGTCGTCGTCGGGCTCGTCGGACTCGTTGGACTCGTCGTCGGCCCCCTCCGCGGGCGCGACGCCGTTGTCCTCCTCGTCGTCCTCGATGCTCACGCCCTCGGCTTCGTCCTCGGGGCGTAGTCGCGCCAGCTGCGGCCGCTCTCGCGCTTCTCGCGCTTCTGCGGCGCCCGCATGCGCAGCTCCTCCTCCCAGCTCGAGCCGGTGCCGGTGCGCACGGTCTTCTTGCGTGCGCGCCGATCCTGGCGCTTGCCGCGATCCTCGCCCCAGTCGTCGGACTGGGCCGGCGCACCCGCCGCGCCGCCGGGGCCGCCCATCGGGCCGCCCGGACCGCCACGGAAGCCGCCGGGCCTCCCTGCCGAAGCCGGGCCGATCGCCCGACGCCCGGGCGGGCCGCCGGGACGCGGACCCCGCGGCGGACCGCCGCCGTAGCCGCCGCCACCGCCGCCACCGCCGCCGCCGCCACCGCCGTAGCCGCCACGGTCACCGCCGCCGCCGCCATAGCCGCCGCGATCGCCGTAGCCACCGCCCTCGCGCGGCGGACGTCCCCGCGTGTGGACCTCGGGGCGAGGACCGCGGTCCCCGCGCGGAGGACCGCCGCGGTCGCCGCCGCCGCCGCCCCCGCCGGGACGACGCTCTTCGGCCTCGTTGACCCGGATGGTCCGCCCGTCGAGCATCGCGCCATTCATCTGGCGGATGGCGCCCGCGGCGTCTTCATCCTTGTTGTAGGTCACGAACCCGAAGCCACGGCTCCGCCCCGTCTCCCGATCCAGGATCACCCGCGCCTCGCGGACCGCGCCGAATGCTTCGAACGCAGTCCTGAGGGAGGCGTCGGTGGTGTTCCAGCTCAACCCTCCGACAAACAGCTTGCTGCCCATGCTCTCTGATTCTTCCGCCGGTCTTCGGCCAGTGTTGTGGGGAGACGATACCACGTCGCGCGTGGTCGCAGATGGGGAGGGTCACCTAGCACGGCCGACCGCGCCGCGCACGCCGTCCCTCACCGCACGGCTGCCAGGAACGCCAGGTAGTCGGGGATCGCCGGGACGGACACGGGCTGCGGCGGACCGAGCTGCGCCACGGCGCGCCGCGCCGCCGGGGCGATCGCCTCGAACGTCGGCAGCGCGAGCGCGCGCTCGATCGCCTCGCCGTCGACGAGCCCGCGCCGCACCGCGTCGACGAGCAGCCCCACGCGCGCCTCGGGCGCCTCCACCGACTCGGCAACCTCGTGCAGCGCGCTCTCGGGGAGGCGCTCGCGCCCCCAGAGCACGAGCGCCGCCTGCAACCACGAGAACACCGGCCACACCCGCGACCCGAGCGTGCGGTACACGCTCACCGGGACCCCCCGGTCGACGCGGATGAAGATGCCGTCGACGGCATCGGCCTGCGCCACGCGGCGCGCCGCGGCCACGGCGCGATCCACCGCGTCGGGGTAGGCGCCGCCGGCCTGCAGGATGCGGACGAGGTCGTCGACGTGGAGCTCGCCGGCGAGGAGCGCGGCGTAGGCGGCGTAGATGAGGGCGTCGGCCTCGCTGTCGTCGCCGAACAGCGTCTCCCGAGCGCTCGAGGGCACGTCGACCCGGTCCTCGAGCAGCTCCGGCAGCTTGTAGCCGACCTGCCCGCGCACCGCGCGCAGCCGCCCGCGCCGCAGGTTGCCGAGGTTGTCCTTGAGGATGAGCCGGTCGACGCGCACGCCGTCGAGGGCGAGCTTCTGCAGCAGCACCTCGCGCATCTGGGTGGGCGATCCCGACAGGATGCGCACCTCGGCGAGCGGATCGTGCTGGCACAGGCCGCGGATGAGCGCGGCGGCGCCCGGGACGGTGCGCTTGGTGGCGGCGTCCTCGAGGGCGGCGCGCACGAGCCCCCGGAGCGAGGTGATCTCGGTCTCGAGGTAGGTGCGGTCGAGGTCCCAGCGCAGCACGTGCACGGGCCAGTCTTACCACGGCCACCGCACCGCGACCGGGCTACCCGGGGCCATGCCCCCGCCGACCGAGCCCGCTCCCCTCCCCGCCCGGATCGCGGTCGCCTCCGGCCTGGTCGCGAGCGCCTCGGTCGGCGCGGCCTACGGCGCGCTGCTCGCGCCGTTCGTCGCCGCGTCAGCCCGCACCGTGCCCGACCTGCTGCCCGTCGTCGGGTGGCTGCGCGGCGGCGGCGCGCTGGTGCTGTTCGTCGGCCTGTCCTGGCTCGCCGCGGGGGTCACCGTGTGCGCCGCGGCCGTCCTCGCGATGGACGGGCGCACGGGCTTCTGGATCGGCGCGGTGGCCGTGGCGCTGTGGCTCGGGACGGGCTGCTTCCCGCTCGCCGCCGTCCTGGCCGTCGTCCTGGCGCTGGCGCGCCCGATCCCGCCGCCGCGTCCGGCAGGTTAGGCCGTGCCTGTGGGCGTCCCCTCCCCGGCCTTGATCGCGCACCTCGCGGCGCTGCGCCACGACCTCGGCAAGTACGTGGCGATGCAGGTGCGCTCGCTCCCGGCGGGCGCCGACCCGGAGTCGCTGCGCGAGGCCCTGCGCGACGACGTCGCGCGCACGCGCCGCGGCCCGAGCGGCACGACCGACGCCGGCGCCGTCTTCGCCGAGCTCGCGCCCGCGCTGCGCGGCGAGGCCCCGCTGGCCGACGGCTCGCGGGTCGACCTGCGCGGCGACCCCGACTTCGACGCCCTCGCCGCCGCCATGGCGCGCCTGCAGCAGGCCCTGCCGCGGCTCGAGCGGCTCGAGGCCCCCGCGCTGCGCGCGCTCGCCGCCGACGCCCTCGACGTGTCACAGCGGTGCCGGGCGCTCCACCGGCGCCTGCAGGAGGACGCGCGTGGCTGAGGTGCTCATCGTCGACGACCAGGACCGCTACGCCGAGCTGTGCCGGCGCGCGATCCCCGAGCACCGCTACCGCGGCCCCGCCCGCACCTGGGCCGAGGCCGAGGGCGAGCTCGAGCGCGCGCGCGGCCGCATCGACCTCGTGCTGCTCGACGTCCACTTCGCCCTGCCCGCCGACCGGCTCCTCGGCGCAGGCCCCGAGCTGAGCCTCGCCGCCGCTCAGCGCCGCGAGGGCATCGCCATCCTCGGGGCGCTCCGCAAGCGCTGGCCCGACCTGCCCGTCGTCCTCATGACCTCGCGCGACGAGCTGTCGCTCGAGGCCCTCCCCGAAGACGAAGAGTACACCTACTTCCTCGACGACGACATGGTCGACGCGCAGGCGCTGCGCGGCCAGATCGAGTCCATCCTCTCCGCCCGCCGCGGCGACGAGGCCGAGGGGCCCATCTACTGGGGGCGCTCCCCGCGGATGCGCCGCGTGCGCCAGCGCCTGGCCATGCTCGCGCGCGGGCGGCTCCCCGTCATGATCCTGGGGCCGACGGGCACGGGGAAGAGCCTGCTGGCGCGGCACTTCGTCCACGCGCGCTCCGGACGCGCCGGCCGCTTCGTCGCCGTCGACCTGTCGACCGTGCCCCACGAGCTGTGCGCGGCGCACCTGTTCGGCTCGGTCAAGGGCGCCTACACGGGCTCGGTGGCCGATCGGGTGGGCGCGTTCGAGGCGGCGAGCGGCGGCACGCTGTTCCTCGACGAGGTCGGCAACCTGTCGAGCGACGCGCAGAAGATGCTGCTCGGCGTGCTCCAGGAGGGCACCATCACGCGGGTGGGCGACCTCAAGGAGCGCCCCGTCGACGCGAAGCTGGTGGTGGCGACCAACGAGGACCTGCGCGCGCGGGTCGACGCGGGCACCTTCCGCGCCGACCTGTTCATGCGGCTCAACCCGGCCACCGCGGTCGAGCTGCCCCCGCTCGTGGAGCGCGACCCGAGCTGGCCGCACCTGCTCGCCTTCGCCGTGGAGCGCGCGGTGGCGGGCCCGTACCTGCGGGGCCTCGTGGACGAGCACGCCGCGGCGACGGGGAGCGCGGTGCGCCGCGTGCAGGCCGTGGCGGGCGGGCGCGTGCCCGACCCGGAGCACGGCACGCTCCTGCTCCTGTTCGGCGATCGCGCGCTGCGGGCGCTCGCCGACCACCCGTGGCCCGGGAACCTGCGCGAGTTCGCGATGGTCGTCGAGAACGCCGTGTCGTTCGCGCTGGCCGAGGCGGTCGGGGTGCCCCCGGGCGAGCGGCCCGACGTGGTGCAGGTCCGCGCGAAGCTGGTGCGCGACCTGCTGCTCGGCGGGCAGACCCGCGACGACAGCGAGGAGGGCTGGCCCTTCGGCGTGGTCATCCGGCCGCACGACACGCTCAACAAGGTCGCCGTCGACTGCGAGCGGCAGTACTTCTTCGCCCTGTGGCGCCACACGCGGGGCGACTTCGGGAAGATGGCGCAGGTGCTCCTCGGCAGCGAGGAGCACGCCCGCAAGGTGCAGCTGCGCTTCAACCAGCTCGGGCTCAAGGTGCGCGACCTGCGCGACGCGGAGGCCAGCTGACGGCGCTGCTGCTCTGGCTGCTGGCGGCGCGGGCCGAGGGGCCCCAGGATGTGCTCGAGCCCGTCCACAAGGCGATCTACGACGAGGGCGCGGCGCTCGAGGCCGACGGGCGCTACGGCGCGGCCGCCGTCCGCTACCGCATCGTGGCCGACAACAACCCCACCTGGCACCGCGCGCGGCTCGACCAGGGGCGCGTGCTCGAGCTGGCGGACCAGCCGGCGGCGGCGCTGGCGGCCTACGCCGAGCTCCCGTCGGACGCCGACGCCGTGGAGGCCACGGGGCGCCTCCTGGCGGCGCTCGGGCGCGACGACGAGGCCGCGGAGTCGTTCCGGCGCCTGCGCGACCTGCGCCCGGAGTGGCCGGGCTCGCGGGTGCTCGAGGCGCAGGCGCGGGCGGCGTCGGCGCCCGATCTCGCGGCGGGGCTGCTCGAGGACTACCTCACCTTCGACGACGTGCACCTGGAGGACGGCGTGGTGCCCGCCACCGCCGCCACGGCGACCGCGCTGCGCGACCGGGGCGACCACCAGGCCGCGCTGCAGCTGCTGGGCGACGTGCAGGCGCGGCTCGGCGAGACGCCGGCGCTGCACGAGCTGACCACGGCCCTCGAGGTCGACGCCCAGGCGCGGGCGCTGGCCGACGCCCGCGACCTGCCGCTCGACCGCGACCAGGTGGCGCGGCTGCAGGGCGCGCGCGAGGCCTTCGCCGCCGGCCGGGTCGACGCCGCCCGCGACACGCTGCGGGCCCTGCTCGACGAGCAGCCGCTGTCGGCCGTCACCTGGGCCACGCTGGCCGACGTCCTCGAGGCCGCGGGCGACGTCGCGGGCGCCGACCAGGCGATCCGGGCGGCGGTGCGGCTCGATCCCGTGAACGCCGCCTACCCGGCCAAGCTCGGCGACGTGCTCTACCGCTGGTACAGCGGGCGCTTCGACGCCGAGGCCGCCGCCGCCTACGCCCGCGCCGCCCAGCGCCGCCCCGACGACGCCTCGCTGTGGTACCGCAAGGCGCTGGCCGAGCAGCGCTCCGGGGCGTGGGCGCAGGCGACGGCGTCGTTCCAGCGGGCGGCCGAGCTGGACCCGACGGACCCCCGGGCCGAGGACGCCCGCATCGCCGCGGCCGGGGCCGAGCGCGAGCGGCTGCAGCCCGTGCTGTTCGCGCCGCAGCCGCGGCCCGACGACCTCCCGGAGGCGGCGTGGTGGGCGTTCCACCGGGCCTGGGCGTGGACGCAGCGTTCCGAGCCCGACGCCGACGACCACGCGCTGGCCGAGCTGTCGCGGGCGACGGCGCTGGCGCCCGGCTTCGTGCGCGCCATCGAGCTCGAGGCGGCCATCCGCGCGCGAGCGCGGCGAGGACTCGACACCGCCATCGCCCGCTACGAGCAGAGCCTCGCGCTCGAGCCCGACCGCGGCTGGGTCTACGGCACGCTGGCGCGGCTGCAGCAGCGCGCGGGCGCCTCGACGAGGCCGCCGCGCTGCGGAGAAGGCGGCGCAGCTCGGCGATCCCGACGCGCTGTGGCGGCGCGCCGTCGCGCAGGCCGCGGCCCACCGCTGGAGCGCGGCGCGGCGCACGCTCGGCGCGTTCTTCGCCGAGACCGCCGGCGGCCTGGCTACGACGCCGCGCTGGCGCTGGACGCGCGCCTCGCGCAGCGGATCCGCCTCGCCCGGCCGGGCCTCGCCGGCGGGCGCTCGGGCTCGTGTCGCTGCCGCTGCTGATCCGCTGGCGGCGCCGCGCGGGCGCGCCGCTGAAGCGCCTCATCGACCGGGAGCCCCAGAGCTGGCGCGAGGTGGCGCGGATCGGGTCGGCCATCCGCCACGAGGTGCTCAAGCACCGCACCTCCGTGCTGGCGAGCGTCGCCGACGCGCTGGAGGCGGGCGACGCCGAGCCCGCGCGGTGGGCCGCGGCGCGGCTGTTCGGCCCGAACGGCGCGCTCGCCGACCTCGACGGCTACCTGCGCGAGCTCGACGCGCTGGGGCGGGCGCACGGCGTGCGGCTGAACCTCGCCGTCCGCGACCCGGTGTTCGCGCCGCTCGTCGCCAGCGCCCGCCGGCTGCGCGGGCTGCGCCGCCCCCTCGCGCGCGCCCGCCCCGGCACGCGCGCCGCGCGTCGGCTGGTCCGCGAGCTGCGGATCGTGAGCCGCGGGCTGAACACCGAGGCCGTGGGCGCGCTCGGGCGGCTGATCGCGGGCCTGTGCGTGCTGCGGGTCGACGAGCCGCTGCTGCGCGGCGTCTACGACGCGGTGGCGCAGGAGCCGGCGTTCCGGGAGCAGGAGCTGCCGCCGCTCACCGTCACCGCCGACCGCCGCGAGGGCGACCTGCACGTGCGGATGTTCCGCAGCGACCTGCAGGACGTGCTCGCCAACCTGCTCCGCAACGCGATCCAGGCCAGCCTGGCGGCCGGCGCGGACGGCGTGGGGCTGGTGCTCGAGGTCGAGGAGGACGAGGTCACGGCGCTCGACTCGGTGGTGATCGCGGTGTGCGACCGGGCACCGAGCAAGCTCACCACGGCGCGGCTGCGCGGGCGCTACGTCGCGCGGGGGCTCGGGCTGGCGATGGACCTCACGAACCGGGCGGGCGGCTCGATCCGGGTCGCGCCGCGCGAGGGCTGGGCCAAGGCGCTGGAGGTGCGGCTGCCGCGGGCGGAGGTGGTGCGGGAGCCGCGGCCGGCGCTGGGCTGAGTTATCGGCGGCCCGGGGGGGCGATGGCGCCGCGCGTGCTGGTGATCGAGGACGGCAGCGAGTACACCGAGTCCTACGAGCGGTTCCTCGGCGCGGACTTCCGCTTCCGGCGGGCGGGCAGCGGGGTGCAGGCGCTGGCGCTGCTCGCGGGCGAGCCGTTCGACGCCGTGGTGCTCGACATGCGGTTCGACCGGGCGCCGGAGGGCGAGCTGCTCGGCGACGTCGACGAGATCGCCGAGCGGTTCAACGGCGACCTGGTGCAGGCGCGGCAGTTCGTCGAGGACCACCAGGGGACCTACGTGCTGGCGGCGCTGCGGGAGGCGGGGCACGCGCTGCCGGTGCTGCTGTCGTACGACTTCGGCGGGGAGCCGCGGCGGTGGGAGCGGCTGGCGGCGCGGTCCGGAAGCGTCGCCTACCTGGCCGACGAGGCCGGCCCGAGCGAGGTCGCTGCGGCGCTCCGTCGCCTGATCGGATGAACGCCGCGAGGGCGGGCTACCCTCGGCGGGGGCCGAGGAGACACGATGTTTCGGACCGGGGTGTGGCTGGCGCTGGGCGTGGCGGGCTGCGGGGAGTGCGTCTTCGACGAGGACGTGACCGGGGTGGTGACCGTGGACGGGGCCGTGATGGCCGGTGTGCAGGTGAAGGCCTGCCAGGGCGAGGGGTGCGAGGCGGGCGACGAGCGGGTGTGCGCCGCCACGACCACGGCGGAGGACGGGAGCTTCGCGCTCACGGTGCCGATGTGCCGTCCGGCGCCGATGTAGTGCGAGCTGCGGCCGATCGTGGCGGAGGTGGTGGGGTGTCCGCCGGCGGTGGTGCAGACGGGGCTGAACCCTGGGCCGGTGGCGATCGAGCTCGAGTGTGCCAGCGGGGGGTGAGGCGCGGGGGCGGGCTCGTCGCGAAGAGGCTCTTGCCTGCGCTCCTGGCAGGTGCGCGGTGCCTGCGGTCGGCGTGGTCGTGGGGGTGGTCGTGGTCGTGACCCGCATGAACGGCCAGCGCTGCCCGCGTTGCCCGCTCGGACCTACACCTCGGCGCTATCGGCGGCGAGCACGGCGAGCACGGCGAGCACGGCGAGCACGGCGAGCACGGCGACGCCGCGCCTCGGCACCTCGCCGAGTCGCGCCGGGAACGCCCGCTGTCGCACCAACGCCGGCTGTCCGGCCACCGCGTCGGACGTGGCCTACACCGCCCCGGCCACCGCGTCCCCCACGAGCAGCCCCATCGCCATCGTCGTCACCTGCGGGTTCACCCCGAGGCTCGTCGGGAAGATGCTCGCGTCCGCCACGTGCAGGTTGTCCCACCCCCACACCCGCCCCCGCGGGTCCACCACGCTGCGATCCGGATCGCCACCCATCCGGCAGGTCCCCATCGGGTGCGACGCGTAGAGCATGAGCTCGGTGGGCGGGATGTCGTACGGCAGCGACCGCTCGATCTCCCCCACGCTCCGCACCCGATCGAGCCCGACCCGCCCCGGGAACACCTCGGTGGCCCCGGCCGCGAAGAAGACCTCGGCGCACAGCCGCATCCCGTCGATGAGCCGCCGCTTGTCGCCCTCGCCCAGGAAGTAGCTCAGGTCGGGCCCCGCCGGCGTGTGCTGCACCCGCCCGCTCGAGTCCTCGTCGTGCACCAGCGTGCCCGCCGACGCGAGGTACGCGAGGTCCGACAGCACCGACATCGTGTCGGCGCCGAGCCGCGTCTGCAGCACCAGGAAGTACTGGTCGGGCGTGACGGTGTAGGTCTGCAGCAGGAAGCCCTGGTCCCAGCAGTCGACGTAGTAGCCCTGCGTCACGCCGCTCCAGGGCTTGATCTCCCACGGGAACCGCGCCAGCGAGCCGATCGTCGGGTGCACCACGAGGTGGTTGCCGCAGTGCGTGTGGTCGACGAGCCCGTTGCCGAGCAGGAACAGCGGCGAGCCGATGGGGCCGCCGGCGAGCACGAACGTGTCGGCGTAGGCCACGACCTCGCCCACGACCTCCTGCGTCTCGGGATCGAGGACGTCGCCCGACACGGACTGGATCCGCCCGCCCTCGGAGCTGGCGCGGCGGATCCGGCAGTCGGCCACCGACGCCACGCAGCCGCGCGCGAGCGCCTCGGCCAGGAACGTGCGGTCGGCCGAGTACTTGCCGCCGCTCGGACAGCCGTACTGGCAGATGCCACACCCGCGGCACCCGGGCGCGGAGCGCGCCAGGAAGGCCCCGTTCAGCCCGAGCTTCTCGGCGCCCTCCTTGAAGACGAGGTTGTTGTTGCGCTGCACGGCGACGGGGTTGACGCTCACGCCGAGCGTCTCCCAGACGCGCTCGAAGTAGCCGCCGAAGCGCTCGTCGGTGAGGGTGTCGCAGCCGAAGTCGTCGCGCCAGCGGCCCATGATGTCGGGCGGACACCGGAAGCAGATGGCGCTGTTGATGAGCGTGCTCCCGCCGACCCCCCGGCCGCCCGGCATCGGGATGACCGCGTTGCCGCGCAGCGATCGCGCCCCGCGCGCCTGGTAGAGGTGCTGGAACGCGAAGGCGGTGCGCGGCTGGAAGTCGGCGGGCTCCCAGTGGCGCCCCTCCTCGAGCAGCGCCACGCGCACGCCCCGCTCCGCCAGCGACGCCGCGACGGCGCAGCCGCCGGCGCCCGCGCCGATCACCACGACGTCGGCCTCGATGCGCAGGGGCTCGGCCCAGCGCGACTGGCCCACGAGCTCCGCCCCGGAGTGCTTCCCGGCCTCGAACCACATCAGGTCGCCCCTCCGCCGCACTCGGCCCGCCAGCCCATGTGGGTGAAGCACCGCCGGGTGCGAGAAATACGCCATGCCGAGCAGGATCCGGAACGACTCGGCCGCGAGCCGCCGCGTGAACACGGCGGGATCGAGCCAGCGCTCGAGCACCTCGGCGCGCTCCGGCGCAGCGAGCGCGGTGAACCGGTGGCCGCGGCTCGCGAGGGTGCCGTACTCGAGCGTGGCGAGCAGCGTGCGGAAGCCCGTGGCGTGGATGGGCTCGAGCATCTGCGCGGCGATGCGGTCGACCTCGGCGGCCACGCCGGCCTCGATCCCGTCGACGGGGAACGGCGCGCCGGGGAACATCACCTGCGCGATCGCCTCGACGATGCGCAGCTCCGAGGCGCTGAGCAGCAGCGCGCCGGGCGCCGGCGCGACGGCCCGCGCGACGCCGACGGCGCCGACCATCCCCGCGGCACCGGCGCCGAGCAGCACGCGCCGACGCGTGATCCGTGGCGTGCGCCCCCTCCCCCCGGCTCCCTCGCTGCGTTCCACCCCAAGCTCCCTTCGCCCGCGGACGACCCTTCAGCCGGCGGTTCGCCGACCGATCGGTTCGATCACGGGGACCGTGACCTGCGCAGCCCAATCCTACCCGACGGTCGGAAAACCGACCAGTGAGAAGAAACTGACCGGACCCCGAGGCAGCGCACGACCCCGAAACCCGTTAGTGCGGCCGGCCGGAGGGCCCGTGTCCGAAGATCGCGCACTCGACGCCGAACTCGAGATCGGCAGGATCAACGCTTTCTTCCCCATCCTGCCGCGCCTCGGCAACCGGTGGGCGGCGGCGCGCCCGTTCGAGGGCCACCGCGTCGCGCTGAACCTGCACATCACCACCCTGACGGCCTGCTTCCTGCGCGAGCTGTCGCTCGGCGGCGGCCGGTTCGCGGTGAGCGCCGCGAACCCGCGCACCACCGACGCCGGCTCGGTGGATCTCATCCGCAGCCTCGGGATCGAGGTGTTCACCGGCGGCGATCTCGAGGATCGCCACCTGCAGACGCTCGACATCGACCCCACGATGATCGTCGACGTGGGCTTCGAGCTGCTCGACACCCTGCTCGAGCGCCGCCGCGAGAGCGTGCCCCACGTGCGGGCCGGCGTCGAGATCACGCGGAGCGGCACCGCCAAGCTGCGCGCTCGCAACGACGTGCCGTTCCCCGTCGTGAACATCAACGACGGGCGTTTGAAGGACAAGGTCGAGAACCGCCACGGCGTGGGCGAGGCGATCTGGCAGGCCGTGGCGATGAGCACGGGCATGCACCTCGCCGGCCGCCGCGTCCTGGTGGTGGGCTACGGCCCCGTCGGGCGCGGACTGGCGTCGTACGCGCGGGCGGCCGGAATGGCGGTCGAGGTCTGCGAAGAGGACCCCGTGCGGCGGCTGTTCGCGCACTACGACGGCTATCCCACCCCCACGCTCGAAGAGGCGGTGGCGCGGGTCGGGCTGGTGGTCACGGCGACGGGCCGGCGCGACACCGTGCAGCTGCAGCACCTCCAGCGCGCCCGCGACGGGATGCTCCTCGTCAACGCCGGCCACGGCGGCAACGAGATCGACGTCGAGGGGATCCGCAAGGCCGCCGTCCACCGCGACCACGTGGCCGAGCAGGTCGCGCGCTACCGGCTGGAGAGCGGGCGCAGCGTCACCGTCCTCGGCGACGGGCACCCGCTCAACATCGTGCTGAACTCGGGGTCGCCCGAGCCCGTGCTGCTGCACTTCGCCGTGCTCGGGCTGACGCTCGAGTGGCTGGCGAGCGGCCCGCAGCTGCGCCCGGGCGAGGTCATGGTGACCGACGACATCGAGAACCGCGCCGCACAGCTCGCGCTCGACGCCCTGCAGAACCTCGTTGGCTGACGAACCCCCGGACCCCGATCCCCACGCCGACGCGCTCGGACGCGCGCTGGCCGAGGGGATCGAGGCCCTGCGCCGGGGGCAGCACCGACAGGCCGCGACCGCACTGGCCGCCGTGTGCGACGACCGCGCCTTCGCCCGCGCCGCCGACCTCGCCGACGTGCGGGCGCGCGCGCTGTCGCTGTGCGCCGAGGCGCTGCTCGGCGCGGGCCAGCCGCAGCAGGCGATGGCCCGCGCCCAGTCCGCGCTGGTGCTCGCGCGGCGGCTCGGCGACACGCTCGGCGTGCAGGACATCGAGCAGCTGCAGCAGCGCATCGCCCGGGCAGCGCCGGGCCCCCGCGCGGGTGGCGGCGGCGCGGCCGACGCCTCGCTGCTCGAGGTGCCGGCAGACGAGGTCGACCGCAAGCTCGCCGGCGCCCCGCCCGAGCTGCGGGCCGACTGGCTGCAGCGCTGGGCCGCGGCGGCCGCGAGCGCCGGGCGGACCCGCGATGCCGCCGCGGCGCTGGATCGCGCGCTCCACGAGGCTACGGAGGTGCTGCGGGTCCAGGTGCTCGCGCGGATCGCCCTCGCGGCGCTCCGCCCCGCCGATGCGGGTGCGCTGCTGCAGCGCGCGCTGGACCTCGCCCGCGACGCCGATCAGCACACGCTGGTCGGGGCGGTGGCTCGCGCGGCGGCCCAGGCGGGCGTGGCGATCGACGGGGAGGCGCCTTGAGGGTCGCGGCGATCGACATCGGGACCAACTCCGTCCACCTCGTGATCGGCGACGTCGGGCCCGACGGCGGGATCACCGTCGTCGAGAAGCTGCGCCAGCAGGTGGAGCTCGGCCGCGGCGGCCTCGGGCGGCAGCACATCACCGACGACGCGATGGACCGCGCGCTGGTGGCGCTGTCGGGCTTCGCCCACACGATGCAGCTGCTCGGCGTCGAGGACTGCACGGCCGCCGCCACCTCCGCCGTCCGCGAGGCCGAGAACGGCGCCGCCTTCTGCGACCGGGTCAAGGAGCAGACCGGCATCCACGTCCACGTGGTCTCGGGCGTGGCCGAGGCGCGGCTCATCTGGCGCGGCGCGCGGCCGGGGCTCGACCCGTCCCGCTCCCCCACCCTCCTCGTCGACATCGGCGGCGGCTCGCTCGAGCTCATCGTCGCCGAGCCCGACCGCATGGTCTGCGCCTACAGCCTGCCGCTCGGCCACCTGCGCACCACCGAGCAGTACGTCGCGAACGATCCGCCCACCTCCGACGAGATCTCGGCGATCCGCAAGCGGGTGCGCCTGCTGTGCAAGCCCGTGGCCGACGACCCGCGCACGCGCGGCACCCGCTCGGCGGTGGGCACGAGCGGCTCGATCCGCACGCTCGCGCGCATGGCGACGCTGATGCGCGGCGATCCGGTCACGCCCCACGACCACGGCCTCGTGCTGCACCGCTCGGAGCTCAAGAAGCTGCTGCAGCAGCTGCAGGAGCTCAAGTCCGCCCGGCTGTCGGAGCTCCCGGGCATGGACAACCGGCGCAAGGGCACGCTCCCCGCGGCGGCCGCCGTCGTCTACCAGGTGATGAAGGTGTTCGACCTCGACCAGCTGTCGACCTCCGAGTCGGCGCTGCGCGAGGGGCTGCTGTACGAGTGGATCGAGCGCCACCGGCCCGAGCTCGCGCTGGCCGCGACCGAGCGCGATCCCTGCGCCCGCTCGATCGTCGCGCTGATGGAGCGCTACGGCGCCGATCGCGCCCACGCCGAGCACGTGCGCCACCTGTCCCTGAGCCTGTTCGACGCGCTGCGCGACGTGCACGGCCTGGGCGACGCCGACCGCAAGATGCTCGCCTGGGCGGCCCTGATCCACGACATCGGCCACCACATCGACGCCCGCGACCACAACCGCCACGGCGAGTACCTCATCCAGAACACGCCGATGGCGGGCTTCACCGCGCCGGAGGTCTCGGTCCTCGCGACGCTCGTGCGCTTCCACCGCGGCAGCCGGCCGAAGACGAGCCACCCGGGCTACGCCGCGCTGTCGCGCTCCGACCAGCGCAAGGTCGACGTGCTGGCCGCCATCCTGCGCACGTCCGACGCGCTCGATCGCAGCCACAACCAGCCCGTCTCCGGCGTGACCGTGCGGCTGACCGACGGCGAGGCGGTGCTGGTGGTCGAGGCGGCCCAGGAGGCCTACCTCGAGCGGTGGGCCGCCGAGCGGCGCAAGGGCCTGCTCTCCCAGGTCCTCGGGCGACCGGTCCGGATCGAGGTGGTTACCCACGAGCAACCGCCGGACCTTCGCGCGTCGGGAGCCAATCAGGTACAGTGACCGCGGTGTCGATGGGTTCCGTCGCCTCCTGCGCCGGGCGGGCGTCGGAGGGCCCGCTCGACCCGGATCCGGGATGTACGATCAACTCCACGATTCCCCCCAGGAGATCGACCGCCAGCTGGCGGCGGCGCGGAAGGCCCTGCAGGACTTCGAGGACGGGGTCGATCGTCGGCGCCTGATCCTCCGCCTGAAGCGGACCTCCCCAGCGCACCCCGTCCTGCTGCTGCGGTTCCTGTTCGGCGCCGCCGGCGTGCTGTTCGCCATGAGCGGGGTCGTCATCCTGGCGATCGCCCAGCTGAACACCGACATCGCGCGGACGGTCGCGAAGTTCGAGCTCGTCAGCCCGCTGCCGGAGGAGATCCCCTTCCTCCCCACGCTGTTCGGGATCCTCGCGGCGTCGATGCTGCTGGCGTGGATCACGGCGACGTTCGCCGCGTGGTCCCTCGGGCGCGACGCGCCGCTGCTGCCC
>JAWKRQ010000091.1:0-28126 GCA_041389545.1 Myxococcota bacterium | reverse complement strand
CCCTCGACGCCATCGACGACGGCGCCGCGCCGCTCGACTTCGCCGCGATCCGGCCCGGCCCCATGGCCACCCCGCCGGCCGAGGGCGAGCCCGCGGCCTTCGTCTACGACGCGCGTCCCATCCTGACCCTCGCCGTGGGCGAGCACGCCGGCGACGGCGGCGCCACCGGGCTCGACGCCGTCGACGTGGGGCTCGAGGTCGACGGCTGGACCGTGCTGCAGGGCGTCCCGCTGGCGCCGGGCGGCGCGGTGGTGCTGCAGCGCGACGAGCCGCTCGGCGACACCGTCGGGGTGAGCGCGCTGTCGCTGTCGCTGCGGTTCACCGTCGACGGCGCGCCGCTCGGCGTCCAGACGCTGCCGCTGCGCATCTACCGCCTGCTGGGCCCGTCGGCGTTCGGCAGCGCGCGGCCGGCGTACCGGCCGTGGGCGCCGGTGGTGGAGCAGGGGCTCGTCGCCATCGACGGCGCCCCGGCCGACGACGAGGCCGTGGTCGACGCGTTGGTGGCGTTCGTGTTCGACGACCTCGGGCTCGTCTACGACACGGTCTCCGGGGCGTCGGCCTACACCGAGTACGGCCCCGGCTTCCGCGACCCGCACTTCCTGCTGTCGGACTTCCTCGTGCGCCGCTTCGGCAGCACCATCAACTGCTCCGACGCCGGCAACATCCTCGGGGCGTACGCCAACATGCTCGGCGCGCCGCTGCACCACGTCATCCTGGAGCCGGGGTTCGACCTGAACTTCGTCCGCGCCATCGGCACGCCCGAGCACACGCGCTGCCCGTTCGGGCCGTTCGGCTGCAGCTTCAGCTACCACGCGGTGACGAGCCTGCCCGGCAGCGCCGCCGTGTGGGACGCCACGCTGGCGCTCGACGGCGACAGCAACCCGCGGGCGCTGCCGGCCACCGACCTGCTGGTGCAGGACATCGACGACGACGAGTACCTCGACCGGCTGGTCCGCGCCGGCGCCCCGTCCTACGAGGACCAGGGCCAGGAGACGCTGCAATGATGGGGCTCGCGTGGGTGCTGGGCGCGGCCTGGGCCGGGCCGTACGTCGGGCTGCCGCCGGGGCAGGTCGAGGCGCTGGGCCTCGGCGCGCCGACGGTGAGCGCGGCCACAGGGGCGCTGCGCTACCCGCTGGTGGGGCGGGAGGGCTTCGCCGTGCTGGTCGTGGCCGACGATGCGGCGGGCGCGCAGGCCGCGTTCGACCACCTCGCGCAGACGGGCGCGACCCACTGGGCCGCGGCGGCCGTCGACGCGCTGCCGGGCGAGCGGTCGCTCGGGACGGGCGGGCGGCGCTGCTCGTCGTGCAGGACAACGCGGTGGTGTGGGTGCGCGACGGGCGGGACGACGCCGCGGCCGTGGTGCGCGGCATCCTCGGGGCGCTCACCCGCGAGTGAGCGCCGGCCGTCAGAACGAGATGCGGCCCGTCACCTGCAGCCCGAACGCCGGGTCGGTGAACTCGGTGGCGCGCGCCTCCTCGTCGAAGGTGTAGGCCCCGCCGGGCAGGAACAGGCCGCCCTGCGCGTCGATCTCGAAGTGCGGGATGCCGCTGTAGTTCGCGCCGATCTGGAACTCGTTGCCGTAGCTCCGGACCTGGGCCACGCCCGTGGAGGTCGGCGGCGACTTCGCCACGCGCGCGCCGAGCCACGCGACCCGCGCGCTGAAGCCGTCGACGATGTTCATCGTGACCTGCGGCTTGAGGAACAGCGCGTTCGACAGGGCGGTGCCCGTGACGACCTGCGAGTAGTCGCGCCCGCCGTTGGTGGTCGTGGGGGTGGCCGCCGCGAGGGTCGGCATCGGCTGCTCGAACAGGAACATGCCGACCGAGTAGTCGCGGTCGAACGTGAACTCGCGCAGCGACTTGTCGTTCGGGTTGCCGTCGCCCGTGGCGAGGCCGCCCTGCACCTGCGCGCGGAACCGGTCGACCTCGAGCCCGGCCTCGAGCACCGCGCCGACGGCGGTGATCCCGGCGCCGTCGATGCCGTTGTCGAAGTCGCCGCCGCCGAACTGGCCCACGACCTCGGCCGCGACGTCCATCTTGCCGAGGACGGCGTCGCCCGCGAGGTCGGCGGTGAAGACGTTGAGCGCGCCCACCTCGTCGCTGCGGCGGCCGGTGTGGTCGAGCTGCAGCACGGCGCCGGCGGTCATCGCCTCGGTCTTGTAGGCGAGGCCGAGGCCGAAGGCCGTGGTGTCGTCGCCGACGTTGACCAGCCGCTCGGCCGGCACGTCGACCGAGGCGCGCAGGTAGAACTGGTCCTCGAAGAGCTTCTCCCACTGCACCCGGTCGGTCGAGTCGCCGTAGTCGGCCGAGAGCGGGTCGACGGAGATGCCGTCGTTGAGCCAGATGCCCGAGCCCCACATGAGCGGCACGCGCCCGAAGGTCCACCGGCCGATGTCGGTGTCGACCTGCCCGTAGATCCGCCACAGCGTGATGTCGAGCAGGGAGGCGGTGGGGTCGGTGTCGCTCGTGGGCGCGGTGAGGTCGTACTCGAAGACGTTGGGCGGCGGGTCGCCGAGATCGCCGTAGTCGGCGACCTGGTCGCCCCAGGCCACGCCGTCGAGCGCGCGGATCTCGGCCACGAGCTGCACGTCGTCGGACAGCAGGAAGCGCGGGCGCAGCCACAGGCGGTGCTGGGCGAGCGCCGACAGCCCCTCGCCCGACGCGAGCGTGCGCGACAGGCTCAGCGTGTCGAAGGCGCGGAACCGGGCGCGGTAGAACCCGTCCACCTGCACTTCCGCGGCCCGGGCCCCGGTCGAGACGGACAGCAGGGCGGCGAGCGGGGCGAGGACCAGCAGCTTGGCGTGCACCAGCGGGGCTCCCATGGGTTGGCTCGGCTGATAACACGAACCGCCAAGCCCGCCGCACGGCCGCCTCGAACGGGGTACAACGTGACGCTTCCGCGGAGGCTGCATGGTTCCGACGATCTGGGCGCTGCTCGCCTGTCACGGCCCCGACGATCCCGGCCCGGCGGGCACCCAGACCACGGAGGCGCCGCAGCCGGGGCCGCTGCAGGTCGGCGTGGCGCGGGTGCGGATGCCCGTGCCCGTGGGCATCGGCACCGTCGGCTACAACGGGCTCGGCGTCCCCGCGGGCGAGACGCCGTTCTCGGAGATCTTCCCGGGCACCGTGCGGGTCCACGACCACCCCGACTTCCGGGCGATCGCCATCTCGCGCGGGCCGGGCTTCGAGGTCGTGCTGCTGCGCACCGACATGGTGGGGGTGTTCCAGCACCTGCGGCGCGCGGTGGTGCTGGAGCTCGAGCAACGCCTGGGCCGCAACCTCGACGACGCGCTGATCGTCGGCGCGACCCACACCCACTCCGGCCCGGGCCGCGTCATCGACATGGGCGGGCCGTTCGACATCATCGCCGACCGGTTCTTCCCCGAGCACTACGAGCGGATCGTCGGCGCGATGGCCGACACCGTCGAGCAGGCGCTGGCCGATCTGGCGCCCGGGCGGCTCGGCATCGCCCAGGGCTACACCGACGAGGGCCACGACGACCGCCGCTGCGAAGACGGCCAGGACCACGAGAACGGCGCGCTGCCGCTGGTCGCGGTGGAGCGCGAGGGCGAGCTCGTGGGGCTGGCGATGGCGTACGCCGTCCACGGCACGATCCTCGGCATCGACGACCTCACGCTGTCCGAGGACACCTTCGGCGGCATCGAGCAGGCCGTCGAGGATCGGCTCGGCAAGCCGGTCGTCGTGGCGGGGTTCAACGCGTGGGGCGCCGACATGTCGCCGTCGAGCCCGGCGGTGCCGATGCAGCCCGGCGCCGCGCAGCCCGACGGCTACGACCGGATGGAGGAGGTCGGCGTCGCCGTGGCCGACGCGGTCGAGGCCGCGCTGCCCTCGCTGCAGTGGACGGACGAGCCCGAGATCCTGTCGCGCACGTTCCGCGTGCCGCTCGGGCGCGACGTCATCGGCTACGACTCGGGCGTGTTCCCCTACGACTACGGCGCCGTCTACTGCACCGCCGACGTCGAGGACTGCGACCCGGCCACCGTCGTCGACGACCTCGACAAGCGCTGCCTGCCGTTCCCCGAGGACTACGCCGCGCCGCCCCAGACCGTGTTCACGGCCGGTCACCTCGGCGACCTGCGCTTCGTGACGTTCCCGGGCGAGCCCGGCACGCTGCTGGCCGAGCAGGTGCTCGCCGACATCGGCGAGGAGCCGATGCTCTTCCTCGGCTACGCCCAGGACTACACGGGCTACAGCATCCTCGAGGACGACTGGTGGCAGGGCGGCTACGAGGCGAGCGGCGCGCTGTGGGGGCCGCGCCAGGGCGCGTACCTGGCCGACCGCGCGGTGGCGGCCTTCGGCTGGGCCCACGGCGGCGCGCCCGAGGCGCAGCCCGATCCGGTGCTGCCCTTCGAGGTGGGCGACTACGCGCCGTACGTCCCCACGCCGGGGCTCGACGTGGGCACCGTCGTGACCGAGGTCGCGGCGGACGTGGGCCCGCAGGACGAGGTGGTGTTCGTGGTCCAGGGCGAGGACCCCTGGCTCGGCACGCCGCTGGCCACGCTCGTCGACGCCGGCGGCGCGCCCGTTCTGCGGCGCAGCGGGACGCCCGTCACGAGCGACGGCCAGGCGTTCTGGACCGAGCTCGTGCCGGTGCCGTCGTACGACGAGGCGCCCGACGCGCCCGCCCGCGCGTTCCAGTGGGCGCTGCACCTGCCCGTCGACCACGCGGTGGTGGGCGCGGTGCCGGCCCTGGCGGGCACCTACCGGCTGTCGGTCGCGCTCCCGCGGGCCGACGGCACCACGACGACGGTGGAGAGCGCGCCGTTCACCGTGACGCGGTAGGGCGCAGGCTCAGGGCAACTTCGCCGCGAGCACCTCGGTCATCTCGAGCTTCGGCGGCTGGGCCAGCAGCTCGTCGGCGTGGGCCATCAGCGCCGCGGCGATGCGCCCGGCGGTGTGCGCCTGCCGGCCGGCCTCGTCGGCGAACGCGTCGAACACGCCGTACGTGGTCGGGCCGAGCTTCACCGCGAACCACACCAGCGTGGCCGCCTCGTCCTGCGCGAGGGGCAGCGCCCCGGTCAGCAGCTCCTGCAGGGCCTGCGCCCGCTCGGGCTTCGCCTCGAGCCGCACCCAGATGCCCACCTTCACCGTCGCATTCGCCATCTCGACCTCCGTGTGCCCCCTGTCGTATGGGCTGGCGCCGGGCGGCGGCAGGTGGCAGAATCGACAATCTCGACACGGATCTTGCCATGCGCGTGCACGTGCTCGTCCTCGACGGCGCCTTCGACACCGGGCTCGCCGCCACGCTCGACGCGCTGGGCACGGCCCGCGACCTGGAGGCGCCGGGGCCGAACCGCATCGAGGTGGCGGTGGTCGGCGTCCGCCAGCGGGTGCGGACGGGGTGGGGACTGCAGGTGCCGATCGTCCGGGCCACGCGCGCGCCGGACGTGCTCTGCCTGCCCGCGCTCGGGGCGAAGCAGCCCGACGCGCTGGCTGCCCGCCTCGCCGAGCCTGACGCCCGCGACGCCGTGGCCGCGATCCGCGCGGCGCGCGCCGCGGGCGTGCGGGTGGCCGCGGCCTGCACCGCCACGTGGCTCCTCGCCGAGGCCGGTGCGCTCGACGGGGCGCCGGCGACCACCTCGTGGTGGCTCGCGCCGGCGTTCCGCAAGCGGTACCCCGCCGTGCGGCTCGATCCGGCGGCGATGGTGGTCGCGGGCGAGGCTGCGTCACGGCGGGGGCGGCGCTCGCGCACCTCGACCTCGCGCTGCACCTCGTCCGCCTGCACAGCCCGACGCTGGCACACCGGGCGGCGCAGTACCTCGTGACGCAGACGCGCACGTCGCAGGCGGCGTACACCATCCCCGACCAGCTGGCCCACGACGACCCGCTGGTGCGGCGGTTCGAGGCCCACGCGGTCGCAGCTGCGCGCCGCGCCGTCGCTCGAGGAGCGGCGCGGGCGGTCGGCACGAGCCCGCGCACGCTGGCGCGGCGGGTCGAGGCGGCGCTCGACCGGACGCCGCACGAGCTGGTGCGCGCGCTGCGGGCCGACCAGGCCGTCCACCTGCTGCGGACCACGGACTGGTCGGTCGACCGCATCGCCGAGGAGGTCGGCTACGCCCACGCCGGCTCGCTGCGCACCCTGCTGCGCGAGGTCCTCGGGAAGGGGTGCGCGAGCTGCGCGAGCCGTAGGGCGCCTACTTGCGGGGGTGCGCTCGGCGAGCCAGGCGGCGTCGTACGTCGACAGCAGCGCCTGCAGGGCGTCGACCCAGCCGCGCTCGGTGCCGTCGAGCTGGCGGCGGAGCCACCAGGCCACGATCGTCTTGGAGACGTTGCCGTCGTACGACGGGTCCATGGCGCCGCCGTCCGCGACCTCGCCCTCCTCGGTCGCGCAGAAGCTCGGGGCCATGAAGTAGTAGTACTTCTCGTAGAACGAGGGGTTCGGGCGCTCGCTCTTCATGTTGGCCGTGTAGAGGTCGCGCTCGCGCGTGGCGCAGTTGGCGTCGGCCGCGAGCGTGAGGTGGACCTCCCAGGCGATGCGGGCGCGCTCCCGGAGGACCTGGTCGTAGGTCGACTGGGTGGAGGCGCGGATCTTCGGGTTGGACAGGCCGGGGATGGCCATCTGGGGCAGCTTCTTGACGAAGGCCGGGTCGTAGTGGCCGAAGTCGCGGTCGTTGTGGAGGTCGAGGCCGCCGTCCTTGCGGTGGGGGCCGCTCGCGAAGATGCGGGTGCCCGACAGCTGGGCGACCTGGCCGATGGAGAGCGTCTCCTGGGCGTGGCAGTACAGGATGCGGAGGCCGCCGCCGGGGAAGTAGTCGTACTCGTCGGGGCAGTGGTTGCTGGTGGTCGGCAGCTTCTGCCAGGTCTGCAGCACGGCCTCCTTCGGGTTGGTGGCGGGGGCCGCGGCCAGGAGCACGGCGGCGAGGGCGGGCAGGGCGAGCCAGGAACGGCGCATCTCTCCTCCAGGGATTCCCGGGGTCGACCCGGACGGGACACCGTGTATTCCGCCCCGATGGCGTAGAGTGGCGGATGCACGGAGATGCCGTTGCAAGGCTCTTGGCTGCGGGGACGTAGGCCGAGCAGGAGGTCGCGATGAAGAACTGGGCGCTGCTGTTGCTGGTGGCGGCGGGCTGCTCGCCGACGGTGGTGGAGTCGGGGACGGTCGGCGTGCGCACGCGGTGGGGCAAGGCGGACCCGCAGCCGCTGCACGAGGGGCTGTACTGGCGGACGTGGATGCGCGACGCGATCATCCCGATGGACACGCGGGTGCAGAAGTACGAGTCGGCGTCGTCGGCGTCGAGCAAGGACCTGCAGGTGGTGACGACGACGATCGCGCTGAACTGGCGGATCGACCCGGCGCAGGCGGCGACGGTGTACGCCGAGCTCGGTCGCATCGACAACGTGCAGACCAACGTGGTCGAGCCGGTGATGCAGGAGGCGGTGAAGACGGCGACGGCGCGGTTCACGGCCGAGGAGCTCATCACGAAGCGGCCGGACGTGAAGAAGGGGATCGAGGACTACATGAAGCAGGCGCTGGCGGCGTCGAACGTGCAGGTGACCGACCTGAACATCGTGAACTTCGAGTTCGACGCGAAGTACCAGCAGGCCGTGGAGGCCAAGCAGGTGGCGGAGCAGCTCGCGCTGACGGCGACGAACGACCTGCGGCGGATCGAGGTCGAGGCGAAGCAGGCGGAGGCGCAGGCGCAGGGCCGGGCGAACGCGGCGCTGATCGAGGCCAAGGCGGAGGCCGAGCGCCAGCAGCTGCTGAAGGCGAACCTGTCGGCGGATCTGGTGCGCTGGGAGGCGATCCGGAGGTGGGACGGGAAGCTGCCGCAGGTGGCGGGGGAGAGCGGGATGCTCGTGGACCTGGGGCTGAAGTA
The DNA here is from genome assembly GCA_041389545.1 of Myxococcota bacterium. Taxonomy (GTDB): domain Bacteria; phylum Myxococcota_A; class UBA796; order UBA796; genus JACKER01. The sequence continues at coordinate 20,289 of JAWKRQ010000091.1, read as the reverse complement.
GCCCGAGCGCTCGTCACGGCCCGCAGTCGGAGGCCGGGCCCGACCCCGGCCCCACCACCGGCTCGTCCCGCACCGCCACCGTGCCGCCGTCGAACCACGCCTGGACCGCGTCCTGGAGCGTCCACGCCGTCCCCGCGCCGTCCGCCACGGTGTGCACGCGCCACCAGTCCGTCACCTCGAGCGCGACGTGCTGCGCGCAGTTCGGCCCGTACACGCCGTGCCCCCGGGCCGCGAACCGGTCGAGCATCCCCGCCGCGCCCACCTCGAACTCGTCCTCGGTGACCCCGACCTTCTCGGCCTGATCCGTCACGTCGCGCAGGTCCTGGCGGACGAACGCCGGCGTCGTGACGTGCTCGGTCAGCACGTAGGTGAGGTCGTAGCACTGCCAGGGCGCGGCCCCGCTGGCGGCGCAGCTCGCGTCGACGTAGGGCGGCGTGCCGCTGGCGACGAGCGAGTCCCACCGCGCCACCTGCGCGGCCTCCAGCGCGTCGGCGTGATCGGGCAGCAGGTCGGCGGGCGGGGTGTGCTGCGCGTCGGCGATGGCGACCACGCGCGTGCCGTACGGGGCGAGCCGCGCGGAGAGGTCGTCGGCGTGGGCGATGACCCCGTCGCTGCCGGCCGAGGTGCCGCTGAAGAACACGACGGCGGCGTCCGACAGCGGGGGCAGCCGCACGTCCGCGGTCGTCCCGTCCCCGACGGCGCCCGCCAGCAACACGGCGACACCTCCGGCTCCGCACCCTACCGCCGCGCCGGGTACACCGCGGTTACCGGCCGGCTCCTCCGCTCTCGCCCGTCAGCGCGATGGCCCGCTCCCGCTCGCCCTGCAGCCGCGCCACCAGGCCGGGCTCCGCGGCGAGCCACGCCCCGGGCCACCGCACGTCTTCGAGGCGGAACCGCAGCGGATCCCCCTCGGGCCACGGCGAATCGACGGGCTCCTCCACGAGCCCGAACCGCCCGTTGTCGAACGGCTCCCCCGGCGCGGGGACCTCGAGGAACACCCGCTCGCGCACGCCGCGGGCCGCCTGGAGCAGCGCCCGGTGGTGGCAGTACGGGTTGTTGCCGATGCGGTCGAAGAAGACCTGGGCCGTCCAGGAGCACCCGCCCCGGCACAGCGACCGGAACCGGCACCCTGCGCAGAAGCCCCACAGGTGCTCGGTGGCGCGCTCGGTGCCGATGTGGTCGTTGAAGGTGAGCTCGGGCGCGTGGTGGACGATGTCGTGCAGGCGCTGGGTGCGGATGTTCCCGCCGCGGTAGGCCCGGGTGGGCAGCGACGGGCAGCCCTTGATCGTGCCGTCGGCCTCGATGCCGAGCGCGGCGACGCCGGCCTGGCAGCCCTCCCAGGTGGCCACGTCGGAGCCGAAGCCACGGAAGAGGCGCTCGTAGGGGCCGAAGTAGCCGACGTTGTTCCCGGCCTGCACCCGGCGCCCGTCGTCGAGGGCGCGCGCCGCCAGGGCGCCGATGACGGGGTACAGGTCGCACAGCTCGGCCGGCTGCATCAGGATCTGGCCGTTGTCGGCGGCGTTGCCCATCGGGACGGTGAGCTGCAGCTGCCAGGCGAAGAAGCCCTCGGCGGCGAGCAGCTCGTACAGCAGCGGCAGGATCGGCGCGGACGTGCGGTTGATCTGCGTGTTGACCGAGAACGGGATGCCGGCGGCGCGCAGGTGGCCCATGGTGCGGAAGGCGGCGCGGAACGAGCCCGGCTTGCCGCGCAGCTCGTCGTGCTCGGCCTCGAGCCCGTCGATCGAGATGGACACGCTGTTGATGCCCGCCGCCTTCATCCGTTGGGCGGTGGCGGCGGAGATGCCGAGCCCGCCGGTGGTCATCGTGCAGCGCATGCCGCAGCGCCGGATCTCGGCCGCGATCTCGAGCCAGTCGCCGCGCAGGTAGGCCTCGCCCCCGATGAGGGTGACCTCGGTGATGCCCACGTCGCGCAGCTGGTGCACCAGATCGAGCGCCTCGGCGGTGGACAGCTCGTCGACGCGCGCGTCGCCGGCCCGCGAGCCGCAGTGGCTGCACGCGAGGTTGCACTTGAGGGTGATCTCCCAGACGGCGTAGGCCTCGCGCGGGTCGACGTCCGTCCGTGCCTCGGCGGCCATGCGTCCTCCGGAGCGAGCGGGGCGCGGGGAGAGCCCGCGCCCCGGGGCCATCAGGTGTCGGAGCCGGTCGGGGCGCCGTAGAGCGGCTGGTAGGTGCCGCCCTTGCCGGTGCCGCCGCCGCCGCCGGCGCGCAGGCCGGAGCGGATCTTGACGCCCGTGTTCGACTCGAGGTCCTTCACGGCGTCGATGGCGTCCTTCACGTCGGTCTGCTGCGGCTTGCGGTCCTTCATGTTCCCTCCTGTGTGCCCTGACGGGCCGACAGAACGTATACCCACGATGTGCCGACGGCGCTGAAAACCGCTGAGGGAGGGTGGAGCCCGCGCGGCAACCCGCGGCCCAACGGGCTAAGCGTCCGGCCGGAGGCGAGGTGGGCGAGGCCTTCGACCGCACGACCCGGGCGATCGGCGCCGACCGCGGCAGCGGCTGGGTGCTCGCGCTCGGCGTGGGCGTCGCGCTGCTGGCGGCGTGGCTCGGCTGGATGCTGTTCGCGCGGGTGCCCGTCCGCGCGGTGAGCGAGGAGGCGCGCATCGAGGCGGCGCTCGCACCGCGCGAGGTGCAGGCGCAGGCCGAGGGGGCCGTGGTGTCCATCGCCGTGCGGCTGGGCGACGCCGTCGAGGCCGGCGATCCGCTGGTGCAGCTCGACGACAGCGCCGCCCGCGCCGCCCTCTCCGACGCGCAGGCCGCGCGCGACGGCCTCGACGCCCAGCTCGAGCGCCTCCAGGGCTCCCGCGACGCGCTGGCGGGCGCCACCGAGCTCGACGCGGCGGCGCGCGGATCCGCGGTGGCCGCCGCCCGGGCCGACGCCGACCAGCGGCGCGTCGCCGCCCAGCAGGCCGCGGCGGAGGCGGCGTCGGCGGAGGCCCTGGCTGCGAGCGGCGCCATCGGCGCGCAGGAGCTGGAGCGGGCGCGGGCCGAGGCGCGGCGGCTCGCGCTCGATGCGTCGGCCCGGGAGTCCGTCTGGCGGCAGCTCGCGTCGGAGCGGGCGGGGGGCGCGCGGGGCGGGGACGTCGACCTCGGGCGGCTCGACCAGGAGCTCGCCGAGCTGCGGGCCCAGCGCGAGCGCGCGCGGGTGGCCGTGGCGGCCGCGGAGGCCGAGCTCGCGCGGCACACGGTCGTGGCGCCCGTGGCGGGGCGGATCGGCGCGCTGCCGGTGCGCGAGGTGGGCGGCGTGCTGCAGGTCGGCGACCCGGTGGCGACGGTGGTGCCCGCCGGCGCGCTGCGGGTCGTGGCCTGGTTCGCGCCGGCCGAGGCGCTGGGGCGGATCGCGCCGGGGCAGCCCGCGCGGATGCGGCTGGACGGCTTCCCTTGGACGTCGTTCGGGACGGTACCCGCAGAGGTGGCGCGGATCGGCGACGAGCCGGAGGACGGCCGCGTGCGGGTCGAGCTCGCGCTGCAGGCCGACCGGGACGGCGCCGTGCCGCTGCAGCACGGCCTGCCGGGGCAGGTCGAGGTCGACGTGGAGCGCGTCTCGCCGGCCACGCTCGTGCTGCGGGCCGCGGGCCGGCGCGAGTGAGGCGGCGGCGGCTGGTCCCCGAGGTCCTGCAGACGTTCGCGATGGACTGCGGGCCCGCCGCGCTCACGGCGCTGCTGCGCGGCCACGGCATCGACGTGGCGTTCGACCGGCTGCGCGCGGCGTGCCAGACGAGCATCGACGGCACGTCCATCGACGACCTCGAGGCCGTCGCGGCGGACCTCGGGCTCGAGGTGGAGCAGATCCTCGTGCCGCCCGACCACGCGCTCGACCCGCGGACGCGCTGCCTCCCGTCGCTGGCGGTGACGCAGGACCCCTCGGGGGCGCTGCACTTCGTGGTGCTCTGGTCGCGGCTGGGGCCCTGGGTGCAGGTCATGGACCCCCGCCGCGGCCGGCGCTGGCTGCGCGCCGAGGCGGTGGCGCAGGCGCTGTACGTCCACAGCGCGGAGGTGCCCGCGGCGCGGTGGGAGGCGTTTGCCCGCTCGGCAGCATTCCGCGGCCGGCTGCAGCAGCGCGCGAGCGCCGTGGGGGTGCGGGTGGGCGACGACCCGGCCGCGCTCGACGGCGCCCTGCGGTTCGCCTCGGCGCTGGTCGCCGCGGGGGCGCTGCGTCGACGCGAGCAGGCGGCGGTGGTGGACGCGCTCGTGCGGGCGCCCGACGACATCCCCGCGCCGGAGCGCTTCGCGCTGCCCGACGGCGACGCGGTCCTGCTGCAGGGCGTGGTGCTGCTGCGGGTCGTGGGGCGACGGCGCGGCGCGGTGCCGGCGTCGGCGGTGCGCGCTGCCGGGTGGACCGAGCCGAGGCCGCCGCTGGCGCGCTCGCTGTGGCGGCTCGTCGCGGACCGGGCGGCGGTGCCGATCATGGCCGCCGCGGTGGCGTTCGCCGGGTTCACGACGCTGATCGAGGCCGTGCTGCTGCGCGGGTGGCTCGACCTGCTGCACCTGCTCGGCGCGCCCGCCGACCGCGCCGTGGCGGCCGCGGCCCTGGCGACGTTCCTCGCCGCGCAGCTGCTCCTCGGCCTGCCGGTGACGGCGCTGTCGCTGCGCGCCGGTCGCCAGCTCGAGCTGCGCCTGCGGGCGGCGTTCCTGCGCAAGCTGCCGCGGCTGTCGGAGGCGTACCTCACGAGCCGCCCCACGTCGGACTGGGCCGAGCGCAGCCACGCCATCCACGCGATCCGCGGGCTGCCCGGCACGCTGCGCGCCATCGCCGGCAACGCCTGCCGGATGGCGGCCGTGGTGCTGGGCATCGCCTGGCTGTCGCCGTGGTCGGCGCCGCTGGCGCTGCTCGTGGCCGCGCTGTCGGTGGGGATCCCGCTCGCCGTGCACCGCACGCACCAGGAGCGCGACCTGCGCGCGCGGACGCAGGGCGGCGCGCTGGCGCGGTTCTCGCTCGACGCGATGCTGGGGCTCGTGCCCGTGCGCACCCACGGCGCCGAGCGCACCGTCCGCGACGAGCACGAGGCGCTGCTCGCCGAGTGGGCGCGGTCGACGCTGGCCGTCCACCGCTGGATTGCCGGCGCGGCAGGCGTCCAGATCCTCGTCGGGCTCGGCCTCGCCGCGGCGCTGCTCGTGGTCCACGTCGACCCGTCGGGCGACCTGCGGTCGGACGCCGGCGCCACGCTGCTGCTCGTGTACTGGGCGCTGCTGCTGCCGACGTACGGCGAGCTGCTGGCCGCGGCGCTGCGGCAGCTGCCCCACCCGGCCAGCGTCGCCGTGCGGCTGCTCGAGCCGCTGGCCGCGCCGGAGGTGCCGCTGGCCGCGCCCGCGCCCACGCCCGAGGGCGGCGCGGCGCTCGCGTTCGAGGGCGTCTCGGTCACGCTCGGCGGGCAGCCCGTCCTGCGCGACGTGAGCTTCGCCGTGGGCGCGGGCGAGCACGTCGCCGTGGTCGGCGCCTCGGGGGCCGGGAAGTCGACGGTGGTGGCGGCGATCCTCGGGCTGGTCGAGCCGGGCGCGGGCCGGATCCTGGCCGACGGCGCGCCGCTCGACCCGCCCGTGCTCGCGGCGCTCCGGGAGCGCTGCGCCTGGGTGGACCCGGCGGTGCAGCTGTGGAACGCGTCGATGCTCGCGAACCTGCGCTACGGCGTGGCCGCCGGCGCCGGCGCCCCGGTGGGGGACTGCGTCGAGCAGGCGGAGCTGCTGCACGTCGTCGAGCAGCTGCCCGACGGCATGCGGACGTCGCTCGGCGAGGGCGGGGCGCGGCTGTCGGGCGGCGAGGGCAACCGGGTGCGCTACGGGCGGGCGCTCGGGCGTCCCGACGTGCGGCTCGTCCTGCTCGACGAGGCCTTCCGCGGGCTCGACCGCTGGTCGCGGACCACCTTGCTGGCGCGGGCCCGGGCGCAGTTCGCGGGGGCGACGGTGGTCTGCGTCACCCACGACGTTGCCGACACGGCGACCTTCCACCGGGTCCTCGTGTTCGACGGCGGCGAGCTCGTGCAGGACGGGCCGCCCGACGCGCTGGCGGCCGAGGAAGGGCCGTACCGCGCGCTCCTCGACAAGGAGGCGCAGGTCCGCGAGCAGTGGTGGGGCTTCTCGGGGTGGCGGCGCTGGTGGATCGAGCGGGGCGCGCTGCGCGAGGAGGGGCGGTGAGCGACGCCCTGCCCGCGCGGATCTGCTGGCCGGCGTCGGCGCTCGGCGAGGCGCTGGGGCACCTCGGGCGGGTCGGGGGCGGCGCGGGGGCGCCGTCTGCGCCGATCGAGCGCTGGATCGCCCGGGCGTCCGCCGAGGCCGGGCTGGATGCGCAGCGGGTCGCGCTGACCGGCGCCGACGTTGGCGACGTGCTGGCGGCCGGCGCCCCCGCGCTGCTGGGGCTGCCCGACGGGCGGTTCGTGGTGCTGCTGCGGCGGGGGCGCGTGCTCGGGCGCGACCTGCAGCCGGTGCGGGTCGCGGCGCGGTCGCTGGCGGAGGCGCTGTCGGCGGAGGCGCGGGCGGCGCGCGGCGAGGCGGCCGACCGGGCGACGCGGGCGCTGCCGCCGCGGCGGCGGGCGGTGGCGCGGGCGCGCCTCCTCGACCGGCTCACGGCGTCGGACCCGGCGGGCACGGCCTGGCTGCTGCGCGCCCCGCCGGACGGCCCGGTGCGGGGGCTCGTGCGGGAGCACGGCCTCGGCTGGGCCGTGGCGGCCTGGCTCGGGACGCACCTCGTCGCCTACGGGCTGTGGATCGCGTCGTGGGTCGTGGTGGGGCGCGGGGCGCTGTCGGGGCGGCTCCGAACCCGCCTGGCTCGCCGGCTGGGCCGTGATCCTCGTGAGCCTGGCGCCGCTGCGGGGGCTGACCGTGTGGCTGCAGGGGCGGATCGCGGTGCGCGCCGGGGTGGCGCTGCGGCAGCGGCTGCTGGTGGGGGCGCTGCGCATGTCGCCCGACGACGTGCGGACGCGCGGCGTGGGCACGCTGCTCGGGCGCGTCGAGGAGTCCGCGGCGCTGGAGCGGCTCGCGCTCGACGGCGGGCTCGGGGCGGTGCTGTCGGCGCTTTCGAGTGGGCGGTGGCCACGGCCGTGCTGTGGGCGGCCGGGGCGCGCCTGCACGCGGCGCTCGGTGCCGTGTGGCTCGCGGCGATCGCCGGTCGTGGCGCTGGCGATGTACCGGGCGCGGGCGGCGTGGACGGCGCAGCGCGTCGACAGCACGCACGCGCTGGTGGAGAAGCTGCTCGGGCACCGGACCCGGGTGGTGCAGGACGCGCCCGCGCGCTGGCACGACGCGGAGGACCAGGCGCTGGCGCGGTACGCGGACGCGAGTCGGCGCGCCGACCGCTCCACGCTGCTGCTGGTGGCGGTGACCGCGGCGTGGACGACGTGCGGGATCGCGGCGCTGGCGCCGTCCTTCGTGGCGGGCACGGCGACGCCGACGTCGCTGGCGGTGGCCATCGGCGGGGTGCTGCTCGTGGCGCGGTCGCTGGACGGCGTGTCGCGCGGGCTGGCGGACCTGGTCGAGGCGGCCGTGGGGTTCGGGCAGGTGCGGGACGTGCTGGCGGCGGCGCGGCGGGTGCCGCGCCGGCCCGCGCCGGAGACGGCGTCGCTGCCGGCGCCGCTGCCCGACGACCCCGTGCTGTGGGGGCGCGGGGTGACGTTCCGGTACGCGGGGGCGCCGAACGCGGCGTTGGCGGCGGCGGACCTGCGGGTGGGCGCAAGGACCGGGTGCTCGTGCAGGGGATGTCGGGCGGGGGCAAGAGCACGCTCGGGTCGCTGATCCTGGGGCTGCGGGACCCGAGCGCGGGCACGCTGCTGCTCGACGGGCTCGACCGGTCGAGCTGGGGCGACGAGGGCTGGCGCGAGCGGGTGACGGGGGCGCCGCAGTTCCACGAGAACCACGTGCTGGCGGGGACGCTCGCGTTCAACCTGCTGCTCGGGCGGCGCTGGCCGCCCACGCCCGACGACCTCGACGACGCCGAGGGCGTCTGCCGGCAGCTCGGGCTCGGGCCGCTGCTCGACCGGATGCCGGCGGGGCTGCAGCAGAACGTGGGCGAGACGGGGTGGCAGCTGTCGCACGGCGAGCGGAGCCGGGTGTTCCTGGCGCGGGCGCTGCTGCAGGGCGCGGAGGTGCTGGTGCTCGACGAGACGTTCGGCGCGCTCGACGCCGCGTCGACGGAGTGGTGCTTGTATCGGGCGAACGCGTTCGAGGGCGCGCTGGTGGTGATCGCGCACCCGTAGCGGGCGGAGACGCGGGCCGCAGCGCGACGAGCGTGGGGTGGGGCGGCGAGGATCGGCCTGGCGTGGGGACGGGCGATGCCCGGGACGGTTCTGCCTCCGCGCCAGGATGAAATCAGGCCCGACCCCTTTGCTTCCGGAGCGTCGATCCCGTGGGGGGATCGCCGAGCCTGGCCGGAGCAGGCCCCGAGGCCCGGGACCGATCTGCATCCGCAACAGGATGAATTCAGGTCGGGCCCGATCTGCTTCCGGCCCGATCTGCTTCCGGGGGGCGACAGCGGTGTCGCGGTTCCGCCGGCACCCCCCGCGCTCAGCGCGTCCCCACGGCGCTGGCACGACCCCTGCATCCGAGCACCGCACCCACGGAGGTCCACGATGCCGCCAGCCCTGCTCCTGTCCCTGCTCGCCCCGAACGCCTCCGCCTGCGGCGGCTTCGCCTGCAACCAGGCGCGCCCCGTCCTCCAGAACGCCGAGCGCATCGTGTTCGGCCTCGACGACCAGCTCGGCACCGTCGAGATGCACGTCCAGATCACCTACACGGGCGACGCGCAGGACTTCGCCTGGATCGTCCCCGTCCCCGCCGACCCCGAGCTCGGCGTCTCCTCCTCGGCCCTGTTCACCCGCCTCGCCCGCGCCACGCAGCCCATCTTCAACCTCAACGTCGTCGAGGAGGGCCACTGCACCGACGGCGTCGACGGCAGCCTGTTCCTCAACGAGTACAGCGTCAAGGCCGACGGCGCCCCCAGCGCCTCCACCGCGGGCGGCAGCGGCGGCGTCACCGTCGTCGACACCGAGGCCGTCGGCCCCTACGACACCGTCACCCTCCAGGCCGACAGCCAGGAGACGCTGCTCGCCTGGCTCGCCGACCACGACTACGACGTCCCCGACAACATCGGCGCGGCGCTGGCCCCCTACGTCGCCCAGGGCGCCTACTTCGTCGCCCTGCGCCTGCAGAAGGACCGCGACGTGGGCGACCTCGCGCCGCTCTCCCTCCGCTACGACGGCACCCGCGCCATGGTGCCCGTCCAGCTCACGTCGATCTCGGCCACGCCGGACATGCGCATGGAGGCCTACGTCCTGTCGGACGCGCGCGCCGTCCCCGAGAGCTACCTGCACGTCCAGATCAACGACGCCGCCGTGGACTGGTTCACCTTCGGCACCAACTACGCCGACGTCATCACGCAGGCCGCCGACGAGGCCGGCGGGCACGCCTTCGCCACCGACTACTACGGCGACGCGTCGATCGCGAAGCCCATCTGGATCGAGTCGGCGTACGATCCGGCGAGCCTGCGCGCGGCACGCACCCTGTCGGCCTTCGTGGAGCGGCTGCAGCCGGCGGTGAAGATGGCGTCGCCGGAGCTGTTCACCGCCCTCGACGACGTGGTCGGGCAGACCGGCCAGGGGCAGCTCGCCTGGCAGTGCCCCGACTGCGTCGACGACCGGATCGACGGCGACGCCGCCACCGACCTCGTCTTCGAGCGCGTCGTCGCGCCGATGCGCGAGGCGCAGGCCCTGATGGACCGCTTCCCGAAGCTGTCGCGCATGACCTCCTCCCTCGACGCCGTCGAGATGACGGTCGACCCCGTGTTCGTCCTCAACCGCGACATGAAGGACGAGGTCCGCAAGCGGCGGAACGCCGACCTGGTCTACAAGTGCGGCAACGGGCGCAAGCGGCTGCAGGCTCCGCGCCAGCTCGTGCTCGCCGACGGGCGCGCCATCGACCTGCCGAGCGACCAGTGGTTCTTCGACCACACCATCACGCCCTTCGAGTACATCTCGGCGCTCGGCGAGCAGAAGGCCCAGGTCATCGAGCAGACGGGCGCGAACGGCTGTGCCCCAGGTCCTCGTCGACCACACGGGCGACTTCCTGGCCGCGGCCAAGGCGTTCAACCGCTTGTTCTCGGGCGGCTGCGACGTGGGCGGCGCGGGGACGGCGGGCGGCGTGCTCGGACCCGGCCTGCTCGGCGCCGCGGCGCGCCGCCGCCGGAGTTGAGCGCTACCCTTGTTGTCGGCCTCGACGACGGCCATCCAGTCGTCGACGAGGCGCACCCGGCCGTCCTGGGAGTCGATGCCGCCGAACCGGCCCACGCGCACGTGCTCGGGGCCGAGGTCGGCCCGCGCCACCCATCGGCGCCTGCCTCGCGACCGCGGTGACCGAGACGACGAAGCCCCGCGGCGACAGCGCCGGCCCGCGGGACGTGGGCGACGATGGTGAAGGGCCCCGCTCGTGCTGCGCCGCCGGCGACCAGGGTGGGGAGCCTGGCGTGGTGCCGTCGGCGTCGGTGACGGTGACCGCTGCGGTCACCTGGCGCAGGGGCCGCCCCCGGCCGAGCCGCCCGCGGAAGCGGTAGACGACGACGCCGTCGACCCGGCCCGTGGCGGCGACGGGCGCGATCCTCGAGGGGCAGCGCGTCGAGCCAGCGGCGACGCGCAGCGCCCAGGCCGATGCGCCCGCGCTCGCGGCGGCGACGCCGGCCAGCGCGAGATCCCCGGCCAGCGGCGTGGCGAAGGTGAGGGCGAGCGGCACCACGACGCCGATCGCGCCGGCCGCGACCAGCGCCCGCGCCGACCAGCGCTCCACCCAGGCGATCCCCCACGGCGGCGGCGTCGGTGGCGTCGAGGCGGGGACGAGCTCGGTTCCCACCCCCTCGGCGCGCTCGTGCAATCGAACCTCCCCCGGCTGCGTACGTCGTGCGCGGGCTTTGCGTGCCCCGGGCGGCGGAGTACCTTGTCGTCGGGAGCGGGTCGAGGGCGAACCTGCAGGAGGGTCGGAATGGGTCTGTGGGACATGCTCAAGCAACACGCCGGCGCGCAGCTGCTCGAAGTCATCGACTGGATGGACTCGAGCAACGACACGCTCGTGTACCGCTATCCGACGTTCAACCAGGCGATCACCGACAACTCGAAGCTCGTCGTGCGCGAGGGGCAGGCCTGCGTCTTCGTCGCCGAGGGCCGCCTGTCCGAGGTCTTCGGCCCGGGCACCTACAAGCTCGACACGAAGAACGCGCCGATCATGCGGTTCTTCCAGTCGATCGTCTACAAGCTCGAGGAGCCCTACAAGGGCGACATCTACTTCATGTCGACCCGGCAGTTCACCGAGAACGGCTGGGGCACGGCCACGCCCGTGATGATGCGCGACCAGGAGTTCGGGCCGGTCCGGATCCGGGCGTACGGCGTGTTCAGCTACCGGATCACCGATCCGGCGACCTTCCTGCGCCAGCTCGTGGGCACCGACGGCCTGTTCACCACCGACGAGATCAACGGGCAGCTCAAGAAGAAGCTCGTGGGCACGCTCGCGTCGGTGGTCGGCAAGTCGCAGATCGCCGTGCTCGACCTCGCGGCGAACTACCAGGACCTCGGCGACCAGCTGCGCGACGACATCAACCCGACCTTCGGCGAGTCCTACGGCATCACGCTCACGGACTTCACCATCCAGAGCATCTCGCTGCCCGAGGAGGTCGAGAAGGCGCTCGACACGCGCACCAAGATGGGCGTGCTCGGCAACCTCGACGCGTACACCAAGCTCAAGGCGGCGGAGTCCATCGAGCACGCCGCGAAGAACCCGGGCATGGGCGGGCTCGGCGCGAGCATGGGCGTGGGCTTCGGCGTGGGCAACCAGGTGGGCGCGCAGCTCGCCCAGGCGCAGCAGCAGCCCGGGCAGTTCGACCCCAACCAGGGCCTGCGCGGCGCCGGCGCGCCGCCGCCGTTGCCGCAGTCCGAGAGCTGGCACTACGCCGGGCCGGGCGGCCAGGAGTCGCTGTCGACGGCCGACGTGGTGGCGCGCATCGCTCAGGCGCCGAGCGCGAACCACATGCTGTGGAAGAGCGGGTTCGCGCAGTGGAAGCCCTGGCGCGAGGTGCCCGAGGTGGCGTCGCAGGTGCCGGCGGCGCCGCCGCCCATGCCGCAGGCGGCGTCGAGCTACCACTACAACGGGCCGGCGGGCCAGAGCACGAAGTCGCTCGACGAGGTCGTGGCCGCGGTCCAGGCGAACCCGGGCGGCACGCACCACGTGTGGCAGTCCGGCTGGTCCGGCTGGAAGAAGGTGCAGGACGTGCCGGAGATCGCCGGTCGCCTGCCGCCGCCGCCGCCCGTCTGAAAGCGCTTGTGGGTCGGGCGCCGCGGTGGTCTACTTCGCCCTCCGGAGGGCGGATGGGACGGTACGGCGTGACCTGGCTCAAGGTGCTGCTGCTGGCGGCGTGCAGCGGCGGCGTGGCGTCCAGCGACGACACGCTCGACCTGCCCTCCATCGGCGACGACGACGACGACGACGGTGAACGTGCCCGATCCCGAAACCGCGTGCGACGACGGGATCGGCGACGACGGCAAACGGCGACATCGACTGCGACGCCGACTGCGACGGCGAGGTCGTCTGCCTGGCCGGTCGCTCGACTTCGACAGCCGCCTGGCGTTCGACGCGAACTCCCTCGCCGGCGAAGGCTCACGCCGGCTACGGCGACTACCGCGACCTATGACCGCGCCGCTGTCCCATTTACGACGGGCCTGCGACGGCTGCAGTCGCGTGTTCACGGGCCCGTTCACGTTCGTCGACGACGACTGCCGCCGGAGTTCGACCGGCCGCCGAGCGGGTCATGCACGGCGTGGCGTTCGTAGCGCCGACCGCTGGCAGTTCTACGGGCGGGTCGACGGCGAGTGGGGCCTGCTCGGCGCCGCGCAGGACGACGGGACGGGCACCTACGCCATCGAGGACGCCCAGCCGTGGAGTACGAGGGGCTCGAGATCGGCACCCTCACCCACCCGCTTCACCTTCCGCCCGTGACCGACCACGACGGGCTGCTGGCCGAGCTCCTGCAGTCCCCGCACGACCCGGCGCTGCTCGTCTACGCCGACTGGCTCGAGGCCCACAGCGATCCGCGCGCGAGCTACACGCGCGGCCAGCTGGCGCTGCGCACGGCCGAGGGCGAGGCGCGGCGGGCGGCGCTGCTCGGCGAGCTGCGGCGGCTGTACCCGAGGATCGGCCGGCCTGGTGCGGGCGGCTCGAGCAGGCGGGGGCGTTCGGCGAACCTCACCGAGATCCCCAGCAGTGGTGGGGCGTGGGGCTCGGCGCGCGGGCGACGCAGGCGACGTACCAGGGCCTTCGCGTACCTGCTGACCGCCGCTGCCGGTCGAGCGCCTCGACAGGACGTTCGCCTGTGCGGTCAGCGGGCGTCCGGTCGGCGCCGGCGGCGACGACGCCGGCGGCTGGCCCAGCTTGGCTCGCCGCCCTGCGCGACCGGGGCTTCCACGTGCCGGGCGGGCTGGCGCTGCTCCTCGGCGAGCCGGCGCTGTTCGGCGCCATCCCAGCGAGCTGCACGGCGAACTTCTTCCAGTCCCCCGACGAAGCCGTCGAACAGCCGCTCGACGACGGCTCGCTGTTCCTGACGTTCGCCCGACCAGCAGGCCTGCGTGCTGTAGGGCGTGCAGCTCGGGCGCGACGGCGACCGCTACGCGCCGTGCTCTGGCAGGGCCGCCCGCGTTCCCCGAGGACGACGACGCAGACGACGACGCGATGAGCGTTTGGACCTCACCTGGAAGTCGCCGACGGTGGAGCGTTCCTGTACCGCTGGTGCTCGAGAACACGATCTGGTTCGCGACGCAGTGAGCGGACGAGCAGCCGCTCACCGACGAACAGGCCTACCTCGACCACTTCGAGCGGGCGGGCTGATGACCGGGCCGAAGGTGCCGCTCACCCACGTCGACGCCGCGGGCGAGGCGCGGATGGTGGACGTGGGGGCGGCCGTGGCGCGGCGCCAGGCGACGGCGGCAGGCAGCGCATGCTCGGGGCGGAGGCGCTGGCCGCAGTGAAACGCGAGGCTGCGAAGAACGACGTGCTGGCGACAGCGCAGCTGAACATCACCTGCGCGGCCAAGCGCACGAGCGGCTGGATCCACTGTGCCACCCGCTGCCGCTCGACAGCGTCGACGTGCAGCTGACGGTGGACAGGCGGCGTCGAAGAGTGGTCTGCGAGAGGCCACGGTGACGGCGACCTGGCGCACAGGCGTCGGATGGAGGCGCTCTGCGCGGTGTCGGCGCTGCTCACCGTCTACGACATGCTGAAGGCGGTGGATGGGGATCGTGGTGGGGGAGGTGCGGCTGCTGGCGAAGGAGGGGGCAAGTCCGGCCCGTGGGCTGGGTTTTGAGCGAGAAAGGCCCCCAGCCGAGTGCCACTACCCGGTGGGGCCCGTCTCCGCGGCGCGCCGCGCGATGGGACCTGCCGAAGTGGATCAGCATCCCGGCCGTCTCGCCTGCAGCGCGCCAGGCGCCTCGCCGGCTGCGCTCGTCGATCCAACCGATGTACCGGCCCTCGAGTCCAGCGAGCGCGAAGTTGTCGCCGAGCGCGAACTCCACGCCGAGCCCACCGTACGACCCCACTGCGGGTCGAGCGTCCGCTCCACCCAGAGGTGCCGTCGCCCTGCGCCAGCTCGCTGCCAAGGGTTGGCCGCGTTGTAGGTGACGCCGCCGATGGCGTAGAGCTCACCCGCGTCCAGGGAAGGCGAACAGCCACGCTGCCGCTGGCCTACGTGTTCGTGCACGCGCCAGGTCGATGCCGAGCTGCCCCGCGTGGTGCTGCACGCGGAAACGAGCGCCACGGACTCCGCCGGGCGGTAGCGGCCCACGAGCCCGAGCCCGGGGTCGCCGTGAACGCTGGTCGGCGGTGCTGCTGATCATCAGGAAGCCGCCCTTGAGCCCGATGGCCAGGCTGTTGTTGCGGTCGACGGCGCTCGAACTAGCGGCCTGGCGCACCTGCTGCGGCCCAGCCGCGCGGTAGTGCGTGTGGGCCGCAGGGCGGGGCCCGTAGACGAACACGCCGTGTGGTACGGGTAGACGCGGTGGTACACGACGGTGCGGCTGTGCCACAGGGCGCCGCACCACGGTGGTGGGCCGCACGACAGGTGGTGGCCGGGGCGCGTCACCACCACGTGCCGCGAGGGCGCCGGACGCACGGCGGTGGCATGCACGGTCCCGGGACGCGCCGCGCCGGGACGCACCGGCGTCGGCCGCACGGCCACGCCCCGCGGCGAGACGCACGACGGTGGTGTGGGGCGCGCGGGGGTCGCCGGGTGCCCAGCTGGGCCTGCGGCGGGGGCCCGCGGCGCGCCGCTGGTCCGAGCGGCTCTGGGTCGTCTTCGCCGCGCTTGCTCGCGGTGGTGGTGCGCGATCTGCGTGGGTCGTCTTCTTGCCGCGGGCCGGGGCGCGCTCGCGCTCTCCTTGGCCGCGGGCGCGTTCTGGTCGAGGAGGCGGCAGTCCAGCGGGCCGGCGCGATGTCGTCTGTCGACGCCAGCGGGACCGGCCAGGCCGAGCAGGGCGAGGGTCAGCGGGGCGGTCGTGCGGGTCATGGGCGTCTCCTACGCCCCTCCAGACGGCCGACCGCGGACCCCATTCGAGCCGCTGCGCTCAACCCCCGAACAGCAACTCCACCCCGCCTTCATGGACGGTCCGCGCGGACAGGCGCCCGATCCGCTCGGGGTGGGCCTCGTCCCGGATCCAGACGGCGTCGCCGTCGGGGGTGCCGAGGGAGAGGACCCGGGTGGCGACATCGGTCGTCACCGTCCAGCGGTGGTCGGTCGGGAACCCGGCCTCGGACGCCAAGATCGTGGCCCACGCGTCGACGCGGGGCGCCGCCAGCAGGGCCGCGACGGCCTCTGCGCGGACGTCGTCGACGTCGACGTTCCCGGGGCGGAGCACGGCCCAGCCGTCGCCCTGGCGGGCGAGCACCCCGTCGAGGCCCGGCCCGTGCACCTCGAGGCGCCGGACGGCGGCGTCGGTCCACAGGGCCCGGTCACGAAACGTCGCGGGATGCGCGATTCCGTCGAGCCAGGGCGCGGCCAGGCGGAAGACGTCGCCCCGTCAGCGCGCGCGACCGCCCGCGGCTGTGGCCGAGGGTGAGCGTCACGTCGCGGTCGGCGGCGCCGAGGGTGACGACGGGGCCGTCCCAGTCGACGCTGCGCTCGCCGACCACGCCGGCCGCCCGCAGCCGCGCCAGCTCCGCGACGACCCGCGCCACCGTGGGGCCGTCGACGGGGCCGTCGGCGCCGACCCAGCTGCCGTCGGCGCGGTGGGCGTCGACCACGCCGGGGATGCGCAGCGTGAGCACGTCGTCGGGCGCGAGCCCCACGACGTCGCGGTCGGCCCAGCCCGCGGCGGGGCGCGCGAAGCGGTCGCGGCCGCCGATCCGCGCCCGGTAGACGATCAGGGCGTCAGGCCAGCGGACGAAGGTGGCGCCACCGCCCGCGTCGTGCCCGACCTCGAGGGTGAGCAGGGCTGTCCTCGCCGAGCACCGCGACGGTGGCTCGTCTCGCCGCGCGGCGAGCCGCGCGCGAGGTCGTCGAGGGCGTCGTCGACGCGCAGCTCGGCCCACACGCCGCCAGCGAGCCCGCCAGCACCGCCTCGACCTCGGCGCGCGTCGTCGTAGGCCGCGAGCCGGTCACGCCCAGCCGTCGGGCGTGCGCGCCGGGCGCACCTCGTCGTCCACGCGGCCGATGCGCAGCCCACGGCGTCCGCCGGATCGAACGCCGCCGTCGCCGACGGCGGGGCCGTCACCGCCGGCCGGCGCCACCAGCGCGCGCCGGCGTCCAGCGCGCCCACGGCCAGCACCGCGACCAGCGGCCCCCGCGCGTCTGCGCCGCCGCGCTCACCGTCCCCTCCGCGCCGCCAGCGCGCCGATCGCGGCCAGCGCGAGCAGCGGCAGCCCCACCAGCAGCAGGCGCACGCCCCGCCACCCCCGGCGACGGCGCCGCCAGCACCAGCGAAGAAGCTCGCCCACCGCGCGCGAGCGCAGCCCACCAACACGTCGTCGTCGCTGAGCCAATCCACGGCGGCCAGGGTGGTCGAGGTCGTTCGCCACGGCGTCCGCCGACGAGACCACCACCACCCGGGTCGGCGGGCTCTCGGCCACGATCGCGTCGCGCGCGAACGGCGCCGCCTCCGGGTCGGTGCGCGGGGGCAGCGGCCGCTCGGCGAACAGGCTCGGCAGGCGGCCCGACAGCGCGACCACCACCGGGAACGGCCCGGGCCGCTCCGACGACAGCTTCGCCTGCAGCGCCGCCGGGTCGAGCGTCACGAGGCCCTTCAGCGCGCCCGCCTCGGGCTCGGTGCGCGCCCAGACCTCGCCCTCGACCCCCTCCGGCGGCGCGAGCTGCAGCGAGCTCGCGAAGGGCAGCACCAGCCGCGGCAGGCTGCGCACGGCGGGCACGTCGCGCTCGAGCGCGGTGGTGACCAGGGCCAGCGGGTGAGTTCACCTTGACCCAGCGGCCGCCGATGGGCACGGGCAGGACCTCGTCGTGCACCCGGTCGACGAGGAGGTCGCGGCCGAGCTGCACGCCGTAGGCGCCGAGCCAGGCGAACAGCCCGTGGTCGACGGGGACGGGCTGTCCGCGCTCGAAGTCCGGCTGGAAGCTCGACAGGAACGCGAGCACGCGCCCGCCGCGCATCACGAACTGGTCGAGCTGGACCTGCTCCGCCGGCGGCACGGGCCGGCGCGGCGCGACGATCAGGAGGAGGTCGACGTCGTCGGGGATGGGCGCGTCGCCGGGCGCGACGGTGCGGAACGGGCCGCGCTGGGCGAGCTGTGCGGCGAGGGTGCGCAGGGGGGAGCCCGCCTCGGCCGTGGTCGGGTCGGGCTCGCCGTGGCCGAGCCACCAGCCGATCGACGTCGCGCGGTCGGGGGGCGTGGTCAGCGCGCGGATCGCCCGCACGAGCTCGATCTCCATCGTCCCGATGGACGGCAGGGCGCCCACGGCGAGGTGGCGGTCGCCGTACGTCAGCGCGACCCCCATGTAGACGGTGCGCGCCTCGGCCCGCTCGCGGGTGCGCACGGCGTAGGGGATGGCGGGGACGCCGAGGGCGGCGGCCTCGGCCTGCAGCGCCGGGTCGCCGGTCGGGTCGACGACCCGCACCGACAGCTGGCCGCGCGAGGCGGCCGACAGATCGTCGAGGAGGTCGAGCAGGGCCTCGCGGTGCGCGTGGTACGGCGGGTCGAGGGGGTCGGTGAAGAAGACCTCGGCCGACAGCGGGCGCTCGAGGTCGGCCACCGCGGCGCGCGCGGCGTCGGACAGGCCGTAGCGCCCGTCGCGCGTGAGATCGAGGCGGACGGGCCACGCCTGGGCCAGGTGGACGACGAGCACGGCCAGCAGCGCCCACAGGGCCGTCTGCGCCCAGCCGTGCCACAGGAGCGCGCGCCTCACGACAGCCGCCGCCGCTCGACGGCCTGGACGGCCACCCGCAGCGCCACGGCGGTGAGCGCGGCGAACAGGGCCAGGCTCCGCGCGTCGATGACGCCGCGGAACAGGGGCAGGAGCTGGCGATCGAGCGACGCCGCCTCGACGAGGGCGACCTGCGCCGGGCCCAGCAGCGGCAGCGCCTGCGACACCACCCACGGCGCCGCGCCCAGCGCGAAGGTCGCCAGGAACGCGACCACCTGGCTGTCCGTCGCCGCCGACGCGGCGACCCCCACCGCGGCGAGCGTGGCCGCGGCGCCCCACAGGCCGAGGTAGCCGCCGAGGATCGGGCCCAGGTCGGGCTGGCCCAGCCACAGGAGCGCCGCCGGCCACGGCAGGGTCAGGGCGAGGGCCACGCCGAGGAGCCCCACGGCGCCGAGCCACTTGCCGAGCACCACCTCGAGCGGCGAGACGGGGAGGGTGCCGAGCACGACCCAGGTGCCGCTGCGCCACTCCTCCGCGAACGTCCGCATCGTGACCGCCGGCACCACGAGGAGCATGCAGGCCGCCGCCCACCACAGCGGGCGCCGCAGGCTCGCGACGCCGGCCGTGAGCCAGTCGTCGAACCACAGGGTCAGCAGGGCGAAGAGCAGGACGAACAGGGCCAGCACGGCGTAGGCCAGGGGCCTCCCGAACATCGATCCGAGCTCTCGGCCCCCGATCGCGAGCACGCTGCGCACGCGTCCCCCTAACCGGACCGCGGGGGCGGGTTACGGAGCGCGGAAGGAACCGGAGTCGCCATGGCCGTCCTCGACATCCTCACCGCCCCGCACCCGCTGCTCGAGCAGCGCGCCCGCGAGGTGGCGCCCGACGAGTTCGGGGCCGACCTGGCGCAGCGCATCTCCGACATGGCGGAGACGATGTACGCCGCGCCCGGCGTGGGGCTGGCGGCGCCGCAGGTCGCCGATCCGCGGCGCATCCTGGTGCTCGACCCGGGCGAGAAGGAAGACCGGGGCAAGCGGTTCTTCGGGATGGTGAACCCGAGGATCGTGGAGCGGAGCGCCGACACGATCCCGTGGAACGAGACGTGCCTGTCGGTGCCGGAGTTCGAGATCGAGATCCAGCGCAGCCGGCGGATCAAGGTCGCGTGGCAGGCCGCGGAAGACGGCTCGCCGCAGGAGGGTTGGTTCGAGGACTACGAGGCGGTCATCGTGCAGCACGAGCTCGATCACCTCGACGGCACGGTGCTGCTCGACCGGGCGAGCCGGTTCAAGCGCTCGTGGTACCTCAAGCGGCTGAAGAAGCGGGAGCGGGTGACGGCGTGATGCTGGTGTTCGGGATGTTGTCCGGGGTCGCGCTGGCGGGGGACCCCTGCGCCGACGAGGCGGCGGTGGCCGAGCGCTCGGCCGCGCTGGAGGCGCTGTACGACGCGGGCGAGGCCGACCGGCAGGACCGGAGTGCGGCGGCCACGACCGTGCTGAAGCGCGACGAGCAGCGGGTCAAGGCCGCGGTGAAGCTCGACAAGAAGGGCCGGCTGTGCACGCCCGAGGACAAGTGGCGTGCGGCGTGGCTGATGACGCAGGCCGACGACGCGGCGACGCTCGAGCGGGCGTACGAGCTCGCGCAGGAGTCGATGAACGCGCACTATGCCAACGGGCCGTGGCTCGTGGCGTACGTGTTCGACCTCAAGCGGGTGTTCGGGGGGTACCTGCAGGCGTACGGCACGCAGACGCGGGTGGATGCGAGCAACCGGCGGTGCCTGGTGAAGATCGACCCCGAGATCAGCGATGCCGACCGGGCGCAGTACGGGCAGCCGCCGCTGACCGAGGTGTACCGGAAGGTGCTCGACCTGAACGGGTTCCGCGACGACGCACCCACGCTCGAGCGGCTGGAGCGGCACAGCCTGTACTGCGACCCGGTGGCGGGCACCCG
>JAWKRQ010000090.1:0-30407 GCA_041389545.1 Myxococcota bacterium | reverse complement strand
GCGTTCCTGGAGCAGCCGGCGGCGTTCGAGCATGCGCTGCGCAGCTTCCTCCGCGACGTCGACGCGCGAGCGCCCCTCAGCGGCGTCCCGCCGCGACCGTCTCGGTGACCTCGTCCTCGAGCACCGCCCGGGCGAACCGCTCCGTCACGTCGTCCTCGCGCCGCGGCCGGCGGAACCACTCCGTCACCCGCTCCGCGTACGGCACCGACCGCGGCCCCACGGCGTAGGGCTGGCCGCCGAAGCAGCCGTACGGCGCGCCGCTGCGGAACGTGGCGTGGAAGTCCTCGAGCGGCGCCTGCAGCAGCAGCCGCCACAGCGCCCGGTCGGCCAGCAGCAGCTGCCGACGCGACACCTCCGGCGCGTGCCACACCTCCACGCGCAGCGCCTCGCCGCCCACCTCCCCGACGGCGAAGCCCACGCCCCCGCCGCCCACCTGCACGGCGACCTCGTACCAGAAGCTCGACGCCCGCGCGGGCAGCGTCGGTCCGAGCAGGTGCCCGAGCTTGGCGCGCACGACGGCAATGGCGATCGCAGGCCCCGGTGCCGCGCCCGGCCAGTCCGCGAAGCGGTCGTCGAGCACGTCGCAGACGAGCCGCAGCGACCGCCGATCGCGCGCGCTCACCGTGCGCGTCCGAACCGGCCGCCCCGGCGCTCGCCGCAGGACCGCGGGGCCCAGCTCGCCGAGGGGGACGACGTACAGCGGCTGCCGACGCAGCCCGGCCTCGATGCACCAGTGGTACGACACGCACGCTCCGCCTGTCCCCCACCCTGTAGGCCGCCCGACGCGCCGGGAAGCGAACAGGGAGGGAACAAGACGGAGACAGCGGGACGGGCGCTACGCCCGCGCGAGCGTTCGCCACAGCCGCGGCGCGAACGCGGCGGGCCAGGCGACGAGCCACAGGTTCAGCCCCCACCAGACGGGGTCGAACTCGCAGCGCACGGCCCAGAAGCTCACGGCCATGAACCCGGCACAGAACGTGAGCCCCAGCGAGGCGAGCGCGAGCGGCCGCCAGCCCGGGTGCCCGCGCGCGTGCAGCCGCGCGGCGGCCAGGCCCGACAGCGACAGCAGCAGGTCGAGCGGCAGGAACGACCAGTTCCAGGACGTCACCACGGGGTCGGCATAGTCGGAGTACAGCCAGGCGGGCGGCAGGTGCAGGACCCCGAGGGCGTGCAGCGCGGTGACGGACCAGTACGTGAGCATGCCGAGGTCGGTCACGAGGAACAGCAGCCGGGTGCAGGCGAAGTCGTCGTCGGTCACGGGCTCGCCACCCCTTCAACCGGCGGAAGGACCTCGCCCTCGTCGCCGGCCGACACCACGCCCGGGCCCTCGGCCTCGGCCTCGCCCTCGGGGGGCAGCGCCGGGGCCGGGCGCACGATCGCGGGCGCCGGGGCCGCCGGCGCGGCGGGCACGGGCGCGGCCTGCACCTTCAGGCGCAGGGGCTCCACCGCGGCCGGCACCTCGGCAGCGCGGGCAAGCGCCAGGGCGTGGCGCGCGGCGGCCTCATCGGGGTAGCCGCCGACGGCCACGCGGTAGCTCCAGCGCCCGTCGACGATGGCGGCCGAGACCCAGGCCGCCAGGCCGCGCTGGCGCAGGTCGGCGACCTCGGCGCGGATCGTGTCGGCGTCGTCGCCGCGGGCCACGACGAGGGTGAACTCCCCCGGCGGCGGCGCATCGGCGAGCACGGGCGCGCCGGCGCCGAGATCGAGCTGCTCGGGCGGGCGCGCCGACTCGGCGGGGGGCGGCTTCGGCTTGGGCCCGCCGTCGCGCAGCAGATCGGGGAACGTCATCGCCTCGTCGACACCGCCGGGCAGCGCCGCCGTGGTCTCGACCCGCGCGAGCAGCTCCACCAGGGAGTCGTCGGGGGTGAACGGCGCCGGGTCGACCTCGGGCGCGCGCCGGTGCGTGCCCAGGAACACACCCACCGCGAACGACGCCACCGCCAGCGACGCCGCCCCGGACGCCGCCGCCGCGAGGTGCCCCCGCGAGATCCACATGTCGCGCGCGTTGCGCCGCCGGGCGAGCTCACTCATCGTCGTCGTCTCCCGGATCGGAGGAGCCGTACTCCGCCATCATGCGCGCAGCCCAGTCCCCTTCGGGAGGATGCCACCGAAACACGTCGACGTCGACCTGGACGGCGGTGGCCACCGGGTGCTCCTGCACCAGGTGGGCGCACTGGTCGAGCACCGATCGGACGAGCCGGGCGTCGTTGCCCGCCGTGGTCAGGACCACCACGCGGTGCGTGGGCTCCTCGCCGTCGCCGATCTCGTGGAAGGTCACGTCGAACTTGTGGCGCAGGCGGTCGCGCAGCGAGACGATGACCTGGCGCCGGTCCTTGAGGGACCGGGCGCCGCGGACGAGCACCGACAGCTGTAGGACGCCGACGAAGACGCGGGCCGCGTCGCGACCCGTCACGTGGGCTCGACGAGCTGATCCGCGTAGGTCTCGATGAGGTCGCCGGCGGCGAGGTTCTCGAAGCCGTCGAGGCTGACGCCGCACTCGTAGCCGGCGGCGACCTCGCGCACGTCGTCCTTGAACCGACGCAGCGACTGGATCTTGCCCTCCCAGATCACCGACCCGTCGCGCAGGACCTTGGCCGAGTGGTTCCGGGCGACCTTGCCGTCGATCACGTAGCTGCCGGCGATGGTGCCGAACTTCGAGATGCGGAACAGCTGCCGGACCTCGATGGTGCCCATGCGCACCTGCTCGTAGACCGGGGCCAGCAGGCCCTTCATGCCGCGGGTGATGCGGTCGAGCACGTCGTAGATGACGGTGTAGAACTCGGCCTCGACCCCGAGCTGCGACGCCGCCTGGCGGGCCTTCGCGTCGAGCTTGACGTTGAACCCGATGATCTGCGCGCCCTCGGCGGCGGCCGAGTTCACGTCGGACTCGGTCACGTCGCCCACCCCGGAGTACAGGATGCGGCACTCGGCGCCGTCGACCTCGATGGCCTCGATGGCCGACTTCAGGGCCTGCAGCGAGCCGCCCACGTCGGCCTTGAGGATGACGAGCATCGACTCGCGCGACGCGGCGCTGGCCTGCGCGAAGATGTCCTCCGCCGTGCGCCGGCGGGTGTTGGACATCGCGAGTACCGCGCTTGGCGATGGCGCGGTGCTCGGCCAGGGCGCGGGCGTTCTGCTCGCTCTTGACCGCGTGGACCGAGTCGCCGACCTCGGGCAGCTCCGACAGGCCGAACAGCTCGACGGGCGTGGACGGGCCGGCCTGCTTGACCTGGTCGCCGCCGCCGGTCACGATGGCGCGGACCTTGCCGAAGGCCGAGCCGAGCACGACGTGGTCGCCGCGCTTGAGGGTGCCCTGCTGGACCAGCACGGTGGCCACCGCGCCGCGCCCGCGCTCCATCTTGGCCTCGAGCACCACGCCCTCGGCGAAGCGGTCGGGGTTGGCCTTGAGGTCGAGCACCTCGGCCTGGAGCAGCACGGCGTCGAGCAGCTCGTCGATCCCCTCGCTCTTGAGGGCCGAGATCGGCACGTACATCGTGTCGCCGCCCCACTGCTCGGGGACGAGCTCCATCTCGGACAGCCGGCTCATGATGGGGTCGGGGGTGACGCCCGGCTTGTCCATCTTGTTGATCGCCACGACGATCGGCACCTTGGCCGCCTTCGCGTGGTTGATCGCCTCGATGGTCTGCGGCTGCGCACCGTCGTCGGCCGCGACGACCAGGATGACGATGTCGGTCACCTCGGCGCCGCGCGCCCGCATCGCGGTGAACGCGGCGTGGCCCGGGGTGTCGATGAAGGTGATGAGCCCCTTGTCGGTCTCGACCTGGTAGGCGCCGATGTGCTGCGTGATGCCGCCGGCCTCGCCGTGGGCCACCCGGCTGGTGCGGATGGTGTCGAGCAGCGTGGTCTTGCCGTGGTCGACGTGGCCCATGATGGTGACCACCGGCGGACGCGGCGCGGAGTTCTCCGTCTCCGCCTCCTCGGCGACCACCTCGAGGTAGTTCTGCTCCTGGAAGCCGACGTTCTCGACCTCGTAGTCGAACTCGGAGGCGACCAGCGTGGCGGTGTCGACATCGAGCATCTCGGTGATGCTCGCCATGACGCCGAGGCCCATCAGCTGGCGCATGAGGATCGGCGCCTTGACGCCGAGCTCGTGGGCGAGCTGCCCGACCGAGATCGCGTTGTCGATCTTGATCTTGCGCTTCTGCGCCTTGGGCGTGGGCGACGAGGTCTTCGGCCCCGACTTCACCCGGCGCTTGGTGCGCACCGGGCGCTCCATCATGCGCCCGCCGCCGCCGCCCGGGCCGCGGCGGCGCCGCGGCGGGCCGTCGGACCGACCCGCGCCGAAGTCGGCGGTCGGGTTGTCGACCCGCCGGCGCGTGGGCGCCCGACGGGTCGCCTCCACGGCCGTGGCCCGCTCGGCTTCCTGCTTGCGCCGGAAGGCCGCGGGGTTCGTGGGGTCGTAGCCCGGGGGCGGCATGACGACGGCCTTGCCCAGGCCGGCATACCGCGGGGTCTCGGGGAGCTTGCGCTCGCTGCCGCCATCGGCGCGCGCCTCGCCCTCGGGCGCGGCCGCCTGGGCCGGCGGCTGCTCTTCCGCCGGGGGGGCCTCGCGGCGCGGCTGCTCGGCCGGCGGCTCGCGCACCGCCCGCTCGGCCGGCGCCGGTTCGGGCTCGGGCTCGGGACGGGGCGCAGGCTCCGGCTCCTTCGCCGCCGGCTCCTTCGCCGCCACCGGCGCGGGCTCGGGCTCCGCGGCACGGGCGGGCTCGGGCTCGGGCTCGCGAGCCTCCGCTGCGGGGGCCTCGCGCGCCGGCTCGGGCTCGGAGCGAGCCTCCACCGCCGCCGGCGCCTCGGGCTCCTGCGCCGGCTCGGGCCGCGACTCGGCGGGCTCCCGCTCGGGCGCGGGGGCCTCTTCGTTCGCGACCTCCCGCGCACGACGGACGACCGGCCGCGCCGGCTCGTCGCCCACCACCGCAGCGCGACGCCGGACGGTGGTCGGCGCCGACTCCTCGGAGTCGACGCGGCGACGCCGCACCACACGGGTGCCCATGCGCGTCTGCTGGGTGGCGTCGGCGGGGCGACCGGATGCGGCCTCCTCCTGGCGGCGCGGCGTGCGCGTCGCGTCGGAGGGGGCACGGGTGAGGCGTTCGAGCAGGTCCTTCTTCGACATTTAGTCCTTTTCCGTCGCGGCCCGGGCAGTGGACAGCAGTGGACTTCTCCCGATGATGGGGCGAGTAACGTCCTTCGGGACGCGGCACCGCCTCCGCGGCACCGGCCGCCGGAGTTCGCGTGTGAGGAGAACCCCCACACCGCACACGTCCCACCGGGAGGGTTGCCTAACCCAGGCTCCGCAGCCGGCGCAACTGGTCTCGGAGGTGTCGGAACCCCGGTGCGGCGAGGCCGATCACCGCCCGGGGGGCCTGCCCGATGCGGGCACCCAGGGACGCTGTATCGAGCGGGAGCGTCGTGTGTGCACGATCCTCGATCGAGCGCAGGATGTCCGACACGGTGCGCTCGGAGGCGTTGGACGCGAAGATCACCTCGACGATCCGCCCGTTCCGGAGCCCGAGCTCCACGGCGTCGTGGCCGCCGATCACGCCCCCGCCGGCCGCAGCGAGGGAGAGCTGGTCGAGGACCGCCCGCAGCACAGCGTCGCGCACCGCGGCCTCGAGATCGGGCGCGCGCACCCCCGCCTTGAAGGCGCGCGACAGCCGCCGCGGCTCCCGCGCCGCGCGCCCGAGGCAGTCGGACGTGGGGTGCACCCAGGCCCCGCGGCCCGGCAGCCGGCCGCGCAGGTCGACCACCACCGCCCCGTCCGGCGACTGGACGAGCCGCACGGCGTCGTCACGCTCGCAGTGCTCGCCGCAGCCGACGCAGGTGCGCTCGGGTCCCCGGCGCCGCGCCTCGGCCGGCGCCTCCTCGCTCACTCCGCCTCGACCTCGGTGGGCTCGGGCGCCGGCTCCGGCTCGGGCGCGGGCTCGGGCTCGTCGGGGACGTCGGCCTCGCCCTCGGGCTCGTCGGCCTGACGCTGCCGCGCCTCCTCCATGATGAGCTCGCCCACCACGTCGTCGGCGCCCTTGACCACCGCGGCCGCCACGTCGTCGTCGACCTCGAGGATGGCGGCGATCTCACCCACGTCGGTGTCGGCGACCTCCTTGGCGGTCTGGAAGCCGCTGCGGAGCAGGATGTCGACCGACTCGTCGTCGAGCTGGCGGATCCGGCCGAGCTCGACGCGCGCGGCCTCCTGCAGCTCGGCGTGCTTCGTCTCGGCGTAGATGTCGATGCGCCAGCCAGTCAGCTGCGCCGCCAGCCGCACGTTCTGCCCGCGCCGCCCGATCGCCTTGGCCAGCTGGTCGTCGGGGACGACGAGCTCCATCGTGTTGTTGGCCTCGTCGATGTAGACGCGCGCGACCTGCGCCGGCGCGATGGCGTAGACGATGAAGCGCGCCGGGTCGGGGTGCCAGGGGATGATGTCGATGGCCTCGCCGCGGAGCTCGGCCACGACGGCCTGGACCCGCGAGCCCTTGAGGCCGACGCAGGCGCCGACGGGATCGACGTCCGGATCCGTCGACGACACGGCAATCTTCGCGCGGTAGCCCGGCTCGCGGGCGCACGCCTCGATGCGCACGATGCCCTCGTAGATCTCGGGCACCTCCATCTCGAACAGCTTCATCAGCAGGCCCGGGTGGGTCCGCGACAGCACGACCTGCGGCTGCCGGGTCGCCCGGGTGATGTCGAGGACGTAGGCCTGGATGCGGTCGCCCGGGCGGTAGGTCTCGGCGTGGCGATCGGGGCCGCCCGTCACCTGCTCCCGGCGCGGCAGGATGGCCTCCGCCCGGTTGAGGTCGACGATGATGTTGCCCTTCTCGAACCGGCGCATGATGCCGGTGATGAGCTCGCCCTTGCGATCCTTGAACTCGTTGTAGGTGAGCTCGCGCTCGGCGTCGCGCACCTTCTGGATGATGACCTGCTTGGCCGTCTGCGCCGCGATCCGGCCGAGGTCGGCGGCGTTGACGATCTGGCCGTAGGAGTCGCCCACCTGCCAGTCCTCGCCCTCGCGCCGCGCGTCTTCGAGCGCGATCTCGATGTCGTCGTCTTCCACGTCCTCGACGACCGTCCGCCACTCGATGAGCTCGACCTCCCCGAGATCCGGGTTGTACTGAGCCTCGATGTCCTTGGTCATCCCGTACTTCTTGCGCGCGGCCGCCTCCATCGCCGACTGGAGGATCTCGATCACCACGTCGCGCGGGATGTTCTTCTCCTTCTGGATCGACTCGATCAGGCGCTCGAGATCGCTCAACATGGCCACGCTCCTTCGGCCTGCTCCGCCGAGAGCCCGTTCGCCGAGCGCCCGCCGGGCGCCCTCGCGAAGGGTCGTTGTTCCTGGTTCCTGATCCGCCCGCCGCTCACGGGGCGCCCCCGCCGAGCTTCTGGTACTCCTCGAGGTCGAGGACCAGGTGGGCCCGCTCGATCAGATCGAGCGGGATGCGGTGGTCGGCGCCGTCGACGGTGACCACCACCTCGTCGCCCTCGAGCGGGCCGAGGGCCCCCACGTAGCGCCGGCGGGGCGGGCCCTCGACGAGCTTCAGGGAGATGCGGTACCCCTGGAACCGCTCGAAGTCCTCCCGGCGCTGCACCGGCCGATCGATGCCGGGGCTCGACACCTCGAGGTGGTAGCGGGTCGGGATGGGGTCTTCGGTGTCGAGCAGCGGCGAGACCTGGTTCGACACCCGCGCGCAGTCATCGGCGCCGATGCCCTCCGCCCCGTCGATCGACAGGCGGAGCACGCGGCCGCTGCGGTCGCCCGTCCACTCGACGGCCACCAGATCGTAGCCCAGGCCTTCGACCGTGGGCTCGAGCAGGGCGCGGATCCGGCGCTGGAGGGACATCGCGTCCATCGGAGGGCCTGTGGGACTCTGGGGTCTGGAAACAGAACGGGGGACCGGTCGATCGACCGCTCCCCCGCTGTGTGGGTTCGCGCTGATGCGGGCTCCCTAACGTGGGCGCCCCCGAACGGCCAGCAAACTGGCGCCAGGGAGCCGCGACGCCCCTACAGCTTCTTCTTCGCCTCCTTGGCGGCGTCGGAGCTCTTGCAGGCGCCGTCGGTCGCGCCCTTGAAGAAGGCGCGGGCGCCCTCCTCCTGGCCCATCTTCTCGAACGCCTCGCCCTGCCGGAAGAACGACCAGCACTTCCACGGCGAGTTCGGGTGGTTGTTGATCACCTTGTTGAACTCGCTGATCGCGCTGCGCCAGTCGCCCTCGTTGAAGAACGTCTCGGCGTAGCGGTAGCGGATCTCGTCCATCTCGGGCGCGCCGACGTGCTGGTCGATCGCGGCCTTCAGGATGGCCCGCGCGACGGTCTGGCGCCCCGCGGCCATGTGCTCCGCGGCGAGCTCGAGCTTCCCGGCCGCGGTGGACGGCACGTCGTCGGGCAACGTGGCGTCGGGCGTCCCCCCGGGGCCGGGCGGCTTGCCCGGGCCGGTGGCGCCGCCGGGTCCGCCCGGTGGGGGCGTCCCCGCCGTGCTGCTGCCCGGCGTGATGCCGGGTCGGCGTCGGTCGGGGGCGGCGGCGGCTGAAACTCAGGAACTTCTCGACCTGCGCCAGGCGCATCTCGGCGTGGAGCTGGCGACGCTCCTGCCCGATCTGCAGGTCGGACTGCACCCGCTTCAGCTCGGCGACCTCGAACTGCAACACCTCGATGGCGCCGCGCAGGCGGACCACCTCGGCGTTCACCTCGTCCAGGTTGTCGAGGCGATCGGCGTTCGACTTGCCCTGCTGGCGGATCACCTCCTCGAGCTGCTCGATGCGCAGCTCCGACTCGGTGAGCAGCGCCTCGAGCTGCGCCAGGCGCACCTGTGCGGTGGACACCTGCCGCGCGTACTCCGCCGTGGCGGCGGAGCCGGCGTGAGAAGGGACGGCGACGACGCTCCCCAGCACCAGCAGCCCGAGGGCCAGCAGGCGGGAGGAGCGCACGACGCGGACGTTATTCGGTGGCGATGATCTCGGCACGACGGTTCCTCGCCCAGGCGACCTCAGTGTGACCCCTGTCGACCGGCCGCTCTTCCCCGTAGGTGGTGGTCGAGATCCGGCCGGTCGCGACGCCGGAGTTCACGAGGTAGCGCTTCACGGTGTCGGCGCGCCGCTGACCCAGCGCGAGGTTGTAGTCCACGGTGCCCCGCTCGTCGGCGTGGCCCTCGATCGCGATCTGGCCCGTGAGCGACTGGAAGCAGCTCATGTTGCCGTCGAGCGTCGACTTCGCGTCGTTGCGCAGGCCGGCCTGATCGAAGTCGAAGTTCACCGTGACGTTGCGACAGGCGATCTCGAGCGACTTGACCGTGAGCCCCGAGCGCAGGACGGAGCTCGTGCCGTCGGGGTTCTCGACCTTCACGTCGTAGGTCCCCTCGACCAGGCCGGGGATGGTGACCGACATCGTGTTGCCCGAGTCGACGGAGACTTCCTGACCGCGCAGCTCCATCGGGCCCGTGAACGTCACGGTGGCGCCGCTCTCGAACGCGCTGCCGTAGACCTTCGCCGGCGTGGGCGTCTTCGGCGCGATGGTCGAGGGGCTCAGGGAGGTCACCTGCAGCCGGACCTCGACGGGCGGCGGCGCGGGCGGCGGCGGCGGCGGGGGCGGCTTCTTCTTGCACCCACCGGCGAACATGGCCAGCGCGAGCACGGCGAGCGCGAGGGTCTTCGTTCGGCTCATGGTCAGGACTCCTCCCTGGAACTGGCGTCCTCGGCGCTGGCGAATAAGCCCGGGGACGCGTCGTGTCAATCGGTTGGGCGGCCTGCACGCCGGGCTGCGCGCGAGGATCCAGACGATCCGCCCCCCCCAGCGCAGAACCGACCGGGATCGCCCAGGTCCCCCCCGCAGCGCGGCGACCACGGCGGCTGCCGCGCTGGCCGCGGCCGGGTGCGCCATCCTGTTGCACCTCGCGCCGGACCGCGCCCACGCCTGGACGGTCGCGCCCGCGGCGATCGCCTGGGGCCTCGCCGCCTGCGCCATCGGCCCGCGGCTGCGCCCCGCGCACCCTGCAGTGCTGCTGTCCGCGGCGCTGATCGTGCGCGCGCCGCTCGTCGGCGTGCCGCTGCACCTGTCCGACGACCTGTGGCGCTACCTGTGGGAGGGGCGCGCCCTGGCCGCGGGCATCGACGTGTTCACGCGCGCGCCGGCCACCGTCGACGGCCTCGACGACGCGCTCCGCGCCCTCGTGAACCACGCGGACGTCCCCTCCATCTACCCGCCGCTCGCGCTCGCCTGGTTCCGCCTGCTCGCGGCGTTCGGCACGCCCCTCGCCGTCCAGGCCCTGACCGCCCTGGCCGACGCCACCGTCCCCGCCTCGCTCGCCCTCGCCGACCGCCGCTCCCGCGCGGCGTGGGTCTACGTCCTGCACCCCCTGCCCGCGCTCGAGAGCGCCGCGGGCGGCCACATCGACGTGGTGGCCGTCGCGCTGGGGGCCGCGGCGCTCGCCGCCTGGTCGCGGCGGCGCCAGGACGCCGCCTGGGCGCTGCTCGTGGGCGGCGCCCTGATCAAGCTGTTCCCGGGCCTCCTCCTCCCGACACTCGCCCGCAGCCTGCCCCCCCGCACCGCCCTCGCGTGGGCGGCCCTCTCCGTGGCCAGCACCGCCGCCGCCCTGGCCGCCGTCTGGCCCGACGCCACGCCCCCTGCCCTCGCCGCCTACGCCGGCCACTGGTCCTTCAACGGCCTCGCCTACCCCTGGCTCGCGCCGTGGCTCGGCGAGGCGACGCGCCCCGTGCTGGTCGCCGCCGCAGGGCTCGGCGCGCTCGTCGTCTGGGCGCGGATGCGCGACCCGGCGGTCGCCTGGTTCCACCTCGGCGCGCTGTTCCTCGCCCCCTCCCCCACCGTCCACCCGTGGTACGCGCTGTGGCTGCTGGTCCCCGCCCTGGCCACCGGCCGGATCGCGGCGGCGGCGGCCACCGTCCCGCTGCTGGGCAGCTACACCGTGCTCGCGGCGTTCGACCCGGCCACCGGCGCCTGGGCCGAGGCGCCGTGGATCTGGTGGATCACCTGGCCGCCGGCCCTCGCCCTGTTCGCCCTCGACGCGCGGGGTCAGCTCCGCAGCGTGGCGAGCCCCACCGAGCCGTACCCGCCGGCGAACAGCGCCAGGAACGGCAGCGACGCCCAGTAGCCCTGCCCGATGGCCCAGGCGCCCGCCCCCACGAGGTACAGCGCCAGCAGCAGCTCGAGGCCGGCCAGCCCGCGCGATCCGACGCGGTAGCCGAGCGGCCCGCGCGCCCCGCCGCGCTTCGGCGTGCGCACGAAGGTGCCGACCTCGCCCCACAGGCCCTCCGCGACCGCCCTCGACTGCGACACGGCCATGCCGAGCCCGAGCGCCAGCACGGCCGGCAGCTGCCACAGCCGCGACCGCTCCCCGCCCGCGCCGCGGACGGCCGCCGCGTAGAACACGACGAAGGGCAGCACGGCGAACAGGAACAGCACGAAGTCGAGCCGCATCAGCTCCGCGACTCGCGCGCCCGGCTGCATGCGGGCCACGATCGACCACGGGAGCAGCAGCGTGAGCACGATGACCAGCGGGTAGCTGAAGTTGGCGCACAGGTGGGCGGTGGCCTCGAGCTTGACCCCGAGCGGCGCGGGCGACCGCCAGATGCGCCCCAGCAGCTTGCGCGCCGTCTGGATGGAGCCCTTCGCCCAGCGGTGCTGCTGGCTCTTGAACCCGGTCATGTCGGCGGGCAGCTCGGCGGGGGCGACCACCTCGGGGACGTAGCGGAAGCGCCAGCCGGCGAGCTGCGCCCGGTACGAGAGGTCGAGGTCCTCGGTGAGCGTGTCGTGCTGCCAGCCGCCGGCGTCGAGGATGGCCTGGCGCCGCCAGACGCCGGCCGTGCCGTTGAAGTTGAACCAGTGGCCGGCGTCGTGGCGGGCGGTGTGCTCGATGACGAAGTGCCCGTCGAGCAGCGTGGCCTGGGCGCGCGTGAGCCAGGAGTCGCGGGCGTTGAGGTGGCCCCACCGGGCCTGGACCATGCCCACGCCGGGATCGGCGAACCACGGCACCATCCGCTCGAGGAAGTCGGGCTGCGGGACGAAGTCGGCGTCGAACACGGCGAGCAGCTCGCCCGTGGCCGAGGCGAGGCCGTGCTCGAGCGCCCCGGCCTTGAACCCCGTGCGGTCGGTGCGGTGGACGAACAGCGCGTCGACGCCCTGCGCGACGAGCTGCGCCACGGCGGCCTCGGCGAGCGCGGCGGTGTCGTCGGTGGAGTCGTCGAGGACCTGGATCTGGAGCCGGTCCCGCGGCCAGCGCAGCGCGGCGGCGGCGGCGACGAGGCGCTCCGCGACGTAGCGCTCGTTGAACAGCGGCAGCTGGACGGTCACCCGCGGCAGCGCGGCCGGATCGGCGGGCGGCGGCGCGCTCGCCCGGTGGCGGCGCCACACCCACACCATCCACAGCCGGTGGAGGCCGTTGAGGGAGAGCAGCGAGAGCACGGAGAGGTAGCAGACGAGGACGATCTCGGCCCAGCTCATCGGAGCGGCTCGCGGTAGAGCGTGACCCGGCGGCGGGTGGGGACGTGGAACCAGCGGTCGAGCTGGCCGTCCGGCCACTGGACCTCCAGGTCCACCTCCTGGGCGTCGCCGAGGCCGAAGTGCGCCTCGGGCCCCGACGCCGACGCCACCGACGTCCCCCCCGCGACGATCCACCGCGCCTGGCGCCGATCGGGCTCCAGCGCCACCACCCGCGCCCCGACGGCGCGCCGGTTGACCGCCCCCTCCCCCTGGTCGAGCGAGACGCGCAGCCAGGACTCGTCGCCGCAGTGCGACTGGTAGATCTGCGATCGCCCGTCCCAGTCCTGCTTGATCACGTCGAGCCAGCCGTCGTTGTTGAGGTCGGCGACGGCGAAGCCCCGGGACTGCCCCACCGCGACGCCCCACTCGGCGGAGACCTCGGTGAAGCGGCCGTCGTCGCCCTGCAGGTAGACGCCGTCGCGCTGGATGAGCTCGTTCGGGAAGCCGGCGTTCACGAGGTAGCCGTAGGCGACGTAGAGGTCGAGGTCGGCGTCGTTGTCGAGGTCGACGAGCTCCACGCCCCAGGGCACGTCGTGGCCGGTGGACGGGTCGATGCCGAGCCCCACTGCGTCGCCGTGATCGACCCACACCCCGGCGCTCGAGCTCTCCATCAGCTTCAGGTCGCGGCAGTCCGACATCGCGAGGTCGGGGACGAGGTCGTCGTTGAGGTCGCCGATCCCGAGCCCCATGGTGCAGATGTCGAGGTCGAGCCCGCTGGCGCCGCCGTCGTAGGTGAAGTGCCCCGCACCGTCGTTCCACGCGAGGCGGTTGCCGGGCCCGCCAGGGCCCGCGTCGTTGCCGCGGTACAGCTCGGGGGCCAGGTCGCCGTCGAGATCGAGGGCGGTCATCTGGAACGCGGTGCCGTAGGGCAGGTCGTCGGGGACGAGGTCGGGCCGCGGGGTGAAGCCGCCGAGCCCGTCGTTGAGCAGCACCACGGGGTCGGTGCGGCTGCTCCCCACGGCGACCACCAGGTCGAGGTCGGCGTCGCCGTCGAGGTCGACGAAGGAGCCGCCCATGGTGGTGGTGCCCGTCTGGAGGAAGGTGGCGGTGAAGTGCGCCGTGCCGTCGTTCCGCAGCAGGTAGTCGTCGACGCCGCGCCCGCCGACGAACACGTCGAGGTCGCCGTCGTCGTCGACGTCGGCGGCGGTGGCGGTGCGGTGACGGGTGCCGCGCACCTCGTCGGGCAGGCGGTCAGTCGCGTCGATCGGGCCGTCGGGTCCTCCGAGCCACAGGCGCACGCCGCCCCCCCCCGGCACGACGAGGTCGGTCCACCCGTCGTCGTCGAGGTCGGCGGCGAGCACGCCCCACGCTCCGCCGGAGCCGGGCCGCGCGTCCCACTGCAGCCCCCGGACGAGCTCCCAGGGGGACTCCAGCCGGGTGTCGGGCGCCGCACAGGTCACGGGCTCGGTCATCGCGATGGGGGGCGAGTGCGTCGGGTCCGTGGGCGAGGTGGATCCGGGGATCGTGTCGGTCGGGTCGCGGTGGTGGCGGCGCGCGGGACCCTCCGCCGTGCAGCCGGCGGTGACCAGTCCCCACAGCGCGAGCCCCTCCGCCGCTCGCTGCAGTCGCCGACCCATCGTCCCTCCGTCCCGGCTCCGGTCCATCGCACACCCGAGCGCCGTCCGCAAGCGCCTCCGCGCTGGTTGCCGACCGCCACGGGCGTGTCTACAGTGTTGGAGCTGGATGGCGCGTGGCTTCGGGGGCCGTTTCGGCTCCCCCTTACAAGCTTCCAATCAGGACTTTGTCTTATCGCCGCGGGGGAGCAGGCCCTTCTGCGAGGGTAGCCCGAAGCGGCGAGCGCGAGGCCCACCTACCAGAGCGTAGGGGGTGCATAGGCTCCCACACGGCCATCACGGCGCCTCCCCCCGCCCCCGCTCGTCGGGGGCGGGGGGAACCGCTCGGGTCGCGGAACCCGCAGCCCCGACGGGGGTCGACACCGAACATGTGGATCTGGGCCCTGCTGCGGCTCGCGGCGACCGCGCACGCGGGCGAGACCCCCGACGACCTGCTGTTCGAGGTGCGCGAGCGCATCCGCCACGGCGACTACGCCGAGGCGCGCGCCCTGGCCGAGCGCGCGGTGTCGCTGCCCGGCGACCACCAGCGCACCGCGCAGTACCTGCAGGCCATGGCCTTCGAGTTCGACGGCGACTTCGTCGCGGCGATGGCGATCTACGACGCCCTCGAGGCCGCCTGGCCCGCCGGACAGGTGCCCGACGACCTGCGCTTCCGGCGGGCGGAGTGCCTCGGCCGGCTGGACCGGTTCCGCGAGGCCCGCAAGGAGCTGCGGCGGCTGCCGCACGTCGACCGTCCGCCCGAGGACCGGCTCAAGATCGACGCGCTGCGGGGCATCTGGGAGGTCGAGCTCGGCAAGCAGCGGCGAGGCTACCGTCGGCTGCACCGCGCCATCGACGAGGTCGATCCGAGCTGGGCCCCCCGCTACCAGGCCCTCGCCCGCCACGAGATCCTGGTCCGGGCGACGGAGACGGCCGCGCTGCTGACGTTCGAGGGCAGCGACGCGCGCAAGGCCAGGTCGCTGCAGGAGCGGGCGACGCTCATCGCCGCCGCCGACACCCAGCTCGCGCAGCTCGTCCCGCTGGAGCAGACGGATCTGCTGCTCGACGGCTTCCTCCGCCAGGCGCGGGCCCACCGCGCGCTCGGGCGCGACATGCTCGACGAGTCGCCGCTGTCGAAGCTCACCGACGCGCAGCGGCAGGTCAACCGGGACCTGCTGGAGGAGCGGGTCGCGGCGGTGTGGACGAAGGCGAGCCTGTACTACGATCGCGGTGTGATGGTCGCGGCGCGGATGGACTGGACGGGCGAGCCGGTGCCGACGATGAAGCGAGAGTACGCCGCCACGCTCGACGAGGTCGACGCGCTGTCGCCTTGAAGCGCGGCGGGCGTTGTTCAAGCGCTCGTTTGGAGTTACCCGCCCCGGACCCATGACCCGACGCTCCGCCCTCCGTCGCGCCGCCCTCGCCCTCTGCCTCGTCGCCGCCGTGCTCGGCTTCGCGGCCGCAGCGCAGCCCGCCGCGCAGCTGCTCGTCCGGCTCGTGACCTGGATGGACGGCGCGGGCGCCGTCGGCGTGGCGGCCTTCGTCGCGGTCTACGGCGTCGCCACCCTGCTCATGGTGCCCGCCTCCTGGACGCAGATGGCGGCGGGCTTCCTGTTCGGCCCGGTGGGCGGCTTCGCGGCGATCGCGCTGTGCTCGGGCGGCTTCGGCGCCGCCTCCTTCGCCCTCGGCCGCACCTGCCTGCGCGCGCCCGTCCAGCGGCTGCTCGACGGCCGCGGCTGGGTGACCGCGCTCGACCGCGTCGTCACCGACGGTGGCGTCCCCATGGTCGCCCTGCTGCGCCTGCCGCCGGTGTCGCCCTACAACACGCTGAGCTACGCGCTCGGCCTCACGGGCATCTCGTTCCGCACCTACCTGGTGGGCTCCACGCTCGGCGCGCTGATGCCGTGGATCCTCTATGCGATGGTCGGCGCGTCGGTGTCGGATCTCGCCGCGCTGCTCGCCGGCGAGGCGTCCGGCCCGTCGTGGGCGCGCTGGGTCGGCCTCGGCGTCACCGCCCTCGCGACGGTCGCGGTGACCGCCCGCGTGCGGCACACGCTCCGGCAGCTGCCCGCACGCTGACACGTCGCGCGTGCTCGCATGCCGGGCGCAATGTCACGGGGCCGACACATGGTCGGCGCGGTGCATGCGTTATGCCGCTCGGCCATGAGCCTGAGCGCGTCGATGCCCGTCGAGCCCACCACGCCAGAGCTGCCCGTCGAGCCGTTGACGGCCCGGCGCCGCAACGAGCGGATCGTCGCGGCGCTGCTGCTGATGGCCACCCTCACCGCTGCGCTCCCCGCCGTGGGGGTGATCGGGCTGCTGGTGGTCAAGGGCGCGCCGGCGCTGTCGTTCACCTTCCTCTTCACGATGCCCATCTCGGGGATGACGGCCGGCGGCATCTGGCCGGCGATCGTCGGCACGATCTGGCTCGTGGGCGTCTCGCTCGCGTTCGCGGTGCCCGTCGGCGTCCTCGCCGGGGTGTACCTGTCGGAGTACGCCGGCGACGGCTGGCTCGCGCGCATCGTCGACCTGGCGATCGTGAACCTCGCCGGCGTGCCGTCCATCGTCCACGCGCTGTTCGGCCTCGGCGCGTTCGTGCTGTTCCTGAAGTTCGGCACGAGCATCCTGGCCGCCGGCCTCACGCTCGGCGTCATGACGCTCCCCGTCATCATCACCAGCACCAAGGCGGCGCTGCAGTCCGTGCCGCACGTCTTCCGGGTCGCCTGCTGGAACCTCGGCGCCACCCGCTGGCAGACCATCCGCCACGTGGTGCTGCCGAACGCGCTGCCCGGCATCCTCACGGGGATCATCCTCCAGGTGAGCCGCGCCGCGGGCGAGACCGCCCCCATCCTGTTCACGGGCGCGGCGTTCTACCTGCCCATCCTGCCCGACTCCGTCTGGAGCCAGACAATGGCGCTGTCGATGCACGTCTTCGCCCTCGTCACGCAGGTGCCGAACGTGCCCGACGAGATGAAGTACGGCACGGCGCTGGTGCTCGTCGGCATCGTGCTGGCCTTCAACTCCGCCTCCATCGCGCTGCGCGTCTACCTGCGCCGCCACCGGAGGTGGTGAGTGCCCGACGCCGACACGCCGCACCTGTCGATCCGGGGGCTCACCGCGAGCTACGGCAGCCGCGCGGTGCTGCGCGACCTGACCGTCGACATCCCCCGCACCGGCATCTTCGGCATCATCGGCCCCGCGGGCAGCGCCAAGTCGACGTTCCTGACCTGCCTCAACCGCACCCTCGAGCTGACCCCGGGGGCCGGGCGCACGGGCCAGGTCCTGCTCGACGGCGAGGAGGTCCGCGAGCTCGACGTGTCCGACGTGCGCCGCCGCGTCGCCATGGTGCTGCCGCTGCCCGTCGGGCTGCCGATGTCGATCTACGACAACGTGGCGTTCGCGCCGCGGATGGCGGGCATGCGCAACCGCAAGGAGCTCGACGGCCTCGTCGAGCGCTGCCTGACGCAGGCAGCGCTGTGGGACGAGGTCAAGGACCGGCTACAGGAGCTCGGCACGCGCCTGTCGGGCGGCCAGCAGCAGCGCCTCACCCTGGCGCGCGCCCTGTCGACGCAGCCCGAGGTGCTCTGCCTCGACGAGTTCTCGATCGCCATCGACCCGGTGACCACGATGCGCATCGAGGCCGTGCTCGTCGAGCTGCGGCAGACGATGACCATCGTGATGGTCACGAACCTGCTCGCCCAGGCCCGCCGCATCGCCGATCGCACGCTCTTCCTGCTCAACGGCGAGCCCGTCGAGGAGGGGCCCACCAACGCGCTGTTCGAGGCCGCGCGCGACCAGCGCACCACCGACTACGTCAACGGCAGGTTCGGATGAGCGCCGCAACCGTCACGTGCCGCGATCTGTCGCTGTGGTACGGCACCTTCCGGGCGCTCGAGGGCGTGAGCCTCGAGGTCACGCCGGGCGAGATCCTCGCGCTCATCGGCCCCTCGGGCTGCGGGAAGTCCACGCTGCTGCGGTGCATGAACCGCATGAACGACGCGCCCACCGTCCGCATCGAGGGTGAGCTCCACGTCGCCGGCCACGACACGCAGTCCGCCGCCACCGACGTGATCGCGCTGCGCCGCGACGTGGGCATGGTCTTCCAGCGCCCCAACCCGCTGCCGCTGTCGGTGCGCGACAACGTGCTGTTCGGCGTGCGGCTGCACGCGCCGCGGACCCCCCGCAACGTCCAGGACGAGCTCGTCGAGGACGCGCTGCGGACCGTCGACCTCTGGGATGACGTGAAGGACCGGCTCGGCGCGCCCGCCGAGTCGCTGCCCCTCGAAGGCCGCCAGAAGCTGTGCATCGCCCGGCTGCTGCCGCTCAAGCCGCGCGTGCTGCTGATGGACGAGCCCTGCTCGGCGCTCGACCCCGACGGCATCGGCGCCGTCGAGGAGCTGATGGCCAAGCTGCGCGGTGCATACACGCAGATCGTGGTCACCCACAACATGCAGCAGGCCCGGCGCGTGTCGGACCGCTGCACCTTCATGCTCATGGGCCAGCTGGTGGAGACGGCCCCCACGCACCAGCTGTTCACCACGCCGCGCGACGAACGGACCGCGCGCTACATCGAGGGCCGGTACGGCTGAGGCCGCGCGGGAGAAGCGATGACGACGACTGGGATGCTGTTGGCGCTGGTGCTCGGCTGCGGAGGCGGCCCGAGCCGCACGCTCCTGCAGGACAAGGGTTCCGACACCATGGTCAACCTGATGCAGCGGATGTCGGAGGAGTACACGAAGGAGCACCCCACGGTCATCGTGGCGGTGACGGGCGGCGGTTCGGGCACCGGCATCAAGGCGCTGATCGACGGCACGACCGACATGGCGAACTGCAGCCGGCCGATGTCGGACGAGGAGAAGGCGCTCGCCGAGAAGAACGGCGTGCATCCGCACGAGACCGTCGTGGCCTACGACGGGCTGTCCATCTACGTGAACAAGGACAACCCGATCGAGCGCATCGACTTCGAGCAGCTCAAGTGCATCTACGGCGCGAGCGGGACCTGCAACCACTGGTCCGACCTCGGCGTGACCCTGGACTGCGGCGGCACCGACGAGATCGTCAAGATCGGCCGGCAGAACAACAGCGGCACCTACGAGTACTTCCGCGAGGAGGTCCTGGGCGACGAGGGCAAGTTCACGAACACCCTCGACCAGTCCGGGACACAGCAGGTCGTCGACGTGGTCGGCACGAGCAAGTGCGCCATCGGCTACGGTGGGATGGGCTACCACACCGAGTCGGCCCGCTTCGCGTGCCTCGCGAAGGCGACGGACGGCCCGTGCGCCGAGCCGACCATCGAGACCGTGAAGCAGGGCGCGTACGTCTTCGCCCGCCCCCTGTACGTGTACACGAACGGCGCGCCCACGGGCGAGGTCTCGACCTTCCTCGACTGGGCCCGCGCGGAGAGCGGCCAGAAGGTCGCCATCGACTCGGGCTTCGTCCCCCTCAAGTAGCTCGGAGGCAGCTTGTCGAGCAGCGTGCCCAGCGCGACGCGTCCCCGCCCCCGCCGCACCGTGCGGTGGGGCGAGCGCATCATCGAGGGCGTGATCTACGCCTGCGGCCTGTCGGCCATCGCCTTCATCTTCGCGATCTTCCTGTTCATCGCGAAGGAGGGCCTGGTGATGCTGGTCACGCACCTGCCCGAGATGCTGACGTCGACCGACTGGGGCCCCACCGACGCCCATCCGGCCTACGGCATCGTGGCGCTGCTGATCGGGACGGCGTGGTGCGTGGGGCTGTCGCTGCTCATCTCCGTGCCCGTGGGGCTCGCCTCGGCGATCTACCTGTCGGAGTTCGCTCCGGAGCGGGTGCGCGAGGTGCTCAAGGTCGTGGTGGAGCTGCTGGCGGCGATCCCTTCGGTCGTGTGGGGGTTCGTGGGCGTGATGGTGCTCAACCCGCTGCTGCAGGCGATGGGCGCGCAGATCGGGCTCAACGGGCTGAACGGCGCCATCCTGCTCGCGCTGATGACGCTGCCGCTGCTGGTGTCGCTCGGGGAGGACGCGCTGCGGGCCGTGCCCGACAGCTACCGGCAGGCGGCCGTGGCGATGGGGGCGACCCGCTGGGAGGTCGCCACGCGGGTGCTGCTGCCGGCGGCGCGGCCGGGCCTGCTCGTGGCCGTGCTCCTCGGGGTGGGCCGGTGCGTCGGCGAGACCATGGCCGTGCTGATGGCCACGGGCCACGCCGTCAACATCCCCACCGGGCTGTTCGACCCCGTGCGCACCCTCACCGCCACCATCGCGGCCGAGCTCGGCGAGGCGGTGCGCGGAGGCCAGCACTACCAGGCGCTGTTCGCGCTCGGTCTGCTGCTGTTCGCCATCACGTTCGTCGTGAACCTGACGGCGGACCTCGTGGTGCGGGGGCGACACCTGACCCGGTGAGCCACCCCTCCGGCGGACCCGGCGGCGGGCGCGGCGCGAGCCAGGGATCGAGCAGGCGGAGCGGGCGCCGGTGGACGCACTGGACGAGCGCCCGCCACCGCAGCTTCTCGCAGCGCCGGTCGAGCACGGTCGTGTTGTACACGTGCAGGTAGGCGTCGACCCACCGAGGCAGCCAGCGCAGGCTGACCTTCTTGTGGACTCCCTCGAGCCGGGACTGCAGCCAGCCCGCCACATCGTGGTGGATGTAGTCGACGGGCAGGACCCAGGCGTTGCGCGGGATCTCGTGCTCACCCGCGCGGAGCAGCGACATCGTGAAGCCGGGGCCGTGATCGGGGAGGCAGAGCTGGGCTTCGGGGACCTGGAGCGCCTCGAGCTCGAGCCGCTGCTCGCCGAGCTGGCCCGTGCGGGGCCTGCGCAGGGCGACGGGGACGATCAGGCCGAGCATGGCGTAGTCCCGGATGCCCGACTGCAGCACGGAGACGACAGCTGCGAACTTTTGGTTGAGGAGCCAGGCCGTCGAGACGGACACGCCGAGCTCGTGGGCCACTTCGCGGACCGAGGGCAGGTTGGTGCGCGGCGCCTCGTGCATCTCGCCGCGCTTCTCCCACTGGAGCAGGCCGAGCTTGGTGCCGTGGGCGAGCGTGCCCGCGGTGACCGAGGTCTGCTTGCCGCACCCGCGGCGAGCGCAGCGGAAGACGCGGGGGCGGGTGGAGAGCTGGCGCCCGTGCTCGTGCTGGCAGACGCGGCAGCGGAAGCCGGTGTCGGGCCAGCGGTCGAAGCGGAAGCGGTTGATGGCGGCGGACTCGGTGAGCTCGACAGGCATGGGGAGGAGGTAGCGACCGGCAGGGTGGCTGTCGCGGAAATCTGGGGCGGGAGGTGGCGATCCAGGCAGGGGTGGTGCGGATCGTGGCGCGGAGGAGAGAGGGTGGGACCCATCCGTTTCCATGTGTTCGGGAGACGCACCTGGCCGTGCCCCACGGCATCGGTCCGAGGCCGATCATCCGAGCAGGGCAGGTGCGCCTCCCGAACGGGGTCTGTTCGGGAACCACACCAGCCTTCGCCACAGGATCCCGATGAACACTGCGTCCTGGAGGAGGCCCGGTGTCGCTCCCGAACACACCCCTGGGGATCGACCCGCACCTCTCCCGACCCGTGAAAGCCGAGGGACCACCGTCGCGCGCCCGCCCCTCCCCCGTCTCACCGCCGTCACGCTCCGACCCGCTTCCGTCACCTGTTCGTCACGTGTGTTACACTGAGGGTGAAGCGCGGAGGTTCGCCCGTCGGGGCCCGTCACATCGACGCCCGACCCGACCGTCCGCGCCACCGGAGGCCCCGTGCTGCACACCCCTCACCTCGACGTCGTCTACGAGAAGGAGCTGACCCAGGTCGCGCGCCACCTCGACGAGATGGCCGACCTGGCCGAGGCGATGGTGCGCGACGCAGCGTTGGCGCTGCTGTCCCGCGACGAGCGCCTCGCCGCCGAGGTCATCGCCTCCGACGAGCGCCTCGACGACCTCGAGATCGCCGCCGACCACCTCTGCGTCGCACTCATGGCGAAGCGCGCGCCGGTCGGGCGGGATCTGCGCCTGTGCACCGCCACGCTCAAGATGGTGACCGACCTCGAGCGGATCGGCGACCTCGCCGTCAACATCGTGCGTCGCGTGGGCGACCTCGGCGAGCCGCCGCTGCCCGACGAGGTCGCGAGCCTCGCGAAGTCGGTGGTGGAGGAGCTCGGCATCGCCCTGCGCGCGCTCCGATCCCGCGACGCCGCCCTCGCCCGCCGGCTCCGCGACCACGACGCCGACACCGACGAGTACAACCGCGCCGCCTTCCAGCGCGTGATCGGGATGGCCGAGGCGCAGAGCAAGCCGGGCTTCGAGAAGCTGCTCGCCACGACCAGTGTGTGCCGCCACCTCGAGCGGATCGGCGACCACTCGGTCAACCTGGCCGAGATGGTCGTCTACCTCGTCGAGGGGCAGACCCTGCGGCACCAGCCCGGCTGAGGCGGCGCCGCGGCGCTCCTACAGCTCGCACTGCGGCGGAAGATCGAGGTCGAAGGCTGCGGTCGCGCCGTTGGGGTCGATGCTCGGGCCCACCGGCGTCGGCGGCGTGAACCCGGTGTCGCTCGCCGTGCCGGTGTCGGTCGCCGTGCCCGTGTCGGTCGGCGCGCCCGTGTCGGCGCCGGTGTCGATGTGCGAGCCCGAGTCGCCCGAGTCGGACGGCGTCGTGTCCGTGGTGGTCGTCGTCGTCGTCGTGCCGGTGTCGGTCGTCATCCCCGTCTCACCGGTGGTCCCCGAGGTCGTGTACTTGTCGCCCGTGCCGTAGCAGGCCGCGAGGACCAGCGTGGTCATCGCGCCGCCCAGCAGGTTCATCGCCCGGGTCGCCGACGACCGCGTGCTCCGGCAGAACGGGCAGCTCGCGTCGCTCGCCCGGTGGTGGCGGT
Organism: Myxococcota bacterium; assembly: GCA_041389545.1. Taxonomy (GTDB): domain Bacteria; phylum Myxococcota_A; class UBA796; order UBA796; genus JACKER01. The sequence goes on along the minus strand of JAWKRQ010000090.1, from coordinate 7,542 downwards.
GGCACCGCCCGCACTCGATCAGCTCCATGGTCTCCTCCTGGTCAGAGTATGCACGACCGCGCGGCGGGCGGCGAGCGGCGAGCCCGCCGGCGCCGGGCACGATGCGAGCGGAGGTCGAATGGATCGTGCCCTGCAGGGATCGCTGCCCCCGCCGCACCCGCGCTACGTCGTCTGGGAGCTCACCCTGCGCTGCGACCTCGCCTGCCGGCACTGCGGCAGCCGCGCCGGCAAGCCACGCCCAGACGAGCTCACCGTCGACGAGGCGCTGGGGATCGTAGACCAGCTCGCCGACATGGGCACCCACGAGATCACGTTCATCGGCGGCGAGGCCTACCTGTACGCGGACTGGCTGCGCATCGTGAGCAAGGTCCGCGACCGCGGCATGCGCGCGACCATGACCACCGGCGGGCGCAACTTCGGCCCGGCGCTCGCCCGCCGCGCCGCGGACGCTGGCCTGCAAGCCGTGAGCGCCTCCGTCGACGGGCTGGAGCCCGCCCACGATCGCCTCCGCAACGTCAAGGGTAGCTGGCGCGCCGCGCTCGGCGCCATCGACGCCACCCGCGAAGCCGGGATGATCCCCCTCGCCAACACGCAGATCAACCGCGTGAACCTGGCCGATCTCGAAGCGCTGTCGGAGATCCTCGCCGACCACGGAGTGAAGGGCTGGCAGGTCCAACTGACCGGCCCGATGGGCCGCGCCGCCGACCTCGAGGACTGGCTGCTGCAGCCCTACGACCTGCTCGAGCTCGTCCCCCGCCTCGGCGCCATCGCCCGCGCGCTCGCGCCGCGCGGCTGCGGCGTCGAAGCCGCCAACAACCTCGGCTACTTCGGCCCGCACGAGCGCGACCTGCGCCGCGGGCACTTCGCCGGCTGCAAGGCGGGCACCTACACCCTCGGGATCGAGGCGAACGGCGACGTGAAGGGCTGCCCGTCGCTGCCGTCCGCCCCCTACGTCGGCGGGAACCTGCGGGACCGCCCGCTCCGCGCCGTCTGGGACGAGACCGCGGCCCTGCGCTTCGCCCGCGATCGCGACCCCGCCGAGCTGTGGGGCTTCTGCGGCACCTGCTACTACGCCGAGACGTGCCTGGGCGGCTGCTCCTGGACCGCCCACACCCTGCTCGGCAAGCGCGGCAACCTCCCCTACTGCCACCACCGGGCGCTCGAGCTCGCCGGGAAGGGGCTCCGGGAGCGCCTGGTCCGGGTCGAGGCCGCCCCGGGCACCCCCTTCGACTTCGGCCGCTTCGAGATCGTGCTCGAGCCGCTGGGGAGCGAGGTCACCTGAGGCCGGCGAGCCGCCGCGCCAGCGCCACCCGCTCGTCCCAGTCGGTGTGGCGCTCGAGGACGACCCGCTGGGCCTGCGGCGACCCGGCGCCGTGCATGCACTCGATGCGCAGGGGCACGGCGCCCGAGCCGTAGGTCATCCACTCCACGAGCCGCAGGAGCTTCGCCCGCGCCTCGCTCCCCACCGCGGCCCGCACCAGCGGGCCGATCCGCGGGTGGTCGAGGTCGGCGAGCGACGGCATCGACGCGAGCAGCCCTCCCGCGAGGTCCTCGGCCAGCCGCCCGATCTCGTACGGCAGGCGCGTGACGTGGTGCTTGCAGACGTTGGCGAGCACGGGGTCGACCGTGTAGACGCCGGCTGCCTCACGGGTGGCGCGGTGGCTGGCGGCGAGGCCCACCCCGTGGATGGTCTCGGTGAGGTGCACCATCTCCACGAGCTTGTCGCGGACGTGGGCCGCGCGCCGCACGCCGATCTCCTCGGCCAACGCCGCCGAAGCGCCCGCCAACACGTCCAGGTTCCCGGGCTTGCACCCGCCGTACGACGCCCGGTGGTACCCGGCGAACGCCTCGAGCAGCGCCCCGGCCGCATCGAGCTGGCCGTCGAGGAAGACCCGCTCGGGCGGCACCTCCACGTCGTCGAACCAGACGAGGACCTCCTGGCCACCGTACCGGAGGTTGCCTGCGTCGGGCCCGCCCTTGCGCTCGTCGGACGGCTGCCGCCCGAGCACCATCACCACGCCCGGCGCGTCCACCGGCACGGCGCAGGCGACGGCGAAGTCCTCCTCACCCTCCCGGAAGCCCTGCCCCGGCATCACCAGCAGCTGGTGCGCGTTCGCCGCGCCCGTCTGGTGCAGCTTCGCCCCGCGGATCACGATCCCGCCGTCGGGCTTGCGCCCCACGATCCGCAGGAACGCGTCGGGCTGCGCCGACGGCCGGCGACCCCGGTCGCCCTTCGCGTCGGTCATGGCGCCGCACAGCATCTCGTCGCGCTGCTGCACCCCGGCGAGCCAGGCGACGAAGCGCGCGTGGCGCTCGGCGCCGGCGGTGTGCGTGCCGATGAAGGTGGCGTTGATCCCGTCCATCCCGACGCAGCGCTGGAAGCACGTCCCCGTCACCCGGCCGAGGATGCGCTGCAGCGTGAGCTTCTTCAGCAGATCCTCGGGCTCGCGGAACAGGTGCGTGAAGCGGTTCACCCGCTGCCCCTCGCACCCCGGCACGTCGGAGACGGCGGTGGCGAGGTCGCGCGTGGCCGGGTCGTGGGCCAGCGCGTAGGTCTCGGCCACGGCCTCGATCGCCGGCCGCAGCTTCGGGTGGGAGACGGGGTCGGTGACGCGCTCGCCGTCGACCCACAGCTCGGGGACCCGCGCCCGCAGGCTGTCGTAGTACTGCTCGCGCGTCCGGAGCACGGCTACGCCGGCAGGCGGCGCAGCGCCTCGCCGAGCCGCACCATGGCCTGGGTGCAGGCGTCGACCGAGACGGCACCGACCGACATGCGGAACCAGCCGTCGTCTTCGGGGTAGGCGAAGGCCTGGAACGGCACCACGGCGGTGCCGGCCTCGCGCAGCACCCAGCGGCGCACGTCGTCGTTGGTGCGCAGCCCGTCGCGCCCGTGGAGCGCGAGCTTGGCCGACAGGTAGATGGCGCCGGCGGGCGCGATGGCGTCGACGGGCAGGCCCTCGGCCTTGAGCGCCATCAGGCCCTCGTACAGCGCGTTCAGCCTCGCGCTGACCCCGCCGCGGATCTCGGCGAGGTAGGCGTCGACGGCGGGACGATCGCGCAGCAGCTCGGCGGTGGCCAGCTGCTCGGGCCGCGGCGCCCAGGCGCCCATGTGGCCGACGAGATCGCGCATCCGCGCGATGACGGGCGGCGCCCCGAGGCACCAGCCCACACGCAGCCCGGTGGCGGCGAACGCCTTCGAGATGCCGTCGATCAGCACCACGTAGGGCGCCATCTCGGGGACGAGCCGCACGGGGTCCTGGTGCGGCGCGTTGTCGCTCGTGAGGCAGGAGTAGACCTGGTCGTAGATGACCATCAGGGAGCGGGCCCCGGCCGCCTCGCGGCGCCGGTTCTCGTCGACCACCGCCCGGGCGACCTCCTCGAGGGCTCGCTCTCCGAAGGCCGTGCCCGTCGGGTTGAGCGGGCTGTTCAGCACCAGCAGCCGCGCCTCGGGCAGGTACGGCAGCAGGTCGTCCGGCGTCGGCAGGAAGGCGCGCTCGGGGCTGCACTTCACCGCGATGCCATTGGCGCTGGAGACGTGGCAGTAGTGGTTGTTGTTCCACGACGGCACCGGGTAGACCACGGTCTCGCCGGGATCGAGGATGCTGCGGTAGGCGCTGTAGAGCAGCGGACGCGCACCGCCCGAGATGAGCACGCTCTCCACCGGGAACCGCAGCCCCTGCTGCCGCTCGACGAAGTCGACCACCGCCTTGCGCAGCTCGAGCACGCCGTCGGACGGCGGATAGTTCGTCTGGCCCGAGGCCAGCGCGTCGCGGATGCCCTTCTCGAGGCCCGGCGGGATGCGGAACTCGGCCGGCGCGAAGTCGCCGACGGTCAGGTTGACCACCGAGCGGCCCTCGGCCACCATCTTCCGCACGTCGGCCGCGATCTTCAGGATCTCGCTGCCCACGATGCCCAGCGCCATGGCCGACAGGCTGCGGCGCGCCAGCGCCTCGCCGTCGGCCGGAAGGTACTGCGCCACGTCCACCGTCCCCGACATCGCGACCTCCTGCGCGGCGCCCCTATCGCGCCGCCTCCACCGTCTCCACCACCGACGGACCGTACAGCGACCCGCGCCGGAGCGCCCGATCGATCCGCCACCCGCCCGGCTCGAGCTCGAGGTCGAACACGACCTCCCCCTCGGCGGTCCACTCCGTCACCCGGGGCACCGTGCCGAAGGTCGCGAGCCGGTCGCCCGTGACCGGCAGCCGGTCGGCGTTGCCGAGCGACGTGGCGAAGAGCGGCCCCGTGCTCGTCTGCCCGAACTCCCCGAGCGGTGCGACCGTCATCGCGACGGGGTCGACCCGCAGCTCCAGGATCCGCGAGTACTCCCGCCCCTGCCCGCTCGACACGTACGGCGTGTTGCGCCGGTCGTTGCCGTTGTCGAACATCCGCAGCGTCTGCCCGTCGGGATCGAACTCGATGGCGTGCTGGTGGGTGTGCCGGACGAACGGCGCGGTCGGCTGCAGAATGTAGGGCTGCAGCGCCTCGTCCCAGCCGTCGGGCGCCGCGAGGATCCACTGCAGCGCGCCCGTGGCGGCGGAGAAGTGCACCACGGCGTCCTGGTGGCGCAGCGAGACGGTGACCTCGTCGGTGGCCTCGTCGTAGATCACGGCGTTGGCGTGGACCCAGTCGAGCGCCCCGGACGGGTCGGGGCCGAGCGCATCGAAGCCGATGTGGTGCGGATCGAGGAGCTCGAGCATCGCCCAGTGGCCGAGGACCGTGCCGTCGGCCGCGACGTGCACCACGGCATCGTTGCGGATGGTGGCCGGCGCGTAGGCGAAGGGGTCCTGGTAGCTCTCGGGGTACTCGGGGACGTCGGCGTGGTCGTACACCAGCGCGAAGACCGAGCCGTCGGCCAGCGGGAACACGTCGTGGTGGAAGTCCCCGAACGGGACGGCGACGTCGGTGGGCTCGGTCGGCTCGGCGGTCCACCGGCGCACGGTGCGGCCGAGCAGGTCGACCTGCCGCAGATCGGGCCCGTCGACCATGACCAGGTCCCCCGACGGCGTGGGCGTGACCGAGTTGATCGACAGCGACGTCGCCTGCGCGTAGACGATCTCGGCCTGGTCGTCGAGCGTCAGGATCCATGCCTGGTCGCCGAGCTTCGCGGGCATCAGCGTGACCCCCGGCTCCATCCGCGCCGGGTCGGCGACGAGCAGGTCGCGCTGGGGCGGCGCCTCCAGCCCGGGCCCGGCGTCGAACGGCAGGGGCCCGGCCTCGACGACCTCGCCCTCGGCGTCAGTCAGGCGGACGCCGACCTGGTGCGTGCTCCCCGCGCGGAACCCGACCAGCGGGACGCGGTGGGCCGCGGCGAGCTCGGCGAAGCGCAGCACGCGGATCTCGCTCGCGCCGTCCTCCTGCAGCCGGACCTCGAGGGTGGTGGGCACGTCGGTGTCGACGTGCAGCTCGGCGGCCAGCAGCACCTGCGGCCCGGGGTCGACGAGCTCGGGCCCGGCGACGACCTGCGGCCCGTCGCCCACCGGCGCCGTCGGCGGCGTCGGGTCGTCCCCGCCGCCGGAGCAGGCCACCAGGACCCACGCTGCCGCGCCTCCGATCACCGGGACCTCCCTGCGCCACCCCGGCGCTGTTCCGGTGTAACGCCGTCCCGGGCGTAGCGGACCCGTGCGGGGCATGGTACCCCACGGGGCGTGCAGGTCCCCCCCCCGACCCGAGCGAAGATCGCGGCGGCGCTGGTGGCGCTCCTCACGGCAGGTGCGTCCTGCCACGGCGAGGCGGGAAGAGGCGGCGCCGTACCGCTACCTCACCCCGGTCCAGCACCTGGTGCGCGGGCCTTAGCGCTGCGCGGCCTCCGCCCCGCCCCCCGACGAGGTCCTGGCCGTCGAGGCCGACCCGGCGCGCTCCCGCGCATCGTGGAGCGCTACCTCAGTCGCCCGAGCCTCGGCGAGACCATCAAGGACATGCACGCCGAGCTGTACCTCACCCGGGCCGACACGAACGACCCGTTCCCGCTGCTCGGCCCGATGTCGGCCTACACGATGCAGGACCTGTACTTCGCCACGTCCGAGGAGCCGCTGGAGCCTCGTCGAGCACGTGGTCGAGCTCGACCGGCCGTACACCGAGATCGTCACGGCCGACTACGTCGTGGCGAACCAGGTCCTCGCCGACATCTACGGCATGGACTACGACCCCGAGCGGCCCCGGGAGTGGCAGGAGACGCACTACGAGGACGGCCGGCCCCACGCCGGCGTGCTCAGCACCTCCGAGCCGTACCGCCGCCACGTCTCGAACGGCAGCAACTTCCACCGCGGCCGCGCGAACTTCTGGGCGAGCACCCTGCTGTGCGAGTCGTTCGCCACCCGCGACGTGGTCGTGCAGGGCGGCGTCGACCTCTCGGACGAGGTCGCCGTGGCCGAGGCCGTGTCGACGAACCCGACCTGCATCGGCTGCCACCAGGCCCTCGATCCGTTCGCCGACCTGTTCTGGGGCTTCCGCCGCCAGCTCACCGGCCGGAACATCCGCATCGGCGAGGGCCAGGACTGCCGGGTCGACGTGACCGAGGAGCTCAACGAGCCCGAGCAGGACTACTCGTTCATCACCGACCTGTGCTTCCCGCTGCGGTTCTACACCCCGGCCAACGAGGGCCTGTGGGCCGACGTGGGGCTGCGCGCGCCCGCGTACTACGGCGAGCCGGTGCACGATCTGGCCGACCTCGGCGCCGCGATCGCGGCCGATCCCCGGTTCTCGCAGTGCACCGCCCGCCAGTTCTACCGCTGGTTCGGCCAGATCGGGCTCGACGAGGTCGGGCCCACGCAGTCCGCCGCGCTGCAGGACACCCTCGAGCGCGACGGCATGCGCATCCGACCCTACCTGCGCGACGTGGTGCTGTCGGACGTGTTCCGGGCGCGGGAGCGGCTCGACCCGTCGGTGCCCGACGCGCTGCCCGTCCAGGTGGCCCGCCCCGAGCAGTACGCGCGCACCATCGAGGCGCTGACGGGCTTCCGCTGGCTGGCGGTGGCCGACCCGGCCTGCACCGACGAGTGCTGGGGCCCCGTCGATCTGGCCCGCAGCGACGTGTTCGGCTACCGCGCGATGGCCGGCGGCATCGACGGCCTCACGGTCACGCAGCCGACCCACACCGTCACGCCGGTCAAGCTGCTCGTCGACGGGCGCCTCGCCTTCGAGGCCGCCGCCTCCGTCGTCCGCAGCGACTTCGCGCTCCCCGCCGGCGAGCGCCGCCTGCTGGGCGCGATCGAGCCCGGCGTCACCGACGAGGCCGCCGTCCGCGCGGCGCTGGCCGACCTGTCGCTCACCATCCTGAGCGAGCACGTGAAGCCCCACAGCGCCGAGATCGACGGCTGGTACGCACTGTTCGTCGGCGCCCTCGCCGAGCACCCGGGCGATGCGAACGCCGCCTGGATCGTCACCGTGGCCGGGTTCCTGCAGGATCCCGCGCTGCAGTACTACTGACGGAGGTCGCCCGTGCGCGACGCAGCCCGCTCTGCCGTCTCCCGCCGCCGCCTCCTCGGGGCTGCGCTCGGCGCCGGGATCGTGCCGCTCCTCTCCGTGGCCGCGCCGACCCCC
>JAWKRQ010000089.1:0-30786 GCA_041389545.1 Myxococcota bacterium | reverse complement strand
GGGCTGCTGGCGCTCCACCGCGAGTCGCCGCTCGGGTGGGTCGTGGAGGGGATGCCGTTCCTGCTCGGCCTCGCCGCGGCGTCCATCATGCTCCGCCCGACCGCGAGCGGCCCGCTGCCGTGGACCAGGCCGCCGCCGCCCGTGTCGGTGGACACGCTCACCCGGAAGCCGAACCCCTCGCCGCCGCCGCTCCCCTCCAACCTGCGCCAGAACACGCTGCCCGAGACGGCGGCGGGGGCGCTGCCCGGGCCCGTGCTGCGCACCCCCACCATCCCCGCTGGCAAGGGCGCCACGATCCCGGCGCCGCCCACCGGCATGACCAGCATGGTGCCGAGCCAGACGCCGGCGGCCGCACAGCGGTCCGACCCCGGGGTGAAGGCGCTGCGCGAGCTGGTCAAGGTGCTCAAGGAGCAGACGGAGCGGATGGCGTCCGAGTCGCGGGCCAAGAGCGCCTATCTGGCAAACATGAGCCACGAGCTGCGCACGCCGCTGTCGGCGATCGTCGGGTACGCCGAGCTGCTGCAGGAGGAGGCCGAGGAGCGGCGCCTCGACCTCGCCGACGACCTGCGGAAGGTCGCGCGCTCCGGGCGGGCGCTGGTCGACCAGGTCAACAACATCCTCGACCTGTCGAAGATCGAGGTGGGCCAGCTGCCGGTCGTGCTCGAGGACGTCGACATGGCTCAGGTCGTCGCCGAGGTCCGGGTCGCGGTGAGCGATCTCGGCCACACCGACCACGTCGCGTTCTCCACGCGGGTCGCGCCCGGTGCGCGGCTCGTCCGCGGCGACCACCTGCGGCTGCGCCAGGTGCTGATGCACCTGCTGTCCAACGCGTTCAAGTTCACCGACCGCGGGCAGGTCCAGCTCTTGGTCGAGCGGGCCACCCCGAAGCGCGACGCGTGGATCGCCATCCGGGTGCGCGACACCGGGCCGGGGATGACGAAGCCCGAGCTCGACCGGGCGTTCGACGAGTACGCGCAGGCGGCGACCGTGGGCGGTGCCGGGGGGACCGGGCTCGGGCTGGCGATCGCGCGGAAGCTGGCCGAGCTGATGGGCGGGCGCATCGAGACGCAGTCGGAGAAGGGCGTGGGCAGCACGTTCAGCGTGATCCTGCCGCCGGCGCGGATCTCGGAGGACACGATCGCGCCGCGGTCGTCGGTGGCGCTGAACGAGCGGCTGCACGGGACCAAGCTGCTGATCGTCGATGCGGACCCGTTCGGCATCTCGCTGAACCGCTACCTGGAGCGGGCGGGGCTCGCGGTGACGCTGGTGCCCGACGTGGCGTCGGCGCGGGTCGTCTGCGAGGGCGACGCGATCCACATGGCGGTGGTGGATGCCGGGCTGCGGGAGGCGTGGCCGCTGGTGGAGGACCTCATCGTCGACGGGGTGAAGGTGGTGGTGGGCTCGCTGGCGGACGACGACGTGGAGCGCGCGCTGCAGGCGGGGGTGAGCTCGTTCATGCTGCGGCCGCTGGACCGCAAGCTGGTGCTGGCGACGCTGGAGCGGTGCCTCGACGGGCGGCCGTCGGACCAGACGCTGCAGTAGGGGTGCGTCGGGCCCTGGCGCGGACGACAGATGACGCACATCCGCCCGACGCCTTTCCGTCAATTGCGCGAGCGGAGCCGGCGGGAGCGCGATGCGGCCGCCTACCGAGCTGCAACCGCCGAGAGCTCGCGGTCGCATGGCGCTCCCGTCGCGCGAGCACGCGCCATGGTGGTGGGAATTGGCGTTCGCCCGTGCGAAGCCGGGCGGACGACAATTGCTACGGTGCCGCCGGGCGGGGGCCCCTGTCGGTCAGGCGCAGCCAGCGGGCGTCGTCGCCAGATCTGCTCAGCGCCTGCCCGCCAATAGTCCCCTTTCGCCCGGCAGCACAATCCAGGCGGGCCGCGGCGGCGGGCGTTCGCGAGGAGGCAACATGCCTTTCAGCGTATCTAGCCCCGAGGACAAGGTCGACGACGCCCGCGATTCGGCGCTCAGGCGGCGGCGAAGCGAGCGGCCATGGCGCGGACGGCCTCGCGGAGGGGCTCGGGCCCGAGCACCCGGAAGGGCACGCCGGCCATGGCGCCGTACATCGCGACGGCGTCCCAGCTGCCGGCGCCCACGTCGAGGCGGCAGGTGTCGGGCGACAGCGGCGTCAGCGCGCCGATCCACGGGGGGATCGCGGCCGCGGCGGCCTCCGCGCCGAGCTGGAGCTCGAAGGCGCCCTGGCAAGGGTACGCAGCCCGCGACACCGCGTCGGACACGTACTGCGCCACGTCCTCGGGGGGCTCGGCGCGGACCACGCGCGGCCCGATGCGCAGCACGGCCTCGACCCGGTCGACCCGCAGCGTGCGCCAGTCCTCGCGCGCCACGTCCCACGCGACGAGGTACCAGCGCTGGTTGCCCGTGTGGACCAGCCGCAGGGGGTGGACGGTGCGCTCGCTCACCTCGCCGCCGTGGGTGCGGTAGCGGATCTGCGCGGCCTCGCTGTCGCGGCAGGCGGCGGCGAGGCGGGTCAGCGTGGACGGGTCCACGGGCGCGACCGTGCGCGCGAGCACGACCGTCTGCTCGTGCAGCGCGGCCACCTGCGGGCGCAGCCGGTCGGGCAGCACGCGCTCCAGCTTGGTGAGCACGGCCAGCGCCCGCTCCCCGGGCACGCCGGGCGTCGACAGGGCCGTGCGCAGCGCGACGGTCAGCGCCACGGCTTCGTCCTCGGACAGGAGCAGCGGCGGGAGGTGGCCGCCGGCGAACTGGTAGCCGCCGCCGGGCCCCGAGGCCGCCTCGACGGCGTAGCCCAGGGCGCGCAGCCGCTCGACGTCGCGGCGCAGGGTGCGCGGGGTGACGCCGAGGCGATCGGCGAGCTCGGTGCCGGGCCACAGGCGGCGGGCCTGGAAGAGGCCGAGCAGTTCGAGCAGGCGGGCGGAGGTCTCGAGCACGGGCACCATCGAGGACAGGACCTGTCCTCGACCCCGCATATCTCGTGCTGCAGGAGGCAGAGATGATGAAGACCTACCGGGGTAGCTGTCACTGCAAGGCCGTCCGCTTCGAGGTCGACGTCGACCTCGCGGAGGGCACGGGCCGGTGCAACTGCACCTTCTGCAAGAAGATCCGCAACTGGGGGGTGCAGGTGAAGCCGGAGGCGTTCCGGCTGCTCGCCGGCGAGGACGTGCTGACCGACTACGTGTTCGGCGAGGTCGGCCACCACGTCTTCTGCTCGAAGTGTGGGGTCCGTCCGTTCGGCACGGGCGAGCTCGAGGTGCTCGGCGGGAAGTTCGTCAGCATCCAGGTCGCCTGCCTCGACGACGACCGCGGAGGACCTGTCCTCGGGCCCGATCCGGTACGCGAACGGCCTCGACGACGACTGGTGGCACGAGCCGGCCGAGACCCGCCACCTCTGAGCGGCCGGAGCTGGGAGGCGGAGGGGACGTGAGCCTGATCGAGCTGATCCTGGCGTTGCCCGGCCTGTGCGCGGCGCCGCTGGCGGTCGGCCTGTGGATCCGGCAGCGGCGCACCCGGCCGGCGACCGAGCCGGTGCCGGTGCTCCAGGTCGCGCTCGGCGTGGCCTGGGTCGCGGTCGGGGTCGTGGTGGGACCCACCCTCGGCTGGGCGCTGCAGGACGTGGTGCTGCAGGGCGCCGTCCCGGAGGGCGCCGAGGTGGTGGCGGTCTCGCCGACCGACGCCGCCTGGGTGCTGCTCGCCGTCGCCCGGCTCGCGGCGATCGCGTGGGCGCTGCCCGGCGTGGCGCTGACGGCCTGGCTGCTCGGCTCGCGCGCGCGCGCCGTGCCCGCTGCGGCGGGCTTCGCCGCCGTGGTGACGCTCGGCGGCCTCGCCGGCGCGATCGTCGGGTTCCTGGTGCCGATGCGCCTCGACATGGGCTTCGATGGGGCGCTCTTCGGCGTCGCCACGCTGGTCGGGCTGCGGAGCAACCTGATGCTCTGGGGCCTCGTCGCGGGGAGCTGCCTCGGGACGGGCTACGTCGCGGCGTCCTCGCGGGAGGGGCTCGTCGGCGTGCTGGTGGCCACGCTGTTCGCGCCGCTGTGGGCGCTGACGCTCGGCGCGCCGCTCACGCCGCCCGACGTGCCGTCCCAGGTGCTGTTCGCTGGCCCCGTGCTGCTGTGCTGGGGGCTCGGCGTGATCGGGGGCGGCGCGGTGGGCTGGGCGCTCGGGCGCCTGACCCCCGCGTAGGGTCAGCGGGCGCGGGCGCGGGCGATGGCCGCCTCGAAGGCCGTCATCGGCGGGGCGCCCACCACGCGCTCGCCGTCCACGACGAGGGTGGGCGTGCCGTTCACCTCGAGGCGCGTCCCCGCGGCCTGATCGGCGTCGATCGCGGCGTCGACGGCGGGATCGGCGAGGCACGCCTCGAGCGGGCCGAGCGCGAGCCCCTGCTGGCGCGCGAGCGTCCAGACGGTGCCCTCGTCCCACTGGGCGCCGGCGGCGAGCCTGGCGTCGTGGACCTCGCGGTGGTGGCCCTGGCGGGCGGCGCAGCGGGCCAGGCGCGCGCGCTCGCGGGCCTCGGGGTGCATCCCGAGCGGGAAGTCCCGCAGGTAGACGGCGACCTCGCCCTCGTGGGCAGCGACCAGGTCCTCGAGCTGGGTCAGCGCGCGGGCGCAGAAGGGGCACTGGTAGTCGAAGAACGCCACGATGTGGACGGGGGCGTCGGGGGAGCCGATGGGCGGGAGGTCGCCGAGCCCCACGTCGACCAGCGGCAGGTCGACGGGCTCGGCCGGCTGGTTCGGCTCCATCGGCGGGGTCGGCGGCTCGAGGACCGGCAGATCGGGCGGCGGCGGCACGGGGAAGTCCCGCACGTCGGGCTCGGGGCGCGGGAGCAGCCAGGAGGTGGTGATCGCGGCGAGGGCGCCGAGGCCGAGCACGGCGGCGGCGGCGGCGGGGAGCCGGTTGCGCGGCGTCGCTCGGACCAGCGGGGCGTCCGGGTCGGCGATCAGGGCGAGGACGCGCCGGTGGACGGCCTCGGTGGACTGCAGGCGGCTGCGCCGGAGGTCCGGATCGGGCTGCAGCAGGTCGTCGAGCAGCTGCTGCAGGCCGGGGGGCACCTGCGCGCGGTGCTGCCAGCGCAGGCCGCCGCCGACGGCCAGCATCTGCTGCGGCTCGGTGCGGGTCAGGAGGTGGACGAGCAGGGCGCCGAGGCCGTACAGGTCGGACATCGGGCTCGCGTCGCCCACCAGCTGCTCCGGCGCCATGTAGCCGAAGGTGCCGGCCACGGTGGAGCCGCCGAGGTCGAGGTCGCGCAGCGAGTCGCGGACGGCGCCGAAGTCGACCAGCACCAGGCGGCCGTCGGTGCGTCGGATCACGTTGGCCGGCTTCAGGTCGCGGTGGACCACCGGCGGGGAGAGGCGGTGGAGGTAGCCGAGGACCTCGAGCAGGTCGGCGGCGACGTGGAGGACCTCGAGCGGGTCGTAGCGCCGGGTGGCGAGCTCCGTCCGCAGATCGACGCCGTCGACGTACTCCTGGACCAGGACCACCGCCTGGGCGCGGCCGGTGCCGGTGACGGTCGAGGTGACGAGGCGGGGGATGGCGGGGTGGTCGAGCTCGCCGAGGATGCGGGCCTCGCGGCCGAGGAGCTCGCGGGCCTTGGCCGAGCTGGCGCGCCCGATGGGCATCTCCTTGACCGCGACGGTGTCGCCCGACCGCGTGTCGACGGCGCGGAAGGTGGTGCCCGAGGTGCCGCGGCCGAGCTCGGCTTCGAGGCGCCAGCGGCCGGCGAGGAGCGGGTCGGCGCCGCAGGCGGGGCAGGGGGCGGTGTCGGTGCGGTGGCCGCAGTCGGCGCAGATCATGGGGCCCTCCGGCGGACGGACGTCGGGTGGGGGTGGAGCTTTCAGGGGACGATGCCGCGGGCCTACGCGGTCGCGCTCGGCGTGCACGTGCTGGGGATCAGGCGCAGCGACGATGGCGCGGCGCGCGTGGGAGGCTTGTCGCGAGTAGGCTTTCCCCGCCTGCGTTTCTGGCACGAACTCGACCACCACCACGACCACCACCACGGCCTGATGCCCGGCCAGGCCGCGTGCCCAGCCAGTGGCTGCCGGCGTGGTCGTGGTGGTGGGGGTGGTCGTGGTCGTGGCCCGCATGAGTCGGCGCTGGCCGCGTTGCCGATTTGCACCGTACGACCTCTATGCCCGACAAGCCCTGAATCCCCGCGTCGAACGGGTGCTCCGGGGGGCCGTCGCGCAGCAGGGCGCGGACGAGCGTCGCCAGCCGCCGCGGGACGAGGATCTCATCGGTCTGGTCGAGCGCGTCGAGCGTCCACCACCGGTGCCCGCGGAACCGACGTCGGTCAGCGTGGGCGCCGGGTCAGGCGCTCGGGCGCGGGCACGAGGAAGTACCGCTCGTGCTGCCGCACGGCCTCGCCCGCGAAGACGAAGGTGTGGGTGCGGGTCCAGGCGCAGCCGCCCTGCGGATCGAGCGCCACGCCGATCTCCTCGGCGAGCTCCCGGCGCAGCGCGGCGCGGTCGTCCTCGCCGGGCTCGCGGCCGCCGCCCGGCGTGATCCACCAGGCGTCGGGCCGGCCCGGATCGCCGCAGCGGAACAGCAGCACGGCCGGGCCGGGCGCGACGAGGACGGCTCGGACCGACGTTCGCGTGCGCGGGATCTGCGGGGCGGGGAGGACCACGTCCAGCCGGCCGATGTGCTCGCCATGGGGCTCGAGCCGGAGCTCGCCGGCGACGTGGTCGGGCTGCGACGCCCAGCCGTAGGTCGCGGCGACGGCGCCGCCCGCCTGCCGCGCGCCCTCGCCGACGAGGAGCGCGTCGTCGTGGGCGTGCGCACGGAGGAGGCGCGCGATCGCATCGGGCCCGACGGCGTGGGCATCGCGGCAGTGGAGCGCGCCGGCGGGGGCGAAGCAGGCGGCGAGGCCCGCCCAGTCGCGCTGGCGGTGGAGGTGCGCGCAGCGGGCGAGGAGGGCGTCGGCGGACATCGCTACTCCGTGTCGCCCCGGTACAGGTAGGACTGCTCGGCGATCTCGTCCGGCGACAGCTGGGCCTCGGCCGTGGCGAAGTCGCCCAGCGCCTCGATCCGCGCCACGCCGGCGTCGGACAGGGCGTTGCCGCCGAGGTCGAGCCGCTCGAGCCGCGCGATGTCGGGGTGGCGGGCGAGGATCTCGGCGCCCGCGTCGGTGATGCAGCCGTGGCGCAGGTCGAGCTCCAGCAGGCGCGACAGGAGCCCCGCGTCCGCGATGGCGCGCACGCCGGCGTCGCCCAGGTCGGACAGGCGGAGCTGCAGGCGCTGCAGCGCGAGCAGGTGGGGGCTCACGAGCAGGTGGCGCACCTGGTCGAGCGGCAGGAACGAGGCCTTGCGCTCCTCGGTGCTGTGCTCCCAGTGCCACTCCTGGTGGTGGGGGTGGAAGCGGAGCTCGGTCAGGCCGGCCAGGGCCGGGTTGCTGGCCAGGACGTCGAGCGGCCAGGCGTAGGGCCGGCTGTCGGGGCGGCCGCTCCAGATGGAGCCCGATACGCCGAAGTGGGCGATCGACAGGGAGCGCAGGTGGTGGAGCGGCAGGGCGAACAGGGCGCCCAGGTCGTACTGCTTGGCGAACAGCTCCAGCGCTTCGACGCGTGGCATCCTGGCGACGAGCTGCGGGAGGGGCTCGCAGTAGGTGTGGCAGTCCGGGCCGTAGGGGTCGTGGAGGTAGACGTCGAAGTCCGGGACGTCGCCGAGGCGGAACCGGCGGAGGCCGGACAGGTCGGCGTCGAGCAGGGGGTAGACGCTGACGAACTGCGGGCCGTCGGGGACGTCGTCGCCGGGCTCGAAGGGGTGGTCGGCGGTCTCGATGGCGCCGATGGCGAGGTGGCGGAGGCGGCGGGTGTCCGGCCAGTCGCGCAGGGCGCGGGCCATCGGGACGAAGAGCCGCTCCATCGCCAGGTCGTGGAGGAAGCCGCGGCGGAAGGAGAAGGTGTAGTTCGGGACCTCCCCGCCGTGGCCCTCGGCCGGGTAGGTGGGGGCGTTGTCGCGCAGCAGCGGGGCGAGCGGGCCGAGCCAGGTGTCGCCGTGGGCCTCGAGGAGGGCGGCCTCGCGGGCGAGCAGGTCGGGGCGGTCGGGCGCGTCCTCCAGGGCGAGCTGGACGTCGATGAGCTCGCCGCGCGGGTCGCCGCGCTCGGTGAGCCAGTCGGCGTAGACGGCGTAGGCGTGGCGGTCGTCGGGATCGTCGTCGATGGCCTGCTCGAGGGCGTCGCGCATCTGTGCCTCGCGGGTCGGAGGACGGGAGCCTATCCGGCCAGCGGGCGATGACGGGTGTCCGATTACTACGGGCGCGTGCGCGCCGAAATGGCTTCCCGATTCCTGGTCACGGAGGAGCAACCTAGTGAACGGAGCAGGAATCGGGGAAGCCCCATCGGCTTTGCTCGCGCAATTCGCGTCCCGGGCGCGTCCTCCTGGTGGAGGTGAGGATGTCGGGTCCCTGGAAGGCGATCGTGACGCTCGTTCTCCTGTTCTCGTGTGTGGAAGGAACGATGCAGCCATCGATGCGGCGGGACAGGGGAGCCCGAGGTCCCTGCGGCGGAGACGCCTGCCGACGATCGCACGGGCGACGTTCCAGCGGGACAGCCCGAGGGCGTCGACGCTCCGGAGGCACAGCGCGAACCCGTCGTGGACGTCCCCACGACGGAGGAGGCCTGCCAGGACGCGGGCTGCAAGTGGTTGCGTCGGCTGCCCGGGAACGACCCCGACCACGTGTGCATGTGCAACCTGGTCGGGGAGTAGGGCGCCGGCGCACGACTCGGGAAAAAGACGAAGGCCCGACCGGCGAACCGGTCGGGCCTTCGTGAGTACTCCCAAGGGGATTCGAACCCCTGTCTGCGCCGTGAGAGGGCGCTGTCCTAACCCCTAGACGATGGGAGCATGCTCGAGATTGACCCGCCAGGACTCGAACCTGGAACCTTCAGGGCCAGAACCTGACGTCTTGCCAATTCGACCACGGGTCATCTGACACGAGCAATGTAACCGGGGGCGGAGGGGCGTCAAGGGTCCCGGCTAGGGGTAGGGATCGACGATCAACCCCATGGGCCCCACGCGCTCGTTCAGCGCGTAGAACCAGCTCTCTTCGCGGAGCTTCACGTCGTCCGCCAGGTTCCGCGCCGCGTTCCACCCCTCGGTGTCCCCCGTCTGGATGGCCTCGGACAAGCTCCGATACGCCGTGGCCCGATCCCCCCAGATCTGCACGATCTCCTGGTGGGCCTGCACGTACGGCTGCGGCGGCTCCACGAACGACGCCTGGTCGGCCAGGTGCTCGGCGATCGGCACCACCGTGCGCCCCCAGCTGTCGGCGATCTGCTCCGGGCGCGCCGAGTCGTTGTAGATCTGCGCCGCGAGCGTGAGCACCCGCTCCGCCAGCAGCCCGTTCTCCTGCAGCAGCGGATCGAGCTGGTCGAGGTAGGTGGAGGTCGCGTCGCCCGCGCCGCCGCAGCCCGCGGCGAGCGCCAACCAGAGGGGTGTGGTGGTCATCGTCGGGAGCATACCCCAGGTCGGGCGGCCGCGGAGGTTGCTGCTCGCACGCCCAGCCGGGTATCGAGGGGCATGGCACCGATCGGCTCCCGTCTCCCCGCGCTCCTGCTCCCAGTGCTCTCCCTGCTCGCCGGCTGCGAGTCCGAGGCGGAGATCGCCGCCGAGATGGAGCGCTCCCTCGTCGACGCGAACCAGGGCCTGGTCGGCGTCCTCGTCGCCACCGAGGTGATGCACCTCGTCGACGCCACGCCCTCCACCACCGTCCGCCACTCCACGACCGGCTGCGGCTGCCCCTGCGTCGCGAAGGTGGGCGACACCCCGCCCTACATCGTCACGCTCGACTACCCGACCTTCGGCTGCATCCCCGACAGCGGGCTCATCCCCACCTCCCTCGCCGGCCACACCGTCCTCGACGCCGACGGCGCGACCTGCGACGTCACCTGGGACGGCCTGCTGCTCGCCCTCGAGCACGAGGTCACGGGCGACCTGCAGGGCGAGGCCTCCGCCGACCACGTCGCGCCGAAGGGCGAGCTCACGGTCGGCCCGTGGACGGCCACCCTCGACCTCGACGTGGCCATCGCGCCCGACGCGCTCACCATCGACGGCGACGTGACCTCGACCCGCAAGGGCGACGACGAGCCGCGCACCGTGAGCTACCGCGGCGTGCGCCTGCCCCGCGAGACGATCCTCGGCCAGTGCCCCGCCCCCGACGACGGCACGGCCGCGCTGCACCACCCGGGCTGGCCCGACAAGGGCAAGGAGGCGAAGGACGTGGTGGTGAAGTTCGCGCAGCCGGGCGGCGGCAGCGTCACGGTGGAGCGAGACGACCGCGTCTCGGAGCCGACGGACTGGTGCGGGTACACCTCCTCGCTCTGGTAGCCGCGGGCTGTGCGGCCGAGTCGGCGCCGACCCCGGGGCCGGCCTTCGACCCGGCGCCGGCCTTCGACCCCGCCCTCGCGGAAGCCCTCCAGGGCGCCCTCGACGGCGCGCGCCGCGCGTCGGGCGCGCCGGGCGCCGCCGCCGCCGTCTGGCTCGGCCCCGACGGCCCCGGCTGGGTCGGCACGAGCGGCACGGCCGACGACGCGCGCCCGGTGGCGGTCGCCGACCGCTTCGCCCTCGGCAGCGTGACCAAGACCTGGGTGGCCACCGAGGTCGTCGACCACGCCGACCAGGGCGCCCTCTCCTCGACGACGCCGTGTCGCGCTGGGTGCCCGACGCCCCGCACGCCGGCGAGATCACGGTGCGCCAGCTCCTCGCCCACACCTCGGGCCTGCCCGACTACGCGTCGACCCCCGAGATCCTCGGCCACATGAGCGAGCCGCACACCCCCGCGACGCTGCTGGCCGTCATCGCCGACGAGCCGCTCGCCTTCCCACCCGGCACCGACCACGCCTACTCCAACAGCAACTACGTGGTGCTGGGGCTCGTGCTGCAGGCGGTCGCGGGGTCACCGTGGACGGAGCAGGTGCAGGCGCGGGTGGACGCGCTCGGCCTCGACGCGCTCTCGACCACGGGCCTCGCCACGGTGGCTGGCCACGTGGGCGGCGTCGACACGACGGGCGGCATGGACCCCTCCATCCCCGACGCCGCCGGGCGCATGGTGGGCCCCGCCGCCGACGTGGCCCGCTGGGGCGCGCTGCTCGCTGCGGGGCGCGTGCTGCCCGCCGACCTGGTCGACGCCATGGCCGAGCCCACCCCCGAGAGCCTCGACGAGGCCGAGGGCTACGGCCTCGGCCTCATGGTCGCCGACCTCGCCAGCGGCGCGCCCACGCTGGGCCACAGCGGCTCGGTGCTCGGCTTCCAGTCGCGGCTGCGCGTGCGCCGCAGCGACGCCCTCGCGGTGGCCACGCTGGTGAACGACCTCGCCGCCGAGGCCGACGACGTCGACGCCGCCCTGTGGGAGGCGCTCGGCGACCCGCTGTGAGCTACGGCCGCTCGAGCCGCCAGTCGACGACGCCGAGCGGCTCGGCCACGAAGTCGGCGCACAGCGCGGCCACGGGCTCGGCGCCGAGCACGCCCTCGGGCCCGACGAACAGCAGCGCCGCCTCGTTCTTCGCGTGGACCCGCTCGCCCACCACCAGGTGGCCCTCGAAGCGCAGCAGCCGCCCGTCGATGCGCACCGCCCGCGACAGGATCTCGTAGCGGGTGCCGAGCCGCAGCTCGCGCCGGTAGACGATGCGCTGCTCGGCGACCACCGCGCCGATCCCCTCCGCCCGGAACCGCGCCCAGGCGCCCGAGCGCACCACCCAGTCGGTGCGGCCGAGCTCGAACGCCTGAGCGTAGGCCGCCTGGTTCATGTGCAGGTTGAGGTCGAGCTCGCGCGGCCCGACCCGGCGGACGATCCGCGAGGTGAGCCGTCCGTCGCGCCGAAGCGTCGCTCGGGCCACGACCGGGACGGTGCGCGCGAGGTAGGCCAGCATCAGCGCGCCTCCGTCGCTCGGGCGGGCTCGGCCGAGGACCGCACCGCGCCACACGGACTGCCACCTTCCAGCGTCGCCACGTCCGCCTCCGTGGCCACTGCTGTAGCATGACCACGGCGCCACCAGGCGGGGACCCCGCAGCACAGTGTTCACCCACCCCTGACGGAATCGCGCCCGATGACGGAATCGCGCCCGACGCCTGTCCGTCAAATGACGGAAAGGCGTCGGGCGCCTTTCCGTCATCAGGCATCGTCGCCAGGCCGGCCCAGCGCCTGCCCGCCAGCGCCCATCCCGGCATGGGTGGATCACAAGGGGCAGGCGAGATCGTTCGCGAGCAGCCCGAGGTGCAGGTTGTAGCAGTCCGGCACGTCGCTCGGCGACGCCGTGACCTTCAGCTCCTTCCCGAAGTAGTCGAGCAGGAACCGCGTCTGCGCCAGCCGGACCCACTCCCCGCCGTAGACGTTGTCCTCGAGCGCCTCGTCGGGCACCACGAAGTCGTACCACAGCGAGCCCTCGTCGCCGTCGCCGTGCTGCTCGAGGTACACGTTGAGGTCGTTGTCCTCCAGGTGCCACCAGGTGTTGGTCACGTCGTCGACCGACACCGCCTCCTCGACCCCGCACCCGAGCAGCCACGCAACCAGCATCCACGCCCCCAGTCCCCCTCCCGATCGGCTCGCTCGGCGAGGTTGTCGAGAGCGCCAGGTCACGCAGGGGTTTCGGCCTCCTCCGCCCCGCGGGCGGCGGCCGCCGCCTCGCCGATCCGCGCCGCGAGCCAGCGGACGTCGGCCTCGGGGACGCCGTGCAGCGGGATCTCCCAGGCCTCGCCCCGCAGCAGGATCCGCAGCCCCGCTCCCTCCGCACCGCCGGCGGGCTCGGCGCCGAGCACGTCGGTGAGCGGCGCCCGGTGATCGTGCTGCATCGACCAGCGGTCGCCGGCGAGCGAGGTCCACGACAGGTGCGTCCGCCCGAGCTCGACCAGCAGCCGCCGCGGCGCCGCCGGCGCGGCCCGCGCCTGCGCGAGCCCGAGCTGCACGAACACCACGGCGCAGCCCACCCCGGCGACCCCGAGCGGCAGCGCCACCCAGGGCCACCCGTTCGCCGCGAGGCCGATGGCGCCGAGCAGCAACAGCAGCGTGGCCGCCGCGGCCGCGTGGACCCGCGACATCGCCGGGCCGGTCGCGGCGAGCGTGATCCCGTGGACGAGCAGGCCGTCCTCGAGCCACTGGACCTTGAGCGCTTCCGGCTCGGTGATACCCTCGGACATCGCTCGGCAGTCTCGCACACCGGGGCGCCGGGGAGGGGGCGATCATGGTGAGACGCTGGTTCGCGGCGAGCTGGCTGGTCGGGTGCGGCGCCCGACGGCGCCACCCGAGCCTCCCGCCTGCGAGGTGCTGCAGCCCGGGCCGAGCGGACGATCCCGCCGACTGGGACGCCCAGGTCGACCCGAGCGTCGACTGGACCCCGGTGCTGTCCGAGCCCACCTGGGTCGTCCCGTCCGACGCCGTGCCCGACGGCATCACCGTCCTGCCGTCCAACAACAACGTCTCCATCCTGCTCACCGACGATCGCCTGTTCCTCGCGTGGCGCACGTCCCACAACCACTTCGCCTCCGTCGACACCGAGATGCACGTCGTGTCGTCCGACGACGGCGGGGCGAGCTGGGTCCACGAGCACACCGTCGCGCTCGGCACCGACGTCCGCGAGCCCACCCTGCTGCTCGCCGACGGGCACGTCGTGCTCACCTTCTTCCAGGCGGGCACCGAGCCGCTCGCCTTCGAGCCGCAGGCCGTCTGGCGCTCGGAGCGGTGCGCGACGGGCGACTGGACCGACGAGATCGTCGAGGACGACACCACGCGCGTCCCGTGGGACCTCAAGGAGCGCGGCGGCGTGCTGTACCGCACCTCCTACACCGGCGAGCACTACGGCGAGGGCGTGCTCGACCTCCACTTCGAGCGGTCGGACGACGGCGGGCGCACCTTCTCCCCGGTGGGCGACGACCCGGTGTACCAGGGCGGCAACAGCGAGGCGGCGTTCGAGATCGCGCAGGACGGGCGTCTGTGGGCGGTGACCCGCAACGAGGACGGCGACGCCACCGGCCAGGGCGCCATGGTCTGCACGGCCGAGCCCGACCAGCTCGGCGTCTGGGACTGCCCCGACGTCTCGGACCCCGAGCGCTACGACAGCCCCGAGCTCCTGCGCCACGGCGACGACCTGTACCTGATCGCCCGCCGCGACCTCGGTGGTCCGTTCGGCGACGACGAGGGCATGCTCCCCTACAGCACGCGCCCGAAGCGCACCGCGCTGTACCGCATCGATCCCGAGGCGCGCGCCGTGGTGTGGCTGTTCGACCTGCCGAGCGCGGGCGACACGGCGTTCCCGCAGGCCCGGCGCACGGGGCCGCACACCTTCCTGGTGGCGAACTACAGCTCGCCGCTCGAGATGGCCGACGCGAGCTGGCTCCAGGGGCAGACCGACGCCCGCGGCACCGGCGTCTGGCTCGCGACGCTCACCTTCGAGTAGGCGCTACAGCGCGTCCCAGTCGATCCAGCCGGCGTCCCACCGGTCGACGGTGCCGAGGCCCGGCCCGCCGATGGGCGGCCAGGCGCAGGCGGTGCCCGACAGGTACGGCACGACGCCGTCGCCATCGGTGGGGCGCATGCCCGGCGCGAGCGCGATGGGGTCGAGCGCGGGCGTCACGCCGTCGAGCAGGGTGGCGGCGGCGAAGTAGCCGTCGACGGCGAGGCCGCGGTAGGTGCCCCGCCCGGCGCGACGCACCAGCAGCCCGTACCCGGGCGCCTCGGCGCGCTTGCCGGGACCGCACAGCGTGGCGGCCTCGACCCGCGGGTCGGTGACGGGCTTGCGGGACGCGCCAGCGGCGTCGTTGTCGACCTCGATGGCGTTGCGGTCGCCGGGGCCGCCGATGCGGTCGACGACGACGAGCTTGGACAGCTGGCCCGTGTAGCCGGCGTCGAGGTCGAAGCCGTCGTCGCCGGGGTCGACGCAGACGAGCTGCGTGCCGTCGACGGTGCCGCCGAACAGCTCGAAGCAGTCGTCGCCCGCGGCCCAGACCAGCACGTGGTCGAGCACCGTGCCCCGGCCGACGCCGGCGAGCGTGAGCCCGTTGGTCTCGTCGCCGGGCGCGAGCGCGACCCCGGCGTAGCCGATGCGGACGTAGCGCAGCACGCCGCTGTCGTCGTAGGGCTGGTCGCCCCCGTAGCGGTCGCGCTCCGCCAGCCCTTCGATCTTCGGGTTCGGCTGGTTGGTCGGCGCGCGGCCGAGGACGACGAGCCCGCCCCAATCGCCCGCCACCGGGTGCGGCGCGGAGGACGTGAAGGTGATGGGGGCGTCGGGCGCGCCGTCCGCGACGATGCGGGCGCCCGGCTCCACCACCAGGGTGCCGTGGGTGTCGAGGTCGCCGCGCACCGTCGTGCCCGGCGCCACGGTGAGGGTGGCCCCCTCGGCGACCCGCACGGTGCCCACGACGAGGTAGTCGGACGTACAGGCGAGCACGCGGTCCTCGGCGATCTCGCCCTTCAGCTTCATCACCGGCCGCTCGCCCGTCGGGCAGACGGTCGGCGACGCAGGATCGACCGGGGTCTCCGCGAACCACCCGGGCAGCAGCACGGGCGCCGTCCACACGAGCGCGACGGCGACCGCGCCGAGGCCGACGGGCACGCCCAGCGCGGCCATCAGCGCGATGCGGCCCCACGAGGGCCCCTGCGGCGCGAGGTTGGCGCCGAGGTCGATGCGCAGCGGCGCCGAGGCCGTGCGCTGCCCGAGGGAGACGGGCGAGCCGGTGCCGCTCGCGTAGAGCTGGGTGGGCTCGTCGGGGTTCGGGCCGTCGGGCTCCAGCGTGGTGAGCAGCGCTATCCGCTTGCGCTCCTCGGCGAACAGCACGTTGAGCCGATCGCCGAGCTCGCGGGGGTTGGGGCGCCCCACCTGCTCGAGCCAGGCGTCGAGCGCGCGGCGCATCTCGTCGGCCGTGCCGAAGCGGTCCGTCGGCTCGAACGCCAGCGCCTTCTCGCAGATCGCCTTGAGCGGGGGCGGGGTGCCCACGCCGAACTGCTCGAGGCGCGGCAGCTGCCCCTGGACGAGCTCCTGGTACACCAGGTGGTCGGCCATCTTCGACCACATGCGGCGCCCGGCCAGGATCTCCCACAGGATGATGCCGACGCTGAAGATGTCGGCGCGCCGGTCGATCGCGCCGCCGAGCGCCTGCTCGGGAGCCATGTAGGTCAGCTTGCCCTTGATCACGCCGTCTTCGGTGCGGTCGTGGCGATCGGCGCGCTCGAAGGCGGCGATGCCGAAGTCGAGCAGCTTGACCCCGCCGTCCCAGGTCAGGAAGACGTTGTGCGGGCTCACGTCGCGGTGGACGAGGTTGAGCGGCTTGCCCGCGCGATCGGTGGCCTCGTGGGCGTGGTGCAGGCCGGCGAGCGCCTCGACCAGCACGCGGACCCAGTGCGCGATGGGCACCGACGGCAGCGCCCGCCCGAGGACGCGGTTGAGCGGCTGGCCCTCGAGGAACTCCATCACGATGCGGTAGTCGCCGCCCTGGCTCAGCACCTCGAAGGTCTGGACGATGTTCGGGTGGTTCAGGCGGGCGGCGAGGCGCGCCTCCTCGAGCAGGGAGGCGCGGTCGTCGCCCTCGACGGGCCGCAGCTGCTGGCCGGCGACGAGCTTCTCGAAGCCGCCCGGGCCGCGCATGGCGGCCAGCCACACCTCGGACATACCGCCCCGACCGAGCGGGGCGATCAGCCGGAGCCGAGGGTCCGTCCGAAGCGAAAGGTCTGCGCGCACTGCGACTCCGCGGGAGCCAAGGCCCACTAGAACACGGGTCCGCGCGACTGTCTGGTGACGATGACGTGCCGAATGGGTGACGGCGCGCGGCGACGGCGTGGTCGGCCCGTGCTTCTCCTGCAGCCGCGGCGGTCGGCGCGGGGTACAGAGGAGCTGGTTGCCGGAGCGTGCATCCGGCGCGGAGGATCGTGATGCAGGACGACGAGGGCGAGGGCGACGCGCTGGCCTTGCTCGAGCAGGCGGTCGAGGCCGCGCGGTCCTCGGGTATCGAGGTGACCGGGTGGACCATGCAGTCGGGCGACGACGGGTACGCCGTGTGGCTGTACGTGGAGGACGAGGAGGACGGCCAGCGCTCGGTGTTCGACTCGGTCGACGTGCTGCCGTCGCCGCTCGCGGCGGCGCGGTGGTGCCTGATGCAGGCGCGCGGCGGGCAGTCGTAGCGGCTACTCGCAGGGCGCGGGGGGCTGCAGGGGGGTGACGGGGACGCCGTCGCTCCAGGCGCCGCGCCCGAGCGCGTCGTCGGGTGGCGCCTCGCCGCGCAGGGCGTCGGCCAGGACGGCCTCGGTGGGCCGCCAGTAGCCCCACCAGTCGATGCCGTCGAGCGGGCGGTGCAGCAGCCCGCTGCCGGCCTTTGACGCCGAGGTGGTCCGAGACGAGCGGGCGGCGTGCCGTGATCGCCGGAGCGGACGGCGAGGACCCGGCGGGCGGCGAGCTGCGGCGCCGGCGACGGCTCCGTCGGCGCCGCCGTTGTCGGAGCACCGAGGTCTCGGGCACGACGAGCGCCAGCAGGGCGGCGTCGGCGGGGATGGCGGCGAGGCCTGTGGGCGACAGGTCCCAGTCGACGAACCAAGCGTGCCGGCGGGGTCGTGGAGCACGATCGCGCGGACGGGGAGGGGCCGCTGGCGGCGAGGCGGAGGGCGGCGAGGCCGCCGAGGGGAGTGGCCGACGAGGGCGATGCGGCCGGTGTCGGGCGGAGGGCGACGCCGTGGCGGCGGCGGCGTACCGGCGTAGCCTCGGGGCGGAACCAGCTGCCCTCGGTGGGGAAACAGCACCGTGTAGCCGCGGCGGGCGAGGTGCCCAGCAGGGGGCTCGTAGCGGACGGGGCGGCGGTGGCCGTAGCCGGGGTGGAGGCAGACGACGACGGGGGCGTCGGTGGCGGGCGGGTCGGCGGGGTCGTAGCGCCACCAGCCGTCGATGCCGCGCTGGGGGTGGGTGCGGACGGCGGCGGCGTGGGCGCAGACGGGGGCGCCGGGGCCGGACGGGGGCGGTCCGGGCGGGGTGGCGGCGGTGACCCTGACGGGGTGGGCGCAGGCGAGCCAGGACCAGGCGAGCATGGGGGTCGGGTATCCCGTGGGTGCGGCCGCCGGAGGAGCGAGCGGGGTCGAACCGGACAGGTCGCGGAAGAGAGCGGGACCGAACCGGACACCCGGGCCGAGGCGCCCCGCGTGGGCCACGAGTGAACGTCGACATCGCTGGGTGGAGGGTGGGGGGAGGGCCCGCGACCCGAGCGCGGTCGGGTTCGGTGCCGCTCGCTTCGAGCGGGTGTCCGGTTCAGTGCCGCTGTCTTCGCCGACCCCGACGCCCCAGTCCCGGAGGCAGATCCGGCCCGACCTGAATTCATCCTGTTGCGGAAGCAGAACCGTCGGGGGCAGGACCGCCCCGCGCTGGAGTTCCAGCGCTCGGACGCCCACGACGGGCCGTCCGGAGGCGGATCGGGCCCGACCTGGATTCATCCTGTTGCGGATGCAGATCCGTCGCCCGGCCGGCTCACCGCGCTCCGCGCGCCCCAGCCGCCGGTGGCGGCCCCCGCAGGAACCGCACCTCGCTCAGCGGGACGTGGATCCGCGGCGCCTTCGCCCGCTCCCGGACGTTCCGCGTCGGCTCCACCTCGGCCGGCGGCAGCGCCATCGCCCGCTCGTACGCCGCTCAAGGCAAGCCGCCCGCGACGGCGTTACGCCCACCACCGGCGCCACCGGCAGCGCCGGCTCGACCGCGACCTGCGCCGGCGCCGCCAGGCGCAGGTACACTGTCGCCCCGACGAGGGCTCCCACGCCGGCCATCGCGAACGCCGCCGCGCCGAACGGCAACCACCCGAGCGCCGCCCGCGCCGCCCGCACCGGCATCCGGATCGCCGGCGGATCCCCCTCCGGCACCCGCTCGTCGGTGGGCTGCTCGCTGTGGCTCGCGGGCGTCTGCACCATGGACCCCCTTCGGACGCGACCCGACCCGGCTGAGTCGCGCGCTGGCGCACCGCCACGCACCGGCTATTCCAGCCCGGTGTCGGACCCCGACGAGACCCACCCCAGCCCGCTCGAGCTCGACCCGGCGACCGTGCGCCGCATGGTCCGCGACGTGCTGGACCGCCTCCTCCCCTGGCTCGAGCGCAGCGCCGCCCCCGACGCCCCCAT
Organism: Myxococcota bacterium; assembly: GCA_041389545.1. Lineage (GTDB taxonomy): Bacteria > Myxococcota_A > UBA796 > UBA796 > JACKER01. Next base: position 11,738 of record JAWKRQ010000089.1, on the reverse strand, counting down.
GGGCAGCCCCACGGGCGGCCACCGCCTCGCCGCCGCCCTCCGCCGCGACTGGCCTGAGCAGGGCACCCCCTGGCCCGCCCTGCTCGCCGACCTCGAGCGCGCCCGCGCCGCCGCGCTCGACACCACCTCGGGCGGCTACCTGGCCTACGTCCCGGGCGGCGGCCTGCCCCACGCCGCCGTCGCCGACCTCTACGCCGACCTCGCCAACCGCTTCACCGGCCTGTGGATGTGCGCGCCGGGGCTGGTCGCCCTGGAGATCGACGCCGTCCGCTGGCTGTGCCGCATGGTCGGCTACGGCGACGACGCCGGCGGCATCCTCACCAGCGGCGGCTCCCTCGCGAACCTCGGCGGCCTCGTCGCCGCGCGCCACCGCCACATGGGCGACGCCGACCCGCGCCGCGCCCGCGTCTACCGCAGCGCCCAGGCGCACCACAGCATCGACAAGGCGGCGCGCATCGCCGGGCTCCCCGTCGTCGACGTGCCGGTCGACGACCAGCACCGGCTGCGGCCCGACGTCCTCGACCGCCTCCTCCGCGACGACCTCGCCCAGGGCGCCATCCCCGTCGCCGTCGTCGCGTCGGCGGGCACGACCGCCCTCGGCGCCGTCGACGACCTCGACGCCATCGCGTCCGTCTGCGCATCCCACGGGGTCTGGCTCCACGTCGACGCCGCCTACGGCGGGTTCTTCGCCCTGACCGACCGCGGACGCGCCGTCCTGCAGGGGCTCGAGCGCGCCGACTCGGTCGTGCTCGACCCGCACAAGGGCCTGTTCCTGCCCTACGGCACGGGCTGCCTGCTGGTCCGCGATCGGGACGCCCTGCGCGAGGCCCACGCCGTCCCCTCGGCCTACCTGCCCGCCCCGAGCGACGATCCGCTGGCCTGGGACCTCGCCGACCTCGGCCCCGAGCTGTCGCGCCCCTACCGCGGCCTGCGCGTGTGGCTGCCCCTCGCGATGCACGGCTTCGGCGCCTTCCGCGCCGCCCTCGGCGAGAAGCTCGATCTGGCGCAGCTCGCCGCCGAGGGGGTACGCCAGCTGCCCCACGTGCGGCTCGTCTCGGCGCCCGTGCTGTCGCTGTTCGCCTTCCGCGCCGAGCCGCCCGGCCTCGATCCCGACGCGACCGACGCCTGGAACCGCCGCTGGCTGCTCGCCGTCAACCGCCGGCGCCGCGTGTTCCTGTCGGGCGCGAAGGTCCACGATCCGGCGCTCGGGCGCGACGTGTTCGCGCTGCGGGTCTGCGTCCTGTCGTTCCGGACGCACGCCGACCGCATCGCGTCGCTGGTGGCGGACCTCGCGGCGGCCGCCGCCGAGGCGTGAGCCGCGGTGGTGTCGACCGGACCGGACGGGAATACCCTCCGCGTGGAGGTGTCCCGGCCGTCGGCGGGGAGCGTCCGCGCCGAGGAGGAGGGGGGACCATGCTGCTGTTGCTGGCCGAAACGCTGGCCCTGGCGTCGTCGTCGGGCACGTGCGACATCGGCGCGCTCGCGGCCGACACGGCCGGGCTGCGCGACCTCGACCCGCCGCAGCGGGTGGCGGCGGCGGCGGGCGCCTTCGAGGCCGCCTGCCGGGGCTACGGGCGCGTGCTGGAGGCCGCGGGCGACATCTCGGTGGTGAGCCCCGAGCGCCGCCGCGCGATGGACCTCGAGCTCGGGGCCAAGAGCGACCGGTGGGAGGCGCTGTGCCCGAACGGCCGGCGGGCGCTGCGCGAGCTCGCCCGCATGGGGTACGGCCCGGGCCGCGAGCACCTGTGGGACACCTGCGACCTCGGCAGCCAGCCCGTCCTGTCGGGGGTGACCCGGCAGGAGTGGGTCACGCACCTCGACGGGATGCTGATCCTGCCGCTCGAGGCGGCCGTCGTCCTGGACGAGCTGGCCGCGGATCCGCCGCTGCGCGACCTCGTGATCCGCGGCATGCTGGGCCTGCCGCCGGCGAAGGCCGCCCCGGCGCCGGTGCCGGTGCCCGATGCCGTCGCCGACGTGGGGGAGCTCGACGATGCCTCCTCCCTCGACGATGCCCCCACCCTCGACGACGTCCTCTCCGAGCTGCCCGCCCCCGTCCCCGCGCCCGCGCCCGAGCCGGTCCTGGCGCCCGTCCCCGTCGACCCGGTCCCGCCGGACCCCGTGGACGATCCCGTGGACGACCCGGTCGACGACCCCGTGGACGACCCGGTGGACGACCCCGTCGAGGTCGCCGTCCCCGACCCCGAGCCCATCGTCGTCACGCCCCGGCCCGCCCCGCGCCGCCGCGCGCCGCCCGCCGTGCGCGCACGGTTCAAGGACGACGGCCAGGCCGAGGCGAAGTGGTCGCAGGCGTCGATCGCCGCCGGCGGCACCTGCGTCGTCCGCATCCGGGTCGCGCCCAACGGCCGCATGCAGAAGCTCACCTTCCTCGAGTGCCCCGACGTGCTGCAGAGCGACGTCCAGGCGGCGGCGAACCGCTCGAAGTACCTGCCCGCCAACGACGGCGACCTGCCCGTCGCCGGCGCCTTCCGCACGAAGTGGACGGTGGGGGAGTCCGGTTGATCTCCGCCGCCTACGTCCCCGACAACCCCCTCGTGGTGCAGAGCGACCACACCATCCTGCTCGAGACCATGAGCCCGCGGTACGCCGAGGGCCGCGACGCCCTGCTTCGGTTCGCCGAGCTGGTCAAGTCGCCGGAGTACGTCCACACCTGGCGGATCACCGCGCTGTCGCTGTGGAACGCCGCGGCGTCGGGCCACACCGCCGACGAGATCGTGGCGCTGCTGGAGGGCCTCGCCAAGTACCCCATCCCCGACGTGGTCCCGCAGACCGTCCGCGACAAGATGGCGCGCTATGGCGAGCTCCGGCTGGTGCGCGACGGCGACTGGCTGGTGCTCGAGTCCGACGACCCGGCCGCGCTCGACGAGGTCGGCGCCATCCGCCAGCTCGAGGACCTGGTGGGAGAGCGGGTCGACCGCAAGGGCATCCGGGTCAGCCCGGGGCGGCGCGGCGAGCTCAAGCAGGTGCTCACCCAGCTCGGCCACCCGGTCGACGACGTCGCCGGCTACGAGGACGGCGAGGCCCTGCCCATGCGCCTGACCGACGCCGGCAGCGGCGACGGCGACTGGAGCCTGCGCTCCTACCAGGTCTCCGCCATCGACGCCTTCTGCAACGGCCCCGGCGCGGGCTGCGGCGTGGTCGTGCTGCCGTGCGGTGCGGGCAAGACCGTCGTATCGGCAGCATGGCTCCCGGCATGCGCACCCTCATCCTGCGGGGACCAGCGCCCTGCGCCAGTGGCGGCGCGAGATCCTGCGCCGCACCACGCTCTACCGAGGAGCAGGTGGGCGAGTACAGCGCCGAGCGCAAGGACCTGCGCTGAGGTGACGCTCACCACCTACCAGATCCTCACCCACCGGCGCCGCGGCACCGAGCCCGCCCACCTCCGGCTGTTCCGCGACGCCCGCTGGGGGCTCGTGATTCACGACGAGGTCCACCTGCTGCCCGCCCCTGCAAGGAGACGGCGATGCTCCAGGCGCGGCGCCGGCTCGGCCTCACCGCCACCCTCGTCCGAGAGGACGCCCGCGAGACCGATCGTCTTCGCGCGCTGGTCGGGCCCAAGCGCTACGACCTGCCGTGGCGCGCGCTCGAGGAGCAGGGCTGGATCGCCACCGCCACCTGCGTCGAGGTGCGCGTGCCGCTGCCCGACACCGACCGCCTGAAGTACGTCGAGGCGGGGCTGTGCCACGGCGAAGGTCCGCATCGCGTCCACCAACCCGCGGAAGGGGCCCGTGGTCGAGCAGCTCATCGCCCGCCACGAGGGCGAGGGGATCCTGGTGCTCGGCACCTACCTCGACCAGCTCGGCTGGCTGGCGCGCAAGCTGGGGGTGCCGATCGTGACCGGCGAGACCCCCGCCGCCGAGCGCGAGGCCGCGTTCGACGCCTTCCGGCGCGGCGAGGCCAAGGTGCTGGCGCTGTCGAAGGTGGGGAACTTCGCGATCGACCTGCCGTCGGCGTCGGTGGCGATCCAGGTGTCGGGGACGTTCGGCAGCCGCCAGGAGGAGGCGCAGCGCCTCGGGCGCGTGCTGCGGGCCAAGCCGGGCGCCAACCAGGCCGTGTTCTACTCGGTCGTCACGTCCGAGACGCGGGAGCAGGAGCTCGCCGAGCGGCGCCAGCTCTTCCTGACCGAGCAGGGCTACCCTACCGCGTGGAGCACGCGCCGCGGCGCGTCGGTGCTCGAGGTCGCCGAGCCCGCCATCTGGGACGAGATCGCGGCCGTGGTCCCGCTCGACGCCCACACGACCGAGGCCCTGTCGCCGACCCGGCGCCGCGTGGACGACGCGTTCGGCGCGACGGTGGCGACGCTGCGCGAGCGCGGCGTGCCCGTGCTGGTGCGGATGGCCCGGCGGTCGCGCCCCGACGGCGACGACGCCGTCGACCCGGCGCTGGTCGAGCGCGTGGCCGCGCTGTCGCGCCGCTGCGCCCGCGCTGCTCCACACCGTCCAGCGCCACGCCATCGACGCCCGCGTGCTCGGCACGAGCTTCGACCCCGCAGGATCCGGGCCACGCTGCGCGAGCTGCTCGGCGCCGGCTGATCGAGCGCCACCGCGGCGACGACGGCGAGCCGGTGCGCGTCCTGCTCCACCTGGCCTGCCGCTGGCCCCGCCCGTCGACTACGACTTCGACGAGGCCGTGATGGACGCCCCGGACGACCTCGAGGCGCCGACCCCGGGGCCCGTGCCGCTGCTCCACGATCTGGCCGCGCTGGCCGCCGCCATCGACGCCGAGCGCCCCAAGCGCACCCTGCAGGGCACGCTCGCCGCCGCCGACACGCGGCGGCTGGCGAAGCGCCTCGCCGTCGCGCTCGACGGGCGCCTCGAGGACGACCCGCGCTGGGGCAGGGCCCTGCGGGCGCTGGAGGCGCTGGGCGTCGTCGGCGCGGACTTCGTGAGCCGGGAGCTGGCGCTCGACCTCGGCTTGGAGCACGTCCTCGCCGGGTCGACCGAGGACGCCATCGACCGCCTGATCCACCGCCTGGTCGAGCCCGACCTGCACAGCGCGGTCCCCGCGGTGCGGGCGGCGCTGCGCCAGGCCGGTGAGGGGGCCGTCGACGAGGTCGTGTTCCTCGATCTGCTCGCCGAGCAGCACCGCGAGGTCCTCTTCGCCCCCTGGTCGGGCGACGACGGCCCGCACTACCCGGGCGAGGGGACGCCCGCGTTCGACCGCGACGCCTTCGACAAGATCGAGGCGCCGCTGCTGCACAAGCTCGTCCGGCGGCTGGCCCGGCTCGGGGTCGTGGTCTGCGCGCCCGGCGTGTTCGCCGCCACCGCCGACGGCCGGCGCTGGGCGCGCGCCGACGGCCCGCCGCTGCCGCCCGTGTGGGTCAGCTCCGACCTCGAGGTCGTCGTGCCGCCCGACGGGCTCACCCCGTGGGAGCGGTTCCAGCTCGAGCGGCTGTCGCGCTGCCTCGCCCGCGACGTGGTCGACCGCTACCGGCTCGACCGCGAGGCGCTGACCGGCTGGCTGCGCGTGCACACCGTCGACGAGGCACTGGCGCTGCTGCGCCGCCGCAGCCCGGCGCTGCCGGCCACCGCGGCCGAGACGCTCGAGGGCTGGGCGCGCTCCGCCAGCCGCGTGGTGCTGACCCACGGCGCCTGAGGGGGCCCCGACATCTCGTGACGGCCCGCCCGATCCGGCCCGGATACCAGCGGCGGATGTCGAACACACACCTGGTCCTCGTCTCCCTCCTCGGCGCGCTCACGGCGTGCAGCGGCGGGTCGCCCGCCACCTCCGCGCCGGAGGCCCCCGTCGAGCGGGCCAGCCCGGCGCCCCCGGCCGCCCCGGCCGAGGCCGGCGCGAAGCTCGCGCTGGAGGGCACCATCACCTTCGAGGGCGACGCGCAGGGCGCCGCCGTCTTCGTCTCGGTCAAGGACCCCGCGAAGCCGGGCCCGCCGCTCGCGGCGAAGAAGCTGCCCGCCGGGCCGTTCCCGCTGACGTTCGACCTCACCGAGGCCGACGTGGTGCAGATGGGGCCGCACCCGCGGGCGTTGCCGGCCGAGGTGGTGCTCACCGCCCGCCTCGACGCCGTCGGCGACCCGATGTCGATGGCCGACACGGAGCCCGCGGCCGAGCTGAAGACCCCGTCCGAGGCCAAGGGCATCACCCTGGCGCTGAAGGCCGGCGGGTAGCTCGGGCGCTCAGAACAGGTAGCGCTCGATCTCCGGGCAGCGCTCGACCTTGAACGAGATGTCGACGTTGCCGCGGGTGTCGCCGGTCCTCGATGTCGGCCACCTCGGTCTCGAAGCGGCCCTTCACCTGCTCGGCCCGCTTGTGCTTGCCGGCTCGAGGTCGCCGCCGTCGGTGTACCAGACGCCGTAGTAGTCGTCGGGATCGACCCCGGGGCCGCCGAGCAGCGCGTCCCAGTACTCCTGGTCGAGGTACGACGTGTAGTGCGTGATCTGGCCGTAGATCTGGTCGTCCTTCTCGGTGACCTCGTCCCAGGCCACGCCGTCGAGGATCTTCCCGGACAGGTCGTCGTCGGGGTCGCCGACCCGCAGGTACAGGTCGATGACCCAGAAGTCCTCGGGCAGATCGTCCTGCCAGAAGTCCTCGAGGTCCGACGTGTCGTCGGCGTCCTCGATGTCGGCGTTCCACTGCGTGTCGGCCGCGCAGGCGTCCTCGATGTCGGTGAGGCGGACGTAGATGATGCCGTCGCCGCCGTCGAAGAAGTTGTCGTCCTGCGCGAAGTAGCCGCTGCGCAGCGGCACCGGATCCCCGTCGACATCGCCGCGCACCGAGTTCCCGCTGCCGCAGCCCACCAGCAGGGCCAGCGCACCGAACCGTCCGAACCGCATCCAGACCTCCATCGGGCCGGATCGTAGCGCGTCGCGCCCGACCGTGTCCGCTGACCGGCGCTGACACGGTTGCAGCAGGTGTCAGAGGATCCCGGCCAGCGTGAGGATCGGCTTGAGCACGCCGCCGAAGCCCTCCGCCACGATCGCCCCGACCGCCAGCGTGGTCAGGGTCAGCTCGCTCACCTTGAACCCGCGGCCGAGCACGATCCACAGCAGCACGCCGCCCAGGAAGAAGGCCCAGTCGAAGCCGATGGGCAGCACCAGCCCGAGGCCGATGCCCATCGACGCCGGCAGCCAGCCCTTGATCGGCGGCAGCTGCTCGATCAGCGTGTAGGCCGCGCCGATCACCGCGCCGATGGCGAGCGCCGACATCGCCCCCGCCGGCATCGGCGTGGAGCCGTCGAACACGAGCGCCGTGGTGGCCCACATCTTGGCCACGGGCGCCGCGAGGGAGCCGCCGGTGAGGTCGACGGGCTGCGTGGCCTCGATCTGGGTGAAGACCCAGGCCGAGACGAAGGCGCAGGGCAGCACCGTGACGAACTGCGCCCAGAACTGCCAGCGCGAGGGCACGTGGTACCAGCGGCCGTACGCCATGTCGCCCGCCAGGTTGCCCGCCTGCGCGCCGCTGCCGGCCACGAAGCCCGCGCCGACCAGGTTGTCCGGCGCGCGCGGCATGCCGGTGGCGGCGGTGATGCCCTCCATCAGCACGCCCATCACCCGCGCCGGGTTGAACGCGGTCTGCGCGGCGGCGCGCGTGGCGATCACGTTCTGCAGGAAGCCGCCGACCACGATGAGGCCGAGGATGGCGACCACGTTCATGCCCAGCACGATGCCCGAGAAGATGGCCGTCACGCCGAGCGCGACGACCGCGAGCACGGCCAGGGCGGTGCGCGAGAGCACCGGGTCGTCGTCGTCCTGGGCGTCGGTGCCGAGGGAGGTGAGCGACCGCAGCGACGCTGCGACGACGCGCCAGTTCAGCGCGAGGTTGGTGAGCCCGCCGGCCACGAGGAAGCCGATGCCGGGCCAGATGTAGTGGTGCGGCGCCCCGGGCTCGGGGGTGTACGGCGCCATGAGCAGCAGCACGAGCCCGCCGAAGAAGAAGCCGACGCAGGTGGAGAAGCCCATGAGGTAGGCGCCGCCGATGGCGAACGGCGACCAGGCGATGGACGCGCCGAACGCGCCGATGACGGGCAGCACCGTCTCGGACGGGAGCAGGCCCACGCCGCCGTCGTCGTTGAGGACGACGTACGCCATGCACAGGAGCGTGGTGACCGCGAGGATGGCCGGCTGGCGGCGGTCGGGCGCGTCGACCAGGGCGGTGATGACGCCCTGGGTGGCCTTGGCGCCGGGCCACGGGAGGTCCTCGCGGAGGATGAGCAGGTCGCGCAGCGGGATGACGAAGAGCATGCCGAGCAGGCTCGTGACGGTGGCGAACGCCGCGGCCTCCCACAGCGAGAACGGCTCGCCCGTCATCGTGCGCGCGGCGTAGAAGTTGCTGATGAAGCCGAGGCTGCCGCCGGCCGAGCCCATGGTGGCGACGATGACCATCTCGGTGGTCGTGATGCGCGTCTTCGCCACGAAGAACACGGCGAAGAACAGCAGGGCCGCGATGGTGGGGCCCTCCTCGATGACGCCGAACGACAGCGTCAGGTAGGAGTTCATCGCGCACAGCCCGATGGCGAGCACGAACCCGGTGATGAGCGCCCGAGGGCTCGGGCGGGAGTCGACGAGCATGCGCGGCCTCCAGCGGCTTGGCCTTATGGCCGCTGGGGCGGTAGGATGCAACGCTCGGCGCGAGAGCGCCGATTCATCGCGAAGGAGGCAGTGATGGACGAGGACGTGCCGCTTACGAGTCGACGCCATCCGGTCCGCCTGGACGTGCGAGCGGGGATGATGCTGGCGAGCGCGCCGCTGCTGATCGCCTTCGGCGCGTACCAGTCGCTGCTCGGAACGGGCGAGGCCGCGTCGCGCGGCCCGCTCGCGCTGGTCGCGGGGGTCCTGTTCCTCGCGGTCGGCGCGTGGTGGTGGCTGCGGGGCCGCGACTAGGCGCTATTCGGCGCGCAGCACCGTCACCACGCTGGTGGCGTCGTCGAAGCCGACGAGGCCGCCCCCGTTGTGCGCGACGGCCACCCGCGGCGTGCGCTTGCGCACTTGGCGCGCGCCCGCCTCGCCGCGGAGCTGCGCCACGAGCTCGCCGACCTGGCCGAGGCCCGTGGCCGCCAGCGCATGGCCCTTCGAGAGCAGCCCGCCGGACTGGTTGACGGGCAGCCGCCCGTCGCGCCCGGTCTCGCCGCCGCGCGTCCACGCGGCGACCTCCGACAGCGAGCCCAGCCCCAGCGCGTCGAGCCACTTGAGCTCGGCCCAGGCCGTCGCGTCGTGGACCTCGGCGAGGTCGACCGACTCGGGCGTGGTGTGCGCCGCCGAGAACGCCCGCCGCGCCACCCGCTCCAGCGCCGGACGCTGGCCCAGCCCACGCCACAGCCCGCCGCCCGCCGCCATCCCCGCCACGCGCACCGCGCGCGCCCGGCTCGGCAGCCGCGCCAGCCCGTACTCCGACGCGACGACCACCGCCGCGCCGCCGCTCACGAGCGCGCAGCCCATGGAGCGCGTGAACGGCTCCACGATCATCGGCTCGGCCTGGACCTCCTCGGCGGTGATCGGCTTGCGGAGCCAGGCGTGCTCGTTCTCCGCCCCCGCGGCGCGGCTCTTCGCCACGACCTGCGCCAGGTCGCGCCGCGAGCAGGACCCGGCGCGCACGCCGTAGCGCGCCTCGAGCGCCGCCACGTCGAGCAGCAGCGGGCGCTCGGGGATGGGCTGCCAGCCGCTGTCGCCGACCGAGCGGGCCTGGCGCCGCCCGAAGCGCTCGCGGTCGTGGCGCGAGGGCGGCTCCTCCCACTCGCCCGGCACCAGGGTGACGCCGTCGAGCAGGCCCACCACGTCGTCCTTCGGCGCGCGGTCGACCCCGATGGCCACCGCCAGATCCGCCTGCCCGGCCATCACCGCGAGCCACGCGGCGTGCAGCGCGAGCCCGCCCGTCGCACAGGCGCCCTCCACCGAGATCACCGGCGCGCCCTGCGGGGCGATCCCCATCATCACGGCCGGCCCGGCGATCGCGGGCTGCCCCCAGGCGCCGACGGTGGTGCTGCCGAACCACACCGCGTCGATGTCGGCCGGATCGAGCCCGGCGTCCTGCACTGCGCCGCCGAACGCCTCGGCTGCGAGCTCGGCGTGGGTCCGGTCGTCGTCCCGGCGGAACGCCGTCTGGTGGACCCCGATCACGAATGCCATGCGCTGACCCCCGGTGGGGTTTATCCTGCACCGCTCTGCAGGAGGATCCGATGGGTTACCGCGACGGCGTGCACGCTCCCGTGGGGGTGGAGCGCGATCCGACCCCGCTTCGGGTCGCGGGCACGCTGCCCGAGGCCCTGCGCGGCACGTTCGCCCGCAACGCCCCCGACGACCAGTTCCCGCCGCTGGGGAAATCCCACTGGTTCGACGGCGACGGGATGGTCCACGCCGTCCACTTCGGCGACGAGGGGCCCGTCTACCGCTGCCGGCGCACCCGCACCGCCGCGCTGCAGGCCGAGGCCGAGGCCGGCCACGCGCTGTGGGGCGGGATCCTCCACCCGGTGGCGCCCCCGGGCGGCCCGCCGCTCAAGGACACCGCGAACACGCACCTCGTGGCGCACCGCGGGCGGCTCATCACCACCTGGTGGCTCTCCGGGCGGCCGCTGGAGCTCGACCCCGTCACGCTCGACACCCTGGGGCCGCCGCCGTTCGCGTCCGCGCTGAAGCGCACCGTCGCGGCGCACCCGAAGGTCGACCCGCGCACGGGTGAGCTGCTCTTCTTCGGCTACCAGCTGCACAAGCCGCCGTTCTACTGGGTCGGCATCGCCAGCGCCGAGGGCGAGCTCGTCCGCGTCGAGGACGTCGACGTGGCCGGCCCGCGGATCCCCCACGACATCGGCTTCACCGACCGCTTCGTCGTGCTGCTCGACCTGCCGATGGGCTGGGACCCCGCGGCGATGCGCGCCGGCAAGCTCCGCATCGGCTTCGACAAGGAGGCGCCGGCCCGGATCGGGCTGTGGCCGCGGTCGGGCGGCGCGGTGCGCTGGTTCGACGTGCCGGCCTGCTACGTCTACCACCTGTCGTCGTCCTACGAGGACGGTGAGACCGTGGTCGTGACCGGCTGCCGGATCGACGACCCCATCCCCGCCGAGCGCCGCGAGGGCGTGCCCCACCTCGACATCATCGAGCTCGCCCCGGTCACCACGCGGTGGACGCTGGATCTGGCCAGCGGCACCGCCCGGGTCGAGACCCTCGACGACCACCCGACCGAGTTCCCGCGGGTCAACGACGCGACCTGGGGCCGCCAGGCGCGCTTCGGCTACCACCCGCGGGTGGCGCGCACCCCCGAGCTGCAGTTCGAGGGCTTCGACAAGCTCGACTACGGCGGCGGGCGCAAGGTCACCCGCGCCTACCCCGACGGCTGGCGCGGCGGCGAGGTCGTGTTCGCGCCGCGCCCCGGCGGCACCGCCGAGGACGACGGCTGGGTGCTGACGATGCTCACGCACCCCGACGAGGCGGCCTCCGAGCTGTGGGTGCTCGACGCCCAGCAGGTCGACGCCGAGCCGGTCGCGCGGGTGACGCTGCCCTGGCGCGTGCCCCTCGGGTTCCACGCCGAGTGGGCGCCCGCTACTTCTTGATGCAGCCGCAGCCGCAGTCGTCGAACCAGGCCTCCTCGCCGTCGCCACAGGTGAAGCGCATCGCGGCGCACTGCTCGGGGTTGTCGCTCATCACGGTGCGGTGGAGATCGGGCGAGTCGCAGGCGATGCACTTGCCGCCGCAGTCCCGCCCGCCCGAGGCCGGGTCGCAGCCGTCGTTCGGGTCGTCGACGCAGGCGAGGCCCGCGCCGCACTTGATGCCGGC
>JAWKRQ010000088.1:0-32311 GCA_041389545.1 Myxococcota bacterium | reverse complement strand
CCCCCGCGACCCGCAGCGGGCGCTGGCTCGTGCACACGACGCGCAGCCCGGGCACCTGGCGGAGCCAGTCCGGCACCAGGCTGCGCACGGGGTCGATCACGCTCTCGACCTCGTCGAGCACCAGCAGCGGGCAAGCGCGCAGCCGCTCGACGGTGCTCCCGCCCGCCGGCAGCGCCACGGCCACCGCGGCGTCGACGGCGTCGACCTCGGGCGCCACCGTCGCCAGCGACACGCTGCAGGCGTCGGCGAACGCCTCGGCGGCGAGCCGCGACTTCCCGACGCCGCCGATGCCCACCAGCGTGACGAGCGCCTCGGTGGCGCCGCGCAGCTCGGCGAGCAGCGCCTGCCGGCCCACGAGCGGCCCCGCCAGCGCGGTCGGCGCCGGCGGGAGCACGGCGAGCGCCGAGAAGCGGTAGCCCGTGCCCCACTCGGTGTGGACGTGGTCCGGCTGCCGCGAGTCGCCCTCGATCTTGCGCCGCAGCGTCTTGACGGCGGTGTCGAGCGTGCGCGACGACACGGCGGCGGCGTAGCCCCACACGTCGCCGAGCAGCCTCGCCCGGGGCAGCGCCTCGTCGGGGTGCGCGACGAGGTAGGCGAGCAGCGCCCGCTCGGTGCTCGTGAGCCGCACCGACGCCCCGTCGTCCCGCTCGACGGCGCCCGACGCGAGGTCGACCGTGGCGTGGGTGAGCCGGAGCACCTAGGCTCCGGGATCGTCGCGGTAGGGCCGCCAGCGGTAGTACTTGGGACGGTCGTCGAGGCGGACGTGCAGCCAGAACACGCCCATCCCGGCCGTGCTCACCCACACGGGCCGCGCGGAGCGCCTCGCCGCGACGGCCGCGCCCACCGCCCGCCACAGCGCGCGCTGGTGCGCCTGCGGTGCGGTGCGGACGAAGGCGAGCAGGTGCGGGTAGCGCTGCGCCGCTCGAGGCCCAGCGAGCGGCCGCGGCGTGACCAGCACCGCGTCGCGCCCCAGGTTGGCGAACGTGGCCACCGGACCTGCCGGGGCGCTGGCCCACGGCCCGGCGAAGGCTTGCTCGTCCGCCGGCGCCCGCGCGAGCCCCGGGGCGTCCACGGCGACGTAGGCGAACGGGCGGTCGGCGGCCGTGACCGGCGGCGTCTCCCAGAAGATCGCGGCGTTCGGCAGCGAGGCGAGGCGCTCCGTCCAGGCGTCGACGAACGGCTCGTCGTGCTGCCAGCGCTCGACGACCTCCGACCAGCCGATGTCGTAGCGCACCTCGACGGCGCCTTCGTGCTGCAGGACCTGGGGCTCGGACATGCGAGCAACCTAGCCCGCTCGGCGCCACGGCTCCCACGTCGGCAGGTGGCCGCGCACGCGCAGCGCGATGGCAGCGAGCGCCACCGCGCCGAACACGACCGTCGGGTGCGCCGCGATCGGGGGCACCTCGAGCGCCAGCACCAGCGCCACGCCCGCGACGGTGGCGCCCGTCACCGAGCCCCAGCCCAGCGCGAGCGCGGCCGCCAGCAGCTCGACCGAGGTGGCGAGCCCGAAGGTGGCCGGCCGCTGCACGAAGCCCACGTGCAGCGCCATCATCCCGCCCGCCAGCCCCGCGAGCGCGCACCCGACCGCGAACACGGCGGTGCGCCCGGCGAGCGAGGTCGGCGGCGGGCGCCGGGTCACCACCGAGGCCGCCGCGAACAGCATCGCCAGGCCGATGCACACCCACAGCAGGGTGGTGGTGAACGGCGCGCTGGTGAAGCCGACCGGGCCGCCGAGGCTCGTCGCCAGCGTGTGCACGGAGGCCGTGCGGATGGTGCCCGGATCCGCGAGCACGTCGTGGGTCGCCCGGAGCCCGCGCACCAGCGCGAGATCGAGCAGCAGCGTGACCACGGGCAGCACGGCCGGGTGCGAGCGCACCGAGACGACGCCGACGGGCACGGCCATCGCCCCGGCCACGAGCGCCCCCGCCAGGGCGCCGAGCGCGCCGATGCCCGCGGTGGGGCCGAGCTCGCCGCCGAGGTGCGCCGCCGAGCCGAGCGCGATCACGTGCACGTAGTAGCCGATGACGGCGGCGACGTAGGCCCCCACGGCGACGAAGGCGGCGTGGCCGAGCGACAGCCGGTCGACCGTGCCCACGACGAGGGCCAGGCTCCCCGCCGCGAGCGCGAAGGTGCCGGCGTCGATGAGCAGGCCGAGCCGCACCGGGCCGAGCCGCGGGGCGAGCACCAGATCGAGGATCGCGCCCAGGAGCGCGCCCGTCACCAGCACGCCGACCGCGTCGACCGCCAGGCGCCAGCCGCGGACCGGCGCGCCGCTGCCAATGGACCTGTTCACGCCCCTCCGGCCCCCCGGAGGCCCTGCCCCCGGGGCCGCGGTGCAGGTAACCGCGGGGCCGGGGCTACCGCCAGATGAGCCGGACCGCGCGCTCGTAGGTGAACCACGTCCCAGGCCCACTTCGTCATGACGAGCACGCGGCTGCGGAACGTCACCAGGAACGCGATGTGGACGAAGGCCCACAGCAGCCAGGCCGGCAGCCCGCTGGTCTGGATCCGCCCCACGTCGGCCACCGCCTTGGTGCGCCCGATGGTCGCGAGCGAGCCCTTGTCGTTGTACACGAAGGTCTCGCGCGGCTCCTGCGCGAGATCGCGCCGGATCTGGTGGGCCACGTGCTTGCCCATCTGCATCGCGACCTGCGCGACCCCGGGCAGCGGCCGCTCCTGGCCCTCGGGCACGAACACGGCCAGGTCGCCCACGACGAACGCGTCGGGGTGGCCGGGCACGCTGCAGTCCGGGCCGACGGGCACCCGCCCCGCCTTGTCGAGCGGCACCTCGAGCGTCTTCGCGAGCGAGGCGCCGCGCACGCCCGCCGCCCACAGGACCGTGCCGGCGTCGATGCGCTCCTCGCCCACGTCCACGCCGTGCGCGTCGACCCCGGTGACCATGGCGCCGAGCTTCACCTCCACCCCCAGGTGCTGGAGCTGCTCGAGCGCCCGCTGCCGCAGGTGCTCGGGGTACGCGGGCAGGACGGCGGGCCCGCCCTCCAGCAGCAGCACGCGGGCCCGGGTGCTGTCGATGTTGCGGAAGTCGCGCCGGAGCGTGCGGAACGCGATCTCCTTGATGGCGCCGGCCAGCTCGACCCCGGTGGGGCCCGCACCGATGACGACGAAGGTGGTGAGCGCCGCGCGCTGCTTCGGATCGGGCTCCCACTCCGCCCGCTCGAAGGCGCACAGGATGCGCTGCCGCATCTCCAGCGCGTCGGCGATGGTCTTGAGGCCGGGCGCGTCGGCCGCCCAGTCGTCGTGGCCGAAGTAGCTGTGGGACGCGCCGGCCGCGAGCACGAGCTTGTCGTAGGCCAGATCGACGGAGTGGCCGTCCTCCTGCAGGTGCACCCGCTTCTGCGCGAGGTCGACGTTCGTGACCTCGGCCATCCGCACCGCCACGTTGGCCTGCTTGCGCAGGACGCCGCGGATGGGCTCCGCGATGTCGGACGGCGCCAGCGTGGCCGTGGCGACCTGGTACAGCAGCGGCTGGAAGAGGTGGTGGTTGGCGCGGTCGACGAGCGTGATGCGGACTCGGGCCTTGCGCAGGTGGCGGGCCGCCTCGAGGCCGCCGAAGCCGCCTCCCACCACGATCACGTGCGGCTGCTCGCTCATTCGCCCTCCGGGTGCCTGCGCGTATCTCCGCTGCGCGCGGCCCGGCTACGCCTCTGACGCCGAGCCAGCCCCACACGCCGTCGAGCCGCTCCCGACGCCGACGCACCCGCGCGTACCAGGCCGAGAGCCCGATCAGCACGAGCACCGGCGGCGTCACGAACAGGAATATCACTGCAATCCAGGATCCCGCCTCTGTCCACATTCGTCACCTCCCCTGGCGGGTGCTGCATCGCACCGCCATGTTGCTTACGTATGCAGCGAGAGGACTCGTTACAGACGAGGGAGGGAGGACCGTGATGTCGAGGTGGATGGCTCTGTTCCTGGCTGCTGCCCCGCTGGGGGCCTCCGCGGCCACCCTGCCCGGCGAGGACGCGCCGGTGCAACCCGACACGGTCGAGGACCGCCTGGCCCAGCTCCAGCGCGACGTGTACTACGTCGTCGACGCCTGGGTCGTGCGGCGCAGCGACTGGGTCGTCCGCCAGCCGGGCGGCGAGCGCACCGACGCCTGGCGCGTGGCCTGGGGCGAGCCGCCCGAGCTCGACCCGATCCTCGACAAGGTCGTCGCCGAGGAGTGGGTGGTGGTCGACGGGACCGGCCGCCTGCTGAACCCCGCCCAGTTCGGCGTGCTCGGGCGTGATCGCGCCGCGCAGCCGCGCCGGCCACTCGATGCTCGGCGGCGTGCAGGACCGCTACGATCGCGACGCCGTCGACGACATGGCGGACGAGCGCGAGGCCTCGGCCGCGGCGCGCGCCGGCATCCCGCTCGATCGCCTCGACGCCGTCCGCGACGCCGTGCTGGCCGACCTGCCCGACACGGGGTGGTCTCCGGTGCCCCCGGCGCCGATCGAGTAGCTCCGCGGCTACCCCACCTCGTAGAGGTTGATGTAGCGGTTGCCGAGGATGGAGATGCGCCCGAGGAGCACGCTCTTCTGCTCCTCGCCCACCTGCTTCGCGCCGACTTCGGTGAGCAGCGGGCGCCCGCGGTGAGCCGACAGGTTCATCATCCACCGCGCGAGGTAGAACGGCCCCGCCAGCTCCCAGCCCTCGCCGGGCCGCCGGGTGTCGGGGTCGACCTGCGCCACCCCGGGCGCCACCCCGGCCGACAGCCGGTAGCCCGCCCGCGAGGTCGCCTTCTTGAGCGCGATGGTGGCGCGCACGGCCGTGCCGAGCGTCTCCTTGAGCTCGCCCGCCACCCAGCAGACCAGCATCGAGCCGTCGGACTGCTCCCACACCTCGCCGCCCGCCTCCGACACGATCGCCGACCACTCCTGGGTCAGCGCCGCGAGGGAGGTGCGCGGCTGCGACAGCGACCGCGGCGGCGCGAAGGCCTCGAACGCCACCACCACCACCGCCGAGGGCTCGAGCGCGCCCTCGCGCTTCTTCTCCGGGCGGACGCGGTCGCTCTCGATGACGTCGCGGACGTAGGCCGCGAGATCGTTGTTCGTGGCGCGGTGGCCCTCGCGGACCATGAGCACGCCGAGGTCCTCGAGGAAGTCGCTCGCGGTGAGGTAGCGGTCCTCGACCCGCGGGGCCAGCGCCCGCAGGAGGATGGCCTCGAGGTCCTCGGAGATCTCGGGCCGGTAGTTGCGCGGCGAGGGCACCTCGGCCCGCCGCACCCGCGCGACCGTCTCCTCGCGGGTCTTCGCCTTGAACAGCCGCCGGCCCGTGAGCAGCTCGAACAGCACGATGCCGAGTGAAAAGATGTCGGAGCGGCCGTCGAGCACCTTGCCGTCGACCTGCTCGGGGCTCATGTAGGCGTACTTGCCGCGGATCACGTCGTGGAGGGAGGCTGCCTGGAACGCTGCCCGGCTGATGCCGAAGTCCGTGATCTTGACCTCGCCCGCGTAGCTCACGAGCACGTTCTGCGGGCTGATGTCGCAGTGCACGATCTGCAGCGCGCGACCGTCCTCGTCGGTGCGGGCGTGGGCGAAGGCCAGCGCCTTGAGCACCTCGCAGGTCACGAACAGCGCCAGCGCGATGGGGAACGGCCCCTTGTTCTTCGCGCGCGAGACGAGGCGGGCCAGATCGAGCCCGTGCACGTACTCCAGCGCCATGTAGTACTGGGCGTTGACCTCGCCGAGCTCGAAGACCTGCACGATGTTCACGTGCAGCAGCTGGACGGCGATCTTGGCCTCGTCGATGAACAGGTTGATGAACTCGTCGTCCTTCGCGAGCGACGGGAGCACCTTCTTGATGACGAGGATCTTCTCGAAGCCCGCCAGGCCGTAGGCCCGGGCGCGGTACACCTCGGCCATGCCGCCCGTGGCGATCTTCTCGAGCAGGTGGTAGTCGCCGAACTGCTGGGGGGCCGAACTCACTCGGTGGCTCCGCGGTGCCCCATCCTATCCCACGGCGCGCGGCCGGCGGCGGCAGGGTACAGAGCCGACATCGGGAGGGACCTGGTGGACACCGCGTTTCGGGCGCTGGCGGAGGTCGTGGAGCGCCTCCGGACGGACTGCCCGTGGGACAGCGCGCAGACGTGGGCGTCGATGCGCCCCTACGTGCTCGAAGAGGCCTACGAGCTGTGCGAGGCGCTCGATCGCGGCGAGGCGGCCGAGGTGCGCAAGGAGCTCGGCGACGTGCTGTTCCAGGTGCTGCTCCTCTCCCGGATCGCGGGGGATCGCCCCGACGGCGCGTTCGGCGTCGACGACGTGATCCGCGGCATCACGGCCAAGATGATCGAGCGCCACCCCCACGTGTTCGACCCCGACCACGCGCGCTCCGAGGCCGACGTGGGGATCGAGGCCTGGGAGGCCCGCAAGGCGCGCGCCCGCGCCGGCGGCTCCGCGCTCGACGGCGTGCCCGACGCGCTCCCCGCCCTGCTGCGCGCCCACCGCGTCAGCGAGAAGGCCGCGCGGGTGGGCTTCGACTGGCCCGACGCCCCCGCCGTCCGCCGCAAGGTCGACGAGGAGCTCGTCGAGCTCGACGAGGCGATCGCCGCCGGCGACGCCGGGGCCATCGAGGAGGAGCTCGGCGACCTCCTGTTCGCGCTGGTGAACCTGGGGCGCCACCTGCCGGTCTCCGCCGAGGACGCCCTGCGCACCGCCATCCGCAAGTTCGAGGGCCGGTTCCGCCGGGTCGAGGCCGGGCTCGCCGCCGAGGGGCGGTCGGTCCACGAGGTCGACATCGACGCGCTCGAGGCCCGGTGGCAGGCGGCGAAGCGGGAGGGTGGCTGATGTCGTGGCGCACGACCCTGGCGCTGCTGCTCGTGTTCGTCGGCGTGCCGATGACGGAGTTCACGCTGCTGGCGCTGCTGTCGCAGTGGATGGGGCTGCCGGCCACCTTCCTCGTGGTGCTGGTGACGGGCGTCTTCGGCGGCTGGCTGGCCAAGCGGGAGGGCTTCCACCTGCTGCGCGAGCTGTCGGCGGAGCTCAAGCGCGGCCTGCCGCCCGGCGACCGGCTCACGGAGGGGGCGCTCGTCGTGGTGGGCGGGATCCTGCTCGTCACGCCGGGGGTGCTCACCGATCTGGTCGGCGTGCTGCTCATGGTGCGCCCCACCCGCCGCTGGCTCGCGCCGCGCGTGCTCGGCGCCCTCACCGCGCGCTTCGGCCTGCCCGAGGTGGAGGGCGAGGATCTCGGCGACGGCGTCCGCGTCCGCACCGCCCCTGCGCGGTCGGCGCGCGCCGCCCCCCGCCCCGCAGCGCACCCGTTCGCCAGCAAGTTCGACGACCTGCCCTGACGCCCGCGGGATGGCCGCGTGACATGCGTGAATCCGGTACACGGTGATCCGAAACGGGACGCGCACGCTACAGTCGAGGCGTGAGCGACGTCGGCGCGCCGCGCCCGGGCCTCGTGGTCGCCGGGCGGTATCAGCTCGGAAAGCTGCTCGGCGAGGGGCGGACGGGGCGAGTCTACCGTGCGCACGACACCCAGAGCACCGAGCGGGTGGCGGTGAAGCTGCTGCGCAAGCCGCTGTGCATGGTGCCCGACGTGGTGCGGCGCTTCGCGCGCGAGTTCGAGATGACCTCGGAGATCGAGCACCCGAACGTGGTCCGCAGCCTCGCGTTCGGCCAGGAGCTCGACGGAGAGCTCGCGGGCACCCACTACCTGGTGATGGAGCTGCTCGACGGGCAGCGCCTGGGCGACGTCTGAAGCGCACCGGGGTGATCGGTGCGCCGCGGGCGGCCCGATCGCGCTCGACGTGGCGCGCGCGCTCGCCGCAGCCCACGAGCGCGGGATCGTCCACCGCGACGTGGAGCCGAACAACGTCGTGCTGCACCGCCACCGCGGGCGCGAGCTCGCCAAGGTGCTCGACTTCGGGCTCGCGCGGCTCGCCAGCAACGACGAGGGGCTCACCGACGTGGGGGTGCGGCTCGGCACGGTCGAGTACATGTCGCCCGAGTACGTCCAGACGGGCGATCTCGAGCCGCGCAGCGACGTCTACGCGCTCGGCGTGCTGCTCTACACGATGCTGTCGGGGCACCCGCCGTTCTCGGGGCGCACCCTCACCGTGATGCAGGAGCACGTCGCCACCACGCCCCCGCCGCTCGCATCGCAGGTGCCGGGCGTGCTCCCGGCGCTCGACGAGCTCGTCGCCGACATGCTCGGCAAGCAGCCCGAGGAGCGCCCCTCGGCGGCCGAGGTGGTCGACTACCTCACCCAGATCCTGCCGGCGCTCGACGCCGAGGCCGGCCAGACGCGCCGCGCCCACAGCGGGTTCTCGACGCTGCCGCCGCCGCCGCCGGCCGCCGTGGCGCATCTGTCCGACAGCGAGCACCCCGTCTACCCCGACCCCGAGCCCATCCCGAAGCTGCCGCTCATCCTGTCGCTCGTGCTGTTCGCGTTCGCGGCGGTGGGGCTCGTGGGCCTGGTGGCGATCGCGCTGCTGCTCGCGCTGCTCTGAGTCCCCGCGCTCAGCCCTTCACGACCGCGATGGGGACGAGCTTCGCCACCGGACGCGCCAGGCCCGCCCGCGTCACCACGTCGATGACGGCGTGGACGTCCTTGTAGGCGCCCGGGAACTCCTCGACGATCCCGGCCTTGCTCCCGGCGCGCAGCGTGATGCCGCGCTCCTTCAGCGCGGCGATCACCTGCTTCGGCGTGACCGCCTTCTTCGCCGCGGTGCGCGACATCGAGCGGCCCGCGCCGTGGCAGATGGAGCCCCAGGTCTCGGCCATCGCCCGGTCGGTGCCGAGCACGACGTACGACGCCGTGCCCATCGAGCCCGGCACGAACGCCGGCTGCCCGACGGCGCGGTAGGCCTCCGGGAGCGACGGGTGCCCCGGGCCGAACGCCCGCGTGGCGCCCTTGCGGTGGACGCACAGCTCGCGCGGCTGCCCGTCGACGGCGTGGACCTCGCGCTTCGCCATGTTGTGCGCCACGTCGTAGACGACCCGGACGGCGGTCTCGCCCAGCACGTGGCCCAGGGCGCCGCGCACGGCCTGCGTGATGGCCTGGCGGTTGCCCCAGGCGAAGCTCGCCGCCGCCGCCATCGCCGCCAGGTAGGCCTCGCCCTCCGGGGAGCGGACCGGCGCGCAGGCGAGCTGGCGGTCGGGCACGGCGATGCCGTAGCGCTTCATGACCTTGCCGAAGGCGTCGACCGTGTCGGTGCAGACCTGGTGGCCGAGCCCGCGGCTGCCGGTGTGGATCAGCACCACCGCCTGGCCCGCGGCGAGGCCCATGGCGGCGGCCCCCTCGGGGTCCAACACCTCGTCGACCCGCTGCACCTCGACGAAGTGGTTGCCCGAGCCGAGGGTGCCGAGCTGGCCGGCGGCGCGGCGCTTGGCCGTGTCGGAGACGGCGGCCGGGTCGGCGCCCGGCATGGCGCCGCCCTCCTCGCACCGCACGAGGTCGTCGTCCTCGCCCAGGCCGCGGTCGACGGCCCAGCGGGCGCCCTCGGTGAGCAGCCCGTCGATCTCGTCGCCGCCCGCGAGCGTGCGCGCCGCCTTGCCGAAGCCGACGGGGATCCGTGCCATCAGCGCGTCGGCCAGCGCCTCGGCCCGGCGGGCGACCTCGGCCGCCTCGGCGTCGGTCGCGAGCAGGCGCACGCCGCAGTTGATGTCGAAGCCGACGCCGCCGGGCGAGACCACGCCCTCGCCGCCGGGCGACGCGTCGGTCGCGGCGACGCCGCCGATGGGGAAGCCGTAGCCCTGGTGCGCGTCGGGCATGGCGAGCGCGGGCCCCACGATGCCGGGCAGCGTGGCGACGTTGGCGAGCTGCGCGAGCGTGCCGTCGGCGCGGATGGCGCGGAACATGTCGCGGTCGGCGTAGATCCGCGCCTCGGTGCGCATGTCGTCGCGGTACCGCTGCAGGGTGACGCGGCTGCCGTCGAGGCGGTCGAGCGCGCGGTCGGGGACGTCGGAAGCGGGCATCGCTCGTGCGTAACGCGCAGCTCAGCGCGTGTGCAGCCAGACCGCGATCCCACCGTCGGTCCAGACCGCCCAGGCGCCGTGCCAGAGGAGGTTCTCGAACGCCACCGTGGGCCACGGCGTCCCCTCGAGCACGACCACCTCGCCCTCGCGGCCGGCGATCGCGCCGTCGGGCAGCGCCCCGGCGAGCGCCGCGGGCACGCGCACCTCGGCAGGCGGCCCGAGCGGCGCCCCCAGCGACGCCTCGACGGCGGCCCGATCGGCGTCGGCGACGGGGAACCACGCCAGCAGCTCGAGGTCGGTCGGCCCGGGCACGCCGCTCGTCACGCCGACGGGCCGCGCGGTCCAGCGCGCGTCGTGGAGCGTGTCGGGCACCTCGACGTGCTTCTGGAGCGAGGCCACGCCCTCCCGCACCTGCAGCGGGCCGCCCTCGCCGCCGCCCCCACACGCCAGCGCGAGGGCCAGGGCAGCGGCCAGCGCGAGCCCCGGCGCATCAGCGGCGGGCCGCTCGGTCGAGGAGCTCGTCCCACCGCGTGTCGGCGGCCCAGGGCCCCGCGCGGTAGCGGTCGACGCTGCGCCGCGAGGTGTCGGCGAAGACGGTCAGCCCCGACGCGAAGTCGACCACGGGCTGCGTGTAGCGGGCGTACACCGCCGCCTCGAGCGCGGTGCGCACCTCCGCCGCCGGCGCGGCGAGCGACGGATCGGCGGCCGCCGCGGCGTCGGCGAGCCTCGCCCACGTCGAGCCAGAAGTCCTCCCAGGCGGGTCGAGCCCGCGGGCCCGGTCGCGCGCCTCGCGGAAGCCCGCCAGGTCGGCGTCGAGCCAGGCGCCCGCCAGGCCGTCGAGCGCGTCCGACAGGGCCCCCACCCGCTCGAGGTCGACGGCCGCCTGCGTGAGCTCGCCCGCCTCGCCGGCGCTCCAGGCGAGGCGCTCGGCGACCCAGCGCCCGTCGGCGTCGGTGGGGAGGTCGGCGAAGGCGCGGCCGTAGGCGTAGCCCTCGTCGCCGACCCAGGCCGAGCTGGCCGTCAGGAACCGCGCCTGGGTGCGCAGGGCGTGCGCGACCTCCCACTCGCCCATGTTGCAGGCGTCGAACCCGACCACGTCGACGGGCGCGCCGCGCTGGTCGGCGACAGCCTGCAGGGCGTCGGACAGCTCGCCGGTGGCGATGTCGATGGCGTCGTCGTCGGTGTCGTCGGAGGCGATCCAGTAGCCGCCGCCGTGGTTCCACAGCACCACCACGAGGTGGTCGGCCGGCGCCTCGGCGTCGGCCCAGCGCAGGAAGTCGGCCAGCGCGGCGCCGTCGCCCATGTCGACCTCGCCGAGGTCCTCCAGCACGGCGGGGTGGGCGCCGCGGGCATCGTCGTGGGTGAGCTCGAGGCGGCGGGTGCCGGAGAAGTCGCCGTGGGCGAGCAGCCCGCCGGGCACGCGGTCGAGCTGCACGAGCACCCGCACCCGCGGGCCGGCGGCGCGCTCGAGCTCGTCGAGGTCGCGCGGGACCAGCGGCTCGAGGTCGTTGTCGGCCGCCATCCACACCGCGACCGTGAAGGTCGTGCCCTCGCCGGCGCCGTCGACCGGCGCGGCGGAGTCGACCGATCCCGGCGACGTGGCGGGCGCCGGCGCCGGTCCGCACCCGAGGAGCATCGCGAGCACCACCACCTCGACCTCCACCCCTCGGCGCCTCAGGGGAGCGCGGGGAGCTCCGCCACGTAGAGCCGCTTGAAGTCCCGGCGCGTCTCGTCGACCCGCCCCGACGCCACCACCGCGGCCCAGATGGCGCCGTTGCGCTGCACGACCGACAGGTCGCCGTTGCCCACCGTCCCGAGGTCGATGGTGGCCGTGCGCGCGGGGTCGTCGACCTTGACCGCCCGCACCGGGTTGAACTTCTGGTCGTCCTGCGAGACGTAGACGATGTGCTTGCCGTCGGGGGTCCACGACGGGCCGTGCGCGTCGGGGTACACGCCGCGGACCAGCATGCGGGGCGCCGCGCCGACCTCGACCACGTACAGGTCGAAGCGCTCGGGGTCGTCGTGGTTCGCGTAGAACGCGATGCGCTGCGCCACCGGCGAGAACGTGGGCCGGATCTGGTTGCCCGGCCAGGTGGTCAGGCGGGACGGCTGCGTGCTCGGCAGGCCGAGGAGCACCCACAGGTTGTCGCCCTTGTTGCTGTGGGCCACGAACACGAGGTTCGCGCTGTCGGGGGACCAGTCGACGTAGAGCTCCGAGCTGTCGTCGAGCGAGGTGAGGCGCTGCGGCGGCTTCTCGATCTGCTTGGTGTCGATGAGGTAGAGGTCGCCCTCGCCGGTGCGCGCCGAGGTGAACGCGATGTACTGCCCGTTGGGCGACCAGCGCGCCCCGCCGTCGGCCCCGGGGCCGCTCGCGAGCTTCGCGCCCTCGGAGATGTACAGGTCGTAGTCGAAGCGGTCGTTGCTGGCGGCGAAGACGTAGGCGTCGATGCCCTTCGGCGCCCAGGCGAGCTCGTGGGCCACGAGGCCGCCGCGGGCGGTCGGGAAGCCGTCGGTGATCGACGAGGTGGCGCGCGAGCTGGCCGTGATCTGCTGGAAGGCGTCGGGCCGGGGCTCCCCCACCCACAGCTCGATGCGCTTCTGTTCGTGGAAGTTCGCCTCGAACGACAGCTTGCTGCCGTCGGGCGACCACGCGGGCCGCTGGAGGTTGGCGCCTTCGACGGAGGCGACGCGGACGGCCGGCGCCGCCAGGGCGCCACCCGCGATCCAGCCGGTGAGGAGGAGGGGGAGCATCACGTGGTTCTAACCCAGGACGGGGTGGAAATCTTCGGCGCGGGCCGCCCCGCGTTAGAGACGCCCCGGAGGGGGCGATGCAGGTCGACCGGGTGGAGGCGGCGATGCGCCGGATCTACGGCGGGCGGCGCTGGATCCTCGCCTCGGACGTCCTGCAGGGCGCTGCGGCCACGGCGCGGCGCCTCGAGGCGCTCTCGGCCGATCGCTGCCTCGTGATCGCAGCGCGCGCGGGCACCGGCGCCATCCCGCCCGCCGACGAGCTCGAGGTGCACCTCCTCGGCCTGCCGCCCCTCCCGATGATGGACGCCATCCTCGCCTCCGAGGCGGCCCTGCGCGATCTGCCCGACGAGGTGCAGGCCGCCGTCGACCGGTTCGATCCGCACGGCGAGGCGATGGCGATCGGCGCAGTGTTCTCGGATGGGCGGCCCGTGGCGGGGCGTCGGTTCTGGGGCGCGCGGCCCGACGCCTGGCGCCGCCTGGAGGACAAGACGGTCGTCGACGCGCTGTGGGACGAGGCCGGCGTCCCCCGCTCGCCGTCGGAGATCGTCGAGGTCACGCTCGACGCGCTGACCGCCGCCGCGCGCCGGCTCGACGCCGGCGAGGGCACCGTGTGGGCGGGCGACGCCACCGCCGGGTTCCACGGCGGCGCCACCTACACCTGCCGGGTCGCCAGCAGCCGCGACGCCCTCGCCGCCTACGAGCACCTCGCGAGCCGCTGCGCGCGCGCCCGCGTGATGCCGTTCCTCGACGGCATCCCCTGCAGCATCCACGGCATCGTGTTCCCCGACCACGTGGTGGTGCTGCGCCCCGCGGAGCTCGTCACCCTGCGGCGCGCCGGCACGCGCACGGGCTTCCTCTACGCGCGCGCCGCCACCTTCTGGGACCCACCGGTGGCGGAGCGCGAGCGGATGCGCACCATCGCCCGCCGGGTCGGCGAGCACCTGCGGGCGGCCGTCGACTACCGCGGCGCCTTCACCGTCGACGGCATCCTGTCGCAGGGCGGCTTCATCCCCACCGAGCTCAACCCCCGGGTCGGCGCCGCGCTGGGCATGATGGTCCCCGAGGTGCCGTTCTCCCTGGTCCACGACGCCCTGGTCGAGCGGCAGGAGCTCGGGGTCGACCCCGTGCTGCTCGAGAAGGAGCTCCTCGCCCGGGCCGACGCCACGCGCTCCGGCAGCCTGGGCTTCCTGGTGGAGCCCACCTTCGGCGAGACCGTCCGCGAGGCGCTCGTCTGGGCCGACGGCAGCTGGCGCCCCGCCAGCGACGACGGGATCGCCGACGCCTCGCTGTCGATCGGCCCCGGGCCGACGGGCGGGTTCGTGAGCCTCGAGCTGTCGCGGCAGCGCACACCGCACGGCCCCTCCGTCGGTCCCCGGGCGGCCGCGCTGGCCGCGTACACCGACCGGGTCTACGGCACACGGGTCGGCCCGGTGACCGCCTCGCCCGAGCGCCTGCGATGACGGAGCTCCCGGCCTGGCTCTCGGCGGCGATGCCCTTCCCGCGGCGCGAGGTCGCGGTGCAGGGCCTCCGGATGCACGCCGTCGACGTGCCCGGCAAGGGCCCCACCGTGCTGATGGTCCACGGCAACCCGACCTGGTCGTTCCTGTGGCGCAAGGTGATCCGCGCGCTGCAGCCCGACGGCCTGCGGCTCGTCGCGCCGGACCTCGCGGGGTTCGGGCTGTCCGACAAGCCCGGGCGCGGCTTCCACACCGTGACGAACCACGTCGACCACCTGTGGGGGCTGTGCGAGGCGCTGGACCTCGGGCCGCGCGTGGTCGTCGTCGGGCAGGACTGGGGCGGGCCCCTCGGCTGCGGCGTGGCGGAGCGGCTCGATCGCGCGGGGCGGCTCGCCGGGCTCGTCCTCGGGAACACAGCGGTGCTGCCGCCGCGGCGCCCGGCGAAGGCCACGGCGTTCCACCGCTTCGCGCACCTGCCGCTCGTGAGCGAGCTCGCGTTCTACGGCCTCGGGTTCCCTGTGCCCACGCTCGCGTCGGTGCAGGGGGATCGCGCCAGCATCGGCTCCTTCGAGCGCCGCGCCTACGCCTGGCCGCTGCGGCGCCCGTGGCAGCGGGCCGGGCCGCTGGCGCTCGCCCGGATGGTGCCGCACCGCGAGGGCCACCCGAGCCTGCCCGCGCTCGACGCGCTCGGGGCGTGGGCGGCGGGCTGGCGCGGCCCGACGGGGCTCGTGTGGGGGTTGCGCGACCCGATCCTCGGGCGGGCGCTGAAGCGGCTGCGCGAGGCCTGGCCCCACGCCTCGCTCGTCGAGACGCAGGCGGGCCACTTCCTGCAGGAGGAGGTGCCGGACGTGCTGGCGGCCTCGATCCGCGAGGTCGTGGCGGCGGGCCGGTGAGGCTCGACGACGCGCCGGAGGGCCTCGACGTGGTGCTCGACGAGCGGCTCCACGTGGAGCTCGGCCCGCCGCCCGCCCGCCGGCTGTGGGTGCAGGCGGCGGGGCTCGCCGCGGTGGGCGGCGCCACGGCGCTGTTGGGGACGGTGTCGGTGGCCGGCGGGGTGGTGGCGGCCGCGATCGGCACCGCGGCGGTGGTCGTGGAGCGCGGGTACGCGTTCTGGCGGACCGAAGCGGCGCTGCGGCTGTCGTGGGACGATCGCGCCCTGGCGCTGGAGCGCCACTTCCGCGCGCGGCGGCTGTGGCGGCGGGTGCTGCCGTGGCGGGAGGTCGCGGGCGCCGAGCGGGCGGGCGACGCGCTGCGGCTGCGGCTGGCCGACGGCAGCGCGCTGACCTTCGGCGCCCGGTTCCGGACCGCGGCGCAGCTCGACTGGGTCGCCGCGCAGCTGACGGCCGCCGCGGCGCTGCACCGCGAGGGCGCCGTCGAAGCCGCGCCGGAGCAGCGCGCGGCGCTCCGCAGGCTGATCGCCGGGGCGCGCTCCGACACGCGGCGGACCTGACTTCGCGCGCGGAGCGAGCTGGCGGGCTACAGGTCCCGCATGGTGTCAGAGGTCCGAGCGATCCTCGGTCCCACCAACACGGGCAAGACCCACCGCGCCATCGAGCGCATGTTGGAGCACCGCAGCGGCATGATCGGCTTGCCGCTGCGCCTGCTCGCGCGGGAGGTCTACGACAAGGTCGTCGCTCGGCGCGGTGCGGACCAGGTGGCGCTGATCACGGGCGAGGAGAAGCGGGTCCCGGCGGATCCGCGGTACTTCGTGTGCACGGTCGAGGCGATGCCCGTCGACCGGCCCGTGGCCTTCCTCGCCGTCGACGAGATCCAGCTCGCGGGCGACCGCAACCGCGGGCACACGTTCACCGACCGGCTGCTGAACGCGCGCGGCGTCACCGAGACGCTGTTCCTGGGCGCCGACACCGTGGCCGGGCTGCTCGAGCGGCTGATCCCGCGCATCCGCATCGACGGGGCGCCGCGGCTGTCGAAGCTGACGTACGCGGGGGTGCGCAAGCTGTCGTCGGTGCCGCCGCGCTCGGCCGTGGTCGCCTTCTCGGCCGACGCCGTGTACGAGGCGGCGGAGCGGCTGCGCGCGGTGCACGGCGGCGCGGCGGTGGTGCTCGGGGCGCTGTCGCCGCGGACGCGCAACGCGCAGGTCGCGCTGTACCAGTCGGGGGAGGTCAAGCACCTCGTCGCCACCGACGCGATCGGCATGGGCCTGAACATGGACGTGCAGCACGTCGCGTTCGCGGCCGTGCGCAAGTTCGACGGCCGGGGCCACCGCGACCTGTCGTCCGCCGAGCTGGCGCAGATCGCGGGGCGGGCCGGGCGCTACAAGGCCGACGGGACGTTCGGGACGACCCGGGCGGTGCCCGCCGGGCTCCCCGAGGAGGTCGTCGCGGCGATCGAGGGCCACGCGTTCCCGCCCTTGACCCGCCTGTTCTGGCGCAACAGCGACCTCGACCTGCGCAGCGCCGAGCGGCTGCTGACGAGCCTGCGGCGCCCGCCGCCCGTGGACTGCCTGGTGCCCGCGTGGAGCGAGGACGACCAGCGCACGCACGAGGCGCTGTCGGAGCGCGAGGACCTGCGTCCGCTGCTGACGGGGCGCGACGAGGTCGGCCGGCTGTGGCAGGTCTGCCAGGTGCCCGACTACCACCAGACCCGCACCGACGCGCACGCCGAGCTGCTCGGCCAGATCGCCGGGCACCTGCTGCGGGCCGGGGCGCTGCCCGACGACTTCGTCGAGCGCCACGTGCAGCGGCTCGACCGGACCGACGGCGACATCGAGACGCTGATGTCGCGCATCGCGTGGATCCGCACGTGGACGTACGTGGCGTGGCAGCGGGACTGGACGCGGCGGCCCGCGCACTTCCAGGCGTGGACGCGCGACGTCGAGGACCGGCTGTCGGACGCGCTCCACGAGCGGCTGACGGCGCGGTTCGTGGACCGGCGGGTGCTCGTGGCGCTCGACCCCAACGAGCGGGTGACAGTCGGGGACGAGGGCGAGGTGCGTGTCGGCGGGCACGACGTCGGGCGGGTCGCGAACTGGTCGTTCGTGGCGACGGGCGGGCAGACGGTGTCGTCGCGGTCGGCGGACGCCGCGGTGCGGCGGCGGCTGCGCGAGCAGGTGCGGGCTCAGGTGGACTCGCTCGTGGACGGACCCGACGCGGCGCTGTCGCTCGACGAGGACGGGCGGCTCGTCGTGGACGGGGTGGCGCTCGGGCGGCTGACGGCGGGGGTGTCGGTGCTCGAGCCCAAGGTCGTGCTCGGGCGGCTCGACCTGCTCGAGGCCGGGGATCGGGAGCGGGTGCGGGTGCGGCTGCAGCAGTGGGTGCAGCGGACCGTGGACCGGCTGTTCGCGCCGCTCGACCGGCCCGCGGCGCAGGAGCTGACGGCGCCGGCGCGGGGGCTCGTGTACGCGGTGCGGATGGGGCTCGGGAGCGTGGACCGGGCCGAGGTGGAGGCGCTGCTGCGGGGGCTCGGGCCGCAGGATCGGGCCGAGCTCGCCAAGCTCGACGTGCGGCTCGGGATGCAGGCGGTGTACGTGCAGTCGCTGCTGCGGCCCGAGCCGATGGCGGTGCGTGGGGCGCTGTGGAGCGTGGCGGCGGGGGTTCAGCCGCGGGTGCGGCCGCCGCCGGACGGGCGCGCGGCGGCGCCGCCGGAGGGGATCCCCGAGGGGGCGCTGCGGGCCATGGGGTTCCGGGTGGTCGGGGGCGTGGCGGTGCGGGTGGACCTGCTGGAGAAGGTCGGGGCCGAGGTGAGGGCGATGGCGCGGTCGCGGGAGCCGCGGGGGGTGGAGCGGCTGACGAGCTGGCTCGGGGCGCCGCGGGAGCGGGTGCTGGCGGTGGCGCGGGAGCTCGGGTTCCGGGTGCGGGCGCGGGAGGACGGGACGGTGAGGTCCGGCGCGGGCGCCTGACGGGGTGCTGCCCGTGTTGCCCCCCTTGCCCCTTGCCCCTTCCCTGCCCCTGCCCCTGCCCCTGCCCCTGCCCTGCCCCTTCCCGCTCCGTGCCCGAACGTCGACCTCGACCGCGACGATCGACCTCGACCTCACGACCTCGACGCTCCTCTCGACGGCGCGTGACGTCGACGGAGGCCTCGATCTCGATCTCGATCTCGATCTCGATCTCGATCTCGACCTCGACCTCGACCTCGATCTCGACCTCGATCTCGACCTCGATGTCGACCTCGACCTCGACGCCATCGACCTCGACCGTCATCGGAAGCAGATCCGGCCCGACCTGTTTTCATCCTGACGCGGAAGCAGATCTGGCCCGACCCGAATTCATCCTGGCGCGGAGAGAGCTGGTCCGAACCAGACAACCGAGGAGAGCGCGGAACCGAACCAGACCCGGTCATCGATGGAAGCCAGATAATCGACGACCCGTCGACGGCGGGCCGCACGCCGTGCCCATGCGGAGCCACAGGTCGGCTCGCGCGAGGGTCCGGATCGAGATCGAGATCGGATCGAGATCGAGATCGAGGTCGACATCGAGATCGAGATCGAGGTCGAGGTCGAGGTCGAGATCGAGGTCGAGGTCGAGGTCGAGATCGAGATCGAGGTCGACGTCGAGGTCGAGATCGAGATCGAGGTCGACGTCGAGGTCGAGGTCGTGCGTCGAGGTCGCGGTCGCGGTCGACGTCCGGGCGGGGGCGGGGGCAGGGCGGGGGCAGGGGCAGGGGCGGGGGCAGGGGGCAGCAAGGGCAGGGGCGGCAAGGGGTTGGGGGTCGCCCATCGCCTCCACCTGCCGAGGTTCCTGGCCCCTCGCTCTCGGCCTGTGCGCGGCCGCCGCCGCCCTCGGCCTCCGCCGCCCGTGGATCGGCCAGGCGGCCGCCCTCGCCGGTCCTCGCCTTCGGCGTCTGGGTGGCCACGGTCCGCGATCCTCGCCGTCGGTGCCGCGGCCCCCACCACCGCCGACGACCTGGTCGCCACCCTCGCCGCCGCCGGCCACGCCAGCGCCGCCCGCATCGCCTGGGTGGCCGCGACCGTCGCCGCCGCCGTCCTCGCCGTGGACGCCGTGGCCCGCGCCCGCCGCGTCGAGCAGCCGTCGACAGCGGCGCCTGTGGCACTGTCGCCCCTCGTCGCCGGCCTCCTCTGGTTCGGCGCCCCGCTCGTCCCGCTCATCGTGGTGCACCGGCCCCCGCTCGCCGCGGGCCTGGCCCTCCGCTGGACCCCGAGGCCCCCCCGTCGTCCCGCGCCGCCGCGGGCACCTCGCCTGGCCCGGCCTCGCCGCCGCCGCCGCCGGCGACAAGCCCATTTGACCTCCTCCGCCGCCTCACCTCCCGCCGACCTCCACCGCCTCGACCTCGTCTTCACCCTGCGCGCCCGGCCTGTACGCCTCGCCTGCCGTCGCCGGCCTCCACCGCCGCCTGGCTGCACCGCGCCGGCCCCCGCCGAAGACGCTCCTCGCCCTGGCCGCCCTGTGGCTCCTCGCCGTGGGCACGACCGCTGGTCGGCCCGCCAGGCGCGCGCCTGGGGCCCGGATCCGGCGCTCGCCGACCTCGGCCCGCTCCCGACCGCCCCGCGGGCCGGTCCGCCGCCCGCACGGCGGCTGCCTCGTCGGCGACGGCCCTGGCCCGCACGTTCGGCGCCACCCGGCGCGGCAGCAGCGCCGTCGCCTGCCCCGATCCGCCCGTCCCGGGTGCCTTCCCCGACGCCACAGACCACGCTGCTGGCCTGCCCGTACCGCCCCCGCCGAGCGCGTCCTCAGCAGCGCCGGCGGCGCGGGCCAGGTGGTCCTCCTCGCCCGCCTCGGCGCGGGCTTCGCCCTGCCGGCGTGGCGCATCACCGCCGTCCGCCACCGAGGCCTGGCAGGCGCCCGACCAGGGCCGCGCCCGCCCCTCCCGGCTCGGTCCTCCTGTACCGCGACCACGGCGCGCTCCACCTCCGCACCGCCGCCCGCGACATGCCGTCCACCCGACCTCCAGCAGGCCCTCGCCGGCCGGGTCGGGTCGGTGCTCGTCCACACCTCGGCCGTCGCGACCGTCCAGGATCTCGTCGACCGCTGCGCAGAAGCCGCGCCGGACCCCACGGCGGGCGTCCGCTGCGCGCTCGTCGGCGGCGCCCCCGGCGACTGGGTGCTGCCGCCGTAGGCCCCTCAGTCCGGGTCGCCCTTCGACCGCTCGACCTTGCGGTCGCGCCGCAGGTTCAGCACCTGCACCACCAGCGAGAACGCCATCGCCGAGTAAACGTAGCCCTTGGCGACGTGCTGCCCGGTCCCCTCCATCACGAGCGTGGCCCCGATCAGCACGAGGAACGACAGCGCCAGCACCTTCACCGACGGGTTGCGCTCCACGAAGTCGCCGATCCGCCGCGCGAACAGCAGCATGACCAGGATGGCGAGCACGATCGCCGTGACCATCACCTCGACGTGGTCGGCCATCCCCACCGCCGTGATGACGCTGTCGAGCGAGAACACGATGTCGAGCACCGCGAGAGCCTGCGCCACCACGTTGAGCAGGCTCACCCGCGCCCGCGACTGCGCCTCGGCCTCGTCTTCGCCCGGGTGCTCGACGTTGTCGTGGATCTCGCGCGTCGCCTTCTGACAGGAACAGCCCGCCGCGACCAGCAGGATCCTTCGCGCTCCACGGCCGCCACAAGCTTGAACAGCTCCCGCTTCGAGGTGGGCGAGCCAGTTCAGCATGAGCAGCAGCGCCCGCGTCACGAGCGCGCCCAGCAGCCAGGCGGCGCCCGAGGTGCTGCTGGTGCGCCGGCAGGCGCGACACCGAGATCGTCAGGAAGACGATGTTGTCGATGCCGAGCACCGCACTCCATCAGGGTGAGGACCGCGAGCGCGATCCAGGCGCTGGGATCGAACAACGTCGAGCATCGACCTCACCGCCACGACCGGGTATCCCCCGCGATCCGGTGACCGGGGCGGCAGGGGGGTTACGGCGCTCCGGGGAGCTATCGATGTCACTCGCACCAGTCGACCCGGCCGCGGCCTCCGTCCCGAGCCCCGAGGATCTCCGCGCACGATTCGAGGCTCGCGCCGCCTTCGCCGCCCGGAGCCCTATCCGTCGCTGCAGGTCCGCACCGAGCGCGTCCAAGCTGATCGCGGCGCTGCAGGATCGCCGCGCCGAGATCATCGAGGCCGTCCGCGCCGACTTCGGGCACCGCTCGCCCCACGAGTCGCTGGTGACCGAGATCTACATGCCGGTCTCCGCCGGCAAGTTCGTGCTGCGCCACCTCGGCCAGTGGATGCGCCGCGAGCCCCGCCGCACCATGCTCGCGCTGCTGCCCGCGCGCAGCTCGGTGGTGCCGCAGCCGCTCGGCGTGGTCGGCGTCATGTCGCCGTGGAACTACCCCGTGCAGCTCGCGCTCACCCCGGTGATCTACGCGCTCGCCGCCGGCAACCGGGTGATGCTGAAGCCGTCGGAGCTCACGCCGCGCACGGGCGACAAGATGGCCGAGATCCTCGGCAGCCTGTTCCCCGACGACCTGGTGGCGGTGGTCACCGGCGGCGCGGAGCTCGGCGCGTCGTTCTCGGCCCTGCCCTTCGATCACGTCCTGTTCACGGGGTCCACGCGGGTGGGCCGGCTGGTCATGCAAGCCGCGGCGAAGAACCTCGTGCCCGTCACGCTCGAGCTCGGGGGCAAGTCGCCGGCCATCGTCCACGACAGCTTCGACCTGCAGCGCGCCGGCGACGCCCTCGCGGGCGGCAAGCTGTTCAACGCGGGGCAGACCTGCGTGGCGCCGGACTACGTGCTGGTCGACAAGGCCCGCGCCGACGCCCTGTGCGAGGCCATCGCCGCCGGCGCCGCCCGCCTGTACCCGCGCCTCGCCGACAACCCCGACTACACCTCGGTGATCAACGACGCCCACCGCGCGCGCCTGCAGCACCTGCTCGACGACGCGAAGGCCAAGGGCGCCCGCCTCGTCGAGATCAACCCGGCGGGCGAGGCGTTCGACGGCGCAGGGAACAAGATGGCGCCGGTGCTCGTCCGCGGGCCGACCGACGAGATGGAGGTGATGCAGGAGGAGATCTTCGGGCCGGTCCTCCCGATCGTCGAGGTCGACGGGCTCGAGGCCGCGCTGCGCTACGTCAACGACCGCCCGCGCCCGCTCGCGCTCTACTACTTCGACGACGATCCGGGCCGCATCGACCGCGTGCTCACCGGCACCCACTCCGGCGGCGTCACCGTCAACGAGTGCATGCTCCACGTCGCGGAGGAGCACCTGCCCTTCGGCGGCGTCGGCCCGAGCGGGATGGGCGCCTACCACGGGCGCGAGGGGTTCGACACCTTCTCCCACCGCAAGGCCGTGTTCCGCCAGCCGCGGATCAACGGGCGCCGGCTCGTCTCGCCCCCCTACGGATCGCGCATCGAGCGGCTGATCGACTGGCTCATGTAGCGAGTCCGGGGGGTCGGCTTGCGCCGGCCGCAGGGTCCGAGCGAGGATGTGCGCCAGCGGAGGCCGGCAGGTTGAGCAGCAGGGCGTGGACGTGGTGCGGGCGGGGGCTGCGAGCGCTCGCGATGGGGGGCTGGCTCGCGCTGCCCGCCGCCGGGTGGGCCTGCCCGGACTACAACGCCGAGCCGGACCTGCTGCGCGAGCTGGAGCCCGCGGCGACCAAGGGCGGGCTCGACGAGGCGCAGAAGACCTGCCTCGAGGACCGGTACAAGGAAGCGACCGTCCAGACCGTCAAGGACAAGATCTCTCGCGTGTTGCTGGTCAACGCCTATGCCTACAGCACCAAGTACTGGGCGCAGCTCGTCCAGCGGCACCTCGACGAGGTCGACCGGTCCGATCCCGACATCGCCTACCTGTATGCGTTCTACCTGTTCAACACCGACCGCAACAACGCCGAGGAGGTCATCCGCTGGACGGAGACCGCCCTCGAGCGCAAGGACGTGTGGAGCGGCGCCGTCTACGTGAGTCGGGTGTACGGACTGTACAAGCTGCGTGCGCTGGCCGCGAACGCGCTGTGGGCCATGGCGGAGGATCGGCGGGCGCGGGGCGAGAAGGGCGTCGACGTGGACAAGTTCCGCAACGACGTGAAGGTGTACTCCCGGGAGTGGCTCGACTTCGCCAAGGTGGCGGGCCGCGACACGCGCGAGAGCGCCCAGCTGTGCTTGTCGGCCGCCAACCGTCCGATCGCGTGCGGACTGGACGGTCCGCCGAAGTAGCTGCAGATCGCAGGAGCGCGAAGCGCCTTCTCCGGTGTCGATCACGTCGGGTTCGGGTATGCTGGGGGGGACATGCGCGAAGCACCGCTGAAGCCGGGCGACCGGATCGATCGGTTCACCGTCCTCCGCTTGCTCGGATCCGGCGGGATCGCACACGTCTACCACGTGCGGCACGAGGGCCTCGGCACGGAGCACGCCCTCAAGGTCCTGCAGTTCACCGGCCCCTCGCTCGAAGAGCGGCTGCGCCACGAGGGGTGGGTGCAGTCTCGCGTCCGCCACCCCAACGTGGTCGCGGTGAGCGACGCGATGAAGGTCGGCGAGATGCCGGCGCTGCTGATGGACCTCGTGCCCGGGGTCGACCTGTCGCGCTGGCTGTGCGATCACGAGCCCGACGTGGCGCTGGCCGAGCGCCTGTTCCGCGACATCGTGGCCGGGGTGCGCGCCGCTCACGAGGCCGGCGTCATCCACCGCGACCTGAAGCCCGCCAACGTGCTGCTCGACCTGACGGATCCCGAGCGGCCCACCGCGCGCGTGGCCGACTTCGGCCTCGTCAAGATCCTCGACCTCGACCAGCCGGGGCTGACCCACACCGGGATGCCGATGGGCACCCCGAACTACATGGCGCCCGAGCAGATCGATCGGCCCTCGGCGGTCGACCAGCGGGCCGACATCCACTCCCTCGGCTGCATCCTGTATCGCCTGGTGGCCCACCGGCAGGCCTTCCCGGGCGACGATCCGGTGCCCGTGTTCCTGCGCGTCGCGCTGGGCCGCCACGCGCCGCTCCCCGAGGGCATCCCGCCCCACATCGCCCGCACCATCCGGCGCTGCCTCGCCGTCGACCCCGCGCAGCGGCCCGCCGACTGCGACGAGGTGCTGGCGCTGCTCGACGACCGGGCGCTGCCCACCCCGATCCCGCCGCGCCGCCGCCGCAAGGGCGCGCTCGGCCTCGTCGGCCGGGTGGCCGTCGCGGGCAGCCTGATGCTGGCGTTCGGCGGCGGCTCCGCCCTCGCCGTGGTGGCCACGGCCGGCCTGCTCGGCATGGTCAACGCCGCGCCCACCCAGCGCCCCTGCCCGGCCGACATCGAGGGCCAGGTGCAGCTGCCCTGGGTCTTCGACAAGCACGTCGGCGACAGCTGGACGCTCGTGGGCGAGACCCCCGTGGTCGCCCTCCCCGGCGGCAGCGGCGCCGCGCAGACCGTGTGCGCCCTCGAGCGCGGCACCCGCATCGCCGTCACCGCGGCGCCCATCGAGCGCGACGGCGAGCGCTGGCTGCCCGTGCGCGCCGAGGCGCTCACGTTCGGCGCGCCGTCCCGCCGTTCGAGCGCGAGCCCCGCGGCGTGGTGGGCGAGCGCTGCCCGCAGGCGGGCGGCGGCGCGCCGATCGGCTGGGTGTCGGTGCGCGGCGAGGCTCGGCCGCCGGCCGCGCGCCGGCAGCACCTGGACCCTCGATCGGCCGGCCTACGTGCTGGCCGAGCCGAGCGGGTCGGCGGGCACCGTGTGCGCCGTGCGCGGGGGCACCGTGGTGAACCTGTACGAACCGCCCGTCGAAGACGGCGAGCGGTGGTGGATCCCCGTCGTGGTCGACGCGCTCCTGGAGTAGCCGCGCGTCGGTGCGCGGCAGCCCGCGGGTTGCACACTTTTTCGTCGACGTTCGATACGTCGCTCCCAGATCCCGGAGCGGTGCATGGAACGCAGGACCTTCACGGTGTGCTCCCCGGCGACGGGCGAGGTGGTCGCCCGCCACGACGGCCACACCACCGCCGAGGCCGCCGCGATGGTCGACCGCGCCTACCGCGTCTGGCTCGGGTGGCAGCGCACGTCCTTCCGCGACCGGTCCGCCGGCCTGGTCCGCGCCGCCGAGCTCCTCCGCGAGCGCCGCGACGAGCTCGCCCGCACCATGGCGCTGGAGATGGGGAAGCCCGTGACCGACGGGCGCGCCGAGGCCGACAAGTGCGCCTGGGTCTGCGAGCACTACGCCG
Source organism: Myxococcota bacterium (assembly GCA_041389545.1). Lineage (GTDB taxonomy): Bacteria > Myxococcota_A > UBA796 > UBA796 > JACKER01. The sequence goes on along the minus strand of JAWKRQ010000088.1, from coordinate 7,136 downwards.
AGCACGCCGAGGCGATGCTGTCGCCCGTCGAGATCCGCACGGATGCATCCTTCAGCGGTGTGGTGCACCGTCCGCTCGGGGTCGTGCTCGCGGTGATGCCGTGGAACTTCCCCTTGTGGCAGGTCTTCCGGTTCGCCGCGCCCGCCCTGATGGCCGGCAACGGGGCCGTGCTCAAGCACGCCTCCAACGTGCCCGGCACGGCCCTCGCCATCGAGGCGCTCCTGCGCGACGCCGGCCTGCCCGAGGGCCTGTTCGCCACGATGCTGATCGGCTCGGATCAGGTCGAGGACATCCTCGCGCACCCCCGCGTCGCGGCGGTCACGCTCACCGGCAGCACCGAGGCCGGGCGCGCCGTGGCGACGCAGGCCGGCGCCTGCCTCAAGAAGGCGGTGCTCGAGCTCGGCGGCAGCGATCCGTACGTGGTCCTGGCGGACGCCGACCTCGACGAGGCCGCGCGCATCTGCGCCGACAGCCGGCTCGTGAACTCCGGACAGAGCTGCATCGCGGCGAAGCGCTTCGTGGTCGTCGCCGACGTCTACGACGCCTTCCTCGAGCGCTTCGTGGCCGAGATGTCGGGGCGGGTCGTGGGCGATCCGCTGTCGGACGACACCGAGATCGGGCCGCAGGCGCGGGTCGACCTGCGCGACGCCCTGCACCGGCAGAGCCGGGAGACGCAGATCCGCGGCGCACGCTGCCTGCTCGGCGGCGACGAGCCCGAGGGCCCGGGCGCGTTCTACCCGCCCACCGTGCTGGCCGACGTGCCGCGCGGCACCCCCGGCTACTGCCAGGAGCTGTTCGGCCCCGTGGCCTCCGTGATCCGCGCCCACAGCGAGGCCCACGCCCTGGAGATCGCCAACGACACCGTCTTCGGCCTCGGCGCAGCCGTCTTCACCGCGGACCCCGAGCGCGGCCGCGCGCTGGCGGAGGAGCACCTCGACGCCGGCTGCTGCTTCGTCAACGGCATGGTGAAGTCGGACCCGCGGCTGCCGTTCGGCGGGATCAAGGAGAGCGGGTACGGGCGCGAGCTGTCGACGCTCGGCATCCGCGAGTTCGTGAACCAGAAGACCGTGTGGGTGGCCTGACGTGGACCCGACCAGCCCCGCGCCGCAGCCGGCGGCGCCCAGCATCACCGACGCCCTGAACTCCGCCGACCGCATCTCCCTCGCCGATCTGCCGAAGATCCTGATCGATCAGCTGCAGTCCTGGCTCGAGCTCGCGGTGCGCATGCTGCCGAACCTGGTGGTGGCGCTGCTGCTGTTCGTGCTGGCGTGGTTCGTAGCCCGCGGCGCCGCGTCCCTCGCCCGCCGCACGCTCGACCGCCTGTCGCACAACGTCGAGGTGAACCGGCTCCTCGAGGTGGTCACCCGCGTCTCCCTCACCGCCCTCGGGCTGTTCGCGGCCCTGAGCGTGCTGAACCTCGACGGCGTGGTCACCTCGCTGCTGGCCGGCGTCGGCGTCATCGGCCTCGCGCTCGGCTTCGCGTTCCAGGACATCGCCGCGAACTTCATGTCCGGCGTGATCATGGCGATCTCCCGGCCGTTCAAGGTCGGCGATCTGATGAAGACGGGCGACTTCTTCGGGACGGTCGAGGGCATCAACCTGCGCACCACGCTGCTGCGCACCCCGACCGGCGAGCTCGTCCTCATCCCCAACCAGCAGGTGTACAACAACCCGCTCACCAACTTCACCGAGACGGATCACCGCCGGGTCGACCTGCCGGTGGGGGTCGCCTACTGCGATGACCTGCGCGGGGTGAAGGCGACCGTCGAGCAGACGCTGCGCGGCCTGTCGATGGCCGACGCCGACCGCCCCGTCGAGGTGCTGTACGAGGGCTTCGGCGACAGCTCCATCAACTTCCAGGCCCGCTTCTGGATCCGCGCCCGCACCCAGCACGACTTCCTGGCGGCGCGCTCCGAGGCCATCATGTCGATCAAGGAGGCGCTCGACGCCGAGGGCTACACCATCCCCTTCCCCATCCGCACCCTGGACTTCGGCGCGGGCGTGGTCGGCGGGGAGCGCCTCGACGAGGTGATCGACCTGCGCCGTCAGGGCGGGAACGGCACCGCGGCGTCGTCGGCGGCGAGGGTGAGCGACGCCGGCAGCCCGTCGACGTAGACGAGCAGCTGGTAGCTGGCGCTGCCCTGGCAGCCGCTCCCGGGGTGCTGCGCGACCCAGATGGTGGCGTCGCCCTCGGTGGAGGCCGCGACGCAGGCCTCGGGGCAGCCGCCGCCCGACCAGGCCGCCGCGCGGCACAGCGCCTCGTCGTCGAGCTGGGAGCGGTCGGCCGCGAGGCCGTAGTGCGAGGTGCCGTCGGGATCGAGCACCAGCGCGACGAGGTCGGCCGCCGACGCGGCGTCGTTGTCGACGAGGACCGACAGCGTGCTGCCCGCGAGGACGGGCACGCTCCAGGCGTCCCACACGGCGTCCGTGGCGAGGTCGCCGCAGCCGAGCGTCTCGAACGCGAAGTCCACGCCGGTGTTGATGACGCAGCCGAGCGGGTCGAGGTCGTCGCCGCCGTCGCAGTCCTGGTCGACGCCGTCCTGCACCTCGGGCGCGCCCGGGTAGGCGTCGGGGTCGGTGTCGTCGCAGTCGGGGCCGCCGCAGACCGCGTCGAGCCAGCTGTCGCCGTCGCGGTCGCGGCAGGGATCGAGCGCGACCGTCAGGCGGTACTGCAGCGGGGCGTCGGCCGGGTCGGCCGTGACCTGGACGGTGGTGGGGCCCGAGCCCCAGCCCGACTGGATCGTGCCGCAGCCCGTGACGGCGGCGCCCGGGTAGACGCCGCCGGCGGGATCGAGCAGCGCGGTGGTGACGGCCAGCGCGCCGCAGTCGGTGCCGGCCCGCCCGTCGACGTCGACCCGGAGCACGTCCGTCGCGCCGACGGTCACGCGGTACGCGTCGATCACCTCGCCCGTGCCCGCGACGTCCTCGGGGCAGATCACGCCGTCCACCTCGCCCGGGTCCACCTCGGCCGGCGCCCCCGGGCTGCTCGGCTCGTAGGGGTCGTCGGGGCACGCCAGCAGGCCCGTCTCGGTGTCGGTGTCGGTGTCGGCGTCGCTGTCGGCGTCCGCATCGGCGTCGGCGTCGGCGTCGCCGAAGGCGGCGTCCTGGTTGTCGCGGTGCTCGGCGAGCGTGATCCACGGGCAGCCGAGCAGCGCCGTCCACAGTGCCCCGATCGGCATCTCCCCTCCCCCGCTACTTCCCGAAGAGGGCCATGCCGAGCAGCACGAGCGCGGTGCCCCCCGCCGCGCTCGAGCCGATGATGGCCCCGTCCACCGTGTAGAACAGGCCGTCGTTGGGCCGGTCCTTGTAGGCCGCGTTGGCCAGCGTGGCCGACGCGAACAGCGTGCCGCTCGCGATGGCGAAGCCGGCCGACGACTCGAGCCGGCAGGCGCACCTCGCTTCCACGCGCGCCCCGCCTTCTTGATGCGCCCGTCGGGGCTGTACCAGCGCGGGACCTGCAGCGGGACCCGCGGCGGCGGACCGAGGACGTCCTCGGGGAACGCCGTGCCGTCGATCCACTCCGAGACCGTGAGCACGCCCGTGGCGTCGCCCACCTGGAACAGGTGCGGCAGGCCGGGCTCGGCGGTGGGGCGGTCGATCCAGCGGCCGTCGAGGAAGGCGCCCCCGCGCGGCGGGACCTCGAGGCCCTTGTTCTCGAGGTCGATGGGGTCGACGTCCTCGATCTGGTCGAAGAGCGTGCGCGCCATGTGGGTCTCGGGCACGTAGTCCGGCCACTCGATGCCCGGATCGAGCGTGCGGGCGAGCGACGCCCAGCGCTTCGCCTCGTTGTCGTCGAGGTCGAGCTCGAGGCCGTAGGCGCGCTGCAGCGCGAAGCGGGCGAGGTCGGCCGTGGGCACGACCTGGATCACGCAGGCGATGTTCTGCTGCCCGGCCTCGAGCAGCCGCCAGGCGTTGTCGAACGCCACGTTGCGGTATTCCGCGTCGACCTGGTCGAGGAAGGCGCGGAACTGCCACAGCTCGTAGGTCTTCTTGCAGTCGTCTTCCTGGGCGACGGCGGGGGTCGCGCCCAGCCACAGGCCGGCGAGCGGAGCGAGGATCGACATGGTGCGGACCTTACCGCAGCCCGCGGGCGGGCGCCGCACCGGACCGGGCGCGTGTTAGGGCGGGGCCGTGTGGCGCGCGATCGTCGTCGCTGGTTTGGTCGGGCTGTCGGGGTGCGCCCCGGTGGTGCGCGTGCGCAGGGCGCTCGGGCCCGAGACGTACCTGTCGATCGCCCCGCCGGCGGGCGGCTCCGTCGCGCAGGTCGACGTCGACGACGGCTACGACCCGAAGGTGGCCGACTTCGCGCCCTATGCGCCGGTGGTGGTGCTCGAGCGGGACGGCGTGCAGTGGGCCGCGCCGCGGCCGATCACCGACCGGGGCGTGGTGCGGATCACGCCCGAGGGGCCGGGCACCGAAGTCCGCGTCTTCGTCCGGCACACGGGCCTGCTGCCGCGCGACTTCCAGCCGGTGACGACCCGCTCGGGCACGCTGTCGCGGGCCCTGCCCACCGCGATCCGCTTCCTGCCCCACGGCGCCATCGACGGGCCGTTCGAGCTGTACGTGCAGGACCTGCACAACGTCTACAACGAGGAGCGGCTGGAGGACGGCGACCTGCTGATGGTCGAGGTGTCGTCCCCCGAGGGCCCCACCGAGCGGTTCCTGTTCCGCTCCCTCGACTTCGGCCTGCGCACGCGCGCCTCGGCGCGGGCGTGCTCTTCCGGGTGCCCATCCCCTGGATCCCGGAGCAGGCCGACGTGGGGCTGTCGCCGGCGCTCACCGCGTCGATGGCCATCAACTACCGCCTGCGGAGCGAGCTCGCCGGCTGGTCGTTCGTCGGCGAGCAGGTGGCGCTGCTGGTCAGCGTGGGGGTCGGGTCGACGGTCCTCGAGAACGTCGACGAGAAGCTCGATCAGCAGCTCGGCGGCGTGTTCAACGCGGCGCTGGTGGGCGGCGGCGTGGAGCTGTTCCGCATCGTGGGGGTGCAGGTGCTGGGGAACGCGTCCGCGCCGTTCCGCGACGACCTCGAGTCCGGGTGGACGCTGGCTGTCGGGGTCGACGCCGTCCAGGCCACCCGCTTCGCCGACAGCATCGTGTCGCGCCTGCTCTTCGAGCACCCGCAGCACGAGGATCGGCGCCCGCCGCGGAGGGCGCGGTGAGCGCCGGGCACCGGATCGTCCCCCACCCCGCCGACGTCGGCATCGAGGCCTGGGGCCCCACGGAGGAGGCGCTGCTCGACGCCGCCGTGCGCGGGCTCGCCGACGTGACCACGGGCGGGCGCATCCCCACGAGCACCGAGCGCCGGGCGCTGGTCCTGCGCGGCGACACCCTCGAGGAGCGGCTCGTCCACGCGCTCGAGGCCTGCATCGTCGAGCTCGACTGCGACGACTGGCTCGCGGTCGGGGTCGAGGGCGGGGCGCTGGTCGGGGGGCTGCTGCCGGCCGAGGCGCGCGCCGAGGGCACGCACGTCAAGGCCGTGACGTGGCACGGGCTGGCGGTGCGGCGCGAGGGCGAGCGGCTCGTGGCGGCGTGCTCCTCGACCTGTAGGCCCTGGAGTCGCCACCTTGGTGGTGAAAGGCCCACGCGACGACGATCGAGACGCCGTAGAGGATGGTGAGCGGCGCGGCCACGATCAGCTGGCTCAGCGGGTCGGGCGGCGTGATGATGGCGGCGACGAGGAAGATGCCGACGAACGAGTAGCGGAAGGCCCGCATCATGTCGCGGTGGTCGATGAGGCCGGTGCGCGCCAGGAAGAAGGTGCCGATCGGCAGCTGGAAGCACACCCCGAACGCGATGAGCATCTTCGTGATCGACGACAGGTAGCCCTGGATCGACAGGGTCACGTCGGCGTCGACGACGCTGAAGAAGAACGGGAACGCGAACGGGAACATCACCTCGTAGGCGAAGGCGGCGCCGCCGAGGAACAGGGCCGTCGAGCTCAGCGCGAGCGGGAGCACGACCTTGCGCTCGCTGCTGTAGAGCCCGGGCGCGATGAACGCCCAGATCTGGTAGGCCACCACGGGCGACGCCAGCACGCCGGCGCCGATGAACGCGACGTTGAGCCAGACCTGGATGCCCTCGAACGGGGTGAGGATGGTGAGGCCGCCGGACTTGTTCACCTCGGCGAGGGCGACGGTGACGGGCGCCTTGAGGAACTCGAGGATGTCGCTGACGAACGCCAGCGAGACGCACAGCGAGACGCCGAGCGCCGCGGCCGACACGAGCAGCCGGTAGCGGAGCTCCTTGAGGTGGTCGAGCAGCGGCATGCGGTGCTGCTCCACCTCGTCCAGGTCTTCTTCGGCCGGACCGCGCGAGCTCAACCCTCGCCTCGCTTCAGCCGCGGGTGCGGCGCGTCGGGGGGGATGTCGTTGGGGACCTCTTCGGCCTCCTCCTCGTCCTCGTGGTCGCCTGCCTCGGGGGCCTCGTGGTCGTCGTCGACGACGGTGGCGGGCGTCTTCGGCGGCCACTCGTCGATCTCGACCGGCTGCGCGCCGCCGCCCGTGGCCGCCTCGGCCTGCTTGCGCGCCTCCTGCGCCTTGCGGCGGCGCTCCTGCAGCTGGCGGTAGCGCTCCGCGGCGTCCTGCCGGTCGGCCTCGAGGACGAAGGCGCGGCGCAGCTCGTCGGCCGCCCGCCGCAGCTGCCCGTACCACCGGCCCAGCTGGCGCATGACGTGGGGCAGGCGGTCCGGCGGGATCACCAGCAGCGTGACGACTGCGATGAGCGCCATCTCGCCCCACCCGAGCCCGGAGAACATCACCCCTCCCCACCGTCTGCGGCTCATCGAGCGTAACCCGGCGGCGATCGCAGCTGCGGCCCGCCGGCGGCGGGGGATATCCTGCGTGCCGTGCGGAGGCGGACAACGATGGTCGGAGCCTGGGTCCTGGGCGTCGCGGCGCCGGCGGGCGCAACGCCGCCGCTCGGCTGCCCCGCGGGCGTCGCCACGGAAGAGACGCTCCGCCCGACCTTCAGCGAGCCCGTGTCGCTGGTTGGCGAAACGTTCCCGGTGCGCGTCTGGCACGAGGCCCACGATCCGGCCGCCGCCGCGCTCGCGCCCGCGGTGCTCGCCGCCGCCGAGCTCGCCTGGCAGGTGCAGGTCGACGAGATCGGCTTCCGCCCGCCCGTGCTGCCCGACGGCG
>JAWKRQ010000087.1:0-32428 GCA_041389545.1 Myxococcota bacterium | reverse complement strand
CGCCTCGGCGATGTCGCGGTTGGTGACCGAGCCGAACAGCTTGTCGTCTTCGCCGGTCTCGCGGCGGATCGACACGGCCGTGCCCTCGAGCTTCTCCTTGAGCTCGCGGGCGCCGCTCAGGTTCTTGCGGCGGATCGCCTCCGCGACGCGCCGCTGGTGGTCGGCCTGCCGCATGCTCCCCTCGGTGGCGGGGATCGCCAGGCCGCGGGGGATGAGGAAGTTCCGGCCGTACCCGGGCTTCACCTTCACGATGTCGCCGGCGTCGCCGAGGTTGGCGACCTCCTGCTTCAGAATGACCTGCATGGGATCCTCCGAGGGGTTGGGTCAGTCCGCCGCGTTTTCTTCGGTGGCCGCAGCGCGCTCGCGCGCGGCCCGGGCGCGGTTCCGCCCAACGTCGTCGTCGTCGTCGTTGTCGTCGTTGTTGTCGCCGTCGACATCGTAGTCGTCGTCGTCCAGACCCATGGCGGCCTCTTCGGCGCGGCGCTTGGCCTCCTCCTCGCGGCGGGCGCGGTGGACCGCGGCCTCCTCGATGCGGGTCGGCACGTCGACGGCGTCGGCCAGGCGCACCGTCATGAACCGCATCGTGGACTCGCCGAGGCGGATCTTGCGCTCGATCTCGGCGATCAGCGGCGCCTCGCAGAGGTAGTTGAGGCGCAGGTAGTGGCCGCGCTGGTGGTTGTGGTTGTCCTTCTTGATCGGGTAGGACAGCTTGCGCTTGCCCCAGTCCTCGCGGTCGAGCACGTGCCCGCCGCTGTCGGTGACGATCGACTCGACCATCTCGGCGACGGACATGACCGCCGCGTCCTCGATGTCGGGGCGGATGATGACGATGGTCTCGTACTCGTGTGCAAGCACGGACGCCTCCAGCTGCAGAATTCGGATGAAGGGAACGGAGATCGGAGACAGGGCCTAGTCCGCCGCCCGATCGCTGCCGGACTCGGCGCGATCGCGCTGGCGCGGCCTCGTGTTGAAGCGGTTCATCGCGGCGGTCGGGCCGTCGGTGAGCACGGCGGTCACGGCGTCGGCCGCGAGCTCGACGAGATCGGGCAGGTCGCCCTGCTCCGCGCTCGTGAACCCGGCCAGCACGTAGTCCGCGGTGTTCCAGCCCTCGGGCGGACGCCCGACCCCCACCCGCACGCGGGTGAAGCCGGCCCCCACCTTCCCGGCGATGTCGCGCAGGCCGTTGTGGCCCCCGTGACCGCCGCCGAGCTTGACCCGGACCTGGCCGAACGGGAGGTCCACCTCGTCGTGGACGACCACCACGCGGTCGACCTCGACCTTGTAGAAGCCCCGCAGCGAGGTCGCGGGCTGGCCGGACAGGTTCATGAAGGACTGGGGCTTCGCGAGCACCGCGGGCTGGCCCTCGATCTCGGCAGACGTCACCAGCGCGCCCAGCTGACGCCGGTCGCAGGTGACGCCGTGGCGCTCCGCGAGGCGATCGACCACGAGGAACCCGACGTTGTGTCGGGTCTGCTCGTAGCGCCGCCCGGGGTTGCCGAGGCCGAGGACCAGGTGCAACGTCGCTTACCCGGCCGCGGTCGGCTCGGCCGCGGGCCCACCGCCCTTGACCTTCTTGCCGACCACGCTGACCACGTTGAAGTCGTGATCCGAGACCAGGCTCACGCCCTCGGGCAGCGGCATCTGCGACGCCTTGACGAACTGGCCGATGTCGAGCGGGGTGCTGTCGACCTCGATCGCCTCCGGGATGCGATCGTAGCGGCAGGTCACCTTGACCTCGCGCCGGATCAGCCGCAGCCGACCGCCGAGCTGGGCGCCGGCGGGCCGGCCGACCGGCCGGATCGGCACCATCACCTCGATCTCCTCCTCCCGCGGCACCGCGAAGAAGTCGACGTGGAGGATGTCGCGGCTGAGCGGGTGGCGCTGGACCTCGCGGACCAGGCACGGCACGCCCTCGGCGCCGTCGACCACCACCGAGACGATGGTGTTCCGGTTGCGGCTGGTCTTGAACAGCTCGACCAGCTCCACCGGATCGATCGTGACGGACTGCGCCTCGTGGGCGGGCCCGTAGACCACGGCGGGGACCTTGCCATCGGCACGGGCCTTGCGGCTCGCCCCCTTGCCCTGGGCGTCGCGCGGGCTGACTTGGAGCACGGCTTCCATCTTCGCTGCACCTCGTGAAGGTCCCACGGCTTCCGGGGGCACGGAGACCGGCTCGACGAGGACCACACAGCTCGAGGACAGCAGGCAGAGGTATCCGCCTGACTGTCCCATGGACTGGGCGGGCGCACCTCGACGGGGGCCGGGACAGAACCGTGCTCCCGGCCGCTGCGACCGAGGTCGCTCTGCGGGGCGGGAAATCGAGCGCACAGCTAATCCGCGCCGGGGCGCGCGGCAAGGGCGCCGGACTACTCGTCCTCGTCCGGCAGGAACAGCCGCGAGATGGAGTCGTTGAAGTGGATGGCCCGGATGGCCTCGGCGAAGGTCGGCGCGACCGTGAGCACGTCGATCTTCGCGCAGCGCTTCGCGTCCTCCGACAGCGGGATCGAGTCGGTGACGATGACCCGGTCGAAGACCGACTCCTGGATCCGCATCACCGCCTTGCCCGACAGCACGGGGTGCGTGGTGAGCGCCATGATCCGCTCCGCCCCGGCCGCCTTGAGCGCGGCGCCGCCCTTCGTGAGGGTGCCGGCGGTGTCGATCATGTCGTCGACGATGATCGCCGCCTTGCCCTTGACCTCGCCGACGATGTGCAGCACCTCGGCCTCGTTGGGCGAGGAGCGCCGCTTGTCGATGATGGCGAGGCCCGCGCCGAGCCGCCGCGCGTAGCTGCGCGCCCGCTCCACGCCGCCGGCGTCCGGCGAGACGATGACCGTCTCCTCGGGCACGCTCACCACGTTGTCCTTCACGTACTGGAACAGCGTGGGCTGCGCGTAGAGGTTGTCGACGGGCACGTCGAAGAAGCCCTGGATCTGGCCCGCGTGCAGGTCCATCGTGAGGACGCGGTCGACCCCCGCCGTCTGGATGAGGCTCGCCACGAGCTTCGCCGTGATCGGCGCCCGCGGCTGCACCTTGCGGTCCTGCCGGGCGTAGCCGAAGTACGGCATCACCGCCGTGATGCGCCCCGCCGAGCTGCGCCGGCAGGCCTCGGCCATGATGAGCAGCTCCATCAGGTTGTCGTTGGCCGGCGCGCAGGTGGATTGGACGAGGAACACGTCCCGCCCCCGCACGTTCGCGCCGACCTCGACGCGGATCTCGCCGTCGGAGAACCGCCCCACCATCGACTCCGACAGCGGCTGCCCGAGCCGCTGGCAGATCCTGCGGGCGAGGCCATGGTTGGCGTTGCCCGTGAACAACATCAGCTCGCCCTGCATCTGCCGCTCCACGTGCGGGTTCCGTCCCGTGCCACGACCATTGGGGCGGCAGGATTCGAACCTGCGAATACCGGAGTCAAAGTCCGGTGCCTTAGCCGCTTGGCGACGCCCCAGTGAGGGCGAAACCTAATGGAGCCGGGCAGCGCGAGCCAGCGGTGGGCCCGGTGTCGGGCCCGCTCCGCCTCAACCGGGCAGCCGCAGCCTCCGGACGGCGTCGCGGATCCCGGCGACGGTGAGCTCGAACATCGGGAACAAGCCGCCGATGGCGCTCACCGTGGGGTGATCCCAGTACCGGCGCGGGTCGGGGTTCAGCCACACGCTCGACGGCGCGCGCGCCCGCAGCCGCCGCAGCCAGTCGATGCCCGCCAGGCGGTCGTGGCCGGGCCAGGAGTAGGCGCTGAACAGCTCGTAGGGCGCCATCGACGCGTCGCCGACCAGGATGATCCGGTGGCGGGGCCCGAGGGTGCCGAGCACCTTCTCGGTGGGCACGCGGTCGAGCTGCTCGATGTCGCGGTAGAGCGTCCCGTAGACGCAGTTGTGGAAGCTGTAGGCGGTGAAGCTCTTGAAGCCGCGGGTGCGCGTGGCGGCGGAGAACAGCCGGCTCACGGTCTCGTGGTGCGGCGACATGGAGCCGCCGGCGTCCATCATCAGCACCAGGTGCACCTGGTTGGTGCGCGCGCGCCGCTCGACGATCTCGATCTCGCCGGCGTTCTTGGCGGTGCGCTCGATGGTCTCGTCGAGGTCGAGCTCGGTGTCGCCCTCGCGGACGAGCTTGCGCAGGCTGCGCAGCGCCACCTCGAAGTCGCGCACGTCGATCGTGCGGTCGGTGCGGTAGCCCTCCCAGGCCCGCTCGAGCGCCATCCCGACGGCGCTCCGGCCGCCCCCTTCGCCGCCCACGCGGATGCCGCGCGCCGCCCGCCCGCCGTGGCCGAACGGGCTCGTGCCCCCGGTGCCGACCCAGCGGTTGCCGCCGTCGTGGCGCTCGGTCTGCTCGCGCAGGCGCTCCATGAGCTCGCGCCACAGGTCCTGGTCGGCGATCGACGGCTCGACGCGCTCGCCCTCGGCCCGCTGGGCGTTGCGCAGCCAGGCCTCGAGCTTCTCGCGCAGCTCCGGGGTGAGCACGGCGTCGCGGAAGGCGGCGGCGAAGGCGAGATCGTAGCGATCGAAGTCGGCCTCGCTGCGGCAGAGCAGCGCCCGGCCGACGGCGTACAGCTCGTCGGGGGTGGCGGCCACGCCGCGCTCGAGCGCGCGCAGCAGGGTGTCCCACTCCCCCAGCCCGACGGGCAGCCCCTGCGCCCGCAGGTGGAACAGGAAGTCGAGGAACGGCGGCGGCCGGGGCTCACCCGCGCCTCCCGGCCAGGCGGCACACGTCGGCGCCCGCGAGCGGGTACTGCGCCACCGACGGCACCGGCGCGGCGCGGTTCGCGACCATCCGCTGGGCGCGCACCCAGGGGGTCCAGTCGTCGACGCTCACGAGCCACTCGCGGGCCAGGCGGGTGAGCGCCTGGTCGCGGATCTCGATCCGCAGCGTCTCGTGGTCGAGTTCGGCGCCGGAGGCGTCGACGTCGAGGTGCCAGGCGACGCAGACGTTGGCGTAGCGCCGCGCCAGGTTCCACGCCGCCCGCGACGGGTAGATCTCGGGCTCCATCGCGGCGTGCACCGCCTGGCGCAGCAGCGCCTCGAACCCCGAGCGGAGGATCCGCACGGCGACGATCCGCTCGAGGCCCGGCCGGGTGCCCCAGCCGTTGCGCGCCAGCAGCGCGGGAGCGAGGTGCGCAGGCGGGTGGCGCGCTCGGCGCTCCAGGCGCCGATCGCGGCCGCCAGCGGGTTGCGCCCGCCCGACGGGCAGGCCTGCCACAGCAGCACGGTGCGCTCGTCGAACGAGGCGTACACGACGCGCCGCGCAGCGAGCGGCGGCGTCGGCCTCACCACGCGGAGGATCCGCTCGGCTTGGCCGCGAGGTCCTGCTCCTGCTTCAGCAGGACGCCGAGAACAGGTCCTCGGCCCGCAGGCGCTCGGCGTCGACCCCGGCGTGGACGAGCACCGTGAGCCAGTCGATGAGCTCCGACGTGCTGGGCTTCTTGCGCAGGCCCTGCTTGCGGCGCAGCGCGAAGAAGCGGTCCATCGCCGCGTCGAGCAGCGCGTCTTCCAGGTCGGGGTGGTGCACGTTCACGATGCGCGCCATCTGCTCGCGATCGGGGAACGCGATGTAGTGGAACACGCACCGGCGCAGGAACGCGTCGGGCAGCTCCTTCTCGGCGTTGCTCGTGATGATGGTCACCGGCCGGTGCCGCGCGCGGATGGTCTCGTCGATCTCCGGCACGTGGAACGCCATCTCGTCGAGCTCGCGCAGCAGATCGTTCGGGAACTCCACGTCGGCCTTGTCGATCTCGTCGATGAGGACGACCGTGGGCGCCTCGCTGCGGAACGCGCGGCCGAGCGGACCGAGCTTGATGTACTGGCGGATGTCGGACACGTCGCGGTCGCCGAACCGCGAGTCGTTGAGGCGCTGCACCACGTCGTAGTGGTAGAGCCCGTCGACCGCCTTCGTGGTGGACTTCACGTGCCAGCTGATGAGGTCGCGCTGCAGCGACTGCGCGACGGCCTCGGCCAGCAGCGTCTTCCCGGTGCCCGGCTCGCCCTTCACCAGCAGCGGGCGTTGCAGGGCGATCGCGGCGTCGACCACCTGCGCCAGCGCGGGGTCCGCGATGTAGGTCTCGCTGCCTGCAAAGCGCTCGAACGACCCCATCCAGCCTCCTCCGACCCCATAACGGGTCCGAGGGAGCACCGGCCGCAGGGTGTGTTACGAGGGACGCGGTCCGGTTGTTCGGACCCGGGATCGAGCCCGCTCGATCCGACATGACCTCGCCGACGACATCGATGGTACGGGCCCTGCAGGGGCATCGTGCCGAGACGGCATCCAACTCGAAACGAATACGGCCTTCCGGCCACCAAGGCTCGCACGACTCGGTCGACGAGCCGGACCCCGACGGGACGACGGACCCTGTGCGGCGACCCGCGGAACCCGCGGACGAGCAGCAGGACGAGGCGTACGAGGCGTGGCGCGGAGGGCGATGCGCAGCGGGACACGGTAATCCCGCGGAGAACGGAACCTCGTGGAAAACAACCTGGCGGTCTTGATCGACTTCGAGAACATCGCAGCCGGTACGGAGAAGGAGGGCCTCGGGCGCTTCGACGTGGAAGCGCTGATGATGCGGGTCAAGGACAAGGGGCGGATCCTGGTCGCCCGATCCTACGCGGACTGGGGGCGGTTCAGCCGCTTCAAGCAGAGCCTGCTCACCGCGAACGTGACGATGATGGAGCTCACGTCGCACGGCATGCAGGACAAGAACCGCGCCGACATCGCGATGGTGGTCGACGCCCTCGAGCTCGCCTTCACCCGCGACTACATCCACACCTTCGTGGTGGTCAGCGGCGACAGTGACTTCACGCCGATGGTGCTGAAGATGCGCGAGCTGAACAAGCGCGTCATCGGCATCGGCACCCGCAAGAGCACCTCGCGCCTGCTCATCCAGGCCTGCGACGAGTTCGTTTTCTACGACTCGGTCGTCCAGACCAAGACGCGGCGCTCGACGCGCAAGGAATCGAGCGAGCCGAAGGAGATCTCCACGGCGATCGACCTGCTCGAGCAGGCGCTCGACGGGCTGCAGCGAGAGAGCCCCGACCAGCCGCTCGCGAGCGTGGTCAAGTCGGCCGTGCTGCGCAAGAGCCCCGACTTCAACGAGACCGACCTCGGGTTCAGCTCGTTCGCGCGGTTCCTGGAGGCGGCGCAGGAGGCCGGCGTGGTGCGGCTGAGCCGCGACACCAAGTCGGGCGGCTACCGCGTGACCGCGGCGGAAGACGACGAGGAGAAGGCGACCGAGGAGGTCGAGCCCGCCGAGTCGCAGTGGCACGACAGCTACCTGCCCGCGAGCGCCGAGCCCTACGTCGACCTGCTCTCGCGCGCGCACCTCGACGTGCTGGGCGCGCCGATCCGGATGGCGGTCCTCGAGGCGCTGGTGGACGTGGTGAGCGAGCGGGCGAAGAAGCGCCGCAAGACCACGCTCCAGTTCGTGCGCGAAGACGTGAAGAAGAAGCTCCGGCGCACGCACCCCGACCTGCCGCAGTCGCTGCTCAAGGCGGCGCTCGACGGCCTGATGCAGGCGGGCGAGCTCATCCACCGCGATGGCACCGCGATCCGCTCCGGCACCGCGCCGTTCTCGCTGTCGAAGGACGCCGAGGGCCTCAACGAGTCGCTGGTGCGGCTGTACCTCGGCTACCTGCGGGAGAAGAACGTCGACCTCACCGACACGAGCGCGCTGGCCGAGCTGATGTACGGCGACGCCGATCGCCGCCGCGAGATCGAGGAGACGCTCGCCTACCTCGCCACCGCGCCGAGCGACGACGACCTCGACCTCGACCTCGACGACCTGCTGGTGCCCTCCCGGGCGGCGAGCGACGACGACGACCACACCACCAACGGCGTGGGCGAGGCCACCGAGGAGCCCGAGGAGCCCGAGGCCGAGGCGGCGGAGGCCGAGGAGGAGGCGCCCAAGCGCAAGCGCACCCGGCGCCCCGCCAAGAAGAAGGACGACGAGGCGGCCGAGGCGAAGGCCGACGACGAGGCCGAGGTGAAGGCCGAGCCGAAGAAGGCCGCGGCGAAGGCCGAGCCGAAGAAGGCGGCGAAGGCCGAGCCCGAGGCCGCCGAGGAGGAGGAGGCGCCCAAGAAGCGCCCGCGCCGGCGGACCACGAAGAAGGCCGAGGCCGAGCCCGAGCCCGAGATGAGCGACCTGGACGCCCTGCTCGAGCCGCTGAACTAGAGACGCGACCAGGCATACGCGCCAGCGGATGCCTGGGCGCGTGTCGTGGGAGTCGGAGGACGCGCGCCAGCGCGTTCTCCGACGTATTGAGCGAGCAAGCAAGCCGAATGCCTGCCCGAACGAGGGTGCGGCGAAGCCGGACCCGCGATCGAGGCGGTGCATTCGGCGAAGCTTGCTGCGAGGTGACCCACGTCCATGGATGGTTGGTCGAGTCGCAAGCGCATCACCGGGGCACCCGCTCCGCGGCGCGCTGCAGCGCGAGCTCGACGAGGCGGGTGACCAGGTCGGCGGCGGGCAGCCCGCTCGCCGCCCACAACCGCGGGAACATCGAGCTCGGCGTGAAGCCGGGCATGGTGTTGACCTCGTTGACCACGAGCTGGCCCTCCGCCCCGAGGAACAGGTCCACCCGCGCCAGGCCCGCACCCTCCAGCGCGCGGAACGCCGCCACCGCGAGCCGGCGCACGCGCGCCACCTGCTCGGCCGACAGGTCCGCGGGGATGCAGATCTCGGCGCCGTCGTCGAGGTACTTGGCGTCGTAGGAGTAGAAACCGTCGGGGTGCGCGACCCGCACCTCGCCGACGGCCGAGGCGATGGGCTCGTCGTTGCCCAGCATCCCGCACTCGAGCTCCCGCGCGCCCACGAGCCCGCGCTCGACCACCACCTTGCGGTCGTAGCGGAACGCCTCGTCGATGGCCTGCGCGAGCGCCTCCCGGCCGCTGGCCCGGCCCACGCCGACGCTGGAGCCGAGGTTCGCCGGCTTCGCGAAGGCCACCGGGCCGAGCGCGGCGCATCGCGCCAGCGCCCCGTCGCGGTCGGCGGCCCACGACGCGGCGCGCAGCGTCACCCACGGCACCACCGGGATCTGCGCCTGCACCAGCAGCCGCTTCATCAGGTCCTTGTCGAGGCCGACGGCCGAGCCGGCCACGCCAGCGCCGACGTAGGGCAGCCCGGCGAGCTCGAGCAGCCCCTGCACCGCGCCGTCCTCGCCGGTCGGGCCGTGGAGCGCGGGGAAGACGACGTCGATGGGCGCTCGCTCCCCGTCGGCGAGCAACCCGGCCCCCTGCCCCACCGACACCGGCGCGCCGACCTCCGACAGGCCGATGCGCCGCGGATCGTCGGGCTGCGCGAGCAGCGCCGCCTCGTCGGCGATCCGCCACCGCCCCTCCTTGTCGATGGCGATGGGCACGGGGTCGAACCGGGTCCGGTCGAGCGACGCCAGCACCCACCGCGCCGAGAGCACCGAGATCTCGTGCTCCGCCGACCGCCCGCCGAACAGCACCGCCACCTTGAGCCGCGACATGGACACCTCCACGTCGGGACCGAGCAAGGAGCGGGCCGCACCGGGTGCGGCGGCGGGAGCGGGCTCGGCCCGCCCCGGCGACGATTCGTAGCGCGCTCGCTACGCGATCAGCGGCAGCGCTGGTCGACCGGGGTGAGGTCGAGCGGCTCGCAGAACACGAGCGGGAAGTAGTAGCAGCCCCCGCCCCAGTTCTCGGTCTCGCCGCAGCCCGGCGCCGAGGTCTCCCAGCCCTGGGTGAACTGGCAGCCCCACTGCGGCGGGAACGCCACGACGAGGTAGTCGTCGCACTGGTACACGGCGCTGCGGGCGTCCTGCTTGCGCTCGACGCCGTCGCAGTTGTAGTCCCAGCTCCCGTCGCCGCGGTGGTCGTAGAAGTAGGTGGTCTGCCCGGGGTGCGCGTCGGCGCTGGCGTCGTAGCAGTCGGTGTTGTCGGTCACGTCGTAGCCGCTCGTCGCGTTCGGCGCGCACTGGCAGCGCGAGGCGGTGCTGCCGTAGCCGTCGTTGTCGGCGTCGAGGTAGTACGTCGTGCAGCCGGTCGCGTTGTTCTCGTCGATCTTGGTGTCGCAGTCGTCGTCGATGCCGTTGCAGGCCTCGGCCGCGCCCGGGTTCACCGCCGCCGCGTTGTCGTTGCAGTCGGTGCCGCCCGCGGCGATGGCGGGGTAGCCGTCGCCGTCGACGTCGACGAGGTCGCCGCCCACGCAGTCGTCGTCGAGGCCGTTGTACGGGATCTCGGTGGCGCCGGGGTGCACGGCCGCGGTCACGTCGCTGCAGTCGCCGTCGCAGGTGCTGTAGCCGTCGCTGTCGGCGTCGGCCGGGTTCAGCCCGGGGTCGTTGTCGTCGCAGTCGCCGGCGCAGGTGCTCCAGCCGTCGCCGTCGTTGTCGTCGAAGCTGACGTTCGGGTCGTTGTCGTCGCAGTCGCCGGCGCAGGTGCTCCAGCCGTCGCCGTCGGCGTCGTCGAGGTTGAGCGCCGCGCTGGCGTCGTTGCAGTCGCCGTCGCAGCTCGAGGCACCGTCGCCGTCGGCGTCGTCGACGTTGAGCACGGCCGACAGGTCGTCGCAGTCGCCGCCGCAGGTGGACGTGCCGTCACCGTCGACGTCGGCCGGATCGAGGGTGTCGTCCGCGTCGTCGCAGTCGGCCTCGCAGGTGCTGAAGCCGTCACCGTCGGCGTCGTGGACGTTGAGCCCCGCATCGGTGTCGTCGCAGTCGCCCTCGCAGGCCGACTCGCCGTCGCCGTCGCCGTCGACCGGCGTGATCAGCGGATCCGCGTCGTTGCAGTCGCCGTCGCAGCTCGTCCAGCCGTCGCCGTCGAGGTCGAGGATGTTGAGCACCGACGAGCCGTCGTTGCAGTCGCCGCCGCAGGTGGACGCGCCGTCGGCGTCGTTGTCGTGGAGGTTGAGCGCGGCGTGGCCGTCGTCGCAGTCGCCCTCGCAGGTGGACGCACCGTCGTTGTCGACGTCGTCGGGGTTGAACCACGGGTCGCCGTCGTCGCAGTCCCCGTCGCAGGTGGAGGTGCCGTCGGCGTCCACGTCGTTCGGGTTCAGCAGCGGGTCGAAGTCGTTGCAGTCGCCAGCGCAGGTGCTCGCGCCGTCGCCGTCGGCGTCGATCGGGTTGAGCTGCGGGTCGTTGTCGTCGCAGTCGCCGATGCCGAGCGTGACGCAGGCGCTGTTGATCGAGCCCGTGCACGTCAGCGCCGTGCAGTAGCAGTCGCCGTCGTTGTCGAACACCGACAGGCCGTCGTCGATCTCGCCGTCGCAGTCGTTGTCGAGGCCGTCGGCCTGCTCGGCCGCGCCCGGGAACACGGTGCCGGCGAGGTCGTCGCAGTCGTCGATCGGCAGCGCGCCGGGGTACTGCGCGCAGGCCTCGTCGACGTGCCCGTCGACGTCGAGGTCCTTGTCGTCGATCACGCCGTTGCAGTCGTTGTCCTTGCCGTCGCAGGACTCGTCGAGGCCGGGCGCCACCTCGGGGTCGCTGTCGTCGCAGTCGCCCGCGAGCACCGTCCACCCGTCGCCGTCGGCGTCGCCCGCGTTCGGGTCGGCGATCTCCACCGTGGTCGAGACCTCGGCCACGTTGCCGTCGTCGTCGACCACCGACAGCCACACGCGGTGGCGCCCCACGTCGGGGCCGATCCAGGTCGCGAGCGTGCTCCCCGCCGCGCTCGGCGCCCCGACGAACAGCACCTCGCGGTCGCCGCCCGCCGCGGGCTCGACCGACCAGGTCGCCTCGAGCGTCTCCGGGGGCTGGTTCGGGTCGGAGACCGCGCCCACCAGCTGGACGTCCTCGCCCGGGTCGAAGATGGAGAACGGCGCGGGCAGCGTGATCTCGGCCACGGGCACCTGCGCCGCGGCCTCCACCACCACCGAGACCGAGGTGACGGCCTGCAGATCGCCGCGATCCACCACGGTCAGCGTGACGACGTGGGTGCCGGGCGACAGGTTCGCCGCGAAGTGCGACAGGCCGTCGGCGTCGGGCGCCGCCGAGCCGATGTCGGCCAGCAGCCCGTCGACGTCGGACGCCCAGTCCACCGTCACGAGGTCGCCCGGCCCCTCCGGATCGTCGACCGCCCCCACGAACTCGATCGCGTCGATTTCGGTGAAGGTGGCCCCGTCTTCCGGCGATTGGATCGCAGCGGCCGGCCGGTGGTTGAGCTTGTCGGAGATGTTGACGTCCTGGCTGCACGCGGCCAGGCCCGCCACCAGCAGCGCTGGCCAGGGCGAACGGATGGGGGGGACCGACACCTGCGCCTCCATGTCGACGGACGGTCGACCGACGTCCGCGGACATAGCACCGCGTTCCGTCGACCGTCGGACATCGAACCTCAGAATCCGCCGACCGGCATGACCATCTGCCGGACGGATCGCATCGCCCGCGGATCGTGGGCGAGCGCGGCCGATCGTTCCACCAGGCGCTCGAGCTCGTCCGCCCGCAGGGGGCGATCGACGACCGACAGATCGTAGGCGATGCCGAGCGGGAAGTCGCGGTGGGTCGAGCCGAGGTTGCTGGCCTCGGCCTCGTAGATGGCGTCGTCGACGGCCTTCTTCGTCCCGCGGCTCACGGAGTGCACCACCGCGATCACGGCGTGGCCCGGCGCGGCGTCGCCCACCGACAGGGTGGCGCGGGGCTCGAAGACGCAGTCGCGCACGTCGCCCATCCGCGAGAAGCGCTCGATCGTGTTCGCCACCCGCCGGGCGATGCGCGGCTGCGCCTCGAGCGTGGAGGCGCCGATGTGGGGCGTGCACGCGACGCGCGGCTCCTCGCGGTAGGGGTTGCTCCAGTCCGTCGCGCCCGGCGCGGGCTCCTCGGGGTACACGTCCACGGCGGCGCGGCGGATGGCCCCCGTCCGGACGGCGTCGAGCAGCGCCTCGGCGCTGTGCAGGTTGCCCCGCGCGAGGTTCAGGAACACCCGCGGCGACGGCTCGGGGCGGTCGGCGCCGAGCTGCGCCAGCACCGGGTCGAGCAGCCCGGCGTTGTCGTTGTCCCACGCGTCGCGGGCGCTCGTGTGCACCGTCACCATGTCGGAGGTCCGGAACAGCTCCACGAGCGAGGCGGCGGGGCTCCAGCCCATCTCGATGCCCACCTCCTGGGCCACCGGACGCGTGTCGTAGAAGCGGACCTCGATGCCGAGCCCCTCCGCGGCGCGCGCGACCTGGCGGCCGATGTTCCCGAGCCCCACGATGCCGAGCACCTTGTCGAGCACCTCGAAGCGCCCCTTCTCCGTCTTCTCCCAGCGATCGGCGTGCATCGCGGTGTCGGTCTCGTACAGGCGGCGGGACAGCGAGATCAGGTGCGCGATCGCCAGCTCGACGACGCTGCGGCCGTTCGACACCGGGTCGTTGAAGACCATGATGCCGTGCTCGGCGCAGGCCTCCTTGTCGACGGAGTCGGTGCCGATGCAGCACAGCAGCACGGCGTACAGCTCCGGGCACGCCTCGATCACCGCGCGGGTGACCGGCACGCGGCTGCGCTTGAACAGCACCTGCGCCCGGGTCTGCTGCAGGGCGTCGATGAGGTCGGAGTCGGAGCCGATGCGGTCGACGCGGGTCGCGCGGATGCCGGCGCGGTCGAGCCAGAGATCGAGCGAGCTGTGCGGCGACTCGATGATCAACGCCCGATCGAAGGGGTTCATGCGGATCCGCGCCATCGCTGCCTCCAGGCGCCGACATCTAGCCCGGCGCCCCCCCGGGGGCGAGGGCGCTACGGCACCGACCAGGCGCCGCGCTGGCCCGGCGGCCCCGTCCAGGGCGTCTCGAGGGGCCAGGCGCGGTAGGACCGCACGCCGCCGGGGTCCGCGGCGTCGGTGCGCAGGCGCACGTCCCGCACCACATCCCCCTCGGGCGACCACTCCACGAGCCGCGCGGAGTGCCGCCCCCAGCCGCGCGCCTCGTCGTCGACGCCGCCCTCCTGCTCGAGCAGCCCGAACAGCCCGACGACGTCGCCGTTGGGCAGCTCGTGGGCCGAGCCGAGCGCCATGGACCACAGCGGGCCCGTCGCGGTGTCCTCGTACACCGCGACCTGCTCGACGGTGCGGGCCTCCTCGTCGATCCGGTAGCGCACCACCCGGCTGTGCACGTCGCCCGCCACGGGCTCGTCGTAGGGCGTGCGCCCGTCGTTGTGGTTGTCGAACAGCAGCAGCGTGCCGTCGGGCGCGAACGCGGGCGCATGCTGGTGGTAGGGCCAGGTCACCTCGCCCACCGGCCGAAGCCGCAGGCCCGACCACGGCGGCCCCCAGCCCGCCGGCGTGCCCAGGATCCACCGCAGCGCGCCGTCGGGGCCGAGCTCGAACACGCAGTCCTGGTGGCGGGCGCTCACGACCCAGCCGCCGTCGGACTCGTGGGGGATCACCCCGTTGGCGTGGGCCCAGTCTTCGGCGCCCGTCGCGGTCTCCGACAGCGAGTCGAAGCCGATCCGCTCCGGGTCGAGCACGTCGGCCAGGGGGACGCGCAGCAGCACCCGGCCGTCGTCGTCCAGCCGCACGACCGCGCTCTCGGCGATGTGCGCGGGGCCGAGCCGGCGGCGGCCGTAGGACTGCGGGTAGGCGTCGACGTCGCGCTCGGCGCGGTCCAGCACCACCAGGCCGTCCGGCAAGGGCGACGCCTCGTGGTGCACCTCGACGAGCGGCGCGGGCACCCAGGCCTCCGCCGCGGGATCCGGCGCCGCGCCCGTGCGCTGCAGCTGCCGGCCGAGCCAGTCCATCCGCACGACGCCGCCGTCCAGGAGGAGCTGCAGCGCGCCGTCGTCGCGCAGGCGGGCGTCGCTCGGCGGCGCGTCGAGCGCCATCCACCACACGACCTCCGCGGACGGATCGAGCACCGCCAGCCAGCTGGCGTCGCCCACCTCGAGGTCGAGCAGCGTCCAGCCCGGCCAGGCGCGGTCGGGGTCGAGCGCCAGCACCTCCACGGCGGGGAACCCGCGCGGCAGCGACGGGGTGCGGACGTGCCACTGGCGGGTGGCGGTGCCGCCGTCCTCCGCCTCGGCGAGCAGCGTGACCTCGGTGCGCACGCCCGGCCGCAGCCCGACGAGGGGCAGGTCGCGCGTCCGGCGCAGGGCGTCGAAGGTGGCGACGCGGACGTCCTCGCCGTCGTCGAGCGTCAGGGTCAGGCGGCTCGGCACGGCGCCGTCGACCGTCAGCTCCTGGGCGGCCGAGACGTCGGCCGTGCCGCGCAGGTGCGCGGACAGCCGGAAGTCGTCGTCGCGGCAGGCGACCAGCGCAGCCAGCGCGACGGCGCCTACGGCTCGACCCACCACGCCGGCAGCCCCGGCGCGTCGAAGCCGTCGCCGGCGCGATCGACCCAGATGGGGTTCGTGATCGCGTAGGGCCGGACCTGGTACTGGCGCGGGATCGGCGCCGCGGGCGTGATGAGGTTGCCGATGCTCTCGACCCCGCCGAGGGCCTCGGTGACGACCTGCTGCAGGTCGACGTACGGGATCTCGACCGGCGTGAACAGCGGCGACAGATCGCTGTCGCCCTGCGTGATGGCGACGTACCAGCTGTCCTGCTGCGGCTCGAGCGTCACGACCTCGTGGAACCGCATGGCGTCGGGCGAGTCGGGCACGTCCCACTCGCGGATGAGGGTGCCGTTCTCGTAGAGCTCGACCCGGTCGACGGCCATCCACGTCGGCGCCTGCACGTCGAGCTCGAGCTCCACCGGCCCGTCGGAGACGACCTCCGAGCCGATGCCCTTGCCGTCGATCCACATCCGGACGAACGGCCCGTAGCTGGCGACCACGCGGTGGGCCCGCACGGCGTCGGCCACGGCCTGGTCGTCGAGGAACGCGGGGTCGTCCTCGCCGACCTGCACGAAGTTGCGCGGGCAGCCGGCCTCGGTGCTGTGCAGCCCGTGGGTGTCGCTGTTGCCGAGCGCCGTGAACGTGAAGCCGAGGTTGAGCAAGGTGAACCAGTCGTCGACCTGCCCGTTCACGTCGGGCGCCAGCCCCACCGTGCCGTCGATCAGCGCCTGCTGCTCCGCCATCGTGCGGTTGATCCACGCGTCGATGTCGGAGGTGCCGGCGGCGAAGCCCTCGAGCTCGGGGGCGGTCGGGGTGCGCAGCAGCTCGAAGCGCTTGCCGTTGAGGAGCTCGAGGCCGTCGAAGTCCCAGCTCATGCGGGTCGGCTCGAGCAGGTCGTTGGCGAGCGAGAACAGCGGCCGGTCGATGACGGGGACGCCGGGCTCGCCGGCCACGCCGGGCCGCCCCTCGTAGGGGTTGAAGCCGTACTGGTCGAAGTAGCCGAGGATGCCGTCGCGCGGGTGGCCGACGAACACGAAGGGCTCGTGGTCGGCCGCGCGGCCCATCATCCGCAGCGACTCGATGATCTCGTCGGGCGTCTTGCCCGTCCAGTCGACGCCCTCGCGGCCGCCGCCGGCCTCGGCCAGGAAGTCCTGGGCCAGCGGGAACGCCAGGAAGTGCCCCACCTCGACCGTGGTGGTCTCGTTGCCCACGGCCGTCTGGACCCACTGCTCGAGCCCGAGCGCCTCGACGGTGGGTGCGTAGTCGACGAGGTAGTCGTGGTCGGTGGACGAGAAGAACTCGACCCCCTCGCTCACCATGGTGCGGACGCGGTCGGCGAGCAGCACGCCGGAGTCGTGGGACGCCTGCGCGTGGACGTGCAGGTCGGCCGAGATCCAGCCGGCCGTGTCGACGCTGCGCGCGACCTGCAGCTCGAGCTTGACGCCCTGAGCGGGCCCGATGGTGAATGGATCGGAGCGATCGAGCTCGTACTCGAGGCCGCGCGTGGCGACCGCGCGGTAGCGGCCCGGGGCGAGCTCGACCTCGCCCTCGCCGTACATCGCGAAGACCACGGCCTCGGGCGCGCCGCCGATGAAGCCGTCGCCCAGCACGGGGTTGCGCGTGGCGGGGCCGTCCTCCCGGAAGAGCGAGACCTTGGCGGGCACGCGCCGGCCCATCTCGTCGCGGACGGTGAAGTCGAGGACGCCGAAGCGGCCGGCCTCGACGACCGTCTGCACGTCGCGGCCGCGCTTCACCTCCACCCGCACACGGCTCACGTCGGGCCGGCCCCGCTGGTGCGCCGCGAGCTCCCAGGTGCCGACGGGCAGCCGGCCGGTGAACGATCCGTCGGGGACGCGGTCGTCGGGGTCGACGTCGGTGCGGAACTGCGAGTAGGGCGTGTCCTCGCCGGGCGGGTACACGAAGACGTCGATGCCCGACAGCGGCGTGCCCGTGTTCTTCTCGAGCACCGCGCCGTGGACCGTGCCGTAGGGGATGTCGCGCGCCTCGAGGTACTGGTCGACGATGCTCGCCACGTCGCCGTGGCCCACGAAGAAGTAGCGCTCGTAGGTCAGCGCCTCCTCGGGCGGGAAGCGCTGGTCGCTGCCGTCGCCGTCGGCCGCAGCGCCGACGGCCACCGTCTGCGACGCCGTGAACAGCGGGACGAAGATGTCGCCCTCGCGCGGGGCGATGCCGTAGCTCACGCCGTCGGCGACGCCGGCCAGGAACGGGAACTGGAACGGCTCGAGGAACGTGTTGTCGCCGCGCTGCATCGAGTCGAAGACGGCGCCGTCCTCGTCGAAGCCGATGCCGGGCGCGAAGACGTC
The DNA here is from genome assembly GCA_041389545.1 of Myxococcota bacterium. GTDB lineage: Bacteria > Myxococcota_A > UBA796 > UBA796 > JACKER01. Next base: position 14,928 of record JAWKRQ010000087.1, on the reverse strand, counting down.
GACCGAGCCGCCCGACAGGTAGAAGTCGCCGAGCACCACGCCGCTCTCGATGGCCCAGTCGATGAGCGGGAACGGCGCGCTCTGGTAGGCGGCGTCGACCGGCGGGGGCGGGTCGTCGCCGGGCACCACGGCGTCGGGCGCGGTGGTGAGCGTGGTGCGCAGCGTGAACCAGGGGTGCTTCGGGCTCGCGGAGATGTCGGTCCACAGGTAGAAGTCGGGCGCCTGCACCAGCGCCCACAGCGTGCCGAGCAGCGACAGGAACGGCTCGGCCCGGCCCTCGACCCGCACCACGGCAGGCCCGCCGTCGGCACCGTCGGCGATCACGCGCACCGAGCGCGGATCGGTCTCCTCCGTCGGGTGGGTCACGTTCATGTTCACGGTCGGGAAGACCTCGGCCAGCTGATCCCGGCCGCGCCCGGCCGAGAAGGCCGGGTCGGAGCGGACGATGTCGGCATCGACGATGGAGCCGCCGAAGAGCCCCGGCCCGAGGCTGTTCCGCGCGCCGAGGATGGCGAGGCGCGCGTGATCGTTCTCCAGCACGATGTCGCCCGGCCGGGCGACGGCCTTGGGGCCGCCGACCGCCTCCTCGAGGGAGCCGATCACGTGGGCCCGGGCGAACGGATCGTCGCTTCCGCCGCAGCCGGTGGCGAGCCGACCGACAGGAGCGCGGCGAGGACGGTGCGCAACAACGTGGGGTGCAGGTCGACGCACTTCTTCCATGGCGGCTATGTTCGGTCCGTGCTCGGCCGAACTGGCCCGACGAGCCCTGTGCGCGCCGGTCGTCGACCGGGAACAGGGCTCGGTCGAGCCCCATCGGCCTGCGCTCGACACTCTAATCGCCCGCTCGAGGTATCGATGATCTGGGGCAGCGTTCGATGCACCGTGTCTGCGTGGCGCAGGCGGCGGAACCCGCCGAGGACCCGCGGCCGAGGGCCGCACCGCCGGCCCGGTGGGCGGGTCGCTCGCCGGCTGGGAGCGGTGCCCGTGGCCGCGCCCGAGGCGCGCAGCGAGGGCACCCCTGCACCCAGGGTCGCAGATGCAGGTGTGGACCACGGTGATGGACCAGGACGTCGATCCGCAGGCCGACCCCGCGACCTACGGCGATCCCGAGGCCGACGTGGGCTTCTCCGTCCGCCGGGCCCGCCTGGGCATCGACGGCTACCTTGCCGATGGGCGAGCGCGGCGGGGCCTCGCAGGTCGACTACGCCTTCGCCTTCGGCTACTCGGCGCCCTACGACGCGCTGACCGCGCCCGACGCCGAGCCCACCGTCGAGCTGGTCGACGCGTTCGGCCGCTGGGCGCTGCCGAGCGACCTGGGCGTGACCAGCGCCGCGATCGGCCTCTGCAGCGCGTGCCGTTCTCCCGCGAGTCGATGATGTCGAGCGCCGACCTCGTCTTCGAAGAGGTCGCGGTGGGCACGAACTGGCTCGGCCCGAGCCGCGAGGTCGGCGTGGCGGCCTCGCAGTCGGTGGTGTTCGACGCCGACAGCGACCTCGCGCCGCAGCTGCTCCTGCGCGCCGGGCTGTTCAACGGCGGCGGCGACCTGGTCGGCGAGCGACCAGGGCCCCGGCCTGATGGGCGCGGCCTGCCTCGAGCCTCGCCGTGGGCGACACCTACCGCACCTGGAAGCGGCGAAGCGCCCGCGCTCGGCATCGGCGGCGCCTTGCTGCGCAACGGCAGCTCCTCCACCCGCGAGATCATGATCGCGGCCGACTTCTCGGCCGGTACAGCCTGATCACGCTGATGGGTGGTTCGTCACGAGCAACGTCGTCCCCACCGCCACCGACGTGGCGGAGCCCGGCGTGGTGGGCGACACCCACCGCTGTCCTGGCTCGGGCAGCTCTCGGTGTGGTGCCCGTCGCCAAGGGCGGGTCCGGGGTCGGTTCCCCGCCGGCCGCTACGCCACCTTCGACGACGCCACGGCCCTCGACAACAACGGCGACGTGAGCATCCTGCACGCCGGCGCCACCTGGCGGAACCTGCTGCCGCGGATCGATCTCGGCGGGCTACATCCACCGCACCGAGCGGCGCGACGTGCCGAACGACACGCTGCGCATCTGGACCCAGATCCGGCCGCAGCGCAACCTGTAGCGCCGCGCAGGCGGCCGCTCGGAACCGTCAGAACAGGTTGAGCGCCACCGCCCTGACCACCAGGCCGAGGACCAGCACGAGCGCGATGCCGCCCAGCGCGAGCAGCGGCAGGGCGCTCGCACCGGCGGTGTTCGCCGCGCCCGGCGCCCGCGCCCGCGCCACCGGCACCGGCGTGGGCTTGCGGATGGGCTCCTGCACGTCGTCGGGCGACAGCTGCACCGGCTTCGGCCCCGTCGCCTGGGTCCCGGACTGCGGCTTCGGCGCGGCGAGCGGCGCGGGCGTGTCGGGCACGCGCTGCGCCGCCTGCGGCTGGGGCTTCGGCGTCGGTTGCGGCGCGGGGGCGGACGGCGCGGGCGGGACGATGTCGCCCACCTCGAGGTCCTCCTCGAGCTCGCCCTCGCCCTCGAACATCGCCTCGTGCTCCCGCGTGAGCGGCTCGGTCGCCGCCTGCGACGCCGAGCCCTCGCCCGAGCGCTGCTTCGCCCGGTCCTCGTCGACCTCGGTCGCGATGTCGGCCGCCACGTCGGCCCGCTCCAGATCGAGGCCCATCTTCTCGAGGACGTCGCGGATGGCGAGCGCCATCGCCCGCACCGACTCGTAGCGGGCGGCCGGATCGGCGGCGGTGGCCTTCTTGAAGACCTCGATGAGCGTCTCGGGCTGGTCGACGAGGTGCACGATCGGCACGGGGAGCAGCACGAACTCCGCCGCCTCGCGCACGTTGGTGGCGTTGCTCGCGTGCCGCCCCGACAGCAGGAAGTGCAGGATCAGCGCGAGGCAGTACACGTCGGAGCGGACCTCGACCCGATCGACGCCGTAGAGGTGCTCGGGCGAGGCGTACCGCGGCGTGGCCACCACGGCCGGACGGCCGTCGATCTCCACCGGGTGCGCGATCAGCGCGACCGTGCCGAAGTCGGTGACCTTCGGCGTCCACGTGACCGGCCGCCGGAAGTCGCCCTCGAGCATCACGTTCTCGGGCTTGAGGTCGCCGTGGACGATGCCCTTCCCGTGCAGGTAGTCCATGCCCTGCAGGATCCGCAGGAACACGCGCAGGGCGGTCTCGAGCGCGATCCCGTCGCGGAACTCGCGCGCCACCACCTTCTCGAGGGTCTGCCCGCCGGGCACGAGGTCGACCACGAGCGCGATGCGACCGTCGCTCTCGACCAGCTCCCGCGCCGACAGCACGTGCGGGTGCTTGAGCCGGGTGCCGACCAGCCCCTCCTCGTTGAACCGCGCGCGCCAGCCCTGGTCGGCGTGGAGCGCGGGGTGCAGCACCTTGAGCGCCACGGCGCTGCCGTACACGCTGTGCTCGGCGGCATACACCTGGCCCATGCCGCCGCTCGCGATCATCCCCTGGATCCGGTAGCTCCCGAACAGGGTGCCGTCGGGCAGTCGCTCGTCCATGCCGCGCAGCCTATCCCCCAACGCCTAGCGAGGCAGGCGGATCACCAGGTCCATGGCGCCGCTGGGGTCGTCCTCGAAGAAGATCTCCCCCTCGTGCGCGAGGATCGCCTGGCGCGCCTGGTACAGCCCGACCACCGACACGGGGATCGACACGCCCCGGAGCGCCACCGCGCCGTACGGCTCGAACAGCTGCTGCCGCAGCGTGGCCGGGACCCCCGGCGCGGGGTGCCGGATGCGCAGCTCGATGACGGGCTGGTCCCGCAGCGTCACGCGGAACGCGCTGCGCTCCGCCAGCCGCCGCGCGTTCATCATCACGTCGGTGACGGCGCGCGCGATCGCGGTGCGGTCGCCGAGGATGCGGACCTTGGGCGGCAAATCCAGCGTCACGTAGCGGCCGAGGGCCGGGCGGGACGCGATCTCGCGCACCACGGCGGACAGATCGATCGGGTGCCAGGTGAAGGCGTCAGAGTTCCGCTCGGCGCGCAGCAGCGACGACAGCCCCTCCAGCAGCGCGCCCGCGGCGTCCGCAGCCTCGAGCATGTCGACCATGTCGCGCCGGAGCTCCGGGTCGGACGCGGTGTCGCGGCACAGCTCGGCCAGCACGCGGATGGCCGTCAGGGGGTTGTTCAGGTCGTGGACGCACAGCCGCAGGCAGTCGCTGCGGGGATCGTCGGGGTCCACGTCTCGCTCCGGTCGCACCATCGGGGTCCCTGGTTCCGTCCCCGCATCATCACGCCCCACGAGCCCCCGCGCATCGCCTGCCGGTTACACGAGCGGCACCGAACGCGGAAGCACGATACCTCACCTGGCGATCGAGCGGGTCGGCGGAGTCTTTTCCAGCGGTTGCGCGAGCGGTCGTTGCCACGCCCGGTCGGGCGGGTGCCCGCTGGCCGTCCCGAGGCCGGCGACCGGTCGACCCGTCGCCGAGTCCCACGTGTACTGGACGAGCGCGAGCCCCACCCCGAGGAGCGCCGCGTAGAGCATGCGGCGGGTGAATCCGCGGGCGTGAGCTTCGGTACCGCCGTCGGGCAGCGCGATCCATCGGGCCAGGTGGCGATCCACGGCCCACCACCCCGCGATGCCGAAGAGGCACAGGCGCGGCAGCCACCCGATCGCGGCGAGGAGCATGCCGCCGAGCAGGGCGGCCCCCACCGCGGCCCGCGCCAGCCGCAGCACGGACTGCGGACCGGCCGTCGCGACCAGCGTGCGGTAGCCGCGCGCGGCGTCCTCGTCGCCCTGGAAGGCCTGCGCGGCGAGGTAGGTGCCGAAGATGCCGGCGCAGGCGAGCAGCCACACGGCGACGGTCCGCGCGTCGGGGGCCACGTCGACGATGGACCAGCCGGCGAGCGGCGACAGCAGCCCGTAGCCGACGACGTTGACCAGCGGCCCCCCGAGCGGGTGGCCCTTGAGCGCGAGCCGCGGGTGGCTGTAGGCGATGGCGAGCGCCACGCAGACCACGTCGGCGGCGCCCGCGAGCGGGTCGGCGCGCCAGGCCAGCGGCACCGACAGCGCGAGGGCCAGGTAGCCGAGGGCGCCGGTGCCCGGCGGCGGCGCGGCGGGGCGGCCGAAGAGGACCTCGCCCTCGTCGCGGTCGAGCGCGCCGTTGAGCCACATGGTGCCGACGTGCAGCGCGGCCCAGGCGGCGAGCACCCACGGCAGGCGATCCTCGCCGCGCAGCGGGAGGGCGCGGTCCCAGTGGGCCCAGGCGTAGCCCAGGAACACGAGCGACAGGACGAACGGCAGCAGCCGCAGCCGGGCGATGCGGATCCATGCGACCAGCGCAGGCAGCGCGCCGGGGTCGTCCGCGGCGGGCGACGGCGCGGTCAGGGCGAGGCCTCGGCGGCGGCGGCCGGCGCGAGGAAGCGCCGCTGGGCCTCCGCCTCGAACGCCGCGATCTCGGCCGCGGTGAACGGGTGGTCGCTGTGCTGGACCTCGCCGCGGCAGAAGGCCTCCACCGCGGCGCGGACGGTGTCGCCCCACACCGTGTCGGTGCGGGAGGCCCAGAACTCGAACAGGGCCTGGCGGCGCTCGCGGTAGGTCGCCAGGGGCTCGCCGCGGCCGGACAGCGGGGTGCCCTGCTCCTACAGCGCGCCGAGCGAGGCCGGCAGGCCCTCGACGGTGTCGGAGACGTGGAGGTCGGCGACGCGGTCGCCGTAGGTCAGGACCTTCGGCGCGAGCTCGTCGACGGTGGCGCTCTTGCGGTTGAGCCACTTGCGCGCGCCGTAGGTTGCGCCGCTCGTGCGCAGGCACAGCCAGGGCCACAGCAGGCAGCCCGCCCAGGCGCCGGGCGAGTTGCGCTTCGCCCACGGCATCTGGCGGCCCTCGACGTACATCGGCTGGCGGCGGACCCGCATCCAGCCGTCGTCGTGGAGCAGGACCTCGCCGTACCACGGCGCCTCGTGGCGGTAGACGACGTAGCTGCCGCGGCGCACGACCTCCCGGTCGTACCCCATGTCCTCCAGCTCCTGGACCACGGCGGCGCGCGCCTTCTCGACCTCGAGCTCGGCGTGGACGACGACCTCGTACGCCGGGACGGGCGCGTCGTCGGCGTCGTCGGCGTCGTCGGCGTCGTCGGGCGCGGGGGCCGGCTGCGGCTCCGGCTCCGGCTCCGCGGCGAGCGACGCCAGGGCCAGCCCGAGGATCACCACGGCTGCGGCGCCATCGGCGGCCGGCCCAGGGCAGCGAGCGCGTCCAGCGCGGCGGCGGCGTCGTCGAAGGTGCGGAACGCGAGCCGCGGATGGCGCTGGAGCAGGTCGGGCGAGGTGGCCATCACCAGCTGCACGTAGCCGCTGTCGCCGTCGCGCGCGAGGGCCCAGCGCGGCGGGCCCGGCTGCGGCGCACCCTCCGCCCGGCCCCACGCGTCGCGGGTCCACTCGGCGTCGAACCGCAGCAGCCCCTCCACGTCGCGCAGGAACACGGCCGGCGCGCCGTTCGCGGCCAGCGCGGCGTCGAACGGGCTGCAGAAGGCGATGGGGGACGCGTCGGCGCGCTCGGCCAAACCCTACCTCCGGTTCAGCGACCAGTCGTAGTCCTGCCAGGACGCGGTGACGGTGCCCGACGTGAGCTTGCTCGCCACCGCCGGATCCGCGTATCGCGACAGGAACCACAGCGCGTGCTCGAGCTTGCCGTCGACCTTCGGCAGGTCCCGGTCGCCCTGGACGCCCGCGAAGTCCTCGCCGTACCAGTCGAAGATCTTGGAGACGGCGACGGTGTCGCCCTCGAGGTGGAACGCCGTGGTGCGGGCCCAGTGGCGCGCGTCCTCGTCGAGCTGCGCGCCCAGGTCGCGGGCGGCCGACAGCGGCGCGGGCGGCAGCGGCGGGCAGCCCTTGGACGCGCAGTTCAGCGCGGCGTGGATGCGGCCGTCGGCCAGCTTGCGCGCCTTACGGTGCTCGAGGTCGTTGAGCGTCACCGACTCGCCGGCGACGGTGAAGTGCCGCTTGTCCCAGACGTTGCCGCCGTCGATGTCGCGGATGCTGGCCGGCTGGCCCGCGTCGAGGATGGTGGCGATGGTGAGCGCGTTGTAGGCGTTGACGTACAGCGCGAGCCGCTGCGGATCGGTGAAGTCGGCGGCCGGCGCGTCGGCGAGCTCGGCCAGGTACGCGTCGAGCTGGGGGCGCCGCTTGGCGATGAGCCCGTAGTCGACGCCGGCGTCGGAGACGGCCCCGTCGAGGACGGCGGCGAACGCGGCGTGTCCGTGGTCGAAGCCCGGCTCGCCCGCGAGGGCGGCCGCGGCGAGGGGCGATGGTGAGCACGGACATGGGTCCTCCTGCGCCTCCTTACGAAACACGCCAGCAGCGGGATCGCTACCGCACCCGATCGGGCCACCGCGCCCGCAGCAGCGCCAGCGCGGGGCCCTCGGGGTGCAGCAGCGCGCGCCCGGCGAGACAGTCGGCCTCGAGGATCGCCGAGGGCCGCGACGGGCTGCCTCCCGTCGAGCGCGTGGGCCAGCGCCCGGGCGCAGGCGGCGGCGGGGTCTCCGGGGCGGGCGAGCGCCGCCAGGTCGGCGTCGGCGGCGAGCGCTGATCCGGCTCCTCGGCGGCGGCGAGCAGCAGCCGCCCCACGAGCCAGTCGGGCACGGCGGCCACGGCCGGCCGCACCAGCGCGGGCCCGAGCACCAGCGCGGTGGTGAGCGGGTGCGCGTCGTCGGCGGCGCGCGCGGCGGCGACCGCCCGGGCGACGGCGGGCTCGAGGCGCCCGCGTCGCGCTGCATCGCGGCGATGGCGTCGCGCAGGCCCGATCGTCGCGCCCGCCCGCCCCAGCGCCGCGCGCATCGGCCCGAGCTGCCCCGTGGCCAGCGCGCGGCCCGGATCCAGCGCGTCGAGGGGCGACGGCGGGCCGCCGAGCAGCGCCCGCAGCCCCGCCGCCCGCTCACAGCGCGCCGGCTGGCGGACCTCGACCCCGGGCCACGCGCCGCAGCCGATGCGCTCCGCTCGAACCGGCTCCGGGCCGCCCAGCGCGCGTACAGCGCCACGGCGCGGTCGAGCGCCTCGGCCGGGTCGCCGACCCCGCTGCGCAGCCGCCGCAGCCCGATGTCGAGCCAGGTCGCGCCGATCGCCCGCCACCAGCGCCAGCGCCTCGTCGGCGTCGGCCGCGGCGCCGGCGTCGCCCGCGGCGAACCGCGCCTCGGCCAGCGCGCCCAGCGCGTCCGCGCCAGCCCGTCGTCGCCGGCCAGCCGCGGCCGGTCCAGCCCGCGGCCTCGGCCTCAGCAGCGCCCGGCGCGCCGCCGCGGCGTCCTGCCAGCGCGGTGCCGGCGCGGGCGCGAGCCCCAGCCGGTGGTGGACGGGGTCGACGGCCACGCCGCGGTCGGCGAGCAGATCCGCGCCGAGCGCGCCGGCGACCCCGCGCGGATCCGGTGTCGGCGCGGTCGGCCACCAGCCCGGGCGCGGCGCCGCCCCGGCAGCGCGAGCGCGGCCTGGACAGCGGGAGCGCCGCGGCGCTCGCCGTCCGGCGCCCCGATCGAGCGTCGTCCACGGCGCGTCGCTGCGCAGCTGCAGCAGGACGTCGACCCCGTCCACCTCCACGGCCAGCGCCGCCGGCACCTTCCCCCGCCGACGCTCGCCGCCCTCGCGCCAGGCCTGCTCCCGGGCCACGTCCAGGGCCAGGTCCACCGCGCCGACGGGCCACACCGCCGCCGGATCCGGCGCGAACACGACCACCCCGCGCGACGCGAGCACCCCGGCCGACACGCCGCCGAGCGCGCCGACCCCCACGACGAGCTCCTCGCCGCCCACCACCTCCACCGGCGGATCGTGCACCACCAGCTCGCCGATCCGGATCACGTCGACGGCGGCGCGGCTGCGGTCCCGCGACAGCCGGATCCCCCGCCGCAGCGCCAGCAGCCGCCCCACGCGGATCGTGTCGCCGGTGAGGTCCAGGACCCCGATCGCCTCGGGCGTCGCGGGGCGCAGCTGGACGGCGATCCGCGGCCGGGCGTCGCCGTCGCCCCGGATCAGCGGCACCTCGGCGCTCCCCTCCCCCACCGCGAGGATCGCCTCGGGAGGCGGGTGCGGGGCGCAGCCGAGGAGCCCGGACCACAGCAGCATCCCCCGAGGATACCCGGGGCGTGCGCCCGGGGATGGGGCTCGATATCTCCCGCTCCCAGCACCGGAGGATCGATGTCCACCCTCGTCGCCGTCACCGGCCGCACGATCGTCGACAGCCGCGGGAACCCCACCGTCGAGGTCGAGGTCGCCACCGACGAGGGCCACGTCGCCCGCGCCGCCGTCCCGAGCGGGGCCTCCACCGGCGAGCACGAAGCCGTGGAGCTGCGCGACGGCGACAAGGCCCGCTGGATGGGCAAGGGCGTCGCCAAGGCCGTCGACAACGTCAACGGCCCCATCTCCGACCAGCTCATCGGCCAGGACTGCCGCGAGCAGGTGCTCATCGACCGCCTGCTCGTCGAGCTCGACGGCACGCCGAACAAGAGCCGGCTCGGCGCCAACGCGATCCTCGGCGCGTCGCTGGCCGTGGCCAAGGCCGGCGCGCTCACGAGCGGCCTGCCGCTCTACCGCTACGTCGGCGGCGCCGGCGCGAACCTGCTGCCCGCGCCCCTCATGAACATCCTCAACGGCGGGGCCCACGCCGACAACAACGTCGACGTGCAGGAGTTCATGATCGTGCCGGTGGGCCTGCCCACCTTCGGCGACGCGCTGCGCGCGGGCACCGAGGTCTACCACCAGCTCAAGTCGGTGCTGAAGCAGAAGGGCCTGGCCACGGGCGTCGGCGACGAGGGCGGCTTCGCCCCGAACCTCGGCAGCAACGCCGAAGCGCTCGACCTCATCTGCGCCGCCGTCGAGGCCGCCGGCTACAAGCTCGGCGAGCAGATCGTGCTCGCGCTCGACGTGGCGGCGTCGGAGCTGTTCCGCGACGGGAAGTACCACCTGGCCGGCGAGGGCGGCGCCGTGTGGAGCGCCTCGGAGCTGGTGGGCTGGTACGACGGGCTGTGCCGCAACTACCCGCTCGTCCGCATCGAGGACGGCCTCGCCGAGGACGACTGGGACGGCTGGGCCGAGCTCACCCGGCGGCTCGGCGCCAAGGTGCAGCTCGTGGGCGACGACCTGTTCGTCACCAACACCGAGCGCCTGGCGCGCGGCATCGATCGCGACATCGCCAACAGCATCCTCGTGAAGGTCAACCAGATCGGCACCCTCACCGAGACGCTCGAGGCCGTCGATCTGGCCCACCGCAGCGGCTACAGCTCGGTCATGAGCCACCGCTCCGGCGAGACGGAGGACACCACGATCGCCGACCTCGCCGTGGCCTGCCGCTGCGGCCAGATCAAGACGGGCGCCCCGGCCCGCACCGACCGCGTCGCCAAGTACAACCAGCTGCTGCGCATCGAAGAGCAGCTCGGCGGCGCCGCGCGCTACGCCGGGCGCCGGGCGATCGCGCGCGCCTCGGGCTGAGCGTGGCCGCGGTCCGCGAGGGCGTCCGCGCCGACCTGTCGTGGCTCGTCGGCGCGGTGATGCGCCTCAACGCCGCCGGCACCGCCGCCGACCCGCGGTTCCGCTTCGTCGCGGACGTGGAGCCGATCCTGCGCGAGCACCTCGGCCACGTCTGGTTCGGGCGCTTCCAGCCGTTCCCCGCCGTCTGGATCGCCGAGGTCGACGGCGAGCGGGTCGCCATGCTCTCCGGCGAGATCGTGCCCGACGCCGGGCTCCTCGAGCAGGCGCCCACCGCCCGCATCGACAACCTGTGGGTCGAGCCGCCGCACCGCCGCGCGGGCCTGGGGCGCGAGCTGGTCGCCGCCTTCCGCGCCCGCGCGGAGCGCGCCGGCTACCCCGGCCTGCAGGTCTCGACCCTGGCGCGCGACGCCCGCGCCGTGGCCTTCTGGGAGGCCATGGGCCTGTCGCCGCTGCGCGTGGTCCTCGCCCGCGACGACGGCCCCGAGGCGCCGTGAGCAGCACCCCGTACAAGCAGGTGCTCGTCGTCCGCAAGGACCTCGGGATGCGCAAGGGCAAGATGATCGCCCAGGGCGCCCACGCCTGCCTGGCGGCGGTGCTCGGCGCCAGCGCCGTGGCGCGCAACCCCGACGGCGGGCTCGTGCTGGCCGTCCCGCCCGAGGTCGCCGTCTGGCTCGACGGCCTGTCCGCCAAGATCGCCGTCGGCGTGCCCTCCGAGGAGGCCCTGCTCGACGTCCACGCCCGGGCGCTCGCCGCCGGGCTGCCCGCGGCGCTGATCCGCGACGCCGGCCGCACCGAGTTCCACGGCGTCCCGACCCTCACCGCCTGCGCCGTCGGCCCTGGGCCGAGCGCCGCCGTCGACGCCGTCACCGGGGAGTTGACGCTCCTGTGAACCCGCTCGCCCTGTGGTTGCTGACCGTGCCCTCCCCCGCTGCGCCGCCCGACCGCGCCGAGGTCGATCGCGTGCTCGACGCGCTCCACCAGGCCGCCACCGACGCCGACGCCGAGCGCTACTTCGGCCTGTACGCCGACGACGCCGTCTTCATCGGCACCGACGCCTCCGAGCGCTGGGACCTGCCCGCCTTCCGCGCCTTCGCCGCGCCGCACTTCGAGCAGGCGCCCGCGTGGACGTACACGCCGGAGCGCCGCGCCGTCTCCTTCGACCGCAAGGGCCGCACCGCCTGGTTCGACGAGGCGCTCTCGCACCCGCGGTACGGCGAGGTGCGCGGCTCGGGCGTGCTCGTCCGCGAGGGCCACGAGTGGCGCGTCGCGCAGTACGTCCTGTCCTTCCCCGTCCCCAACGAGGTCGCGCCGCAGGTCCTCGGCGTGATCCGCGGCGCCGGCGCCGAGGCCCGCCTCCCACGCCCTATACCGCCGAGCAGCTGCGGGCGGCGTTCCCCGTCGGCACGGTGATGACCTACCGCCACACCGAGGTCGGGCCCGACGGCCCCGTCGTCACGGTGCACCGCACCGAGGCCACGGCCGCCGACGCGCAGGGCGTCACCTTCGCCGAGTCCGTCGACGGCGGTCCGCCGCAGCCCGCCGCCCACCGCTGGACGGAGCTGCGCGATCACGCGAGCTTCCCGATCGCCGGCACCACCTGGGTCGACGAGCCCGTCACCGTCCCGCTCGGGACCTTCGCGGCCCGCCGCTACACGGTCCACGACGGCGCGCAGACCACCGACTTCTGGTTCGCGCCGGAGCTGCCCGGTCCGCCCGTCAAGCTCGAGGCGCGGGCGGGCGACGCCGTGGTCTTCGCCATGGAGCTCCTCGAGCGCGCACCGTAGGGCCTCAGCGTTTCGAGCTCGACAGCCGGCGGTTGTCGAACCACCCGCCCGACCCGTCGAGGCCGGGCTCGGCGAGCTGCTGCGCCTCGGGCTCCGCGGCCACCGCCGCGGCCACCGGCGCTGCCATCCGCGGCGGGGCCGGCCGCTGCTCGGACTCGTCGTACTGGGACTCGCCAGGCTCGGTCCAGCTGCCGTGCGAGATGCGCTTGAGCCCGGTCAGCGGCACCGACACCGCGTCGGGGCCGAGTGCCGGCACCAGCGTGAGCCGCTCCGGCAGCCGGCCCACGAGCACCGTGCCCGTCGCGAGCTGCACCCGCCACGGGCCCGTCTGCGCCCCCACCGGCTCGAGGTAGACGCACTCCGCGAGCGTCAGCTCGAAGGCCCCGAAGTCGCCCTGCAGCGTCAGCCGGGTCTGCGTCGGGTCCACGAGGAAGTCGTCGCCCCAGAGGGTCTGCACGCGGAAGCGGTCGTCGACGGGCCACTGCTCGTCGGCGCGCAGCTGCAGCGCCTGCAGGCGGTCGGTCGGCAGCTCCACGGGCACCCGTCGACCGCCGGCGGCGATCGCCATCTGCAGCTCCGGCGCGTCCCAGGCCCCGGCGAACTCGGAGCCGTCGCGCAGCCACAGGGTGACGTGGCCGTGGCTGTCGGCCAGCGTGCGGCCCTCGACGGGGACCACCATGCCCACGGCGTCGAGGGGCACCGACAGCCGGCCGAGCTCGCCCACCAGCGTCAGCGTGTCGGTGGTGACCTCGCCGACGAGGATCTGCCCGTCGTCGAGGGTGGCGCCGACGGGGGTGCCGTCGGAGGCATGGCAGGCGAGCAGCGCAGCGAGCAACATCGATCCCTCCCGCGGAGATCGACCGCGGGCGGCGCGCCCGGTTCCACAGGGTCTGTTCGTGCGATGTTACCGGTCGCCAGGAGAGTGACCCCGATGGAGTCCGCGGAGCGCTGGTTCGACCAGTTCGGCGTCGACGACGCGATCGTCCGGCGCGTGTTGTCCGAGGCGACGGCGCTCGGCGCCGACGACGCCGACGTGTTCTTCGAGCACTCGGTGTCCACGGCCGTCGGGCTGTCCGACAACGTGGTCAACCGCGCCCACACCACGATCGACCTCGGCATGGGCGTGCGGGTCGTGGTCGGCGACCAGGTGGGCTACGCCTACACCGAGGACCTCGAGCTCGAGTCCCTGCTCCACGCCGCGCGCACCGCCCGGTCCATCGCGCGGTCCGGCACCACGCAGGCCGTGCCGGTGCTGGCGCGCCGCAAGGTGCCCGACCTGTACCCCGTCGACCTGCGCTGGTCCGACGTGGCGCTCGACGTGCGCGTCCCGATGGTGCGGCGCTGGGAGGAGCTCGCGTTCGCGAAGGACCCGCGCGTGCGCAAGGTCCGCGCCTCGCTCGCCGACAGCGACACCGTGGTGATGGTCGCCCGGGCCGACGGCACGATCGTCACCGACTACCGGCCCATGACCGACGCTTCGGTCTCCGTCACCGCGATGGAGGGCGATCTGCGCGAGACGGGCAACTACAACATCTCGCTGCGCGGCGACCGCTCGGTCTACACGCCCGATCGCGAGCAGCGCCTGGTCGACCAGGCCGTCGACCGCGCCCTGCTCGCGCTGTCGGCCACCTCGCCGCCCGCCGGCGAGATGCCGGTGGTCCTCGCCGCGGGCTCGTCGGGCATCCTGCTCCACGAGGCCATCGGCCACGGCATGGAGGCCGATTTCAACAGGAAGAACGTCTCGATCTACGCCGACAAGATCGGCAAGGAGATCGCGAAGCCGTTCGTCAACATCGTCGACGACGCGACCGCCCAGTTCGCCCGCGGCGCGATCAACGTCGACGACGAGGGGAACCCGGCGGGCGTGACCCGGCTGGTCGACAAGGGCGTGCTCACGACCTACCTCCACGACGCGATCTCGGCCAAGCATTATAGAGTGGCGCCCACGGGCAACGGGCGGCGGCAGAGCTACCAGTTCGCCCCGATGCCGCGCATGCGCGCCACGTACATGCTGCCGGGCCCGCACAAGCGCGACGAGATCATCGCGTCGGTGAAGAAGGGCATTTATTGCGACAACTTCTCGAACGGCCAGGTGCAGATCGGCGCGGGCGATTTCACGTTCTACGTCAAGAACGGGTTCCTTATCGAGGATGGCAAGCTGACAAGGCCCATCAAGGACGTGAACATCATCGGCAACGGGCCCAAGGTGCTCGAGAAGGTGGATATGGTCGCGGACGACCTCATCATCGACGAGGGCGGCTGGACCTGCGGCAAGGACGGGCAGATGGTGCCGGTATCCCAGGGCATGCCCACGGTTCGGGTCGCCTCCATCACGGTGGGCGGGCGCGGTCAGAAGGCGTAGGAGGGAAGGGACCATGGCCGACCAGAGCATGATCGAGACCGCGAAGCGGGGGATTCAAATCGCGGAGCAGAAGGGCGCGCGCGAGGCGGGCGCCGTGGTGAGCGTCGATCGCGAGGTGAGCGTCACCTTCCGCGACGGCAAGCTGGAGAAGATCTCGGAGGCGACGCGGCGCGCCCTCGTGCTTCGTCTGTACGTCGACGGTCGCTTCTCGGCGGTGTCGACGAGCGACCTCAGGCCCGACGCGCTGGGCTCGTTTATCGAGAACGCGGTGGCGCTGACGCGGGTGCTCGCGGCGGATCCGTATCGGACGCTGCCGGATCCGGCGCTGTACAAGGGCCAGTCGGACGCGGATCTCTCGCTCGAGGATCCCAGGCACGCTTCGCTC
>JAWKRQ010000086.1:0-34138 GCA_041389545.1 Myxococcota bacterium | reverse complement strand
CGGGAACACGCTCGCGTCCGCCACCCACAGGTTGCGCGTCCCGTGCACCCGCAGGTCGAGCCCCACCACCGCGCTCGCCGCGTCCGGCCCCATCCGGCACGTCCCCTGCGGGTGCGCGCTGATGAGCGGCGCCGCCGCGCTCCGGAAGCGCACGTGCTGCAGCCCCCGCAGGTCCGCCTCCGTCCGCACGAGCGGCGCGTCGGGCAGCGGCAGCGCCACCACCTCGGCCCCCGCCGCCAGCCAGCACCGCGCCGCCGTCTCCATCGCCGCCTTCAGCCGCGACGCGACCTCCGGCCCGAGATCGTAGCGGATCGTCGGCCGCCCCGACCGGTCCGCCTTCACCCGCCCCACCGGCCGGTCGGGCACCAGGCACAGGTTCGCCGCCATCCGCCGGAACCCGGTCATGAAGCCATGCAGCGCCTCGGCCGGCAGGGCCGTGGTCACGGCCGCCATCCCCGGCGTGGCGCTGATCGCCTCGAGCCGGAAGCCGCCGAGCCCCTCCGCCTCGGTCGCCGTCTCGCAGTCGACGTAGGCCGCCTGCGGGATCCCGCGGAACATCACCACGTCGTCGGGGAACAGCGCCGCCACGGGCGCCTGCGGCTGCAGCGACAGGTTCCGCCCCGCCCAGCGCCCCCCGAGCCCGGACGCCCGCAGCACGAGCGGGCTGTGGACGGCCCCCGCCGCCAGCACGAACCGGTCCGCCTCGACCCGGAACGGCGCCAGCGGCTGCCCCGCGCCGTCGCACAGGTGGCCCACCGCGGCGACGACCCGCCCCGCCCCGTCGTGCTCGAAGCGCGCCACCCGCGCCTCGGACTGCACGAGCACGCGCTCCGTGCGCAGCGCCCGCGGGATCCAGGTCAGCGCCACGGAGCGCTTGGCGTCGTAGGCGCAGCCGACCAGGCAGTAGCCCGAGCCCGTGCACCCGACGCGGTTGTGCTCCATCGTCGAGACGCGCAGCCCGAGCGCCTCGCCGCCCGCGACGAGCAGGCTGTTGTTGCGGTTCAGCGCCCGCTCGGGGATCGCGTTCGCGCCGATCTCCTGCCGGCAGGCGGCCTCGGCCTCGGCGATCCGGTCGACGCCGTACCGGGTGACGCCGAACCGCGCGCGCCAGTGGGCGAGCACCGCGGGCGGGATCCCCACCACGTCGGCCATGTTGACCACGGTGGAGCCGCCGACCACGCGCCCCTGCAGCACGCTGATGCCGCCGTCGTCGGTGAGCTGGTTGCCGCCGTCGCGGTAGAGCAGCGGGTACATCTGCTCCTCGCGCTGCGTCATCCGCTCGCGCCCGACCGACGGGCCCTCCTCGAGCACGACGACCTCGCGCCCGCGCTCCGCGAGCACCGCCGCCGCGACGCCGCCGCCCGCGCCCGACCCCACGACGCACACGTCCGTCCGGGCGACGAAGCCCTCCGGGACGTCGGCCGCGCCCCGGATCACCGGCCCACCAGCGGCCCGTCGTAGCCGATGGCCGGCCACACCGCGGGGCGGCTGTAGTACGAGAACAGCGCGATCCTGCGCACGGCGCCCGCGATCTGGCGCTTCGGCCCGAACGCCGCGACGCGCCAGCGCTCGAGCACGGCCACCCGCGCGTCGCGGTCGAGGCGGGTGAACCGCCGGAAGCCGATCGGGCCCGCGCCGCCGAGGTGCTCGAGCAGGAGCAGCGCCACGTCGAGCTGGCCGAGGACCACGGGATCGCCGGCCGCGAGGAAGCGGTCGACGTCGGCCGTGATCGCGGCGACGGGGGCGTCGCGCGGGAGCTGGGCCTCGAGCGCGGCCTGCAGCGTGGCGCGGGGGCCGACGGACAGGGCGCGGCCGGCCGGCCCGCCGACGGGGCGGTGGCCGACGGCGTGCGCCGCGACGTAGCCCGCGGCGAGCAGCAGCCCGCCCCCGAGCAGGTGGCGGCGCGAGAGGCCGGGAACCGGCGGCGTGGCGTCCACGGACCCCCATTTAACCCCTGGCAAGGTACAGGGTTCCGGAGGAGGTGGCATGCAGACGCTGTGGCTGGGGCTCGCGCTGGGCCTGGGGGCGTGCCGGGCGCCCGACGTGTCGTCGCCCGTGGCCGAGGCCAGCGAGCGGGTGGCGGTGGCCGCGATCGGCCAGCCCGCGCCCGACTTCGCGCTGAAGGACCTCGACGGCAAGGAGCACCGGCTGTCGTCGCTGAAGGGCAAGACCGTCGTGCTCGAGTGGTTCAACCCCGGGTGTCCCTACGTGAAGTACGCCCACGGCGAGGGCGCGCTGGCGAAGACGCCGGGCGAGGCCCTGGAGCAGGGCGTCGTGTGGCTCGCGATCAACAGCGGGGCGCCCGGCAAGCAGGGGCACGGCGTCGCGGCGAACAAGCAGGCTGCGGCGAGCTGGTCGATGGCGTACCCCGTGCTGCTCGACGAGGACGGCGCTGTCGGGCGGGCGTACGACGCGAAGACCACGCCGCATGTCTACGTCGTCGACGCCGAGGGCGTGCTCGTCTACCGCGGGGCGCTCGACAACCGGCCGCTCGGGGAGGGCGGCGGCGAGGTGGTGAACTACGTCGCCAAGGCGCTCGGCGACCTCGCGGCGGGCAAGCCCGTGGCGACGCCGGAGACCAAGCCGTACGGCTGCAGCGTGAAGTACTGAGGCGGTGAGGGCGGGCGGGATCATCGACGGGCTGCGGCTCGTGCAGCGCCTCGGGCGGGGCGCCACGGGCGAGACCTGGCGGGCCGAGCGGCTCGACGGGGGAGGGAGCGTGGCCGTGAAGGTCCTGCACCCCGAGCTGGCCGACGATCCCGAGCTCGTGGCGCGGTTCGCGCGCGAGGCGGCGTGGGGGAGCGGGTCGTGCGCGAACGCCGTGCGGATCCTGGGGAGCGGGGCCACGGCGGCCAGGCGGCCGTACCTCGTGATGGAGATCCGGGGGCGTCCGCTGTCGCAGATCGCGGCCACGGAGGCGCCGCTGCCGCCGCGGCGGGTGGCGTCGCTCGGGCGGCAGATCGCGCGGGCGCTCGGGGCGGCGCACGCGGTGGGGGTCATCCACCGGGACCTCAAGCCCGAGAACGTGCTCGTGGGCAGGCGGCGGACAGGCGGGAGCAGGCGGTGGTGTTCGACTTCGGGCTGTCGCTCGGGGACGAGCTGCGGTCGTCGCGGCTCACGGCGCAGGAGCTGCGGATCGGGACGCCCGGGTACATGGCGCCCGAGTACCTGGGCGAGGGGGTCGTGACGCCGCGGTGCGACCTGTATGCGCTCGGGGTGGTGCTGTACGAGCTGTGTGCGGGGGAGCTGCCGTTCCCGGGGAAGCCCGTGCAGGTGTTCCGGGAGCAGCTCAGCCGGGACCCGCCGGCGCTGGCGACGCGGTCGGCGGCGCCGGGGTGGCTGTGTCGGGCGGTGGACGCGCTGGTGCAGCGGGATCCGGAGGCGCGGCCGGCGAGCGCGGCGGAGGCGGTGGCGAGCTTGCGGGGGCCATGATCATGGTGTGTGCTCGGGCCGGGGGCCGGGCACCCGAACGTGCGAGCGGGCGTGAGCCCTCCGAGCCGGAGTGACGTTCGCCCGCCCGCCCCGGCCCTGCGCGCACTGGCGCGTCTATGGTGTGTGCTCGGGCCAGG
The DNA here is from genome assembly GCA_041389545.1 of Myxococcota bacterium. GTDB lineage: Bacteria > Myxococcota_A > UBA796 > UBA796 > JACKER01. Next base: position 30,569 of record JAWKRQ010000086.1, on the reverse strand, counting down.
GGCCGGGCACGAACGATGCGGACAGGAGGCCCTCCGCACCGGGTAACCGCCCGCCCACCGCCCCCGGCCCTGCGCGCACACTGGCCTCACGCGCGGTCGACCTGGACAGGGCCGCTGCGGCAGGGGCGCCGACCAGGGCAGGCGGTGCTCCGGCGCCACAGGAGCGTCAGCTTGACCAGGCAGATCCGGCCCGACCTCTTTTCTTCTCTGTCGAAGCAGATCCGTCCCGGGCATCCACCCCTCCACCCGGCACTTCCCAGCTTCTGAGCGCCACGATCCGCCAGCCGGAAGCAGATCCGGCCCGACCTCTTTTCTTCCTAAGTCGAGCAAAGCAGCCCCGGGCCTCGCCCAGCCCCACCCGCGCCCGTCGTCGCTCGGCACCCGCCGACGAACCGCCGACCTGCGTATGGCCCCGACACGACCCCATTTTCTTCCTTAGTGGAAGCAGATCCGTCCCGGGCATCCGCCCTCACCGCCACTTTCTCCCTTCAAGGCTCTACCACGATCCGCCAACCAGAAGCGGATCCGGGTGCCCGCCCCGGCCCGAGCACACACCATGAACACAGTCCGAGCACACATGGACGCGGGCGCCCGCCCTCGCCCCTGCTGCAGCGGCCCGGTCCAGGTCGACCGCGCGTGAGGCCAGTGTGCGCGCAGGGCCAGGGGCGGGCGAGGCGGGCGATGTCACTCCGGTGCGGAGGGCTCGCTCCCGCTCGCACGTTCCGGGTGCCCGCCCCCCGGCTCCGGTACACACCATGCAGTAGAGTGCCCGCATGCTCGCCATGCTCCTCCTCGCCTGCCACCCCCCGACGGCCCCCGCCCGCCCGGCAGCACCGACACCGCCCCCACCGGCACGCTCCCGCCCGGCACCCCGCCCCGCAACCTCCTCATGCTGCTGTCCGTAGCGACACCCTCCGCCGCGACCACGTCGACCGCTGCACCGACGGCGCCGTCCGCATGCCCTTCCTCTCCGGCCTCCTCGACGACGCCGTCACCTCGACGACCACCAGCAGTGCGCCAGCTGGACCTTCCACAGCACCACCTGCACCCTGCTCGGGCGCATGGTCGAGAGATCGGCTGGACCGCCAAGCTCGGCGGCGACGGCCCCCACCCCTTCCCCCGACGGCCAGCCCACCCTGGCCGCCCGCCTCACCGACCAGGGCTTCCACACCGGCATCTGCTCGGCCATGGGCTGGATGTCGGCGGAGTGGAACAACCGCCAGGGCTACCGCGAGTCCATCGGCGCCGCCTCGCTCGACGCCCTCCCCCTCGCCGAGAACGCCCTCGGCGCCTTCGCCCAACAGCTGCAGCCCGGCGAGCGCTGGTTCCTCCACCTCCACTTCACCGAGCCCCGCGCCCCCTACGCCCCGCCGACACCTACCTCGGCGACCTCGCCAGGCTGCCCCCCGTCCTTCGACCTCTCCGACCACGACCAGCACTACGAGGCCGACGACGCCTGGCCCGACCTCGGCCCCGCCGACCAGGCCAACCTCGAGCAGCACCTGCGCCTGCGCTACACCGCCGAGACCCGCTGGCTCGACGACCAGCTCCGCACCCTGTTCGCCGAGCTCGACGCCGGCGGCTGGCTCGACGACACCCTCGTCGTCGTCTGGACGGACCACGGCGAGCAGTTCTGGGAGCACGGCGAGCAGACCCACGCCTGGACGCTCAACGCCCAGGAGAACGACGCCATCCTCGCCTTCTGGCGGCGCGGCGGCGCCCCGCTGCACTGGACCGGCCCGACCCACGCCGTCGACCTCGTGCCGACGGTCCTCTCGATGCTCGGCCTGCCCGTCGACCCCGACCTGCCCGGCTTCGTCGTGGGGGAGGCGCCCGCCGACCGCATCCGCGTCAGCACCTCGATGGCGCGCCAGGGCCCGCAGGTCGCCGCCACCGGCAACGGCTACAAGCTCGTCTACGACTTCGACGGCGGCCTGTTCCTCTGGGACCGCCCCGGCGACCGCGCCGACGCCGAGCCCCTCCCGATGGCGCAGTGGGACACGGACGCCGTCCGCCCGCTGTGGCAGGCGATCGGCCCGATGGCGGACCTGCTGCAGGCCGCCGGCCCCGAGTTCCCCCGCGTGCCCCCGGCGCTGCCGCCGGGCCTGTAGCCCGCCCCTACGCGATCCAGGCGGGCGTGCCCCGCGGCGCCGCCTCGCCGACCACGCGGACCACGCCCGCGCCGGCGCCGCAGACGTAGAGCACGGCGTCGGCCTCGCAGGAGACGCGCCGCGCCGCGCCGGCGGGAAGGACGATCGTGTCGCCCGGGTCGAGCGTGACCTCGGCCCCGTCGACGTCGAAGGCGACCCGCCCCGACAGCACCGTCCACAGCTGCTCGACGTCGAAGACGTGCTCCGGGCCGCGAGCGCCGGCGGCCATGTCGACGCGCCACAGGCTGGTGGCGCTGCCGCCCTGCGTGGGCGAGGCGAGGGTGGTCATCGTGGCGTTGGGGGTGACGGTGCGGCGCGCGTCCGCGGCACGGAGCGGCATGGGGACCTCCAGCCCAGGCCAAAAAGACAACCTGGTTGTCCATCCATAGCCCCAGCCGCGCCGGCGCGCCATGATGCCCCGTGCCCGATCGCCCGCCCTACGCCCTGCCGCTGCTCCTCGCCGCCGCGTTCCGCGCCCTCGTCGACGCGCTGCACGCCGAGCTCGCCGAGCGCGGCTTCCCCGAGGCCCGCCCCCTGCACGGCTTCGCGCTGCAGGCCCTCGGCCCCGAGGGCGCGTCCATCAGCGAGCTCGGCCGCCGCCTCGGCGTCACCAAGCAGGCCGCCGCCAAGACCGCCGCTGCCCTCGAGCAGCTCGGCTACGCCACCCGCGCCCCCGACCCCGCCGACCGCCGCGCCTGGCGCCTCGTCCGCAGCGATCGCGGCGAGGCCCTGCTCGACCTCAGCGCCGACCTCTTCGCCCGCCTGCGCGCCGAGTGGGCCGCCGAGCTCGGCCCCGACCGCCTCACCGCCCTGGAGGACGACCTGGAGGCCGTCCTCGGCCCCGCGGCAGCGTGCGGCTTAGCGACCTCCCCGGCTGGCTCCGCTGACGCCGCGGTCACGGCTCCCCCAGCACCTCCACCACCAGCGCGCGGAACGCCGCCGCCCCCGGATCCGCCGCCGTCCGCTCGTGCCACTGCAGCCACATCGGGAAGCGCAGCGGCGGCCCGGGCCCGTCCACGACCCGGATCGGGAACGCCCCCGCGAGCTGCGCCGCCACCCGCCGCGGCAGCCCCGTCACGAGGTCCGTCTCGGCGACCACCGCGGCCGCCGCCGCGAACGTGGGGACCACCACGGCCACGTCCCGCACGAGCCCGGCCCGCGCGATCGCGTCCTCGGTCACCCGGTGCCCGCGCCCGCCGCGCCCCAGCGCCAGGTGGATGTCGACGTGGCGCTCGGCGCAGAAGGCCTCGGCCGTGAGCACCTCGCCGACCCGTGGGTGCCCCGCCCGCACGACGAACACGCCCTCCTGCGCGTACAGCGGCGCGGCGTGCAGCCCGGGCTCGGCGGCCTCGGGGCCGATCGCCGCGTCGACGTCGCTGCCGCCGAGCCCGCCCCGCGCGACCAGCGTGTCGACGCTCACCACCTCCAGCCGCCCGCGCGGCATCCACGCCGCGAACGCCCGCGCCAGCCGCCCGAGCACGGCGATCTGCTCGGCGTCGGCGAGCGCGAGCGAGAAGCGCCGCTCGGTCGTCGCGGGGTCGAAGCCCTGCAGCGCCGCCAGCCCCTGCTCGAGCCCCCCGAGCGTCCGCGCGAGCAGCGGGGCGAGCGCCCGGGCCTGCGGCGTCGGCACCACGCCGCGCCCCTGGCGCACCAGCCGCGGCGGATCGCCGAGCGCCACCCGCAGGCGCGCGAGCGCGTTGCTCACGGCGGACGGCGTCAGGTGCAGGCGCTTCGCGGCGCCCGCGACGCTCCCCTCCTCCAGGACGACGTGCAGCACCCACAGCAGGTCGAGGTCGAGCGACGAGATGTTCACGGTGGGGCCGAAGCATACCCTACGGTGTGCTCCTCGCCCTGCTGCCGCTCCCGAGCCCCGCCGCCCCGCTCGACGATCTCGACCTGACGCGCACCCCCGGCGTCGCGGTGGCTGTCGTCCGCCAGGGCGAGGTCGCGTTCGCCACCTGGGTGCTCCCCGCCGACCCCGCCCCGGGCGACGGCGCCGGCTACGCGCTCGGGCGACCGACGCCGCGGGGAGCGTGCTCACCGACGGCGAAGCCGGCGACGCCCTGTGGCAGCCCGCCCTGACCGCCCTGATCGCGCCGCCGGACGCCCTGCACTAAGCTCCGGCTCGTGGGCGCCTTCAGCGAGCGATACGGGCCGTGGGCGGTGGTGGCGGGCGCGTCCGAGGGCCTCGGCGCCGCGTTCGCCCGGTCGCTGGCGCAGCGCGGCGTCGACCTGGTGCTGCTCGCCCGCCGCGCCGACGCGCTCGAGGCCCTGGCCGCCACCCTCCCCGTCGCCGTCCGCTGCGTGCCGGGCGACCTCGCCGACCCCGCCCTGCCGGAGCGCCTGCACGAGGCGACCGCCGACCTCGAGGTGGGCCTCGCCGTCTACAACGCCGCCGCCTCCTGCCCCGGCCCGCTCCTCGCCCACCCGCTGGCCGCCGCGCTCCAGGTGGTCGACGTGAACGTCCGCGGGCCGCTGGTCCTCACCCACGCCCTCGCCCCGGCCATGGTGGCGCGCGGGCGCGGCGGGCTCGTGCTGATGTCGTCGCTGGTGGGGCTGCAGGGCTCGCCGAACCTGGCGGCGTACGCCGCGAGCAAGGCGTTCACCACCGTCCTCGGGCAGAGCCTGTGGGCCGAGCTGCGCCCGCAGGGGGTCGACGTGGTCGTGTCGTGCGCCGGCGCCATCGCCACGCCGAACTACCGGCGGGCGTCGCGCAAGGACGCCCCGGGCACCGTCGCGCCGGAGCAGGTCGCCGAGCAGGCGCTGGACGCGCTCGGGCGCGGCCCGCTGGTGGTTCCGGGCGCCGTCAACCGGCTGGCGGCGTTCCTGCTGCCGCGGATCCCCCGGCGGTGGGCCCTGGCGCTGCTCGGCCGCTCCACCGACGACGCGCTGACCCTGGAGGGGCCCCCGTGACGCCGTACCTGCTCGCCGCGCCGCTCGCCTACGCCGGGATCCTGGCGCTGCACCGGCTCCTCCCCGCGCGCCACGTGGCGGGCTACGTCCGCGGCGCCGACGGCGAGCCGCTCCGCTACCGCCTCAACGGCCCCGCGGTGCTCCTCGCCACCGTCTCGGCCTGGGCCGGCGCCTGCCGGGCGGGCTGGCTCGCCTGGGACGGCCTGTACGTCCACGGGTGGGCCTCGTTCGCCGGCGCCTGCGCGCTCGGCCTCGCCTACACCGCCGCCGTCGTGTTGCCGGCGCCGCCCACCGGGCGCGGGCTCGCCGCCGACCTGTTCCTCGGGCGGATCCCCGATCCGCAGGCGGCCGGGATCGACGCGAAGATGGCCCTGTACCTCATCGGCGCCGTGATGCTCGCGCTGAACCTGGGGTCGGCCCTCGCCCACCACGTCCTCGCGTTCGGCCCGTCCCGCGAGCTCGCCCTGTACACCGCGCTGTTCGGGTTCTTCGTCTGCGAGTACCTGGTCTTCGAGCGCGTCCACCTCTACACCTACGACTTCGTGGCCGAGTGGGTCGGGTTCAAGCTCGGCTGGGGTTGCCTGGCGTTCTACCCGTACTTCTACGCGGTGGGCGCCTGGGCCGAGGCCGGGCGCCCCGCGCCGGGCGCGCCGCTGTGGAGCGCGATCCTGGCGGCGGCCTGCTTCTTCGCCGGCTGGGGCCTGTCGCGCGGGGCGAACCTGCAGAAGTACCGGTTCAAGACCCGCCCGACCGCGCCGTTCCTCGGCATCGCCCCGGACGTCGTCACCGACGGGCGCCGCTCGCTGCTCGTCAGCGGCTTCTGGGGCGTCTCGCGGCACGTGAACTACCTCGGCGAGCTCGGGATGGCCGTCGGGCTGACCCTCGCCCTCGGACGCCCGTCGGACCCGCTGCCGTGGCTCTACCCGCTGTACTACGTGGCCCTGCTGGTGCCCCGGCAGTGGGACGACGACCGGCGCTGCGCCGAGAAGTACGGCCCGCTGTGGGACGCGTACCGCGCCCGCGTGCGGTGGCGGATCGTCCCCGGGCTGTACTGAGCGCCCTACCGCGCCGCCGTCAGCACCGGGTGGTCGGGGTCGCCCCAGCACCACACGTCGGAGACGTCGTCGATCGCGCAGGCCGCGCCGTCGCCGACCGCGACCGCCACGAAGCCGGCCCCCTCGGGGACGTACGCCAGCACCGGGTCGGCCGCGGCCCCCCAGCAGCGGATGGCGCCGTCGTCGTCGAGCGCGCAGGCGCTGGCGGCCGCCGACAGGCCGTGCAGCGGCTCGGCCGGGGGCACCGCACTCGGCTCCGGGGCGCGCCACGGGGCGCTCGCCCCCACGCAGCCGGCCCGCCCGTCGATGATCCAGCAGCTGTGGTCGTCGCCCACGTCGAAGTCCTCGGTGCCCTCGACGAACGCGGCCCGCGGGACCTGCGACTCGGGCGCGTTGCCGAGCGCGGCCAGGCTCAGGGACCCCTCGCCGTCGACGAAGCCGCGCATCCGGCTGCCGAGGCTGACGCGGACGGGCAGCGCCGACGCCGCGCCGTCCCGGTACAGGTAGTGCGACCCGGAGAGGGTCAGGCTGTCCACGACCCGAGCCCTCCTCGTGGTCGGGGATCGCCGGGTCGCGGATCCCGCGGACGGCCGCCACGCCCGGCCTGCAGGTCGATGTCGGTCCAGCCGAGCGGGGTCCAGCCCGCCGCGGTCGGCTCGAAGCGGCCGGGATCGAACGTCGGATCCGCGCCCCAGCACCGCAGCAGGTCGGGCCCCAGCGCGCAGGCCCAGCCCCCGCCGGCGTCGGCGACCGAGCCGGTGGGGAACGCGCTGTCGGTGGGGACGTCGTCGAGCACGGGCCCGTCGCCCCAGCAGTCCAGCGCCCCGTCCCGCACCGCGCAGGCGGCCGCGGTGCCGACGCTCACCCGCGACGCCGGCGCGCCGGACCGCACCACCAGCGTGGGCCCCTCGGGCGGGGTGCCGGTGTCGGTCGTGGTCGTCGAAGGGGTCGGCGACGGTGTCGGTGTCGTCGCGTCGATCGCCGTGTCGGACCCCGGCGCCGCGTCCTTCAGCGCGACCTCCGCGCCACACCCCGCCCCCAGCGCCAGCAGCACGCAGCCCGTGACCCGCATCCGCACCTCCGACCCCTCGACACCGCGCGCGGCACCGCCGGGCACTGAGCGTCCTTCACATCGATGAGCACTCTCCACACGAGACCTCACGAGTCGTGTGGGCGGCGCCCCGGTACGTCGTGGACGGGAGGTGTGGGTGATCGCTCGCGCAGTGGTGGTGGGGGCCGGCATCGGCGGCCCGGTGGCGGCGCTGTGGCTGCGCCGGCTCGGGGTGGACGTGACGCTGGCCGAAGCCCGCAGCGGCGCCGACGCCGAGGGCGCCTTCCTCGGCCTGGCGCCCAACGGCCTCGCCGTGCTCGACGCGCTCGGCCTCGCTGGCGCCGTCGCCGCGCGCGGCCACGCCTGCGACGCGTTCTCGTTCCTGGACGCCCACGGGCGCGAGCTCGGCCGCTTCGACCGCCGCGGCGACCGCGACCGCTTCGGCTGGCCGCTCACCCTGATCCGCCGCAGCGACCTGCACGAGGTCCTGGCCGACGCCGCCGTGGCCGCCGGCGCCGAGCTGCAGCGCGGGCGGCGCCTCGTCGGCCTCGACGGCCGACACGCCGTCTTCGACGCCGGCCCGGCGCTGCCCTTCGACGTGCTCCTCGGCTGCGACGGCCTGCGCTCCGCCGTCCGCCGCTGCGCCCTGCCCGACACGCCGGCGCCGACGCGCAGCGGCCTGCTCGACGTCGGCGGGTTCGCCCCGCCCGGCCCGGCGCTGCCGTTCCCGCCGGGGGTCAACGTCATGGTGTTCGGCCGGCGCGCCTTCTTCGGCGCCTTCGCGACGCCGTCGGGCGAGACCTGGTGGTTCCACAACGGCCCCGACGACGTCGACCCCGACCGCCCGCTGCGGGAGCGCCTGCTCGCCCTGCACGCCGACGACCCGCCGTGGATCCGCGCCCTCGTCGAGGGGACCCCCGCGCCGCTCGGCCCCTGGCCGCTCGTGGCGCTCGACGGCCTGCGCCGCTGGACGACGGGCCGGATCGCGCTGCTCGGCGACGCCGCCCACGCCATGTCGCCCAGCGCGGGCCAGGGCGCCTCGCTGGCGATGGAGGACGCCATGGTCCTCGCGCGCTGCCTCCGCGACGTCGCCGACCCCGCGGCGGCGCTGGCCGCCTACGAGCGCGAGCGCCGGCCCCGGGTCGACGCCATCGCCGCGCAGGCCCGCCGCAACGGCGACGGCAAGGCCCCGCGCACGGCCCTCGGCGCCTGGGTGCGCGACCAGGCGCTGAAGCTGTTCCTGCCGCTCGGCCAGCGCGCGCAGTCCGCGGCGTACGACCACCGGATCTCCTGGTAGGCTCCGCGGATGCGCTGGTCCCTGCTGGAGCTCGCGGGGGTCGCCGGCACCGCGGCCGCCTTCGTCGCCCTGCCCAAGCCCCCCGACGCGGTGCGGCCCCTCGCCGTGTTCATCCCGTGCTGCGTGCTCGGCTGGCTCGCCTACGGTGCGGTCCGCCTGCGCGCCGACCCGACCTTGCGCGATCGCTGGGGCCTGCGCCCCTCGGCGCACCTGCGGCCGATCCTGGTCCGGCTGGTCCCGCTCGGCGCCGCGCTGGTGCCGCTCGGCGCCACCTGGGCCGCGCTGCACGGGCGGCCGCTGCTCCCCGAGGCCCTGCTCCTGTCGCTCGCGCTGTACCCGCTGTGGGGGCTGGTCCAGCAGTGGCTCGTCCAGGCGCTCCTCGTCGACAACGTGCGGCAGCTGACCGGCGCGACGCTCCCCTGGCTCGTGGCGCTCGGGGCCGTCGGCTTCGGCGCGGTGCACCTGCAGCACCCCGTGCTGGTCGTCGCCACCGCGGTCATGGGCGGCGTCTACGTCGCCCTGTTCCAGCGCTGGCGGAACCTGTGGCCGCTCGCCGTCGCCCACGGCTGGCTCGGCAGCCTGTTCTACCCGTGGGTGCTGGGCCTCGATCCGCTCGCCGACCTGCTCCGCGCCATCGGCCTGCGCTGACCGTTACACGCGCCTTACACCCGCGGGGCCGCCCTCCGTTACCGGATCCACGGAGGAACGCCGCATGCTCGACCGCCGCTCGTTCACCTTCGGCTCCCTGCTCGCCCTCGGCGGGACGGCCGCCGCCGCCGAGCCCCCCATCCCCGAGCTGCAGCAGGCGCCGCCCGCGGCGCGCCTGCGCGCGACCTGGGCGCTGGCGGAGCGCGGGGAGCGCCTGCTCGCCACGCTCACCCTGCACAACGACGGCCGAGAGCCCATCGACGTGATGGTCGCCCGCGGCAGCCTGCCGGGGCCCTTCGTGCAGGCCACCGTCGACGGCGAGCCGCTGACCATGGACCTCTCCAAGGCCAAGCGGCGCGACCTGATGTCGCGGGTCGGGCCCGTGCCGCGCTTCGAGGCGATCGCGGCGGGCGGCGAGGCGAAGGTGGGCTTCGCCTTCGCGCTGGCGGCCCCGCTCGACGGGCGCCCCGTCGACCTGCTGCTGATGGTCTCCTACGGCGAGGACTGGGCCGAGTGGCAGGACGAGCAGCGCGTCTCCGTCGGCTCGCCCGCCGCGTGAGGCCCGCGCTGGTCCGCGGCCTGTGCGACGCCCGCGCGCTGTCGCTGCGCGACGCCGAGGGCCGCCCGCTCGGCGAGGTCTCCGCCCCGGGCTACGACGAGGTCCCCACCGAGGTCGTCGCCTGCCCCTACGCCGACGGGCGCCGCGGGCAGCCGATGAACGTGACGGCGCTGCGCCAGCTCACCGGCGCCTGGCCCGCCCTGCTCGGCACGGTGCGGACGCTGTCGGGGCCGTCCCCCACGGCGCACCGGGCCTGGCGCACCGCCGTCGCCTGCACCGCGGCGCCGCTGCTGGTGGCCGAGCCCGTCCCCGTCCCGCTCGCCGCGCTGTTCAAGACGGCGCTCGGGCTGTCGCAGGTGACGACGGCGCTGCTCCTCGCCGCCGACGGCGTCGCCGACACGCCGCTCGCCGCGCTCGGCACCCCCGCCGAGGCCTTCGACACCCTCGACCGCGACGGCTGGCTGCAGGGCCAGCTGCAGGTCTGCGCGGGCAGCCGCCCGATGATCGAGCAGATGTGGCGGGCGCTGGGCGGCGCGAGCGACGAGGCGCCGTGCGACGCGTTCCCCTGGGGCGACTGGCTCGACGAGGCCGCCGCGCTCGTCGGCCTGCAGGTGGCGCTGCTGGCCAGACCGCGCGCGCCGTCCGCCGCGGCGACACCGACGGCATCGACGCCGTCCCCGCCGCCGGGTGGCTCGAGCGGGCGCCGCCGTGGCTGCGGGCGGTCCAGGCCGTCCCGAACCGGCCGCCGGTGCACGCGCGGCGGCTGTTCCCCGCGGACGGCGTCCCCGAGCCGCTCGAGGCGTTCCTCGCCGGCGGCCCCGCAGCGCCCCGGGCGCTCCAGGCCGCTTCGAGGCGCTCGTCGGCTGACTGAGGCTCTGTCCAGGCGCGGCCGGGGTTCCGCCCGATCCGCGCCGCCAGCCGCTCCGCCTCGTCCTCCACCGCGTCGGCCTCCTCCGCCGTGTACCGCCCGGAAGGCCTCGTTCAGCCGCGCGTCGGCGAGCTGGTGGTTGCTGCGGGTGATCGTCGGCGTGAAGCCGCGCCGGTACTTCTGCCCGCCGCCGTGGCCCGGCTCGAACACGCGCAGCCCGCGCTCGATGGCGTCCTCGATGGCCCGGTAGTAGCAGACCTCGAAGTGCAGGAACCGCACGTCCTCGGCGCAGCCCCAGTACCGGCCGTAGAGCCGGTCGCCCTTGAGGACGTTGAAGGCCCCGCCGACCACCCGCGAGCCGTCGCGCGCGACGACGGCGTGCAGCCGGTGGCCCCAGGTCTCGCCGAGCCGCCGGAACACCGCCCGCGACAGGTAGACGTGGCCCCAGGGGCCGAACTGCGCGGCGGTGAGCGTGTGGAAGTCGTGCAGGGCGTCGAGCGTCTCGCGCGAGGGTGAGGTGACGGCCTCGACCCGCAGGTCGCGCAGGGCCTTGCGCTCGCGCCGGATCTTGTTGCGCTTGTCGCTCGGGAACGAGCCGAGCCAGTCCTCGAACGTGCGGTAGCCGTCGTTGTTCCAGTGGAACTGGTACTGCAGGCGCGAACAGGCCCGCGGGCGTCGAGACCAGTCGCACTCGGCCTCGGTGTCCGAAGAGCACGTGCAGGCCGTGGCAGCCCTCGGCGGCGCGCTCGAGGCCCCGGGCGAGGGCGCCGAGGACGGCCTCGCGGTCGGCGTCGGGCGCGACGAGCAGGCGCTCGCCGGTCACCGGGGTGAAGGGGACGGCCACCACGAGCTTCGGGTAGTACCGGTAGCCGGCGCGGCGCGCGGCGTCGGCCCAGCCGTGGTCGTAGACGAACTCGCCCATGCTGTGCGACTTCACGAACGCGGGCGCGGCGCCGACGAGCCGCCCGCCGTCGCGGACGTGACGATGCAGGGCGTCCACCCGTGCTCGGGCGAGGCGCAGCCCTCGTCGAGGACGGCGGAGAGGAAGGCGTGCTCGAGGAACGGCGAGCCGTCGCCCACCAGCGCGTCCCACTCCGAGGCGGACGGCTCGAGCCGGGGGCGACCGTGACGTCGAGGGTCATGCCGACAGGCCCCATCGTCCGCCGGGCGTCAGTCCCGCGACAGCGACGCCCCAGCGCCGCGCCGGGCACCACGGCGCCGTCGGGGCGCGCACGGCGGTGGCGTCGAGCGGCGCGGCGACAGCTCGCCGAGCGGCAGGCCGGTGGTGCCGCCGCCGACCCCGCCGAACGGTCGGCCAGGTCGATGTCGAGGCCCGAGCCGCCGAGGAACAGCGAGGCGGCGTCGGCAGGTACCGGGCCGGCCACGATCTCGTCCTCCGGGGAAGGTGCCCTCGGCGCCGTACCAGAGCACGGCGCCGTCGGCGACGGCGAGCTCGGTGGACAGCACGCTGCCGTGGGCGTGGAACGAGGCGACCACCGACAGCGACGCCTCGGCCAGCGATCGCAGGTGCCGGCGTCGGACATGGTGCCCACGGTGACGCTCACGTCGGGCAGGTGACGACGGCCAGCGGATCGAGCGACGTGCGCAGGCGGGCCACCCGGACGTCGCCCGTGGGCCCGTCGGCGGGGACAGCGACAGGCACATCCCGCTGCGCTCGGTGGGGAGCTGGTCGCCGCCGGGGGCGCGGCGATGGGCAGCGCCACCACGTCGCCGAGGAGGCCGGGCAGCTGCAGGTCGCCGAGATCGAGCAGATCCGAGGAGGTCGGTGGCGAGGAGCCCTGCACCAGGCCCTCGTGGAGGGTGACGCGAGGTCGGCCTGCGGGCCGGCGGCCAGGGCGTCGGGGACGACGAGCGCGCCGGGCGCGGGGACGCCGAGGTCCAGGTCGAGGCGGGCGGCGACGCCGTCGTCGTCGGTGTGGACGTCGCCCACCGACAGGGTGAGCGGGACGCCGAGCGCGTCGAAGGTGGTCGCCGAGCGGGATCTCGATGGCGCCGGCGCCGGTGACCGCCTGGTCGAGGAGGCCCTCGAGGAGCCCGGCCAGGCCGGCGGTGAGGTTGCCGGCGAGCTGCTCCAGCGCCTCGGGATCGAGCCCCCCGATCTCGAAGACGGGCGCGCCGAGCACCACGTCGGTGTCGGTCACCGTCAGGGTGAGCGTGCCCGCGGCGTCGGTGGCGAGGGCGGCGCGGCCCGCGAGGCCGGCGTCGTCGATGCCGATGGTCGAGGGCAGCTCGCCCGCTGGCGGACGCCGTGTAGCCGAGCTCGATGCGGCCGAGCGACACGTCGGCCACGAGGCCCTCGGCGTCGGCAGACAGCGTGACCACGGGCTCGGGCGCGACCACCCCGGTGGGCGCCAGCGTGGGCCGCCGAGGGTGAGCTCCCCGGGGCGAGCGCTTCGAGCTGGCCGGGCAGGTCGAGCGCCACGACCTGCGCCTGCGAGGGCCTCGGCGACGTGGTCCAGCGCGATGGGCGTGGCGCGGAGGCCGATGCCGCCCGTCCAGCTGGCCAGCGGATCGGCGCCGCCGAACACCGCGCGGCGCTCGCGCAGGTGCTCCTCCGTCCACGGGCGGGCCGCCTCGACGTCGATGACGCGGAAGTCGCCGGGCACGGGCACCGTGACCCGGAAGCTGCCGTCGTCGCCGACGACGACCCGGTAGCCCTCCACCCACACGACGGCCTCGGGGTCGCTGACCGTGCCCGCCACGGAGACCTCGGTGCCCACGAAGCTGCCGGCGACCGGCCCGTCGACGACCAGGGCGAGCGGCCCCGGATCGGCGGGGGTCGTGGGCGGGGGGCCGGGGACGTCGAGGGCGCCGGTGCTGCAGGCGGCCAGGACGAGCGGGAGCAGGGTCATCGGTTCCTCGCGGCGGCAGCGCCATCCTGCCCGATCCGGGGGCGGATGACCACCGGTGTTATGGGGCCGGGCACGTCGGGACGGGGAGGAGCGGATGTACGGGACGGTCGGGCAGCAGCTGCAGCAGGAGCTGGACGAGATCCGCGGCGCGGGCACCTACAAGGAGGAGCGCACCCTGACCTCGCCGCAGGCCGCGGCGGTCACGGTGGCGGGCGGGCAGGAGGTGCTCAACTTCTGCGCCAACAACTACCTCGGGCTGGCCGACGCGCCCGAGCTCGTGGCCGCCGGCAAGGCCACCCTCGACCGCTACGGCTTCGGGATGAGCTCGGTCCGCTTCATCTGCGGCACGCTCGACCTGCACCAGCAGCTCGAGCAGCGCATCTCCTCGTTCCTGCGCACCGAGGCGACGATCCTGTACTCGTCGTGCTTCGACGCCAACGCCGGCCTGTTCGAGACGATCCTCGGCGAGGGCGACGCGATCGTGTCGGATGCGCTGAACCACGCCTCGATCATCGACGGCGTCCGCCTGTGCAAGGCGAAGCGCTTCCGCTACGCCCACGACGACCTGGACGATCTGCAGTCCCAGCTGAAGGCCGCGCGGGACGGCGGGGCGCGCCGGGTGATGATCGCCACCGACGGCGTGTTCAGCATGGACGGCGACATCGCCCGCCTCGACCGCATCTGCGACCTCGCCGAGGCACACGAGGCGCTGGTCATGGTCGACGACTCCCACGCGACCGGCTTCGTCGGCCCGACCGGCCGGGGCTCGATCGAGCACTGCGGCGTGATGGACCGGGTCGACGTGGTCACCTCCACGCTCGGCAAGGCGCTCGGCGGGGCCTCGGGCGGCTTCACCACGGGCCGCAAGGAGATCGTGGCGATGCTGCGCCAGCGGTCGCGGCCGTACCTGTTCTCGAACACGGTGGCGCCGGTGGTGGTCGGCGCGTCGATCGCGGCGTTCGACCTGCTGTCGGCCAGCACGGCGCTGCGCGACCGCCTCGAGGCGAACACCCAGCACTTCCGCGAGCAGATGACGGCCGCCGGCTTCGCGATCCGGCCCGGCGTGCACCCGATCGTGCCGATCATGCTCGGCGAGGCGGCCCTGGCGGTGAAGTTCGCCGACCGCATGCTGCAGGAGGGCATCTACGTCATCGGGTTCAGCTACCCGGTGGTGCCGAAGGGGCAGGCGCGGATCCGGGTGCAGATCAGCGCCGGGCACCAGCGGGAGCACCTCGACCGCGCCATCGCCGCCTTCGTGAAGGTCGGCCGCGAGCTCGGCTGCATCGGCTGACGCTTCGGTTTCATCGTCTTTCACTTGTACCCGAACGGCCGCGGGGATACCTCCGGAGGGGAGGCCGCGTGACGGACGTTCGGGTGGTGGAGGCAGAGGCGGACGAGGGCTACGCGGTGTGGGTCGACGACACGGTGGTCTTCGAGACCCCCGAGGCCGACGCCGCCCGCAAGGTGAGCGACTGGGCGGCCTGGTCGACCACGCACGGACTCGGGGTGCGCACCGTGCTGCGTCACCTGCGGGGCCAGCCCGCAGAGGTCGACCCCAACGGCGTCCTCGTGGCGCAGGCCACGGGCCTGGCCGCGCTGCTCGACGGCACCGTGCCCGAGATCGCCGCGCGCCTCGAGGCGGGCGACGGCGACGTCGGGCTCGGCGAGCTGCTGGAGGCCGAGGCGCTCGGCAAGGCGCGCAAGGGCGTGCTGGGGGCGCTGCGCGACCGCCAGGCCGCGGTCGCGCTGCGGGCGGTGCTGGCGCAGCCCGTCGCGGCGCTGGCCGAGGCGCTCGCCACCGGCGCCCACGACGCCGAGCTCGAGGCGCTCGACCGCGCCGAGGCCGGGGGGCGCGACCGCAAGGGGGCGCGCGAGGCGCTGGCCGAGCGGCGGGCGCGGCGCGACGTGCTGGCCGTGCTGGACGGGACGATCGACGACCTGCGGGCCCTGCTCGACAGCGGCCGGGCCGAGGGGCACCGCGAGGCGCTGCGCGCGGCCGAGGCGGCGGGGAAGGCCCGCAAGGGCGCGCTGGCGCTGCTCTCGTAGCCCCGACTGTTCCTGGCGACCCGACGCAAACGCGTCGGGCGCGTTTGCGTCAGAACTGACCAGGCGGTCAGCCGCGTCGACGGCACGCCCGAAGCACCCACCCTGTTCGCGACAACTGTCAGGCGGAGAAGGCGGTGAACGGCGCGACCCCCGGCAGCCACGGCTCCGGATCGACGCCGCACAGCGCGAGCAGCCCGGCCACCAGGTTGCCGCTCTCCAGGATCTGGCCGCCCGTCGCGGCCTCGCCGGTGGCGAAGTCGACGGGGAGGCCCTGCAGGCCGTCGTCGGTGGCGCCGTAGGCGCGGCCGCCGCGCACGCCCGCGCCGAACAGCAGCGCCGAGGCCCACGGCCAGTGATCCTTGCCGGCCTGCGCGTTGGTGAGCGGCGAGCGGCCCATCTCGGTGGTGACCACCACCAGCGTGTCGTCGAGCAGCCGGCCGCCGCCGGGGGCCGGGGCGGCCGCCAGGGCGTCGAGCAGCAGCTCGAGCTCGCCGAACAGGTCCTCCTGGAGGCTGCCCTGCAGGTCGTTGTCGGTGTGGGTGTCGAAGCTCAGCCCCGACGACAGCGACACGGCCGCGCAGAGGTCCGTCTGCAGCGCCTGGACGGCGAGGTCCCGCTGCAACTCGCGCCCCATGAGCAGCGTCTCGGTGCCGAGGGTGCCCGCGCGGGCGACGAGGTCGTCGCTGCGGTCCAGCGCGTCGAGGTAGGCGTCGAGCTCGGCGCTGCCCGCGAAGGCGCCGCGCCGGCGGGCCACCCCGGCGGCCACGTAGGCGCGGATGCCGGCGGCCTCGACGGGGTCCACAGGCGCGTCGGCCAGGGTCGCCAGCTGGTTGCTGGGCCCGGTGCGGCCGGTGAGGCCCTCCAGGGCGCCCGGGTACGCCACGTCCCCGAGGACGAGGTAGGGCACCGGCCGCTCCGCCCCTCGCTCCGCCCCGACGATCGCGGCCACGTCGGGGGCGTGCGCCTCGGAGGTGCCCGTGAGCATCCGCCGCGAGCAGGCGCTGTGGGCGATGGAGCGGACGCCGATCCCGTTCACCACCGCGCACTGCGGGCCGAAGCGCTCGAAGAAGCGCCGGGCGACGGGCCGCGCCGGGTCCACGCAGACGGGGATGCCGGCGAACAGGGCCACGTCGCCCGGGCCGGGATCGACGCCGGCCAGGCCGGGCTTCGGGTCGTAGGACCAGGTGGTGTCGATGCCGCCGGAGGCCGTGAGGAGGAGCAGGCGCCGGGCGGGGGCGGCGCTGCCGCAGCCGGCGAGGGCGGTGGCGGCCAGGGCGCTCTGGAGGAGCTCGCGTCGGGTGGGTCGCATCAGTGGTACGCCATCCCGAAGTCCTGGAGCATCGCCGCCACGGTGGCGGTCCAGGCCTCCTGCACCGAGCCGGTGCGCTGCCAGGTGGCGGACCACAGGGCGAAGCCCGGGTCCACGTCGGCGGGGGTGGCGCGCTCGCCGTACAGGCGCCAGCGCAGCGCGACGAGCTGGTCGCGGACGGCGTCCTCGCCCGTGTCGTCGGGCCCGACCCGGTCGAGCAGGCGCGGGGTGCCGCCCTGCAGGTCCGCGGCGACGACGAAGGCCGCAGCGTCCCCGGCGAGCCGGCGCAGGACCAGCGCGCCGGTGGCGGTGGCGGTGCGGGTGGGCTCGAGCTTGGCGTAGGCGTCGATGCCGCCGGCGAGCGCGTGGTAGCCCACGAGGTCGTCGCGCAGCAGGTCCACCTCGCCGAGCGGCGACGACAGCGCCGGTGCGGCGCAGCAGGGCTCGTCCACGTAGGCCTCCCAGCGGTAGCCCGTCAGGTCCTCGATCGTCGCCGCGAGCTGCTCCGGACGGGACGGCAGCGGCTCGGCGCGCTGCAGCGACGGGTGCAGCGCCACGTCGCGCAGGAGCGCCTTCGCCGACAGGCCGGCGGCGACGAACTGCTCGTCGAGCTCGTCCACGATGTCGGCGGGCACCTCGTCGAGCGGCACCTCGGCGAGGTAGCTGTAGAACCGGCGCGCGGTGCACGCCGAGAAGCGGGGGTCGGCGGCGATGCTGCGGCCGAGGTCGGCGAGGTCGTCGCCCGGGGTGCCGAAGTAGGCGGGGGGCTGACCCGACAGGCCCTCCCAGTAGTCGCCGTGCTCGGTGAACAGCTGCATCGGCCACTGCATGTCGGCCGTGCCCCAGGACTCGCGGAAGGGCAGGAAGCTCGCGAGCGGATCGAGCGAGGTGTGGCACGCCGCACAGACGCCGTTGCTCTGCAACACGGACGGATCCTCGGGGTCGGCCAGCGCGTCCGAGGCCGCCAGGTCGACGTCGAGGTCGAGGTAGTCGAGGCAGAGCAGGGTGCGGGTGACGTAGTTCGCGCGGCGGCGGTTGAAGTTGCGGTTCGGCGAGCGGGTGCGCGACCACAGGCCGCTGTCGGAGAGGAGGCCCGCGGCGGGGCGGCCGTCCGACCAGCGGACGACCTGCCACTCGGGGCCGGCGGGGTCGTAGCCGTCGAGGCCGGTCCAGGCGGCGGCGACGATCGGATCCGCGACGGTGTAGTCGGCCGTGACGAGCTCGCTGTACGGGAGGTCCTCGACCACGACGTGCTCGGCGAGGCGGAGCGGGCTCGCCTCCAGGGAGGCGCGGATGCGGGTCGCCTCCAGGCCGGCCAGCGGGCCCGTCGCCGGGTAGCGCTGGGTCGGGTCGGACATGAACAGCGTCTCGTCGTGCAGGTCGCGGACGACCTCGCCGAGGCGGGGGTCGTCGAGGTAGGCGTCGACGAGGACGGCGAGCTGGGCCGGGTCGGCCTCCACGGCGGCGAGCTCGTCGAGGCTCGGGCGGATGCCGCGCAGGGCGGTGGAGGCGCGGATCAGCTGCTGGACGGGGGGCAGCTGCGGGACCTCGGCCGCGGTGTCGGGGGGCGAGGGGCGGGACGAGGGAGTGGTGGTGATCGGCGCGTCGGCCGGCGCGGGGCAGGCGGACGCCAGACAGACGAGGGCAGCGGTCGCTGCGAGCGGCGCACGCGACATCGATCCTCCCCCGCACGGGGCGGTGGTGGTGGGCTCGTCGAGGGGTACGGCGGGGTCGGGCGTTCGGATCACCGACCCGGCGCTCGGGGGCGGCGACGGTGACGACGGCGTCGTTGCCCTGGTGGGGGCGTATCGATTCGGTGGGGTTCGGTGGGGTTCGGTGGGGCGGGGGGGGGGGGGAGGGCGGAGGGTGGGGGTTGGCGGGTGGTTTGCAGGGTTACGGGTGGGTTGCGTGGCGAGAACGACGCCGCGCGATGTCGACCGCGACCGCGACCGCGAGGTCGACCGCGACCGCGACCGCGACCGCGACCGCGATCTCGGCCGCGAGGTCGACCTCGACATCGGCCTCGACCTCGACCGCGAGGTCGACCTCGACATCGACCTCGACCTCGACCGCGAGGTCGACCTCGATGACCGCGGCCGCGAGGTCGACCTCGACATCGGCCGACATCGACCGCGACGGTCGACCTCGACATCGACCGCGACCGCGGCCGCGACCGCGACCGCGAGGTCGACCTCGACATCGACCTCGATGTCGACCTCGACCTCGACCTCGATTTCGATCCGACCTCGACCTCGACCTCGATCTCGACCTCGACCGCGAGGTCGACCTCGACCTCGATTTCGATCTCGACCTCGATTTCGATTTCGATTTCGATTTCGACCTCGATGTCGACCTCGACCTCGACCTCGATCTCGATTTCGATGTCGACCTCGACCTCGACCTCGACCTCGACCTCGATTTCGATGTCGACCTCGACCTCGACCTCGACCTCGATTTCGATTTTCGAATTTCGAATTTCGACCTCGATGTCGACCTCGACCTCGACCTCGATGTCGACCTCGATTTCGACCTCGATTTCGATTTCGATTTCGACCTCGATGTCGACCTCGACCTCGACCTCGATTTCGATGTCGACCTCGATTTCGATTTCGACCTCGACCTCGACCTCGACCTCGACCTCGACCTCGATGTCGACCTCGACCTCGACGTCGATCTCGACGTCGACCTCGACCTCACCGTCGCTCTCGGGTTCGCCCACCCCGCCCCGCCAGAAATACCCCCCAACCTTGTGCTCCCCTCCTCCTCCTCCCACCCTCGCCCTCGCCGCCCCCATCGAGGCTCCCCGACGCCACCCCCCTCGGCTCCGCCCTCGTCGGCCTCGCCGGCGCCGTCACCGCCGCCCCGGGCGACCCCACCACCGCCTGGGCCAACCCCGCCCAGGTCGCCCCCCGCCGACGACCAGGGCCTCCCCTCCAGCTCCCTCACAGGCATCCTCACCCCCGCCGTCAGCTCGTCGCCCCGCCTCCGCCGCGAGGCCCCCTCGCCGAGGAACCGGCCGCGTCGACCACACCCAGGACGCCGACCGCCTCCCGCGCCACCGTCGTCGGCCTCACCACCCGCCTGACCCGCTCGGCGTGGGCCTCTACAGCCGCTCCCTCGCCCACCGCGTCCCCGCCGACGGCGACCCCACCACCCGCGGCACCGACACCGCCCTCGGCGCCCGGCGTCGGCGGCGGCGGCGCCGTGGTGGGGGTCGACGCTGGCCCACGTCAGCCGCGTCTGCACGATCACCGACAGCGGCTGCGACGGCAGCGCCTCCTGGGGCACCGTCCTGCAGGGCGGCGTCCTGGCCGCCCCGTCGCCCGATCGCCTCCACCTGGGCCTGGCCCTGCGCACCCCCACCCTCGCGGCGACGGGCCCGTGCGCTGGCCCGGCGAGCTGCGCGCCGGGCATCGCCATCAGGCAGGCCCCTTCGACACCTGGTGGCTCGCCGACGCCCGCCTGACGGCCCCGAGCGGGGCCGCACCCTCGCCCACCCCACCGCGACGGCCTCCCCGCGACGCTGCAGCCCGCCGGCGCCGTGGAGTCCCACTTCGACCCGCACTTCACCTGGCGGCAGGGCCTCTACGTCGAGCCCGGCCGCGCCCGCGCCGTCCCCGCCCGCCTCCACCTGACGGCGGGCTTCGACCTCACGAAGGACGAGCCCGTCCTCGAGGTCGTGCGCGGCCTCACCGCGGCCTTCGACTGGGCCCCGCCGAGCGGCGGCCCGGCCTACTTCCGCTGGATCGTCTCGCCCATGCTGATCGTCCCCGAGGCCCTCTGGCCCCGCTGAGCGGCGCCCCTACCAGGCGATGCGGTGCCCATCGCGGAAGAAGCCCTGCCGGGGCACCTCGGGCGCGGTCGCCGCCCACACGATCCCGGCGGCGCCCTCCGCCACCGAGCGCGTCGCGCCGGGCCCGCCCATCCGCGTGCGCACCCAGCCCGGACACACCGCCACGACCGAGATCCCGCGCGGCTCGTCGGCCAGGCGCGCGGCCAGGGCCCGGGCGTACGCGTTGAGCAGCGCCTTGGACACGCTGTAGGCCGAGCTCGGCCAGCCCGCCGCCGCGTGGCGGCCCGCGCCCACGGCCTCGACGAAGCTCCGCCCCAGCGCCAGGACCCCGTCGGCCTCGAGCGGCGCCTCGAGCGCCTCCCGCGCCTCGCCCCGGAACCCCGACCGCGCGCCCATGCCGCTCGACACGAGCACGACCCGCCCGCCCGGCCGGAGCGCGGACAGCAGCGCCTCCACCAGCGCAACCGTCCCTTCGACGTTCACGGCGAGCGTGTCGCGGGCGACCGCGGCGTCGAAGCCGTCGAGCATCGCCGCCGCGTTGGCCACGAGCACGTCCAGCCCGGTGACCCCGTCCGCGAACCGCCGGATCGAGCCGGGGTCCGCGAGATCGAGCGCCTCGCGCGTCGTCCCCGTCACCGCGTGGCCGGCCTCGCGCAGCTGGCGCACCACCTCGGCGCCGAGGCCGCGGTTCGCGCCGGTGACGAGGGCCTCCATCAGCTGACGAAGTACCGCGGCGGCACGTAGCGCACCGAGGTCTTCCCGCCGACCTCGACCTGCTCCAGCTGCTCGACCGCGGCGACCACGTCGCTCGCCTTGAGGATCACGGCTTCCTCCAGCACGAGCGACTGCGCGACCCCGGGCACGTTCTTCTGCCCGAGCGCGACCGTGGGCGTCCCCGGCCGCCACTCGACGACGTGGCCCTGGATGGTCCGCACGAAGCCGGCGAACGACCGGTCCTCCGCCGCGACCACGAGCCGCCCCGTCTTCGCGACCGACGCGTACACGGCGTCGAGGTCGGGCGGCACGAGCGTGCGCAGGTCGATCACCTCGGCGTCGATGCCGGACTTCGCCAGCGCCTCGGCGGCCTCCATGCACGTCCACACCGCGCGGCCCCAGCTCACGATGGTCACGTCGCTGCCGACCCGCCGGGTGGCCGCCTTGCCGAACGGCACGCGCACGTCGGGCAGCTCGGGGATCTCGGCCCGCATCTGCGCCTTCTTCAGCGCCGCGATGGCCTCGGGATCGGTGGGCTCGCCGGGGAAGGCCGGCCCGAGCGTCTGCCGGTACATCCACTTCGGCTCGAGGCAGACCACCG
Source organism: Myxococcota bacterium (assembly GCA_041389545.1). GTDB lineage: Bacteria > Myxococcota_A > UBA796 > UBA796 > JACKER01. The sequence goes on along the minus strand of JAWKRQ010000086.1, from coordinate 8,692 downwards.
GCCCCTCGTAGTCGCCGGCGGTCATGAGCAGCCCGTGGACGTCGAAGCTCGTGGACGGCATCAGCACCACGAGGCCCGGGATGGGCGTGAAGTAGCCGTCGACCGACATCGAGTGGTAGACGGCGCCGCCGCCGAACGGATCGACGGGCATCCGCAGCACGAGCTTGGCCCAGGCCTGCCCGAGGTTGGTCCACCGCAGGTTGCCCAGGTAGACGAGCCAGTGGAACGCATTGAGGCTGTAGTCGCCGAACTGGATCTCGGGCAGCGCCATGAGATCGTGGTGCAGCGCCAGGCCGGTGGCCGTGCCCACGATGAGCGGCTCGTTGAGCGGGCTGTCGACGATGTGGCCCGGATGCTTCGCCTTGAGCCCGGCCGTGGCGGTCATGACCCCGCCGAGCCGCCCCACGTCCTGCCCGAGGATGAGCCCGCTCTTGCGCTCCACGAGCTTCGACAGCGCCGCGCGGATGGCCCCCGCGTAGGTCACGTTGGTGGTGCCGCCCTGCGGCGCGGTCTCGGGCGCGCTCGGGAACGGCGCCCAGGTGTGGTCGAGCACGGTGGACGGGTCGGGGTGCGGCTCGCCGCGCACCTGGTCGATGAGCGAGCGCACGTGGTCGTCTTCGCCCTTCATCACGGCGCCGAGCTCGTGGTGGGCGAAGAAGTCGCGCCCCGAGCCCTGGATCCGCCGCATCACATCGCCCTGCTCGAGCGCCCCCCGCTGGACCAGCAGCTCGCCGAGCTTGATGAGCGGGTCTTCCTGGCCGAGATCGAACGTCACGTCGGCGGCCGAGCTGTGGCCGTTGAACCGCGGCAGGTCGTGGACGTGGACCACGCACCCGCGCTGCTGGTCGCGGCAGTAGGTGGCGGCGGCCACCATGGTCTCGTACACGTCGAACAGGTCGCGCCCGTCGCACGAGAAGTGCTCGAGGCCGAAGCCCCGCGCGTAGGCCTCGAAGTCGACGATGCCGCGGCCCTCTTCGGGAAGCGTGCTGATGGCGACGCGGTTGTCGGTGACCATCACGATGGTGGGCAGCTTCCAGACGCTGATGGCGTTCATCGCGTCGTGCATGTCGCCCTCGGCGGTGGTGCCGTCGCCGACGATGCCCATGGTCACGCCGTCGGTGATGCCCTTCGCCTTGTAGCCGAGGGCGAACCCGGCGGCCTTGCCGAGCTGCATGCCCACGGGCGACTGGATGGGCAGGATCCCCACGTCGGGCATGTGCAGGTGGTAGACCATCTGCCGCCCGCCGCTCATCGGGTCGGTCGCCCGCGAGAACTGCTGCCGCAGCATCGACAGCGTGAAGTCGTCGACCCCGTTGAGCTCGGACCACATCGAGCACAGCGCGCCCGACCGGTAGTGCCCGACGAACCCGAACCGACCGGGCTTCACGACCCGCGACAGCGCCAGCGCCGTGGCCACGCCGTGGACCTCCTCGCCCGGGCCCCAGATCGCGAACTTGACCTCGCCGCGGGTCACGAGGCGGACGATGTGCTCCTCGGCGGCCCGGCTGCGCGTCGCGACGCGGTAGGCGTGGCGGAGCTCGTCGTCGGTGAGCGGCGCCACCCCGCCGTTCCGCGCCAGGCGCGCGCCGCGCGTCGTGGCGCCAAGGTCGGGCTCGCTGCTCATCCTGCCTCCAGGTCGTCGTGGGATCCCCTCTTAGCGTGCCACGGGGTGGGTTACGAGCCGGCGCGGGGGAGGGCATGGGTCGGCGGGCAGTGTGCATCGGGGCGGGCATCACGGGGGTCCTCACGGCGCGGGAGCTGCTGCTCGCCGGCTGGGAGGTCACGGTGCTCGAGGCCCGCCACGTGGGCTCGGGCTCCTCGTCGCGCACCGCGGCGGGGATCCGGCAGCAGTTCTCCACCCCCGAGACCGTCCGCGGCATGCAGTACGCCGTCGGCTTCTACCGGGCGTTCCAGGCCGAGGTGGAGGACGGCACGAGCCCGATCGTGCAGAGCGGCTACCTGTTCCTCCACGCCGAGGGCGCGCGCTGGGCCGAGGCGCAGGAGCGCGCCGCGATGCAGCAGGGCTGCGGGCTGCCGGTCGAGTCCTCGCCGGCGCCGCGCTGCGCGACCGGTTCCCCTGGGTCGACGAGGCCGTGCTGGGCGGCACCTTCTGCCCACCGACGGCTTTCTGCTCCCCACCTCGTCTACAACGAGGCGCCCGCCGGGTGCGCGCCCTCGGCGGCGAGCCGTGCAGAACGCGCCGGTCGTCGGGGTCCGTCGCGAGGCGAGGCGATCACCGCCGTCACCACGCCGTCGGGGGCCTACGAGGCCGACCTGTTCCTCGACTGCACCAACGCCTGGACCGGCCGCACGGCCGAGGTGCTGGGCGCGGCGCCGCTGCCCGTGGCCCCGCTCAAGCGCTACCTGTGGTTCCTCGCGCGCGACGGCTCGCTGTCGGAGGACGCCCTCGCCGCGATGCCGCTCGTGGTCGGGCCCACCGGGGTGTACGTCCGGCCCGAGCACCGCGGCTCGCTGCTCATGGGCAAGGCGGCCGACGTGCCGCCCGAGCCCACCTTCGACGACGCCGACCAGGACCGCATCGACCCCGCGTTCTCCCACACCGCCGGCGCTGACGGCGTGGCCGTGCAGGCCTGGGCCGAGATCGCCGAGGTGATCCCGGCGCTCGGCGAGATGGGCGGGCTCACGGCCACCACCTCGGGGTTCTACGGCACCACCCCCGACCACAACCCGTTCCTGGGCTACGATCCGCAGCGCCCGAACCTGATCCGCCTGGTGGGCTTCTCGGGCCACGGCGCCATGTTCGGGCCCTTCACCGCGGCGGTCGCGCGGGCCCTGGCCGAGCGCGGCGCCCCCGTCGACGACCTCCAGCTCGACGGCCACACCATCTCGCTCGCGGCCTTCCGCCCGGGCCGCCCGCTCGACGTCGCCGAGCAGATGGTGATCTGATGCAGCGCAACACCGTCGCGGCCGCGGTCGTCGCCGCAGCGCTGGGGCTCGGTGCGCTGGTGATGGTGCTGCACGACCGCGACACCGGCCCGTCCATCGTCCCCTCGAAGCCGCCGGCCGTGACGCTCCCGGCGAAGGCGAAGGCCCCGCGGCCGCAGCCCGTGGAGCCGAGCGAGCCGCCGATGCTCATCGAGGTCGACGAGCTGCCCGACCTCGACGGCCCGCAGCCCCACCCGCCGGCGAAGCGGCTCGACGGCCCGGGCTCCCCCATCGACCCCGACCAGACCTTCACCGGCGACATCGCCGGCATCGCGGCGGCGGCCCTGTCGCGCACCGACCGCTTCGTCGACTGCCTCGACGCCGTGCGGCTGGCCGACCCCGAGGACGAGGGCTACGGGCGGCTCGTGCTCGAGGTCACGGTCGCGGAGGACGGCACGGGCGACGCCCGGGTGATCACCGGCCCCGACGACGCGCAGACGCAGACCTGCATGGGCCGGGTCATGGCCGACGCCCGCTTCGAGGCGCCCGAGGCGCAGCAGTCGGTCGTGTGGACGGTGCCCCTGCCCGAGCCCGTCGTCGAGCCCGACGACGAGCCGGCCGAGCCCGCCGAGCCCGACTGACGCTCAGTCGAGCCCGCGCTCGAGCTCCGACAGCAGCTCGTCGGCGAAGCCGTCCGGCACCTGCAGCACGAGCGCCAGCCCGTCGAGCACCGCGCGCTCGGCGTCGGCGAGGTGCCCGTCGACCTGCGCGATCATCGTGAGGTCCTCGACGATCCGGATCCGCGCCGCCCGCGTCAGCGTGACCGCGAGCTTGTCGGCCAGGTCGATCGCCCGCAGCTGGCGCACCTCGAACGGCTGGTCCGCCGCGCGATCGAGCGCCGCGGCCACCCCCGGCGACAGCGACCGCAGCGCCTGCGCCTCGCGGCGGCTCGTCCCGCGGTCCGCGTCGGCCACGGCCCCCCCGACGAGCGCCACCAGCTCGTCGATCTCGGCGTCGCAGGCCTCGGCGTCCATCAGCGCGGGGTTGAGCGCCGAGACGAGCGCCGTGGTGCGCGCCTCGAGCTCGGCCTCCGGGAGCGCGTCCGCCGGCGGCGTGCGGCCGCACAGCGCGTGGAACGGCGCGGAGCGGCCGAACCAGGCGAGCGCGAGCGTGCGGAAGGCGCCGGCGGGGTGCGTGTCGAAGCCGTCGGCCTCGGGCGGGTGGTCGCGCACCGCCACCTCGGCGGCGGCCTCGATGGCAGCGGCCTCCCCGACGGCGTCGCGGCGCGTGATCCCGGTGTGCAGCACGAACTCGGTGCGCACGGCGAGCGCGGGGTCGCCGCAGCAGAGCAGGCCGAGCCGGTCGGCCGACAGCTCCTGGTAGCGCGACAGCGCTAGCCGGCGCAGCTGCGTGACCCCCGACAGGGTGGCGTCGCTCGCGACCTGGGTCCGGAGGTGCCCGAGCAGCACGTGGCCGAGCTCGTGGCCCAGGATGTAGGCGATCTCGTCGACGTCGAGGCGATCGATGAGCGCCGAGGTGAAGGTGACCCGGATCCGCCCGTCGGCGGACTCGTCCACGAAGGCGTTGAGCTGCCCGTTGTTCTCGACGAGCAGGTCCACCGGGCCGCGCAGCCCGAGCGCCACCCGACAGCGCGCCAGCGCCTCGAACACCGGCGGGCAGGTCAGGGGCGACAGGCGGATCTCCGGCAGCCGGGGGCCGAGGCCCGCGCCGAGCGCCTCCATCGCCTTGCCGCCCCGCACGGCCGCGACGAACGCCTCGTCGGCGGCGAGGAGATCGAGCATGACGCGCTCGCCGTCGAAGCGCACCGCCTCGAGGTCGACGTCCACGAGCTCCTGGTGGGTGGCCGACCGGAGCACGTCGGCCACCGTGGCGTCGTCCACCAGATCGGCGGCCTCGCCCGGCCGGAGCGTGAAGGTGCCGTGCCGCGCCTGGTCGGCCACCCGCCAGCGCCCCTCGAGCTGCTGCGCGGCGGCGTCCCACCGCCCGACGAACGCGGTGCGCTCCCCGTCGAGGTAGCCGCCCTCGCGGCGCCAGGTCCAGCGGACCGCGCCGTCGTCGTCGACCCGGCCGTCGAGGAGCACGCTCCCCTCGAGGTCGTCGCCCGTGCCCGTGAGCACGTCGCGCTGCTGCTGCAGCGACAGGCGGGTGTCGGTGGCGCCGCCGAAGGGGCCGGCTTCGGTGAGGTGGCCGAACCAGCGGCCGGGCGGGAGGCGGGACATGCGCATAGACTCCGGAGCGCCCGCCTTAACCGCCCGGAGGCCGTCCCGTGGACGTGGCCATCGACCCGACGCTGCTGCGCAACCTCGCCATCGCCCTGTTCATCGGCGCCCTGGTCGGCGTGGACCGCGAGCGGCGCGCGACGGAGGGGCTGGCGTTCGGCGGCCTGCGCACCTTCATGCTGGTGGCGCTGTTCGGCGCGGCGAGCGTCTGGCTCGGCGGCGTCCTCGGCGCGACCTGGCTCGTCGGCGTCGCGCTGCTCGGGCTCGTCGCGCTGCTGTCGCTCGCGTACTGGATGAGCGCGCCGGCGGAGGGCGACCTCGGCATCACCAGCGAGCTCGCGGCGGTGATCGTGTTCCTGCTCGGCGCGGCCTGCGTCGCGGGGCAGCCCGAGATGGCGGTGGTCGGCGCCATCACCACCAGCGCGCTGCTCGCGTTCAAGGCGCCGCTGCACGCGCTGGTCGGCAAGATCGGCGAGGACGACCTGGCCGCGGCGCTGAAGCTGCTGTTCGCCACGTTCATCGTGCTGCCCGTCCTGCCGCGCGAGGCCGTCGACCCGTGGGGCGTGCTCGTGCCCTACCGGCTGTGGTGGCTGGTGGTCCTCATCAGCGGGCTGTCCCTGCTCGGCTACGTCGCCGTGCGCCTGCTCGGCGAGCGCCGCGGGCTGCTGCTCACGGGGCTGTTCGGCGGCCTCGCCTCCTCCACCGCCGTCACCCTGTCGACGGCGCGCCAGAGCGGCGCGGGCGGGCCCCCCTCGGCCCTGGCGATGTCGGCGCTGGTGGCGTGGGCGGTCATGTTCGTGCGCGTGCTGGTCGAGGTCACCGTGACCAACCGGGCGCTGCTGGCGCCGCTGGCCGTCCCCCTCGGCGCGATGGCCGCCGCCTGCGCGATCGGCGCCGCGGTGCTCGGCCGGCTCGACCGCGGCGAGCCCGAGGCGCTCGACCTGCGCAACCCGTTCTCGCTCACAGCGGCCGCGCGCTTCGCCGCCCTCTTCGCGGGGGTGCTGCTGGCCGTGGAGCTCGGCCGCCGGTTCCTCCCCGACACCGCGCTGTACGGCATCGCCGCCCTCGCCGGCACCACCGACGTCGACGCCATCACGCTGTCGATGGCCTCGCTCGCCGGAGGCGACCTCGCGCCGGAGGTCGCCGTGCGGGCCATCGCCGTCGCCGCCGCGAGCAACACCCTCGTGAAGCTCGGCCTGGTCGCGGCGCTCGGGACGCGCGCGATGGCGGTGCGCGTGGGGGCGGTGACCGCGGTGGTGCTGCTCGCGGGGCTCGTCGGCGCGCTCGTCGCCGGCTGACCGCGCGCCTACGCCGGCAGCCCGCGCCGCAGCCGCAGGCCGTCCGGCAGCCGCCAGCCCTCCGGCGTGTGCTCGACCAGCGGCCCCATCCCGTCCCGCCGCAGGCCGCTCAGCGCCACCCGCACCCGGTTGCTCGCCGTCTTGAGGATCCGCTCGCCCGGCCACCCGGCCGCCGCCAGCGCCTCGGTGTCGCAGGCAGCGCCCGCCGCGTCCACCAGGTGGGCCAGGATCCGCGCGTTCGCGGCGTGACGCCCCACCGGGACGGGATCGGCGTGCGGCGGGAGCACGACCTCGGCGCCCGGCCCGATCCACCAGTGCGACAGCTCGTCGTGCAGGTCGCGCACGAGCAGCCCGAACAGCACGCGGACGTTGAGGCCCATCGGCGGCTCGAACCAGCCGGCGCGGAGCTCGCTGAGGAGCGCGGCGGCGCGCGCCCGCTCGGTGTGGCGGATCGCGAGGGCGGTCGCCAGCAGCCGCCCGGGCGCGCCGAGCGGGTCGGCGCCCGCGACGTCGCCGGCACGGCACCGGGCCAGCGCCCGCAGCTGGTGCCACTGCTCGACCAGCCGGTGGTCGTCGTCGGGGCGCTGCACCGCCAGCATCTCGGCCAGCAGCGCGTCGGCCTCCTCCCAGCGGCCGAGGTGGAAGATCGCGCAGGCGCGGACGCCGTCGTCGTAGCGCGCCGCCTGCAGCTCCCCCGTCTCGCGCAGCGCGTGCGCCACCGCCCAGGTGCGGGCCTCGGCGCGCGTGTAGTCGCCGAGCAGCTGGTCGATGAGCCCCAGCATGGCGACCGCGTTGAGCGCGCGGCGCCGATCGCCGCGCAGGCGGCTCACCCGCAGCGCCTCCTCGTAGGCCCGGGCGGCGCCGGCCCAGTCGTTCCAGCTCATCTGCAGCCAGGCGATCTGGGTGCTCACCTCGGTGCGCGGGATGTCGGCGAGCTGGGGGAGCCGCGGGACGACCTCGTCCACGAGCTGCCGCGCGTGCTCGAGCTGGCCCACGCAGTGCAGCTCGACAGCGAGCGTGCTCTGGCACAGGCAGCGCCGCGCGAGGTGCCGCGGGTCGTCGGGATCGAGCACCGCCAGCGCGCGCTCCAGCCACGCGACGGCCTCCGCGTCGCGCCCGGTGATGGTGTCGAGGTCGCCGCGGATGAACAGCACCCGGTGGCGGGTGAGCGGCCTCGCGCCGGGCACGTCGACGAGGGCTTCGAGCTCGCGGCGGCTCTCGTCGAAGCGCTCGGCGAGGCGCAGCGCGTGGGCGTGGTCGATCCGCAGCTGCACGGCGCTGTCGGGGTCGACCGCCGGATCGAGCCCCAGCGCCCGCTCGGCGTGGTGGAGCAGCCCGTGCTGGCTCGGGCCCCGCAGCATCAGGTGGGAGACGCCGCGCGCCGCCAGCCAGCCCTCGGCGGCGAGCGAGGGATCGGCCAGCGCGCGGGAGAAGATGGCGGAGAGCTCGGGGAGCAGCGCGGGGTCGAGGTAGAACTCGCCGTCGTCGACGAAGGCGCGCACCCGGTCGGCGAACCACCGGGCGTGGCGCCGCTGGGCGGCGGCGCGGGCCTCGCCCTCGAGGCGCGCTTCGGCGAAGGCGCGGATGGACGGCAGCAGCACGTGGTCCGCAGGGTCGCTGCGCTGCTGCACCAGGCTGTGGCGGACGAGGTCGTCGAGCGCGGACGCGTCGGTGAGGACGGCCCGGGCGGCCTCGGGGGCGATGGGCCCGCGGAAGACGGCGGCCTCGGCGAGGGCCAGGCGACCGGCCTCGTCGAGCAGGGCCCAGGACGAGGCGATAGCGCGCTGCAGCGACCCGCCGTCGGGGCCGGCCAGCCAGCGCAGCGGCGCGGCGTCGAGCCGGGCGACGAGCTCGTCCACGCCCAGCACCTCGAGGCGCGCGGCGGCCAGCTCGAGCGCGAGCGGGAGGCCGTCGAGCGTGCGCAGCAGCGCCAGCGCGGTGTCGGGCGGCACGCCGTCGAGGGCGCCGGCCGGCGCGGCGCCCCGCAGCAGGGACCAGGCCTCGGCGCCGAGCGCCCGGGCGGCCTTCTCCGGGACGGGCAGCGGCGCGAGCCCCACCTCGCGCTCCCCGTCGGCACCGAGCCGCGCGCGCGAGGTGCAGAGCAGGGTGGCGCCGGCGGCGCACCAGCTCTGGAGGAGCGGCAGCAGCTCGGGGTCCTCGACCAGCTGCTCCAGGTTGTCGAGCACCAGCAGCGCGCGGGGCCCGTGCAGCGTGCGCGCCACGTCGGGCGCCCCGAGCGTCGCGGAGACGGTGCGGCCCACGTCCTCG
>JAWKRQ010000085.1:0-34339 GCA_041389545.1 Myxococcota bacterium | reverse complement strand
CCGCCGGTCGGGGACCCTGTCGGTCAGGCGCAGCCAGCGGGCGTCGTCGCCAGATCTGCTAAGCGCCTGCCCGCCAATAGTCCCCTTTCGCCCTTCAGCACAATTCGGCCGTCAGCAGCGCCGAGCGCGACGAACGCGACCAGCGCCACGGCGACGAGTCCGACCATCAGCCCCTCCACGGGGGCCGTTTGTCAGGGGAGCGCGACGATCCCGACGAAAGCGGGGCCGGCCACCGCCGTGGTCGTCCGGTAGGCGAGGGCGCCCGTCGCCGGGTCCACGGCGAAGACCACCACCGTGTCCGACCGCTGGTTCCCGACGGCGAGCAGCGCCCCGTCCGGGTCGAGCGAGAAGTGGCGCGGCCAACTGCCCTGCGTCGGCGTCGTGTCGAGGAGCGTGGCGGCGCCGGTGGCCGGGTCCACCGAGAACCGCGCGATGCTGTCGTCCCCGCGGTTCGAGGCGTACAAGGTGCGCCCCGTCGGGTCGAGCGCCAGCTCGGCCGTGTAGTTGCCGTTGCCGTCGGCGCCGGCGGGCAGGGTGGACCCCGCGCCCTGCACGCTCAGGCGCCCGCTCGCGTCGACGGCGAGGGTGGTGAGCGTGTCGTCGGTCTCGCCGAGCAGCCAGGCCCACGGCGCGGTCGGGTGGAACGCCAGGTGGCGCGGGCCCGCGCCGCTCGCGACGGCGACGTGCGCGACGACGTCGAAGCCGAGCGTGCCGGCGACGGGGTCGAACAGCAGCTGCGAGACGTCGTCGTCGCCGAGGTTCGGGACGAAGGCGCGGTCGTTGCCGGGCGCCAGCGCGACCTGGTGGGCGTTGGCGCCGCTGTCGAGCGTGGCCTCGCGCGCGCCGAAGGTGCCGTCGGGCGCCAGCGCCACCATCGTGACGGCGCCGTCGCCGTAGTTCGCGGCGAGCACGTGGCCGCCGGTGGAATCGATGGCGACGTGGGCCGGGCCGCGCCCGTCGCTCGAGGTGCGGTCGAGCTGCGACAGCGCGCCCGTGGCCGGGTCGACGGCGAAGGACACGAGCTCGTCGGACCCCTCGCAGACGGCGACGAGGAAGCGCCGGTCGGGCGTGAGGGCCAGGAACGACGGCGAGCTGCCCGCCGGCCAGGCGCCGGCGGGGGTCAGCGCGCCCGTGGCCCGGTCGACGTCGTAGCCGTGGATGTCGCCGTCGCTGCTGCCGACGTACGCGAACAGCCGCGGCGGCGCAGCCGTGTCGCCCGTCGCCGTCGAGGAGACGTCGGTGTCCGCATCCGCATCCGCATCCGCATCCGCATCCGCGTCGGCGTCGGCGTCGGCGTCCGCGTCCGCGTCCGCATCGACGTCTCCGCCCCCGGCGGCGGACGCACCCCGTCGGCGGCCCCCCGCAGCCCAGCCACGCCCACAGCAACACGGTCCCTCCAGAGGTCACGGGACGAACGGCCGCACGAGCTGCGCGAAGAACCCGCGCGGCGTCGGCTCGCCGAGCCCCACCGCCGCGGGCACGCCCTCCGGCACGTCGAGCGTGCCGAACAGCCGGTCCCACACCGACAGCGTGTTCCCGTAGTTCGAGCACTGGTGGGCGGGGTCGATCGCGTGGTGCCAGCGGTGCATGTCGGCCGTCGCGAGCAGCTCAGGCCCACGGCTCGCAGCGCAGCGCCACGTTGCTGTGCTGCACGATGCCGTTGGCCCCGGCCACCGCCGACAGCAGCGCCAGGATCGGCGGATCCGCGCCCAGCGCCAGCAGCGGCGCCGTGGTCACCGCCGTCGACAGCGCGACGTAGACCGGGTGCGTGCGCCCGCTCGACAGCGCGTACAGCCGCTCGCTCGTGTGGTGCAGCTCGTGCAGCCGCCACAGCGCGGGCACCCGGTGGCTCGCCCGGTGCAGCCAGTACACGATGCCGTCGGAGATGACCACGGCCAGCGGGAGCTGCAGCAGCAGCGGCCAGTGGTCGGGCCAGACGCCCCAGCCCGCCTCGGCCGCCCGCGCCGACAGCCACGCGATGCCGCCGAAGAACACGAGCCGCGCCAGCGTGGCGCCGCCGATGGTGCTCATCAGGCCGTGCGCCACGTCGAGCCCGAAGTCCTGCCGCCAGGCCTCCCAGGCCTCGACCCGCGGGTGTACGCGCTGCAGCACCAGCATCAGCGCCGACAGCGCACACAGCGACAGCGCCACGGCGAGCGTCTCCTGGCCGCGGCCCGGCGCGGCGTGAGCGATCCCCCACCAGGTCGCGGCCACGGTCGCCGAGATGCCGACCGGGTACGTCCCCCATGCGATCAGCGCTCGCATCGCGTCCCCCGGCGGCAAGCATAGCGGATCCGGATCTCGGTGGTGGCGGTTCCGGCCGCGCCGGGTCATCAATCGCGGGAGCATCGGGAGCACCGGCTGAACGGACTCGCAGCCGTTCGATCGCCGAGAACGTTCGACGAACCGACACCAACCGCGATGCGACGACGAACCGCAAGCCCGGGTGGATCCTTTTGACGACCCCCGGACACCATGGGTGGGGAGGAGACCGATCATGATCGCACGGGCCGCAAGCGTCGCCCTGGCGCTGCTCATCGGCTGTAGCGGAGACAAGGGGAAGGACAGCGGCGACACCGGCGGCGACACCACGCCCACCGGCGCCGAGCCCTACGCCGTCCTCGGCGACTACAACAACCTCCCCTCCGCCGCGCTCCTCTCCATCTGGGGCACCTGCGACACCGACATGTTCGTGGTCGGCGCCGACGACGGCAGCGGCCCCGTGGTCCTGCACTACGACGGCACGGGGTGGCGACGCATCCAGACCGGCAGCACGGGCGATCTGTGGTGGGTCTGGTCCGACGGCGGCGACCTGGTCTGGTTCAGCGGCGAGGCCGGCCGCGTGCTCACCTACTCCCGCTCGGCCGACGCCGTCACGAGCGAGGAGGTCGTCACCGACCCCGCGATGAAGATGTTCGGCCTGTGGGGCAGCGGCCCGACCGACATCTGGACCGTCGGCGGCGACATCCAGGGGAACCAGGACGGCGTGATCGTCCACTATGACGGCACGCAGTGGACCGAGGCGCACCGCGTCTCGAAGGATCCCACCGACAACCTGACGACTCGCCAGGCCTTCAAGGTCTGGGGCGCGGCCGCGAACGACGTGTGGGTGGTGGGCACCAACGCGCTGATCAGCCACTGGGACGGCAGCGTCTGGACCGATCAGCCCCAGTCCGTCTACCACACCGCCCCGCTGTTCACCGTCAGCGGTACCGGTCCGAACGACGTGACGGCCGTGGGCGGCGGCGGGAACGCACAGTCCGCGCACTTCGACGGGTCTTCCTGGACGGACGTGTCGCCGCCGCCATACGACGCGGTACCTTCGTTCAACGGGGTCAAGGCCGTCTCCGGCGTCGGAACGGTCGCGTGTGGATTCGGTGGATCCATCTACTGGTTCGACGGCACTACGTGGTCGGCGGATCCCCGGCCTCGGCCCACGCCGCTGGACTTCCACGCCTGCTGGATCGACGACCAGGGAGCCACCTGGGCCATCGGGGGGGACCTCACCAACCTGTCCGAGGGAGTCATCGTCTACAGCGGGGACCGCGTGCAGGCCGTCGCGCTCTGACCGGCTGCACCACACCATCCAGATTCGAACGGAAACGGAGACACACATGATGCGCAACCAGGCCTTCTGGCTCACCCTGCTCGCGGTGGGCGCCTGCACCGGCGGCGACAACGGGTCGCCCGCCGACTCGGGGAGCTCGCCGCTCCCGGAGCTCGCTCACGTCATGCGGGACTGCCAGCCCGAGGTCGGTCGCATCTGCCCGTGGGCGGGCGACGGCTACAACGGCTTCAACGGCGACGCCGTGAACCGCCTCGACGCCTGGTTCAGCTTCCCGATGTCGATCGCGTTCCCGCGCCCGGGCCAGTCCGGCCGCCCGGTCATCGCCGACTGGAACAACCACAAGCTGCGCGCGGTCAACGACACCCCCGAGGCGGGGTTCGAGACCATCATGGGCACCGAGTTCCTGGGCGACGGCGACCCGAACCTGGCCGACGCCACGCCGGCCGGCGCCCCGGGCACCACGGTCGCGCTGAACCACCCCACGCAGCAGATGTGGGACGTGGACGGCACGCTGCTCTCCGCCAGCTGGCACACCCACAAGTTCCGGAACTGGAACCCGGCGGACGGCCTCGTGCACGTCGTCCTCGGCGGGCGCCCCGGCTTCCACGCCACCGAGGACGGCCCGGTCGAGTTCGACGACGACGGCCGCCTGGTGCAGATGAACCAGCCGAAGGAGCTGTTCATCGACCCGAGCAACTCCGACCGCGTGTACTACGTCGACATGCGCAACGAGCGGATCCGCGTCTGGGATCGGGCCTCCGACACCGTCAGCACCATCGCGGGCGACACCGTCGACGCCGACGGCGACGGCGCGATGGGCACCAAGGGCTACTGCGGCGAGGGCGACGCGCTCGCGACCTGCTTCAGCTTCCCGAAGAACGCCAACCCCGAGCCGGGCGGCGCCATCGCGGTCACGGCCGACGGCAACACGATGTACATCGCCGACTCCGAGGCCCACGTCATCCGGGTCCTCGACATCCCGAGCGGCCAGATCTCCCTGCTGTCGGGCACGCCGAACGAGCCCGGCTTCGCCGACGGCGCCGCGGCGCGAGGCCAAGTGGTACTACCCGGTCGACTTCGCGCTCGACGAGGCGGGCGGCAAGCTGTACGTCGCCGACGCGAACAACAACCGGATCCGGGCGATCGATCTGGCCACGAACGAGGTCAGCACGGTGGTCGGCAACGGCAACCCGACCTGCGCGTTCACCGACTTCCAGAACCCGGCGACCTGCGACGAGCAGCAGACCGCGGGCGACGGCGGGCCGGCGACCGACGCCACCCTGTACCGCCCGTTCGGCGTCGACATCGACCCCAACGGCGACCTCATCATCTCCGACACCTACGACCAGCGCCTCCGGATCGTGTACCGGTGAGCCCCGAGGACCGCATGACCCGCCATCTCTCTGGAGCCCTCATGACCCCGATCCTGGCGCTGGCCTTCGTGGCGTGCACCGGCGAAGAGCCGGAGAACGTGCCGCCGTGCGATCAGTCGGGCAACATCTGCACCTGGCTCGGCGTGCCGCTCACCGCGCGCGCGGCCACGCAGTCGACCGACCGCAAGGAGACCTACCTCAACCTGCCGCAGGACATCACGTTCGCGTCCGACGGCACCGCCTACTACCCGGACTTCAACAACCACCGGGTCCGGCGGGTCGGCACCGACGGCATGGTCGACACCATCTCGGGCACCACGTTCCTGGGTGACGGCCCGAACACCGACGGCAGCGTCAACAACTGCTTCGCCGACGGCTGCGACGCCGCGACCAGCGCCTGGAACCACCCGACGCAGGTGATGGTGAACCCCGCCGCCGAGAACGAGGTGTGGGTCGCGGCCTGGCACAACAGCCGCATCAACATCATCGACACGACCACGAACACGATGACCTGGTTCGCCGGCAACGGCGGCCGGAACTACTCGAACGGCACCCCCGGCGACCTGTCGACGGTGGTGATGGACCTGCCGTCGAGCGTGGTGTTCGCCGACGACGGCACGATCTACTTCAGCGATCAGGCCAACCACATGATCCGCCGGATCACGCCCGACGACATGATCGAGGACGTGGCCGGCCAGATCCGCCACGCGGGCTACTCGGGCGACGGCGGCCCGGCCCTCGACGCCGAGCTCCACGGCCACACCGACCAGAAGGCGGACCCCGGCAGCAAGATCGACATCGACGGCGACCTGCTCTACATCACCGACACCGTCAACGGCATGATCCGGGTCATCGACCTGCAGACCGGGACGATCGACCGGGTGGCGGGCCGCTACGAGTCGCTCGGGACCACGACCTACACCGACGCCATCACCGGCGTCCCCTACGAGGCCGACGCGGGCAACGTCCCGGGCTTCGAGGGCGACGGCGGCGACGCGCTCGAGGCGAAGCTGAACCTGCCGCGCGACGTGGCGGTCGGCATCGACGGAGAGCTGTACATCGCCGACACGTTCAACAACTGCATCCGCGTCGTGAACACCGACGGCACCATCGACACCTTCGCCGGCGAGTGCGGCAGCCCGCAGGGCTACGACGGCGAGAAGGTGGCGGCCAAGAAGGCGCTGTTCAACCACCCGTTCGGCATCGCCGTCGACAACGAGGGCAACGTCTACGTCGCGGACACCGGCAACCACATCATCCGGCGGATCGCGCATTGATCTCGCTGCGCGCCGCGGGCTGCCTCACGGCGGCCGCGTGCGCGCTGGCCGGGGCCGGCTGCCACGCCGACCCCGTCCGCCCCGATCCGCAGCCCGACGACGACGGCTGCGGACCGGGCACGATCTGCACCTGGATGGGGGTCCCCGGCATCGCCGGCATGGGCCCGCCCCAGGGCGATCGCCTCCGGCAGGACGAGTCGCTGTACATGGTGCAGGACGTCGAGCTCGCGCCGGACGGCACGGCCTACGTGGCCGACTTCAACAACCACCGCGTGCTGCGGGTCGCGCCCGACGGCCACGTCACCACCGTGTCGGGCCAGGGCATCCCGGGCGACGGCATCCTGTTCGAGGACTGCGCCGACGGCTGCGTCGCGAGCCAGTCCGAGATGTGGCACCCGAGCGACCTCGTGCTGCTGCCCGACGACGTGCTGCTGGTCATCGCCTGGCAGAACCACCGGCTGCTCCGCATCGACCAGCGCGCCGACGAGGTGCGCTGGGTCGCGGGCGTGGGCGAGGCGGGCTACGGCGACGGGCCGGTGGCCTTCGCCTTCCCGTCGTCGGTGGTGGCCGACGAAGACGGCATCGTCTATGTCGCCGACCAGGCCAACCAGCTGATCCGCCGCCTGCGCCCCGACGGCACCGTCGACGACCTGGTCGGCCTGCCCGGCGTCGCCGACTACACGGGCGACGGCGGCCCCGCCGACATGGCGCTGCTGCACGGCCACAGCGGCTGGGAGGGCGGCCCGACCAGCAAGCTGGCGCTGGCGGGGCGCACCCTGTACATGGCGGACTCGCTCAACGGCGTGATCCGCGCCGTCGACCTCGACACGGGCGAGATCGACCGGGTGGCGGGGCGCTTCGTCGACCGCGGCGAGGGCGACTCGCGCCTCGGCTCGGCCGAGGGCTACGGCGGCGACGGCGGCGACGCGCTCGACGCCGTGTTCTGGCGCCCGCGCGACGTGGAGGTGGGCCCCGACGGCACCCTCTACGTCGCCGACACGGGCAACCACTGCATCCGGGCCATCACGCCGGACGGCACCATCGACGTCGTCGCGGGGCGCTGCGGCGAGGCCGGCTTCTCGGGCGACGGCGGGGCCCCCACCGACGCCCTGCTGAACACACCGTGCGGGGTGGCGCTCGACGCCGACGGCAACCTGTTCGTCGCCGACAGCAACAACCACCTCGTCCGGCGGGTCGGGCTCGCGGACCCCGACCCGTCCCGATAGGGGGGAGACCATGCGCACCTTCTCGCTGCCGCTCGCCGCCGCTGCCCTGCTCGTCGGCTGCACGGGCCCCACCGAGCCCGAGCCGAAGCCCGACCTGTGCGGGGAGTCGCCCGAGGGCCTCGTGTGCACCATCGCCGGCACCGGCTTCCGCGGCGCGGGCGGCGACGGGCTGCAGGCCCTGCAGACCGACCTGTTCCTGCCCACCGCCATCGGCTTCACGCCCGACGGCCACCTCATCATCGACGACTTCAACAACCACAAGATCCGGCTGTGGGAAGACGACGGCACGCTCACCACCCTCGCGGGCGACGGCATCCACGCCTACGCCGAGGACGGCGTGCCGGCCACGAGCTCGGGGCTCGAGAACCCGATCAACGCCCAGATGGCGCCCGACTGGACGCTCTACATCCAGGAGCTCCACGGCGCGCGGATCCTGCGGGTCGACCCCGTCACCGACATCCTCACGACCTACGCCGGGTCGGCCGAGAACCCGGGCTACCCCGACTACTGCGGCGACGGCGGGCCGGCCGACGAGGCCTGCCTGTCCGAGGCCGGCGGCATGGCGCTCGGGCCCGACGGCACCCTCTACTTCGCCGACAGCGGCAACCACTGCATCCGCCAGGTCAGCCCCGACGGCATCATCGACACCGTCGCGGGCGACGGCACGCCCGGCTTCGTCGACGGCCCGGCCGACGTCGCGCGCTTCGACCAGCCCATGGACCTCGCGGTGGCCGACGGCGCGCTCTACGTCGTCGAGAGCGCCAACAGCGCGCTGCGGCGCATCGACCTGGCCACGCGCGAGGTCACCACGCTGGCGGGCACCGGCACCCAGGGCACCGCCGGCGACGGCGGCCCCGGGGTCGACGCGCAGCTGAACGCGCCGCGCGGCGTGGGGGTCGGGCCCGACGGCGCGGTCTACGTCGCCGACAGCGGCAACCACGCCATCCGGCGGCTCGACCCGGTCGACGGCACGCTCACCACCGTGGTCGGGCAGCTCGGCGCCAGCGGGCCCCCGGGCGAGGCGCCGTTCCACGACGACGGGCGGAGCCCGGAGGACGCCGTCCTCAACTGGCCGAACGACGTGGCGGTCTCGCCCGCGGGCGACCTCTACCTGGTCGACACCATGAACGACCGGATCCGGCGCGTCATCGGCTGGCAGGAACGGTAGGGCGGCCCCCCGTCAGGGCCGTGGCGACCGCCCAGCCCGTCCGGGTGCGGCCGAGCACGACGAACCGCACCTCGAAGTCGCCGTCGAAGCGGGCCTCCTCCCACTCGGCGTCCCACACCCAGGCGGCGTCGTCGCCGAAGGCCACGGGTGCGAGCATGGCGGCCGCGAGGTCGGGGCCCATGCGGTAGGCCGGGCGCGGGGCGCCGCGCGTGTGGCGGAAGGGCACGCAGTAGGCGTCGAAGGCGTCGAGCGAGGGGAACGCGTCGGGCGGGAAGTGCCGCGCGTCGCCCGGCTCGGCGTCGAGGGGGGCCGGCGCGGGCTGCTGCCGGTAGCGCTCCAGCCAGGCCGCGAACTTCTCGGCATCGGGGTCCACGCCACCTCCGCGTGCAGAGCTTCACACGCGGCCGGGGCGAGGGCACGCGGTTAAGGGCACCGGATGTGGATCTTCGCCGTCGCTGCCGCCGCGCCCGCTCCCACCGACCCCGCCTGGTTCACGCCGAAGCGGTGCACGGGCCAGCCGTGCAAGGAGGTGCTCGGCGCCGAGGTGAGCTGGGCGATCGGGTCCCGGCAGCCGGGGGCGGGGGGCGAGGTCGTGCGCCTCGACGCGGGGGTCGACGGCAAGCTGGTCTCGGTGTGGGCGCTCGTGGCGGGCGATCGCGTGGTCGACGTGCGGCCGCAGCGGCCCGGCGACTGGGTCGAGGCGCCCGCCGTCGCCGGCTGGGTGACCGCGGCGCTGGCGGCGCCCGCGTCGGCCTGCGCCACGGCCGAGGGCGAGTGCGCGTCGTTCGCGAAGCAGGCGGCGGCCGAGGGCGTCACGCTCGCCCCCGTGTCGAGCTACGAGCGCGGCGAGCGGCGCGTGGCCGTGGTCGACTGGCTCGAGGGCGGCGAGGTGCGCGACCGCGTCTGGCTGTACGCCGAAGGGCCCGCCGACAGCGCCAAGGTCGCCGCCGTCGACGAGTCGCCGCGCCACGCCTGGGCCTTCCTGGCGGGCGAGGTGCCGGCGTCCGGCCGCCCGGAGCGCAGCCCGGCCCTCGAGGCGTGGGGGGCGACGTTCGTGGCGGCGCCCGACCCGGCGAAGACGCAGGTGCCGCGCGGCTCCGAGGTCGTCGGCTCCGGCGCGTTCGGCCAGCACGGCGCGCTGTGCCTCGACACGCCGGCGGGCGGCATGGTCGTCACCGTGCGGGCCGCCGGCGAGGGCTGGGAGGTGGTGCGCACCGGCTACCGGTCCGGCTGCCAGCTCGGCGTCGACGACGTGCTGTAGTCAGCGGTCGACCTCGATCCCCACCGAGGCCACGGTGAACGGCACGGCCTGCGGCCGCCCGTCGTCGTCGGGGTCGAGCCAGGCGACGTGCGGACGCACCGTCGCCAGCGCCGTCCACCCGTCCCCCACGACCACGCCCGCCCCGAGCGACGGCCCGCCCGCGAGGAACCACCAGCCCGCCTCCGTCGGGTGCTCCCGCGGGTCGACGGGCGCGACGGGGCGCTCGTCGAAGCGCGGCGGCACCCAGGCGAAGGTCAGCCCGAGCCCGAGCCGCAGGCGCAGCCGCGCCAGGTCGCCCTGCCAGCCGAGGCTGCCGGTGGCCCAGCCGAGCGGGCGCGTGCCGGCACCGCCGGGCGACAGCGCCGCGCCGAGCGCGCCGTCGGTGACGAAGCCGCGCCCGGCCTCGCCGTTCGCGCGGTCCACCGCGTACAGCTCCGTCCCCACGGCGCCCGGGCCCAGCGCCTGCCGCAGCGGCGCGCTGCCGACGAAGGCCGCCCGCACGCCGAGCCCGCCGCCGGGCCCCTGGGCCAGCCGCGCCACCTCGTCGACGGGGTAGGCACGGCCGCCCGACAGGCGCAGCCAGCCGTCCACCAGGGCGGTGCCGTCGTCGCTCGTGACCAGCACGTGGTGGCGGCCCGGCGCGACCGGCACCGTGCCCGGCAGCGCGCCCTTCTGGCGCCCGTCGACGAGCACGGCCGCGTCGGCGTAGTCGGTGCCCTCGTCGGGGTAGAGGTAGATGAGGGCGCGGTCGGCGCGCTTGCGCGGGTCGGGGTCGCCGGCCACGACGAGGTCGCCCTCACCGACGACCCGGAACGCCGCCTCGGGGACCTGCACGCCGCCCGTGTGGGCCATGACCCGCCCCCGGGCGTAGTCGTGGATCTCCCAGGCGGTGAGGACGTGGTCGCGGTCGACGTCGGCGTCGCCGAAGCCCCAGCCGAGCGCGTCGAGCCAGAAGGCGGTGTAGACGCCGTGGCCCAGGGCGTCGTCCTCGCGCGCGGGGCGGCCGCTGCTGGTCGCGAACAGGTAGGCCTCGCCCGGGCCGAGGCCCGACGCGCCGGGGACCAGGCTGTCGGCGGGCGCGTCGCCGGCGTCGGGCGCTACG
The DNA here is from genome assembly GCA_041389545.1 of Myxococcota bacterium. Lineage (GTDB taxonomy): Bacteria > Myxococcota_A > UBA796 > UBA796 > JACKER01. The sequence continues at coordinate 23,364 of JAWKRQ010000085.1, read as the reverse complement.
ACCGAGCGGCCGTCGCCGTCGAAGCAGGCGTCGACCACCAGCGCCTTGCGGGCGGGGGCCAGGGTGGAGAAGTAGGCCTCGAGGTCGCGCAGGTCGAGGGCCGTCCCCGCCAGGTCGCCGGCCAGCCCGTCCCGCGGGACGAGGAAGCGGTGCCAGGCGCCCACGGCGTCGCGGGCGCGGGTGCCGTGCCCGGAGAAGTAGACGACGAGCACGTCGTCGTGGCGCAGCGCGTCGCGGAGCTCGCGCAGCGCCTCCAGGATGCGCACGCGCGAGGTGTCGGCGCCGGTGAGCACCGTGACGCGGTCGAAGCCGCCGACCTCGGCCGCGGCGAGGCGGGCGCCGAGATCGCGCGCGTCGTCGCCGGCGTGGCGCAGCGGCGGGAAGGTGGGGTCGTCGTAGCCGTCGACCCCGACCAGCACGGCCTCGCGCCGGGGCGCGCGGGCCTCCCGTAGCGCCTCGAGCGTGCTGCGCGCCGGCGTCAGGCCCTTGTCGACCTGGACCGGCGGCTTCGGGCAGCCGGCGAACAGCAGCCACGCGATCAAGGGGCCCACCGCAGGGTCATCGTCGCCCGCCCGCAGCGGCGCCCCGGCTCGGCGCACACCTCCGCCCGGTAGCGGACGGGGCCGGCCAGCGGCGCGTCGGGGCGCCAGGCCAGCGGGCTCGCGCCGCCGGGGGCGCTCTCGCCGGCCGCCAGCGCCCAGGTGCCGCCGGGGTCGGGGTACAGCGGGGCGTCGCCCTCGCGGAGGGTGGCGTCGCCCGCCGCCGAGGAGCGGACGAAGAACACGACGCGCTCCTCGGGGCGCACCACGGCGCCGTCGGCGAGGGGCCGCGCGCCGTCGGGCCCCTGGGCCACGGCCGAGAGCGCGACCAGCGGGGCGTCGCCCACGCCGCGGTCGCGGACGCCGGGGGCGGCGACGAGGCCCACCCCCACGGCCAGCGCCGCGACGAGGGAGGCGCCCAGGACCCGGCGGCGGGTGCGGCGGCGGCTCACCCGGCGGCGGACGCGGTCGACGGGGGGTGGCGGGGCGGTGCTCAGCGACTGGAGGTCCAGGGTCACGGCTCCTCCTCGCCCAGCTGCTCGCGCAGCAGGCGGCGGGCATAGGACAGCTGCGAGCGGATCTGCTGGTCGGACAGGCCCAGGACCTCGCCGGCCTCGCGGGCCGACAGGCCCTGGCTGCTCACGAGCAGCAGGGTGGCGCGGTGGCGGTGGGGCAGGGCGGCGACGGCGCGCTCGAGGTGGGCGGCGCGCTCGTCCTGCAGCAGGGCGCCCTCGGGGCCCTCCGGGGCGGGGGCGGGCGCGGCGCCGAACAGCGACAGCACGCGCGCGGTGAGGGTGCGGCGGCGCAGGCGCTCCAGGCACAGGCGGTGGGCCACGGTGAACAGCCAGGCGCGGAAGGCGCCCGACGCGCGCCAGCGGCCCTCCACGACGCGGGTGAAGGTCTCGACGCAGACCTCCTCGGCGTCCTCCTGGCGGCCCAGCATCCGGCGGGCGTAGCCCGTGATCCGGGGGGCCCACCGGGCGTACAGCGCGTCGAACGCGCCGCGATCGCCGTCCAGGAACGCTGCGACCAGCGCCTCGTCGGCCTCCGCGTCCACCCGGTCGGGCATCGCCTGCACTCAGTGCCTCCCGCGCGTGCTGCCGGGCATAATGGTCGGCCCGCCGGATCGTGGAGAAAGTATTTTCTGTCCACGTCCCCCCGCGTCGCCCGTTGAGGCCGGGTGCAAGGAGGAACGATGACGCGCTGGATGCTCGCCCTCGCCACGCTCGGTCTGCCGTCGGTGGCGCTCGCCGTGGACTTCGACGGCGACGGCTACGACTCGACGGTCGACTGCGACGACCGCGACGCCAACGTCCACCCCGGGGCGGTGGAGGACCCGACCAACGGGATCGACGACGACTGCGACGGCCAGATCGACGAGGGCGGGACGGGTGGGACCACCGGGACCACGACCGTCGACGCCGACGGCGACGGGTGGCCCGCGGCACCGACTGCGACGACAACGACCGAACGTGTACCCGGGGGCGCCCGAGGATCCGAACAACGGGATCGACGACGACTGCGACGGCCTGGTCGACGAGGGGCGGCACGGGCGGGGTCAGCGACGCCGACGGCGACGGGTACACGTCCGACGTGGACTGCGACGACCGCGACGCGAGCGTGCCGGGTGCGGTCGACATCCCGGGCAACGGGATCGACGAGGACTGCGACGGGGTCGACGGCACCGTGAACGGCGTGGACGACGACGGCGACGGGTACACGACGGACGTGGACTGCGACGACAGCGACCCGAGCGTGCACCCGGGCGCGGTGGACGTGCCGGGCAACGGGATCGACGAGGACTGCGACGGCGTCGACGCCGCCACGACCGGGACCACCGACACCGGCGGGACGACGGGCACCACGGGCACGACGACCCCGACCGTCGACACCGGCGACGCCACCGCCGACGACACCGGCAAGGACGGCGGGACGGGCGCGGGCGGCTGCCTCGGCTCCGGCGGCAGCTACGCCTGGATGTTCCTGCTGCCGGTGGGCTGGCTCGGGCGGCGCGCCCGCCGGCGCTGAGCTACTGCGCCACCGCGCAGGCCTGCTCGGGCACCTCGAGGCCGATGCGCACGCCGTCGAGGTCGAAGCCGGCGCCGTCCCAGGACAGCGGGACACGGTCGGCGTCGAAGACCTGCAGCTCGCTCGGCGCGTCACGACCGTACGCGGCCGGCGTACAGGAGGTCGGGGTATGGTGGACCAAGGGGGCGTCGTGCGGGGCTGGGGAGTGGCCGCGATGGCAGCGACGACGGCGTGTCAGCCGCCGCCGCCGGTGGACCTCGGCGGCGACACGGCGGCCGACGGACCGCACATCGAGATCCTGTACCCGGAGCCGGCGCAGCGAAGATCGCGCTCGACGCCTCGTGCACGCTGACCAGAGCCGATCATCGTCTACGTGGACGGCATCGATCTCGTCGACACGGCCCCGAACCCGCCCGACGCCGAGGGCGAGGGCCACCTGGCACGGCGGCCCCGACCTGTCGCGCGGCTACTGCGTGTCGTCGGTGGCCTTCTGCGATGGCGCGGGCACCGACGAGGAGCTCCGCACCTACGACGGCAGCGGCATGGCCGCGGGCCCGCTGACCCTGTTCGTGGAGCTGCAGGACAACCTGCACCGGCCGCTGGGGCCCACGGCGCAGGTCGAGGTGCGGCTGCTCGACCCCCACCGGCCAGTGCGATGGCGCGTGAGCAGGCCCTGCGCGCCGCTGCGCCGCTGCCGCCGCGCGCGGCGGTGGAGGCCGGGCTCGAGGCGCTGCGGCGCTCGCCGCGGGTCGAGCGCGCCGCCAGGCTGGTGATCGAGCTGCTCACCGGCGCGCCACCGGGCGAGCTCGAGGCGGCGATGGCGGTGGCGGTGGCGCGGCTCGGGGCGTCGCCCGCCGCGCGGCTCGCTGCGGCCCTCCTGCGGATCTCGCTGGCCGCGGACCCGGCGGCGCGGCCGTCGGCGGCGGAGCTGGCGGACGGCCTGGCGGCGGTGGTCGACGCGCTGCCCGGGCCGGGGCTCGAGGCGGTGGACCTGCCGCCTGGGGGCGCATCTGGCCGGCGGTGGCGGCGCTCGGCGCGGTGGGGGCGGTGAGCGTCGCGGTGCTCGCGGCGCTGGCGGCGTGGCCCCGGCCGGTGGTGGCCACGCCGGCGCTGGCCCTGCCCGCCGCCGAGCCGGTGGGCGAGCCGGCCGCGGTCGCGCCGGCGCGTGTGCCGGTGGCAGCGGCGCCGGTGGTCGCGGCCGTCGTCGCGGTGCCGGCGCCCGCGCCCGCGCCCGTGCCGCGGCCCCACGTCGATAAGGCGCTGGTGTCCGCGCCCGACGCCGAGCGCCTCGTCGTCACCTGCGGCGAGGCCCGCTTCGAGGGCACGCGCTCCGTGCGGCTCGCCGACTTCGCCGGCGGGGCCTGCGCCGTCGAGGCCTGGGTGGCGGGCGAGCCCCGCCGGGTGCCGCTCACGCTCGACCGGGTGGGGCAGTGGACCTGCGCGGCGCGCGACGGAGGCCTGTCGTGTGGGCCCTGACGCCGCTCGTCGCCGCCGCCCAGGTGGTGACGCTCGCCCCGGGCGATCCGGCGGCCATCGCCGCCGCGGGGGCCACGGGGCCGGCGCTGGCGGCGCTCGACCTCCGCGCCGCCCGCACCCGCTGGACCGACGCCGACGAGGACGCCCTGCGCGACCTCGCCGCCGCGCTCGACGACGCGCGGCCCTACGAGCACGTCCTCGACGGCGAGCGCCTCATCCTGCGCGACCTCGAGCCCGCCGTCGCCGCCGTGGGGGCCCTGCGCGACGAGCGCGACCGCAACGCGCTGTTCGCCGCCCTGCTGTACGAGGGCTTCGCCGCCGACCGGTACTTCGGCGCTCGCCTCGCCGACGACCCCGACGCCGCGCCGTACACCGGCCGGATCGCGGGGCTGGCCGTCCCGCGCGCCTGGCTCGACGCAGCGGCGCTCGCGCCGGACCGGGCCGCATCCCCGTACGAGATCGGCGAGGCCCCGCAGCGCGCCGCCTACGAGGCGGTGCGCGCCGAGCTGGCCGCCCTGGCGCCGGCGTCGCTCACGCCCGTCGATCTCCCGCCGGGGGCGCAGCTCGTCGTCGACGGCGTGCCCGCGGTGCCGGGGCCGAGCGGCGACGTCAAGGTGCGCCCTGGCCGCCACCTCGTCCACGCCGAGCTCGACGGCCGCATCGTCGCGCGCTGGGACGTCCGGCTCGACATCGCCGAGGACCGCCCGCTCCCGCCCGAGGTCGGGGAGACGGCCTGGCAGCGCTTCCTCGCCGATCCGGCCGCGCCGCCGCCGGAGGTGATCGCCCTCGCCGCGGCGAGCGGGGGCGAGGTGTGGGTCGTGCGCGGGGACGCGCCGCTGGTGCGGCTGACGGGCGAGGGCGCCGTGGAGGTCCCCCTGGTGCCCGTCCGCGCCGAGGTGCCCCGGCGGGTCGGCGGCGCGCTCGGCGTCCAGGGCGCCTGGCTCACGAGCGGCGACTTCTACCTGCAGGATCCGCGCGGCGCGCCGCGCACGGTGGCGACGGTGAACGCGCTGGGGCCGGGCGTCTTCGCCGAGCTGCGGGTGCCGGCGGGGCCGCTGACGGTGGGGGCGGGCGCGGAGGTCGCCGTCCCGCTCGGCGCCCACCACGTGGCGCGGACGGGCGACGGCGCGCTCCGGGTGCGGCCGCTGCCGTACCTGTCGGCCGGGTGGGGGCCGGTGGACGTGGCGGTGGGCTTCCTGCTGCCGTACCACGCCGTCGGCGGGCTGCACCTGTGGCTGCCGCTGACCCCGCGGGTCGGGCTGCGGGCCGCGGGGTGGGCCGGGCTGCCGCTCGCGCCGCCGCGTCCCGACGGCAGCCGCTGGGAGGGCGCGCCCGTCGCCACCGCGAGCCTCGGCGTGGGGCTGCGCCTCTAGAGACGCGACCAGGCATCCGCGCGAGCGGATGCCTGGGCGCGTCTCGCAGGAGTCGGATGACGCGCGCCAGCGCGTTCTCCGACGTATTGAGCGAGCAAGCAAGCCGAATGCCTGCCCGACCGGGGGTGCGGCGAAGCCGGACCCCCGATCGAGGCGGCGCATTCGGCGAAGCTTGCTGCGAGGTGACCCACGTCCACGGATGGTTGGTCGAGTCTCTAGCTGCGCGGCAGCGTCACGGTGAAGGTGGTGGCGCTCGGGTCGGACGCGACCTCGATCCGCCCGCCGTGGGCCTTCACGATCGCGTGGACGATGTAGAGCCCGAGCCCGAGCCCGCCGCCGCGGCGCGCCTGCAGGCCGCCTGGAACGGCTCGAACAGCCGCTGCAGCTGCTCCGCGCGGATGGGCTCGCCGGCGTTCGTCACGCGCAGCACCGCTTCGGTCAGGGTCGCCGCGAGCGAGACCGCGATGGGGGCGTCGGCAGCGCCGTGGTGGCGGGCGTTGGAGAGCAGGTTCGCCAGCACCTGGCTCAGCCGGTCGGGATCGCCCGGGACCTCCACCGGCTCGGGCGGATCGAGCGAGATCGGGCGGCCCGGCCGGGCGAGGCTCGGTCTCGGCGACGATCTGGCGGACGAGGCTCCTGCAGCGCCACCGGCCGCGGGTGGACGGGCATGCCGGAGGGCCCCGCCGCGCGGATCCGCGTCATGTCGAGGAGCTGCTCGATCATCCGGTGCATGCGGTCGCCCGACGCGCGGATGCGCTCGCCGATGACCTGCGCGTGGTCGGCGCTCGGCGCCCGCTTGAGCACCTCCGCCCCGGTCAGCAACGCACCGAGTGGGTTGCGGAGGTCGTGCCCCACGATGGCCAGGAATTTGTTGCGGATGTCGTCGGCCTGCAGCGCGCGCTGGTAGAGCTGGCCGCCGAGCTCGTCGCGCAGGTGCTCCGCGGCGCGGACCTGCTCGGGCGACCAGGGGATGGCCTGGTCGCGCACCATCTCGCACCACTCGTCGAACGAGCCGCGCGGCGAGAGGCGCGGGCCGTTGGGGCCCCACTCGACGGGCTTGTTCGGGTCGCCCGCCCACCGGACCGTGCGCTCCACCGCGGGGCGGAACCACAGCACGAAGGAGCCTCGCTCCACCGGGAAGCCGACGCCCAGCACGCCCGCGCCGATCGCGGCGTAGGACGAGGCCGCCGGCAGGTGCTGCGCGAGGCGATCCGTCACGAGCATCCGGCTGCCGAGGCCCGGCTCGGCCTCGACCGCGGGCAGCGCGGCCCACCACATGGCCAGCTCGCGCAGCTCGGTCGGATCGGGCACGGCGCCGACGGTGCGGATGCTGCCGTCGATGGCGACGGCGGCGCCGGTCGCGCCCACCGCTTCGAGCAGCAGCGCCGGGTCGTCGGTCAGGGCTGCCTCGATCTGCTCGTCGCCCCCGGTCTTCTGCAGCAGCCGGGCGACGCTCGCCTCGACGTGGGCCCGCCGCCCGGCGAGCTCCTCGCGCTCGAGCGTGGCGATCTGCCACGAGACGGCCTGGGTGAGCATCTCGCACGAGGTCCGCACGGTGTACGGCACGAAGCGGGGGCCCTCGTAGTGGTGGCAGGCGACGAGGCCCCACAGCTCGTCGTTGACCAGCAGCGACAGCGAGAACGAGCCGTGGACCCCCATGTTCTTCAGGTACTCGATGTGGATCGGCGACACCGACCGCAAGACACTGTGCGTCATGTCGAACGCGCCGCCGGAGACGGGGTCGTGGCCGGGCTCCAGGGGCGACACGGTGCTGTCGACGTCGACGATGATCCGGAGGGGGTTGATCCGGTACAGTCTGCGCGCGGGGGCGGGGATGTCCGTCCGCGGGTAGTGCAGGCCGAGGAGGCTGTCGGGGACGCGGCCGCTGCGCGCCTCGGCGACCACCTCGCCGTGTTGATCCTGGTCGAACCGGTAGACCATCACCCGGTCGTAGCCGGTGAGTTCGCGCACGGTGTCGACGGTCTGCTGCCAGAGGTGCTCGAGCGTCCGCGCGTGGCGCAGCCGGGTGATGGCGCGCTGGACCAGCCCCTGCGACACCCGGGCGTCGGGCGTGTCGAGGTCGGGCTCGATCTCCAGCACGGTGAGGGCGCCGCTGCGGTGCAGGACGCCGTAGCCGGGGCTGGCGATGCCGCACAGTCGCACCGGGCTCAGGAACTGCAGCTCGTCGGTGGTGGCGATCGCGGCGTGGGCGGCCGCCTCGCTGGGGTCGAGCAGGGAGGTGAGCGGTCGGGTCGCGGCGTCGCCGAGGAGCTGGCGGTTGGCGCTCCACAGCACGGGCGGCGCGTCGGCCTGGTCGTAGGCCAGCAGCACTCCGTGGGCCTGGACGCTGCCAGGGACGTGGACCGGCTCGCGGTCGCAGTTCGTCAGGTCGACGGGCTCGGGCATCGGCACGCGGGGAGGGGGGGCTCTCGGCACCTATCATCAATCTGCGCCGATGCCATGGTACCAGGCTGGAGCGGGAAAACAACCAGCCTCAGGACGGCATGTATGCTGCGCTCACGTGGGGAGCGCGGCGTCCCATGGGGGCGACCACACCGATTGGATCGCGCCCAGGTCGGCCAGGTGAGCGAGCACGGCGGCGAAGCGCGGGTGCCGGCCCAGGGTGCCGCTGTCGCCGATCAGCACGAGCTGCCGTCGCGCGCGGGTGAGGCTGACGGTGAGCCGGCGCTCGTCGGCGACGAAGCCGAGCTCACCGTCGGGGTTGGCGCGCACGAACGAGGCCACGATCGCGTCGCGCTCGCGTCCCTGGAACGCATTCACGGTGGCGACCTCGACGTCCGCGAGCTGCGCGCGCAGCCGCGACACCTGGGCGGAGTACGGCGCGATGACGCCGATGTCGGCCGGATCGAGCCCCGCGGCGCGCAGCGCGGCGACGACCTGCGCCACGAGTGCGATCTCCACGGGCTCGTACAGCGAACGCGTGACGGGGTCGCGGATCTCGGCGCCTGCGCCCGCGGTGTCGATCCACAGCGCGGGGAGCTCCAGGACCGGGGGCTGCCGGGTCGACGGGGCGTCGACGTAGGCGGGGCCGTAGACCGGCGCCACGAGCTCGCGGAGGGCGGGGGCCATGCGGTGCTGGACCTCCAGCATCGGCGCCGGCGCGCCCGCCGCGACCAGGCGCTGCAGCGCGGACTGCTCGAGCGGCGAGCCGGCGACGTGCACCACCGGGCCGAGCTGCGCCGGATCGCCGGCCAGGACCAGCCGCTCGACGTGCGGGACGGCGACCCACACGGCCGGCTCCAGCGGCTGCGTGGCCTCGTCGACGACGGCGGTGGTGGGCGCGGGCAGGGTCTCCGCCACGCGCGCGAGCGTGCCGAAGGTCGTGGCGACGACCTGCGCGCTGGCGAGCACGGCGTCGCGGGCCTGCTCCCACAGCGCCTGGCGCTCCCGCAGCAGGCGCGGGGCGGCGGGGGTGCCCCAGGCGCGCACCAGCTCGCGGTCGAGCGTGGCGAGGGTGGGGCCGAGCACCGACGCGGCGATGCGCGCGTCGAGGCGGCAGTCGGCGAGGTCGGCGCCGATGCGGCTCGTCGGGCCGAGCCGCACCACGTCGAGGCCCTCGGCGCGGGCGGTGCGCGCGAGGTGGTCGACGGCGGCGTTGCTGTCGGCCAGGGCCCACGGGCGCTCGCCCCGCCGGACCAGGGCGGCGAGGACCTTGCCCAGCAGCACCGTCTTGCCGGTGCCCGGCGGGCCCCAGACCAGGGCCAGGCCGTCGGCGTGCAGGGCGTGGTGGGCGGCGCGGCGCTGGGCGGCGTCGAGGCCGGCGAGGTCGGCGTCGCCGGGCTCCTGCGCCGGTGGTCCCGCCAGGAGCTGCGCAGCCACGGTGTTCGGCCGTGCGCCGGCGGTGCGGAGGGCGGCGCGGTAGCGCTGCCAGGTCGTCGGATCGTGGCGGCGCCGCACGCGAGCCACGCCCGGCGCCAGCGCCTGCCGGCCGCGGTCGAGGCGGAGCTCGGCGCGGTGCGGGTCGACGTCGTCCACCACGGCGGGCCAGGCGGCGCCCCCGTGGTCCAGCCAGACGGGGTCGCCGGCGCCGATGCCGTCGTGCAGCGGCACGCCGCGCGGCGCATCCACGGTGACGCGCACCCGCGGCCCGTCCCGCACCGCGTCGACGAGCCGCAGCGGCGGCCAGGCGTGGCCCACGGCGAGCTGCTCGTCGGGCGGCAGCGCGTCGAGGCGCGCGTGCTCGTCGGCGTCGGCGGCCTGCTCGGCGCGCAGCGCGGTGTCGAGCGCGCGCAGGTGCGCGGCGAGGTCCGTCGCGCTCACTCCCCGCCGGTCGGGCTCGGCTCGTGGCCGTCGCCCGCCTCGAGGTCCTCCTCGCCGTCGCCCTCGCCCTCGTCGCCCGAGGGCGCGGCGTCGGGCTGGTCGAGCAGCGTGATGAGCCGGCTCGACGCGAACTGGCTGCGCGCCAGCTCCTCGAGCTGCTTGGCGTCTTCGCTGCCCTCGGCGCGCAGGTGGCGCACCTTGGCCACGACCTTCGCCACCTCGACCTCGTTGGGGTCGTAGATGAGCTCGCTCGTGAGCGTCCACGCCTTGTTGCTGCTCCAGCCGCTGCGCGGGTAGTCGACCTCGGCGAACTGGTCCTTCTCCTGCATGACGAACAGCAGCGAGCCGGGCTCGATCGTCTTGTCGGTGTCGAGCGCCAGCAGGTCGGGGCGGCGGAAGGTCTTGCCCTCGTCGTAGAGGGTGGCCGCGCGCACGTCGGGGCCGGCGACCACCCGGTCGGCCTTGAGCCAGCCCTCGTCGCCGAGGGGGAGCCGCGCGTGGACCCAGTCCTTCGCGTCGTTCTCGCCGAAGACCGTCACCTGCTCGCCGCGGTAGAGCGTGGCGATCCAGTTGGAGACCTGCTTGCCGCTGCCGTCGTCGATCTTGCGGTCGTCCGTCGGCTCCTTGCGCAGGCTCGTGACGCCGATCACGAAGCCGTTGCGCTCCGCCGGCTCGTCGGGCGCCGGTGCGGGCGCGGCGACCTCGGGCTGCGGCGCGGGCGCGGGTGTCTCGGTCGATCCGCCGCCGAAGCAGCCGATCAGCGACGCGGCGATGGCGAGCGCCAGCGGCACGACGTGCGTCATTGGATATCCTCCCCGGGCACTGCAGGAGCCTACGCCAACCGGCGGGCTCCGTCGAGGATCCGCGATGGACGAGCGAGACGACTTCGACGTGTTCGCCGACAGCGAGCACATGTTCTTCGGCTTGACCGATCCGATGGGCTTCCTGCGCCAGGAGATCGAGCGGGCGCTGCGCAGCCAGGTGCCCAGCACCGAGGTGGTGCGGATCCGCGCGCACGGGGAGCCGCGGTTCCTGACGCTGGGGCGCCGGCTCGAGGGCGAGGACGCGTCGCGGATGGTGGTGACGCACTTCGGCTGCTGCGTGCGGGTGGACGTGTCGGCGGCGTTCGAGGGCGGGCGCGAGGTGCTGCCGGGCACGCTGACGGTGCTGTTCGGGCGGGTGGACGAGCCCGAGGCGCGGGTGCAGCAGACGTTCGTGGACCTGCACGGCGACGCGGAGGGGGCGTACGCGGAGGAGCGGTTCCGGGAGCGGTTCCTGGCGTTCCGGGCGGAGGTCGGGCCGGCGTAGCGGGGTGGGCGCGTGGGCGGCGTGCTCGTGGCCATCTTCTGTGTTCGGAACGCACACACGGCCGCTCGCGAGGATGTCCACGCGGACGACCTCGTCGGGAGGGCCCGTGTGCGTTCCGAACAGGGGGTACGGGGACGGTGGCTCGTCGGAGAGCGCCGTGCGACCGCGAGGCGCTGCCGGCGCCCGACGTTGTCGTCGTTGCGTCCGTCGCCGGCAGGTGCCAGGGGGAGCAAGCCGGGTCCAGTGCAACAGCCGCGGGAGGCAAGCCGTCCTCGATCGCACAGTTGGCCGGGCTTCGGGTGCCCCGGCGGGCGGGCGTCGCGCGATAGCGACGGTTTCATCGTGGCGAGCGCGGCCGCGGGCGGGGGAGGTGTGCGATCGAGGGCGGCTTACCTCCCCGAGGTGTGCGATCCGCTGGAGGGAAGCCCGGGCGGATCGCTCGGAGGCCCGGCGGCGACGCGGGGCTCGGGGCTCGTCGGGCATGGAGGTTGTACGGTCGAGATCGGCAACACGGTCAGCGCCGACCGTTCCTACGGGCCACGACCATCGCCGGGCACCAGGCCGTCGTGGTGGTCGTGGTGGTGGTCGTGTTCGTGCCGGGAACGCAGGCGAGACGCCTGTTCGCGAAAGCTCCTCGCCGCGACGAAACCGCCCCCTGCCCGCAGCCGCAGTCACAGGGGGGACGGGCGGACGGGCAGGGGGCATGGCAGAAGCGTCAGCGGCACCCGGGGTCGGGCGCGTCGGTGAGGTCGAAGGTGACCGTGTCGCAGGCGACGACGAGGTTGTTGCCGCCCTCGTCGTGCAGGTCGACGCCGCCCTCGAGCTCGAGGGTGTTGTCGCTCGAGAAGACGGCCAGGTCGGCGCCGGAGGTCGCCCAGACCTCGGCTTCGGGCCCCGACAGCACGAGCGAGCCGTTCTGCTCGAGGAACACGAGCCCGCCGGCGCCCGACAGCGACAGCGTCGCGTTGCGGCAGACCCAGGCCACCACGCCGTCGCCGTCGAGGGTCACGTCGTCGTCGACGAGGACGGCGTCCGCCGGGATGGCGACCGTGCAGTCGGCCTCGGTGACGGTGGTGTTCGGGGGCGTGGTGTCCGTGTCGGCGTCGGCGTCGGCGTCGGCGTCCACGTCGGCGTCGCTGTCGGCGTCCGTGTCGGCGTCGGCGTCGGCGTCGGCCGCGTCGACGACCTTGCCCTCCCCCTTGCCGCAGCCCGCGAGCAGCAGCGCCAGCGGCAGGGCCCTCACGAGTCGCACCCGGTGGTCGGGAACACGTCGCTCGGGTGGTCGATGTGGGGCAGGCACGACGAGATGTCGGTCTCGATGTAGTGCAGGTTCGTGCCGCCGCCACCGTGGCAGAAGAAGACGCGGCCGTCGTCGGGGATCTGGTAGGGGTCGAGCACGCTGGCGAGCGCCGCGGCGGCCGTGCAGATCTCGTCGCCCGTGGCGTCGGGGGGCAGGACGGAGGTGCCGGTCCCGGTCGTCGCCGTGTCGGTGACGTTGTCGTCGTCGTCGTCGTCGCCCGGGGTCGTGTCCGTCTCGTCGCCCGTGGGGGTCGTGCCGGTCGCGGTCGCCGTGGCGTCTCCGCCCTGGACGCCGTCGGGATCGATGTTGTCCTGGACCTTGCTGTCCGAGGCACACGCCACCAGCAGCGTCAGCACCATCGCTCGCATGAGACCCTCCTGCCGACGGGATACGGGTCAGCGCCCGCGGCGGATACGCGGACGGGGACGGCGATGGCGTACGCTCTGGCGGTTCACGGCGGTGCGGGCCTCATCCGCGCCGACTCCCTCTCCCCGGCGCGCGAGGCGGCTTGCCGCGAGGCGCTGGTCCGGGCGCTGGCGGCCGGAGAGGCGGTGCTGCGCCGCGGTGGGGCCGCGCTCGACGCCGTCACGGCGGCGGTGGTGGTCCTCGAGGACGACCCCGTGTTCAACGCGGGGCGGGGCGCGGTCCTGTGCGCCGACGGCAGCGTCGAGCTCGACGCCGCGGTCATGGACGGGCGGACGCGCGCCGCCGGGGCCGTGGCGGCGGCGAAGACGCCCCGGAACCCGGTGATGCTCGCGCGGGCCGTGATGGAGCGGACGCCGCACGTGCTGGTGGTGGGAGCCGGGGCGGACGTGCTCGCGGCCGAGCTCGGGCTGTCGCTCGCGGCGCGGGCGTGGTTCGTGACGCCCGAGCGGGAGGCGCAGCTGGCCGCGGCCACCGGCGTCACGCTCGACCACGACGCGAAGGCCGACGTGTACGGGACCGTGGGCGCCGTCGCCGCCGACCGGGACGGGCACGTCGCGGCGGCCACGTCGACGGGCGGGATGACGGGGCAGCGGCCCGGTCGGGTCGGGGACACGCCGGTGATCGGGGCGGGGACGTGGGCGTGGGACCGGACGTGCGCCGTGAGCGGGACCGGGCACGGCGAGCCGTTCGTGCGGCTCGGGGTGGGGCAGCGGATCAGCGCGCTGTGCGAGCTGGCCGGGCTCGACCTGGCGGCGGCGGCGGAGCGGGTGATCCGCGAGGAGCTGCCGGGGCTCGAGGGGCGCGGCGGGGTGATCGCGGTGGACGGGCAGGGGAACGTGGCGATGCCGTTCAACACGGCGGGGATGTTCCGGGGGTCGGTGCGGGAGGGGGAGGCGCCGGTCGTCGCCATCTGGTGACGCGGCACGAGGACGGGTCGGGCTCCCGAGCTCCGAGCGCCGGGGCCTGGGAGCTCGTCGAGAATTGACGGAAAGGCGCCCGACGCGTTTCCGTCATTTGACGAAAAAGCGTCGGGCGTCTTTCCGTCAGGCGTCTTTCCGTCAATTCCTGGGTGCCGCGGGGGGACCTCGTCGGTCAGGTCCAGCCAGCCGGCATCGTCGCCAGATCTGTTCAGCGCCTGCCCGCCATGGTGACTGTTCGCCCGTCAGCACAAGTGCGCGAGCGGCGCGATGCATCGTGATGGGAGGTGGCGTTCGCCCGTGCGAAGCCGGGCGGACGACGAATGACGGAAACGCGTCGGGCGCCTTTCCGTCAATGGCTCGCTGACGGGCGAAATTGGTCTATCGGGGGCAGCCTGCGCAAACTGGCGAACGCGGCCACTACCACGACCACCACCCGGCCAGGCCGCGTGCCCAGCCAGTGGCTACCGGCGTGGTCGTGGGGGTGGCGGTGGCCCGCAGGATCGGTCGGCGCCGGCGGAGCCGCTCCTCGCGCCTCGGTGCGGCGGCGGCGGTCGAGCTCCCGTCGAAGACAGAGGGTCGAGCCGGACACCCTCGCGAACAGCGGCACCGAACCCGACCGATCGGCCGGTCCCGGACCACCCCCGGGAGAGCGGTCGTCGATTCCCGAAGCTTCCATCGATGGGCGCGCGGCCGCGTGTCCGGTTCGGTCCCGCTGTCTTCGCGAGGGTGTCCGGTCCGCTGCCCCTCTCTTCGACGAGTGGCACCGGGAGCGCGTCGGCCACCGACGCCCCCCTGTTCGGGACGCACACACCGCCCCTCCCGACGAGGCCGAACCCGTCGACGTCGTCGCCGACGGCCGTGTGTGCGTTCCGAACAGAGGAGGGGTGGCAGGCGACCGTCCGCGCGATCTGCTCCCGAATCATCCTGGCACGGGACCTGCACTCCCCTCTCCCGGGAGGGGACATGCGCTGCCTGGTCGTCTACGAGTCCATCTTCGGCAACACCCGCCAGGTCGCCCACGCCGTCGCGGCCGGCCTGCGCACCGCCGCCACCGTCGACGTCGCCGAGGTCTCCGACGCCCCGACCGACCTCCGCCACGTCGACCTCCTCGTGGTCGGCGGCCCCATCCACGCCTGGTCGCTGTCCCGGCCCACGACCCGCCGCGACGCCCGCCGCCAGGCCGAAGCCCACGGCGTCGCCCCCGCCTCCCCCGGCGACGGCCTGCGCGAGTGGCTCGCCCGCATCACCGTCCCGCCCGCCGCCGCGGCCACCTTCGACACCGCCTCCCCCGTCCCGCGCCCGCTCCCGCAGGGCTCGGCCGCCGCCCCCGCCGCCCGCCGCCTCGCAGCCCTGGAGACGCCGCTCGTCGCCCCGCCGGAGCACTTCCGCGTCTGCGGCACCGAGGGCCCCCTCCTCGCCGGCGAGGCCGAGCGCGCCACCGCCTGGGCCGCCGCCCTCCTCGCCGCCCCTGTGCCGGAGCCCCCACCCCCTGCGCCTTCCGACACGCTCCGCTTCCGCGGCGCCATCCTCGCCACGGCCACGTTCACCGCCCTCTCCGCGCTCGGCGGCGCCGCCGAGATGCTGTACTGGCCCCACGGCTCGCCCTACCTCCCCGCCGAGCTCCTCCAGTACACGCCGTTCCCGACGTTCGTCGTCCCCGGGCTGATCCTCGGCGGCGCCGTCGGCGGGACCAGCGCCCTCGCCGCCGTCGCCGCGCTCCGCCGCGCCCGCTACGCCCTCGACGCCACGATCCTCGCCGGCGGCACCCTCTTCGGCTTCATCGCCGCCGAGATGGCCCAGTTCCGCGAGACGCACTGGCTCCACGCCCTCTACGGCGGCCTCGGCCTGCTCCTCCTCGGCCTCGGCCTCGCGAACCGCTGGTGGACGCGCCCCCGCTACCGCTGGGTCGTCGGCGTCACGCTGGCGGAGGCGGCGGGCTTCGCCGTCCCGCTCACCGCTGGCGCCCTGGCCGTGGCCGCCGGCCTCGGCGAGCTCGCCACCGCCGCCGTCGTCTGCGCGGCGGGCCTCGGCGAGGGGCTCGCGCTGGGCGTCGGCCAGGGCTGGGCCATGCCGTTCCCCGTCCACCGCGGCCGCTTCGCCGTCGCCACCGCCCTCGGCGCCGGCGCCGCCTGGGTCATCGGCCTGACCGCGGGCGCCCTGCAGTCGCCAGCGGCGTTCGCGCTCGCCGGCGTCGGCTGCATCGGCGCCCGGGCCGGCGCCCAGTGGCTCGAGCTCCGCCGCTACGGCCTGCGCGCGGGGCGCTGGCTCGGCTGGACCGCGCTCGCCTGGGCCCTCGGCCTGCCGTTCACCTTCCTCCCCGGCCTGCTCGTCGACGCGTCCACGCCCATGGCCTCGATCGTCGTGCTGTGGGCCTGCGGGGGGCTGCTGATGGCGCACGTCGTGGCGCTGGTCAGCTGGAACGCCGTGCAGCGGCCCGCCGCCGCGGGGTGAGCGGCCGGCGCACGCCCAAGTTATGCGGTGCAGCCCCGGACTCCCGAGGCGCTCCCGATGCTCGTCCTCCGCGGTGGGACCGCGTCGACCCCGTTCCGCCTGGACAAGGTGCTCGCCCAGCTGCAGCACCACGTCCCCGTCGGTGCCGTGTGGGCCGATCACCTCCACTTCGTCTCCCTGCGCCGCCCGCTGTCGCCCGACGAGCAGGCGCGCGTCCAGGCGCTGCTCGCCTACGCCCCGCCCGCCCGCGACCGCGACGGCCTGCAGATCCTCGTGGCGCCCCGCGCGGGCACGACCTCGCCCTGGTCGAGCAAGGCCACCGAGATCGCCTGGCGCTGCGGGCTCGACGGCGTCGATCGCATCGAGCGCGGCGTCCAGTGGACCCTCGGCGGCGTCACCGCGCTCACCGACGCCCAGCGCCGCGAGATCGCGCCGCTGCTGCTCGACCGCATGACCGAGGAGATCCTGCCGTCCATCCACGACGTGGAGCGCCTGTTCCGCGTCGAGGACCCCACGCCGCTGCGCCGCATCCCCGTCCTGCGCGCCGGCGAGGTCGCGCTGGCCGAGGCCGACCGCCGGCTCGGGCTCGCCCTGTCCGAGGACGAGATCGCCTGGCTCGTCGCCGCCTTCGAGCGCCTGGGCCGCGATCCGACCGACGCCGAGCTCATGATGTTCGCCCAGGTCAACAGCGAGCACTGCCGCCACAAGATCTTCAACGCGTCGTTCGTGATCGAGGGCGAGCCCCAGCGCAACACGCTGTTCCAGATGATCCGCCACACGAGCGCGGCGGCGCGCCACGCCTGGCCCCACGGCGCCGACCCGGGCGAGCTGCTGTCCGCCTACGCCGACAACGCCGCCGTCGTCCGCGGGCACGAGGGCCAGCGCCTGCGCCCCGACCCGTCCACCGGCGCGTACGCCCGCGAGCCCGCCGCCCCCGTCCACATCGTCTGCAAGGTCGAGACGCACAACCACCCCACCGCCGTCAGCCCGTTCCCCGGCGCGGCCACGGGCACGGGCGGCGAGATCCGCGACGAGGGGGCCACGGGCCGCGGCGGCAAGCCCAAGGCCGGCATGTGCGGCTTCTCCGTGTCGCACCTGCGCCTGCCCGACGCGCCGCAGCCCTGGGAGGACGACCCGCCGGGGCGCCCGTCCCGCATCGCGAGCCCGCTGCAGATCATGCTCGAGGCGCCGATCGGCGCGGCGTCGTTCGCGAACGAGTTCGGCCGCCCGAACCTCGCGGGCACCTTCCGCACCTTCGAGGCCCGCACCGGCGAGGGCCGCTGGCGCGGCTTCCACAAGCCGATCATGATCGCGGGCGGCTACGGCAACATCGCCCACGAGCACGTCGAGAAGCTGCCGATCCCCGCGGGCGCTGCGCTGGTCGTGCTCGGTGGGCCCGGGATGCGCATCGGGCTCGGCGGGGGCGCGGCGAGCAGCATGGCGTCGGGCAGCTCCAGCGCCGACCTCGACTTCGGCAGCGTGCAGCGGGCCAACGCCGAGATGGAGCGGCGCTGCCAGGAGGTCCTCGACGCCTGCCAGGCGCTGGGGCCGCGCAACCCGATCCTGTCGGTGCACGACGTGGGCGCCGGCGGGCTGTCGAACGCGTTCCCGGAGCTCGTCGAGGGCGGCGGGGTGGGCGGGGCGTTCGACCTGCGCGCCGTGCCGAGCGCGGAGCGGGGGATGAGCCCGCTCGAGATCTGGTGCAACGAGGCGCAGGAGCGCTACGTCCTCGCGGTGGCGGACGCCGACCTCGCGCAGCTGGAGGCGATCTGCCAGCGGGAGCGCTGCCCGTACGCCGTCGTGGGGCGCGCGACGGCCGAGCACCACCTGCGCGTCGACGATGCGCACTTCGGCGAGCCGGCCGTCGACCTGCCCACCGAGGTCGTCCTCGGCAAGCCGCCCAAGCTCGAGCGGCAGGGCACGCAGCGGCGCGCGCCCGAGGTGCCGCCCGCCGCGCTGCCCGAGGTGGACCTGCTCGAGGCCGCGCTGCGCGTGCTCGCGTTCCCCGCGGTGGGCGACAAGACGTTCCTCGTCACGATCGGGGACCGCTCGATCACCGGGATGGTCGCGCGCGATCAGATGGTCGGGCGCTGGCAGGTGCCCGTGGCCGACGTCGCCGTGACCACGTCCACGTTCTACGAGACCACCGGCGAGGCGATGGCCGTCGGCGAGCGGCCGCCCGTCGCCGTCCTCGACGCGCCCGCCTCGGCGCGGATGGCGGTAGGCGAGGCGATCGCCAGCCTCGCGGCGGCGCGGATCACGGTAGGTCGTGCTCTCGCTCAACTGGATGGCCGCCGCCGGCGACCCTGCGACGACGCCGACCTGTGCGAGGCCGTCCGCAGCGTCGGCATCGACGTGTGCCCCGCGCTCGGGATCGCGGTGCCCGTGGGCAGGACTCGCTGTCGATGCGGACGCGCTGGACGTCGGAGGCCGGGAGGCCCGCGAGGTCGCTGCGCCGCTGTCGCTCGTCGCCACGGCGTTCGCCCCGGTAGTCGACCGCCACGCGCACCGACCCCAGGCTCGCGCTCGACGGCGACACCGAGCTGCTCCTCGTGGACCTCGGCGCCGGGCGCGACCGGATGGGCGCCTCGGCGTTGGCGCGGGTCTACGGCGGGCTCGCCGCCGAGCCGCCCGACCTCGACCAGCCGCTCGACCTGGCCTCCCTGTTCGCGGCCGTGCAGGCGCTGTCGTCCGCGGGGCTGCTGCTCGCGTACCACGACCGCTCCGACGGCGGGCTGCTGCTGCGCCACGCTGTGCGAGATGGCGTTCTGCAGCCGGGTGGCGCTGGAGATCGACCTGCCGGGCGACGACCCGCTGCGGGCGCTGTTCAACGAGGAGCTCGGGGCCGTGCTGCAGATCCGCAGCGCCGATCAGCTCGAGGTGGCGCGGATCCTCGACGAGCACCAGCTGTCGCCGCTGACCCACGGATCGGGCGGCCCGTCGAGGGCAGGTGCTGCGGTTTCCCACCAGGGCGAGGTCGTGCTCAAGGCGCCGCGCGCCGTGCTGCACTGCGCCTGGTCCGAGACCACGCTGCGGATGCAGGCGCTGCGCGACGATCCTGACTGCGCGCGGCGGGTACGAGCGCATCGTCGACAACGGCGACCCCGGGCTGCGGGCGACGTTGACGTTCGACCCGTCGCACGATCCGACGCAGGTGCGGTCGGCGTCGAGCGGCGCTGGTGGGGCGGCCGCCGCTGGCGATCCTGCGGGGAGCAGGGTCAGCAGGCACCTCGAGATGGCGGCGGCGTTCGAGCGGGCCCGGTTCAACCCGTCGACGTGCACATGACCGACCTGCACGAGGGGCGGGTCGACCTCGCGGGCTTCGTGGGGGCCGTGGCCTGCGGGGGGTTCAGCTACGGGGACGTGCTCGGGGCCGGCGGGGGCTGGGCCCAGCGCATCCGGTACGACGAGCGGCTGCGGGAACAGTTCGCGGCGTTCTTCGGAGCGGAGCAGAACACGTTCGCGCTCCAGGGTGGTAACGGGTGCCAGATGTTCTCGGCGCTGGGCGACCTCGTGCCGGGGACGGAGGACTGGCCGCGGTTCGTGCGGAACCGGTCGGAGCAGTTCGAGGCGCGGCTGTGCTCGGTGCGGATCGAGCCGTCGCCGTCGATCCTGCTGCAGGGGATGGCGGGGTCGGAGCTGCTCGTGCCCGTGGCGCACGGGGAGGGGCGGGCGCAGTTCCGGTCGGAGGAGGCGCACGACCGGCTCGTGGTGAAGGGGCTGGTGGCGGGGCGGTTCGTTCGTGGACGGGCGGGGGGAGCTGACGGAGGCGTACCCGCTGAACCCGAGCGGGACGCCGGCGGGGATCACGGCGCTGACGACGCCGAGCGGGCGGGTGACGGTGATGATGCCGCACCCGGAGCGGGCGTTCCGGTGGGCGACCTTGTCGTGGTGCCCCCCGTCGTGGCGGGTGGGGAGCGGGGACTCGCCGTGGATGCGGATGTTCCGGAATGCGCGGGTCTGGGTGGGCTGACCGGAGGGGAATCGGGCCGGAGGCGGATCGGGCCCGACCTGAATTCATCCTGTTGCGGAGGCGGATCGGGCCCGACCTGAATTCATCCTGTTGCGGAGGCGAATCGGTCCCGGGCCTCCACCCCCGCTCCGGCCGTTCCCTTGCGCCACCCTGCCGAATCCGCCCTCGGAAGCCGGATCGGGCCGACCCGATCTCATCCTGTTGCGGAGAGTACCCAGGCCTCGCTCGCGGCCGCGCAGCGCGTCTGGGGGCCTCGCGACGCGCTCACCGCGTGCCGAGCAGGCTCCGCGTCGAGCCTACGGGGCGTACGCGTCGAACAGGTCCTGGATCCGCTGTGCCGTCCGCGGCTCGCGCCCCGCCGGCGGGTCCCCCGCCGCCTGGAACGCCACCACCGCGAAGTTCCGCGTCCCCGTCCCCAGCATGTGCAGGTCCGCGGCCCCGTCGGCCCCCGCCCGCTCGAGGTACCGCTGCCGCAGCGGCTCCACGACGCGCGAGTCCGCCGGCACTCCCTCGTCCAGCGCCAGCAGCGCGATGCACGGATACTCGCTGCACTCCAGCTCGCGGAGCGTCGCCGGGAGCGCGAGGTCCTCCATGGCCGCACCCACCCACGCCCGGACGTCGTCGGCGGTCGCTGCGGGGGGCAGATCGCTCGGCCAGGACGGCGGGAGCGCCGCCGACCCGTCCAGGACCGCTCGCAGCGCCGCCACCTCGGCGTGGCACGCGCGCAGCGCTCGCTCCGGCTCGTCCGCCGCCGGACCGGGGACCACGAGCGGCGCCGCGGGCTCGACGCGTGCCGGCGCCTCGGGCGCGGGTGCTCCGGCGGGTCCGCCGGGCCCGAGCCAGAGCGTCAGCGCGACGCCCGCTGCCGTCCCGAGGGCGAAGCCCACCGGCAGACGCCAGGTCACGGTGCGAGCGGCCCGCGCAGGAGGTACACCTTGCCGTTGTCGACGCCGCTCTCGTCGTGGTACGGGCTGCCGACGACGAGGTCCTGGGCGCCGTCTCCGTCGAGGTCGCCGACCGCGAGGCCCACGCCCGCGCCGTCGCCCGGTGCCTCGCCCACGTAGGTGACGTCGGCCTCGGCGGAGGTGAGCGCGCCCTCGACGGGGCCGAAGTAGACGAACACGCGGCCGGGCGATGTCTGCAGCGCAGGGAGAAACGGCGCACCGACGGCGAGGTCGTCCTGGCCGTCTCCGTCGAGGTCGCCGGTGGCGAGGCCGACCCCGAGGTGTTGAAAGCCGGGGTCTCCGTCGATGACGAAGGTCGCGTCGGTGACGTCGGGGGTGGCGAGGGTCAGGCCGTAGACCCGGCCGCGCCGATCGTTGTCGGGCCAGGCCATGGCCGCGCCGACGACCTCGCCCACGCCGTCCCCGTCGAGGTCTCCGGCGGAGACGACCTGTCCGAGCCAGTCGCCGGGGTTCTCGCCCTGCCAGGTGCGCGCGCCGTCGGCGATGTCGGCGCGGCCGGTGGGCATCGGGCCGAGCAGGGCGGTGATCTCGCCTCGGTCGCCCGCGGCGTTGCTGGCGCCGAGGATGAGGTCGGTGTGCCCGTCGGCGTCGAGATCCGCGCCGCCGAGGCCGGAGCCGAGGCCAGGCCCGCCGGTGACGATGAGGTCGGCGTCGGAGATGCTGCCGTCGGCGGTGATGGGGCCGACGAAGACGCAGGCCTCGGCCACGTCGCCGTCCGTGCACTCGAACACAACGTCGTCGTCGGCGTCGCCGATGATGTCGACTGCGGCGATCCGGCTGCCGGTCCAGTGGCCACCCGGGGTGGCGTCGTCCTGGAGGTAGAAGCCGCCGGCGCGCCCGGGGTCGCCGCTGCGAGCGTCGGGGCGGACGGCCCAGATGCCGAACAGCGACAGGAAGGCGAGCTGCGGCTGCGCGTCGGTGGCGACGATGGCCACGCCGCCGCCGAACTCTCGGGCGGTTGCACTGGTGTTGCTCCCCACCCAGGCGTTCGTCTGCAGCAGGGATGACCCGTCGAGGATGGCAGCGATCCCCTCGCCGGACGCCTCATGGATGTGCTGCGAACCGGCGAACACCTCGTCGTCGCCGTCCCCATCGAGGTCGCCCGTCGTCAGGACGTGCCCGAACTGCATCCAGTCGAGCGGGTCGGTCTGTGCCGTGACGCCCACCCCCTGCGACAGCGGGCGCGCGTCCCACCCGTCGCAGTCGCTGTCGATGCCGTCTCCGGACACTTCGGGCGCGCCGGGGAACCGGTCGGGGTCCGCGTCGTCACAGTCGCGGTCCGCCGGGACGCCGTCGCCGTCCTCGTCGACGGGCGGCGGGCGCCCGCTGTCGAGGGCCTCGCCCGTGTCCGAGCCCTGGGGCTCGAGCAGCGCCACCGGATCGGGCGCGGGGTCGGTCCGGCAGGCCCAGAGCGTCCAGAGGAGCATCAGCGTACGCCGTTGGCGGCGGAGGCGTAGCCCCACTCGGTGCCGATGCCCAGGCGGTCCGCGGCGTTCTGCAGCCGCTCCTCCGGATCGCACGGATCTTCGTCGACATCACAGCCGGAACCGCCGTCGGCGTCCCAGGTCGAGGGATCGGCCTCGACCCACAGGTCGAAGATCTCGGTGGTCGTCACGCCGTACCCGGCGTCCGCGTCCCAGAAGGCGCGCATCCAGTCGATGTAGGTCCCCCGGTCCTCGAGGGTGCCGCCGCATTCGTAGTTGATGTAGTCCCACACCGCCCAGCCTTCCGCGGCCTTCCCCTGACACGACGGGGTGAGCTCATCGTTCGGATCGGTTCCATTCTCTCCGACGTTGAAGTCCTGGTCCCAGTCGTGTCCCGTGCGGTAGAAGTCGCAGTCGCTCTCGTCGGTCTGGTTGAACGCGACCGCGGAGAAGTACCAAGCAAGTCCTTCACTCGCCGCCAGAGAGGTGTATCGCTTCTGGATCATCGGGCCGTCAGCGGCCTGACAGTTCCCATCCGGTGAGCCCAGGGTAGCGGTGTTGGCGCCCACGCCCGAGTTGCGGAGACGCGCAACGTAGTGTCCGGTTTCGTGCGCGACGATGAACTTGAACTCGTCATGTACCGGATCGATGTACACGCGACCGTTGGTACCCGTGTAGCACGACACAGCAGACGCCGTCGCGGTGGGACAGGTTTGTGTGTAGTAGGTGAGCGTTTCGCCAGACAGCCCTCCGCTCCGTCGATGCAGCGCCCAGCTGGCCGCAGCCAGGATGTTCCACTGTGCGCGAACGTTCGTGTTCAGCGTCACGGCGGAGATCTGCGCCGTCGGATGGAAGGCGGTGGGGCCCTGGTACAGGTAGAGATCGTTGTAGGCGTCGTTG
>JAWKRQ010000084.1:0-34594 GCA_041389545.1 Myxococcota bacterium | reverse complement strand
GCGGCACGGCGAGCCGCCGCGCCACGAGCGCGCTGTCGGGCAGCTCCCCGATGCGCACCGCCACGTCGATCGCCTCCTCGACGAGCCCCACGAGCTGGTCGGTGAACGACAGCCGCACCGCGATCCGCGGGTAGCGCGACACGAGCCGCGGCAGCGCGTCGATCACGGTCCGCCCGAGCACGGGCGACATGGACACCGCGAGCGGCCCCTCGGCGACCCGCGCGGCGTGCAGCACCTCGTCCTGCGCGGCCTGCAGCTGGTCGAGCGCCCCCCGGCACGCCCGCAGGAACGTCGCGCCCTCCGGGGTCAGCGCGACGTGCCGCGAGGTGCGGTGCAGCAGGCGCACCCCGAGCTCGGCCTCGAGCCCGGCCACGGCCTTGCTCACGGCGGTCGGGGTCACGCCGAGGTGGGCGGCGGCGGCGCGGAAGCTCGCGCGCTCCGCGGTCTGCACGAACGGCTCGATGCGGGCCAGCAGGCTGCGCGTGGGGATCGTGAACTCCTGCTCACCGATGGGGTGCGACAGCGCGGATTGTACACGCCCCGCAGGCGACGTAGGAGAGGGGCAGGAGGTCCCATGAAGATCGCAGTCCTCGGCACGGGCGTCGTCGGGCAGACCGTCGCCGCCAAGCTCGCCTCGCTCGGCCACGACGTGGCCATCGGCACGCGCGATCCCGAGGCCACCCGGGCGCGCACCGAGCCCGGCGCGTTCGGCAACCCCTCGTTCGCCGACTGGCTCGGCGCGAACCCGACCGTCCGCGTCGCCACCTTCGCCGACGCCGCCGCCGACGCCGAGATGGTGGTCAACGCCAGCGCGGGCGGCGCGTCGCTGCAGGTGCTCGCCCAGGTCGGCCCGGAGGCCCTCGCCGGCAAGATCCTCGTCGACATCGCCAACCCGCTCGACTTCAGCGCCGGCATGCCGCCGCGCCTGTCGGTCTGCAACGACGACTCGCTGGGCGAACAGATCCAGCGCGCGTACCCCGACGCGAAGGTCGTCAAGACGCTCAACACCGTCAACGCGAACCTGATGGTCGACCCGCGGCAGCTGGCCGACGGCGAGCACACCATGTTCGTCTGCGGCGACGACGCCGAGGCCAAGGCGAAGGTCACCGCCCTGCTCACCGAGCAGCTCGGCTGGCGCGACGTGGTGGACCTCGGCGGCATCGCCATGGCCCGCGGCACCGAGATGCTGCTGCCGCTGTGGGTGCGCGTCTGGGGGGCCACGCAGAACCCGATGTTCAGCTTCCGCCTGGTCCGCTGACCCGCACCGGGCGGCGCTCAGCCCTTGTGCACGCCCAGCACCGCCCGCCCCGACGGGTCGGCGTTCGCCGCGAACGACGCCGACCAGCGCAGCGCCGTGGGGGTGCTGCAGGCGATGCTCGGCCCGCCGGGCACGAGCCGCGCCGCGGCCTCCCCCGGGAAGTGCTGCTCGAACAGCGCGCGGTACAGGTACGCCTCCTTGGTGGGCGGCGGGTTGTGCGGGAACCGCTCGGCCGCGCCGCGCAGCGCCTCGTCGGAGACCTCGCGCTCGGCGTGCTCCTTGAGCCCGTCGATCCAGCCGTAGCCCACGCCGTCGGAGAACTGCTCCT
Organism: Myxococcota bacterium; assembly: GCA_041389545.1. Lineage (GTDB taxonomy): Bacteria > Myxococcota_A > UBA796 > UBA796 > JACKER01. The sequence goes on along the minus strand of JAWKRQ010000084.1, from coordinate 33,008 downwards.
TCTGGCGCCACAGGATGGCGTCGGGCAGCAGCCCTCGCCCGCGACCCGCAGCACGTGCTCCGATGCGCCCGCCGCCCAGCTGCTTGACGCTCGGCGCGGTGCGCATCGCCACGTCGAGGAAGGTCCGGTCGAGGAACGGCACCCGCGCCTCCACGCCGTACGCCGCCATCGACTTGTTCGCCCGCAGGCAGTCGTACAGGTGCAGCGCATCGAGCTTGCGGACGAGCTCCTCGTGCAGCTCGCGGTCGTCGGGCGCGTGGTGGAAGTACAGGTAGCCGCCGAAGATCTCGTCGGAGCCCTCGCCCGACAGCACCATCTTGATGCCCATCGCCTTGATGCGCCGCGCGAGCAGCATCATCGGGGTGGACGCGCGGATGGTCGTCACGTCGTAGGTCTCGGTGTGGAACACCACGTCGGACAGGGCGTCGATGCCCTCCTGGACGGTGTAGGTGAACGCGTGGTGCGCGGTGCCGAGCGCCTCGGCGGCGGTCTGCGCGGCGGCGACGTCGGGCGAGCCGGGCAGCCCGATCGAGAAGGTGTGCAGGCGCGGCCACCAGGCGTCGGTGCGGTCGTCGTCCTCGATGCGGCGGGCGGCGTACTTCGCGGCGATGGCGGCCACGAGCGACGAGTCGAGGCCGCCCGACAGCAGCACGCCGTAGGGCACGTCGGACATGAGGTGGCTGTGGACGGCGTCCTGCAGGGCCCGCCGCAGCGGCGCCGGGTCGGTCGGCCCGTGCTCGACGGCCTCGTAGGGGCGCCAGTCGGGCGCGAACCAGCGCGCCGGGGCGTCCATGCCGGCCGTCAGGTAGGTGCCGGGCGGGAAGACGTCGACCTCCTCGCACACGCCGTGCAGCGCCTTGAGCTCCGAGGCGAACCACCGCCGCCCGTCGGCGTCGCGGCCCCAGTACAGCGGGACGATGCCGATGGCGTCGCGCGCCACGAGGTAGTCGCCCTTCGACCGGTCCCACAGGACGAACGCGAACATGCCGTGCAGCGCGTCGCAGAGCGCCTCGGGCGCCATGCCGGCGCGGTACAGCGCGAGGATCGGCTCGCAGTCGGAGTCGGTGGCGAACGGGTAGCCCGCGCAGCGCGCCCGCAGCGCCCGGTGGTTGTAGATCTCGCCGTTGACCGCGAGCGCCTGCTCGCCGTCGGGCGACAGCAGGGGCTGGGCGCCGTGCATCACGTCGACGATCGACAGCCGCTCGTGGGCGAGCAGGGCGCGCGGATCGGCGTACACGCCGCTCCAGTCCGGGCCGCGGTGGCGCAGCAGGCGGGCGCGCTCGAGCGCCAGCGGCCGCAGGGTGTCGACCGGGGCGGCGCCGCCGGGGTCGAGGATGGCTACGAAGCCGCACATGCGAGGGTCTCCTCCGCGCCCCGCCGCGGGGCGAGGGACGCCGGATCGTCACACCGTGCCGCCGCGGACGCCACCCGCCAGGCGGCGACGAGCGCCGCGGCATCGGCGGGGCGGTCGCCCGGATCGGGCGCCAGGCAGCGCTCGACCGCCGCGATCCGCGCCGGCGACAGGTCGCGCCGCAGCTGCCGGATCGGCACGAACGCGCCGGCCCGGATCCGCGCCCGGGCCGCGGCCGGCTCGCCGGGGAACGCGTGGCGGTCGGTGAGCGCCTCGTACAGCAGGCAGCCGAGCGCGAACACGTCGGCGCGGGCGTCGACGGCGCCGCCCGCCCACTGCTCGGGCGCCATGTAGCGAGGGGTGCCGCCCGGACCGCCCGTGTCGCGCCCCGCCGGCCGCGCCAGGCCGAAGTCGGCGAGCTTGCACACGCCGCCCGGCGCGAGCAGCACGTTGGCGGGCTTGACGTCGCCGTGCACGAGCCCGGCGGCGTGCACGGCCGCGAGGCCCGCGCCGAGGCCCTCCACCAGGCGGTCCACCGCGCGCAGCTCGGGCGGCCCCTCGCCGAGGCGGTCGGCGAGGTCGGGGCCGTCGACGTGCTCGAGCGCGAGGATCGGCCGCCCGGCGTCGCGGAACCGCTCCACCACCGCGACCACGTGGCGGTGCGCCACCCGCGCCTGCAGCGCCCCCTCGAGCCACAGCCGGCGGCGCCGCTCGGCGCAGTCGCGCTCGACCAGCTTGAGCGCCACGACGGTGCCGCAGCCGCGCCGGCGCGCCCGGACCACCCGCGCCATGGCGCCCGCTCCGAGCCCGTGCTCCACGACGTAGTCCCCCAGGCGATCCCCGGGGGAGACCGGACGCTGCGCCATCGCGACCTCCCACCCCGAGATGTCGCGGTCCGCGGCCGCATCACGCGGCGACGACCCCCGCTGCACGAAAACTGCGCACCGGCGCCCGGTCGCGCCCGCAGGCCGCCCGATAGGGCCTCGGCATGCACATCCCCCTCCGTCGCCTCCTCGCCGCCGCGCTCGCGGCCGTCCTCGGGCTCGCCGCCGTCACCGCGGGCTTCCTCGCCACGCGGCCGGGCCCGGAAGCCCGCGCCGAGCGCCTCCTCGCCCGCGAGCTCGCCCGCGACCCGGACGCCGTCGCGCGGGAGCTGCGCGCCTACAACCCCGAGTGGGACTTCATGCACCGGACGTTCCTCGCGCTGTCGCTCGCCGACCGCGCGCTGGCGCACCCGGACGAGGCCGACCTGCAGCTGCAGCGCATCGACGCCATCGTCCGCCAGCAGATGGCCGACCAGGCCGCCCACGGCGACGCCTGGTTCCTCCTCGACTACGTCCACGCCCGCCCGTTCCGCGATCCCACCGGGCGCAGCGTGTTCGTGGACGGCGAGATCGCGCTGGTGCTCGGCGCCCGCCGCTTCGTCCGCGACGACGACCCCGCGCTCGCCGCCGAGCACCGCGCCCGGGTCGAGGCCCTGGCGGCGCAGTTCGCGCGCAGCCCGGCGCTCCTGCCCGAGTCCTACCCCGACGAGGCCTGGCTGTTCTGCAACACCAACGCGCTGGTCGCGATCCGCATGGCGGACCTCCTCGACGGCACCGACCACCAGCCGCTTATCGACGCCTGGCTCGCCAACGCCCGCGAGCGCCTGATCGAGCCCGACTCGGGCCTGCTCGGCTCGGAGTACAGCTGGTCGGGCGCGCCGCAGGACGGCCCCGAGGGCTCGAGCGTCTGGCTCGTGGCGGTGAACCTGCGCCTGCTCGACCCGGCCCTCGCCGAGCAGCAGTACACCGCCGCCCGCGAGGCCCTGGTGCGCGACGTGGCCGGCCTCGGCTACGCCCGCGAGTGGGGCCCCGGCTGGCACGGCCCGGTGGACGTGGACAGCGGACCGCTGGTGCCCATCCTCCAGGCGAGCCCGTCGTCGTCGGGGTTCGCGCTGATGGCGGCCCACGCCTTCGGCGACGCGCCGACCTACCGCCGCCTGACCCGCGCCCTGGGCGCCGCCGACGTGGTGACGGCGCTCGATCCGCGGCTGGCCGCGCTCGCCGCGAACCCGATGGGCGACGTGATCGTGCTGCACGGCCTGCCGTACGGCCCCCGGGAGGCCGTCGCCGCGCGCGCGGACGCCACGTAGCTACGGCGCCGGCGCCTTGGAGCGTGGCGTCGACCCTGCCGGCGCCGTCGAGCACCGCGCGGGCCTGGGCGCCGCGGCCCTCGGGGGTGTCGAGGGTGACGTAGAACGCCGTGGCGTCGCCCGGCAGGCCGTCGACGACCACGCTCCAGGCGCCGAGCCCGGTGGTGGCGCCGACGATGATGCCGACGCCCGAGGCGCCGATCACCAGGCTCGTCACGGGCAGGGCCGTCTGCACGGCCACCCACACGCCGACCGGCGCGAGCAGCAGCGCGCCGACGGCGCCGCCGAGCCACGCGCCGGAGCGGGTGCGCAGCGCGACCTGCTGGCGCTGGCCGTCGGCGCGGACGGCGAACAGCCGCACGTCCTCGACGGCGAAGCTGGCAGCGATCGCGGCGCGCACAGCCTGGCGCGCGCGGGCGGGATCCTCGAAGCGGGCCACGGAGCGGATCATGACCCCCTGTATATCCAGCCGGTGCGCCCCCCCGCCCGCGCCGGGCGCGAACTACGAAAGTCTTCGTTGACAGACCTCGCGGAGGCGGCCAAGATCTCCGGGAGGGTTCGCCCGCACGGACCCCCGCTTCGGGCCACGACGCCAAAGACCTGCCGCGGACCGCAAGATCCACGGCAGGCGGAATACGCCGGTGGTACGATCCAATCCCCGCGAGGTGTCCATGCTGCTCCAACTGGCGCTGGCGTCGACTGCGTCGGCTGCACCCGACTGCCAGCTCTCCGAGTCCGACTACTACGCGCTCCGGGAGGAGATCCGCGACGTCCGCCGCGGCGAGGGCACGTCCATCGGCATCGCCGCCGAGGGCGCGCGCTGCCAGCAGGCGCTCGACGCCGTGATCCGCAACGGGCCGTTCCTCGGCGTGCGCCGCGTCGAAGACGACGTGGAGGGCCCGTACCACGAGCAGTGCATCGCCGTCGTGCGCCCCGGCCCCGACGGCTACCGGGTCGACCGCACCGGCAGCTGCCACGACACCGGCGGCAGCAGCCCCTCGCGCTTCGTCTCCGTCGGCTACTGGATGCCGCTCGGCGCCAGCGTCCGCCTGAACCAGGACCTCGGCCGCGGCGTGTCGAGCGTGCTCGACCTCGGCTGGCAGGCGCCCGATCTCGGCGTCGACCCGATGCACCTCGGCGAGAACCTGCCCCCCGGCGGCGACTCCTCGAAGGTCCGCGGCCTGGCGGGCTTCGACCTCGCGCGCAACGGCCTGATGGGCAGCTACGTCGGCTTCCGCGCGGGGGTCGAGTACACCACGCCGGCCGTCTCCGCGGCCCACGCCACCGCCGGGCTCGTCTCCTTCGTCCTCGGGCACAAGTGGATCGGCGACTCGATCGCGGCGCAGGTCGGCGGCGGCGTGCTGGCCGTGATCCCGGTCGGGAACGGACCGGAGCCCGAGTCGCTGTACCCGGCCGTCGAGCTGCGCCTGGGCGCGACCAACCACTGAGGCGCTACCGAAACCCCGCCGGCTGGGGCAGAATGTGCCCGCGGCGGGGGACGGAGGCCCGATGATCCGGCAGGTCACGGTGGGGATGGCGGCGGCGGCCGCCCTCGCCGGGTGTTCGATCGAGAACGCGTTCATCCCGGGCAAGGGCCGCGACACCTTCTACCAGGAGGTCGTCGACGAGGTCGACATCCTGTTCGTGGTCGACGACTCGGCCTCGATGGCCGAGGAGCAGGCCGCGCTCGCCGCCGGGTTCTCCTCGTTCGTCGAGGAGCTGCAGACGGCGAACAGCAACTTCCACATCGGCGTCATCTCGACCTCGCAGGACACCGACGACCCCGATCGCGGCATCCTGATCGGCGATCCGCCCTACCTGACGGCCGACGACCCGGACTACGTCGCGGCGTTCCAGGAGCGCGTGCAGATCGGCATCGGCGGCTCCGACAAGGAGAAGGGCCTCGAGGCGGCGTGGTACGCGCTGAGCCCCGAGATGCTCGTGCTGCACAACGTGGGCTTCCTGCGCCCGCAGGCGAACCTGCTCGTGGTCGTCGTGAGCGACGAGGACGACTGCAGCGACGACGGCTTCCTCGACGGCCGCGACAGCACGAGCTGCTACCAGCTGCACGACCTGCTCACGCCCGTGCGCGAGGAGGTCTACCGGATCTTCGACGCGAAGAACAACGGCGAGCTCGTGCAGCTGGGCGCGATCATCGGCCCGTTCGACGGCTCGTGCGCCGACGCCCACGACGGCCGGCGCTACGCGCAGGCGGCGCTGATGACCGGCGGCATCATCGGCAAGATCTGCGACGCCGACTGGAGCAACGTCCTGTACGACCTCGGCCTCAACGCCACCGGCTTCATCGACACCTTCGTGCTGTCGGCGGCGGCGGCGGCCGACAGCATCGAGGTCACGGTCGACGGGCAGGCGGTGCCGGGCGATCCGCAGAACGGCTGGACCTACGACCCGGTGTACTGGACGGTGCACTTCAACGGCACCTCCGTCCCGCCGCGCGGGTCGGAGATCCTGGTGGAGTACGAGCTGGCGCCGTCGGGCTCGGCCGAGCCGCCGCCGTCGCAGACGGGCACGCTGTCGCGCTAGAGACTCGACCAACCATCCGTGGACGTGGGTCACCTCGCAGCAAGCTTCGCCGAATGCACCGCCTCGATCCCGGGTCCGGCTTCGCCGCACCCCGGTCGGTCAGGCATTCGGCTTGCTTGCTCGCTCAATACGTCGGAGAACGCGCTGGCGCGCGTCCTCCGACTCCTGCGAGACACGCCCGGGCATCCGCTGGCGCGGATGCCTGGTCGCGTCTCTAGCGGGCCTGCTCGAAGGCCGCCGTGAGCTTCGGCGCGATCTCGAACAGGTCGCCGACGAGCCCGTAGGTCGCGTGCTCGAAGATCGGCGCGTCGGGGTCCTTGTTGATGGCCACGATCACCTTCGAGGTGCGCATGCCCGCGAGGTGCTGGATGGCGCCCGAGATCCCCACCGCGAGGTAGAGCGTGGGGTTGACGGTCTTGCCCGTCTGGCCGACCTGCTCGCTGTGGTGCGCGTAGCCCGCGTCGACGGCGGCGCGCGACGCGCCGACGGTGGCGCCGATGCTGGCGGCGAGCGGGCGGATGACCCGGTCGAACTCCTCCTCGCTCTTGAGCGAGCGGCCGCCGGAGACGATGCGCTCCGCCTCGGTCAGGTCGGCGGTGGTGGCCTCGGAGGCCTTGCGCTCGACGACCTTCGCGAGGGCCGTCACGCTCGCCGAGACCGGCACGACCTCTGCGCTGCCGCCGCCGGCCGCGGGCTGCGAGAAGCTGTTCGGCCGCACGCTGAACACGGCGGGCTTGCTGCTGATGCGGGCGTCGGCGTAGAGCTTGCCGGCGTACATCGGGCGCCGGCCCACGACCGCGCCGCCGTCGACCCGCAGGTCGGTGCACTCGCTCGCCATGCCGGTGTCGAGGCGCGCGACCACGCGGGGCAGCGCGTCCTTGCCCTGGTAGCTCGCGGGGGCGAGCAGCACGTCGGGCTGGGCCTGGGCCACCGCCGCGGCGATGCCGTCGGCCACCGCACCCGGGTCGTAGTCGGCGAAGTCGCCGGCCACCTGGTACACCTTCTTCGCGCCGTACTGGCCGAGCTCGGCCGCCGGGGCGTCGCCGAGGACCAGCGCGCTGACCTCGCCGCCGAGCTCGCCGGCCAGGGCCGCAGCCTTGCCGAGCAGCTCGAACGCCGTCTTCTTGAACTGGCCGCCCTCGTGCTCGGCCAGGACCAGGATTCCGCTCATCGTGAACACTCCGGAGTTTGAGAAAGGGGGACGGATCGAGCGGCTCAGAGGACCTTGGCCTCTTCGCGCAGCAGGCGGACGAGCTCCGACACCATCGTGTCGACGTCGCCCTCGATCTTGCGGCCCTTCGGGCGCTCCGGCGGCGGGCCGAAGCCCGACAGCGCCACCTTCGGCGCCACCTGGTCGGCCGTCAGCCCGAGCTGCTCGAGCGTGGGCTTGTCGACGGGCTTGCTCTTCGCCTTGAGGATGGCGGGGAGCTTCGCGTAGCGCGGCGTGTTCAGCCCGCGCTCGGCGGTGACGAGCACCGGCAGCGAGCCGGTCACGACCTCGCGCACGCCGCCGTCCATCGCCCGGGTCGCGGTGTAGGTGCTGCCGTCGAACGCGAGCTCGATCACGCGCGAGACCTGCGCCCAGCCGAGCAGCTCGGCCACCATCGCGGGGACCTGCACGTTGTCGTCGTCGATGGCCTGCTTGCCGCACATGACCACGTCGCAGCCTTCGTTCTTGATGGCGGCGGCCAGGGCCCGCGCCACGCCGAGCGCGTCGGCGTTCGCCAGCGCCGGGTCGTCGATCATCACGGCCTTGTCGGCGCCGAGCGCCAGCACGCCGGTTCGGATCTGGGCCAGCACGTCGTCGCCCTGGCCGACGGTGAACGCCACGACCTCGGCCTGGTGCTTCTCCTTGGCCTGGATGGCGGCCTCGGCCGCGAACGCGTCGTACGGGCCGACCACGACCTTGCCGCTCGCCTCGAAGGAGGCGCCGTCGGCGCTCGCCTTGAGCCGGGCGTCGGTGTCGGCGGTCACCTTCGCACAGATTGCAACCTTCACGTGGATCCTCCAACTGGGACAGAACCGGTGGACTCGTCGGGGCGGGCCAGCAGCCCGCGGATGAACATCTCGGCGACCTGGTCGGCCGCCTGGTCGAGCGAGAAGCGGTGGGCCCGCGACAGCACCCACTGCATCGCGAGCTCGTCGAGCGCGCCGAAGAACGACCACATCCCGATGAACGGGTCGACGTCGGGCCGGAACAGGCCGCGCGCCTGCCCGTCGCGCACGATCTGGCCGAACACCCCGAGGTACGCCCACAGCTTCTCGGGGCGGTACTCCTTGAGGAACTTGTTCGACAGGCGCAGCTCGACCTGCAGGACCTCGGCGGCCCGCCGGTGCTGCTCGACCTGGCCGAAGTGGAAGCGGGCGAACCGGCGGATCCGCTCGATGGGATCGTCGACCCGGGCCAGCGCCTCGCCGAGCCCGACGAGCAGCTCGTCCATCTTCTGCTCGAAGACGGACAGCAGCAGGTCTTCCTTGTTCTTGAAGTACAGGTAGATCGTGCCGTCCGCGACGCCGGCCTTGCGGGCCACGTCGCTCACGCGCGCGGCGTGGAAGCCGCGCTCGGCGAAGACCTCGATCGCGGCCTCGGTGATCAGCGTCCGCTTGTCGGCCCGACGGTCCTGCACCCGGCGCTCCCGGCGCTCGCGGCTGGCGGGCGCTGACTGAATGAAGCCTCAGTCAGCTAACGGACCCGCGGGCGTCCAACCACCGCTGGACCTGCGCGGCGATGTCGCGATCCGGGACCTTGGCCCAGTCGGCCAGGAACTTCTCGGCCCCGATGTCGGTGAGCGGGTGCTTGATCGCGGCCTGGAGCACCTTGAACGGGGCGGTGCCGACGTGGGCGCCGGCCAGCGCGGACTGCACGAGGTGCATCGGGTGGCGCAGCGAGGCGGCGAGCACCTGGGTGTCGATCGTCTCGCTCTGCGCGTAGATCTCGACGATCTGGCGGACGAGGTCGGAGCCGTCCCAGCTCACGTCGTCGACCCGGCCGACGAACGGCGAGATGTAGGTCGCGCCCGCGAGGCCGGCCAGCAGCGCCTGCGAGGCCTGGAAGCACAGGGTGACGTTGACCCGGATCCCCTGGTCGGACAGGCGGCGGCAGGCCGTCAGCCCGGCCGGGCTCATCGGGACCTTCACGACCACGCAGTCGTGGACCTTGGCGAGGAGCTCGCCCTCGCGGACCATCCCCTCGGGGTCTTCGGCGACGACCTCGGCCGACACGGGGCCGTTCACGATCTCGCAGATGTCGTGGACGGTCTGGACGAAGTCGCGCCCCTCCTTCGCGATGAGGGACGGGTTGGTGGTGACGCCCGCGAGGATCCCCCAGCTGTGGGCCTCGCGGATCTCGTCGAGGTTGGCGGAGTCGAGGAACAGCTGCAACGGAGCCTCCAGGGAAGCTCTGCTAGCCCCGCCGCCGCCGCACGTCCAGCCCGGCGAGCACGCGGCTGATCCGCGCCACGCCCGCTTGATCGGCCATGGCCGAGAGCTGCTCGCGCGCGAAGAACGCGAACAGCTGCGCCTCGTCGATGGCGCCGGCGGCCTCGGCGCGCTCGGCCCCGATCTCGGCGAGCCAGGCGGCGTCCGGATCGACGACCCGCGCCTTGCGCAGCGTCTGCAGCGCGGGCGACAGCGCCCGCCCCACGGCGGGCAGGTCGCCGAGCGCGGCGTCGGAGACGGCCAGCGCCACCACGGCGATGGCGGCGTGGACCTTGGAGCCCACGGTGGCGGCCTCGCGGGCGACCATCCGCGCCTCGTCGTAGCGGCCGCCCTGCAGGGCGCACAGCGCGAGGTTGAGCTTCGGCACCTGCGGGGTGGCGCCCACGGCCTCCATGGTGCGCGCGGCCTGCAGGTAGGCGGCCTCGGCCTCGCGCCACCGGCCGAGCTGGCGCAGCGCGTCGCCGCGGTGGTCCTCCACCTCGGCCAGGCGCAGCGGCTCGCCGCCGGTGCGCAGCAGGGGCAGCGCCTCGTCGAACAGGGTGAGCGCGCGGTCGAAGCGCCCGCGGCGGCAGGCCAGCACGGCGAGCTCGCCGATGACGGTGCCCTCCAGCGCAGGGTCCTCGCGCGAGCTGCGCGCGAGCACGCCGTTGGCCTGGCTGGCCCAGCGCTCGGCGTCGTCGAGGCGCCCGATCATGCGGGCCAGCGCGGCCATGCGCACCAGCGCGCCCGCCAGCTCGCGCCCGCGGCGGCGGGCCTTGGCCAGCCGCCGCGCGACGTCCTGCATCGTCGCCAGCGCCAGCGGGACGTCGCCCTCCTCCTGGCGCACCCGCGAGACCTCGGTCACCGCGGCGGCCCACACGTCCTCGGCCTCCGGGTGATCGGCCAGGCCCCGCGCGCGCTCGGCGCCGGCCAGGGCCTCGACGAGCAGCCCGCGCTCGCGCAGCACCGCCGCCTGGCGCGTCCACAGCCGCGCCCACCGCAGGTCGCCCGGCGGCACCGCCGCCTCGCGCATGGCCCGCTCGAGCGGCAGCAGCGCCATGGCCACCTGCGCCACCGAGCCGCGCCGCACGCCGGCGTCGATGCCCTCGAGCAGCAGGTCCACCGCCACGTCGGGCTCGCCGGCGTCGAGGCGGTGCATCCCCACGCGCACCGGGTCGGCGCGCCCCTGGGCCAGCAGCGTCGCGATGGCCTGGTGGTGCGAGGCCCAGCGCCCCGCCTTGCGGCTCGACCGCTCCACGCACTCCCGCAGCATCGGGTGCGCGAAGCGGAAGCCCCGCGGCGTGTCCTCGATGAGCATCGCCGCGCGCAGCCGCTCGGTGAGCTGCTTGCGCAGGCGCACGCCGCTGTCGCTGGTCCGCCGGGCGTGCGGGTCGTCGCAGGCCTCGCCCCACTCGTCGGCGTCGACGTCCATGCCGAGCGCCGCCGCGCGCTCGAGGTGGATCGCCGCGATGCCGGGCAGCTCGCCCAGCAGGCGCGCGACCCGGCCCGACCAGATCTCGTGCAGCTCGTCGGGGATCGGCGGGTCGACGTCGGCGTCGGCCAGGACGAAGCCGTCGGGCCCGGGCACCAGCAGCCCGCGCTCGACCCAGTCGTCGACGAGCTGGATGGCGAACTGCGGGTTGCCCTTGCTGCGGTCGTCGACCCGCGCCGCCAGGCTGCCGGACAGCCCGAGGTACTCGAGCAGGCGCCGCCGCGCCGAGGGCTCCAGCGGCCCGAGCCGCACGAGCTTGGCCCGGCTGCGCGCCACCACCTGCTCGATGCGCAGCGCGGCGTCGGGGCGCTCGGCCAGACCGTCGTCCTCCCGCGCGACCAGCACGACCAGCACCGCCCGGCGCTCCCGCGGCGGGGCGGCGACCTCGCGGGCGAGCTCGATGGCCTCGTCGGCGGCGTGGGCGTCGTCGACCACGAGCAGCGCCGGCCGGTCCCGCGAGACGAGCTCCAGCAGGTGCCGCACGGCCGCTCGGAACGACGCCGGATCCTGCGTCCCCGCCGAGGACAGCCCGAGCTGCAGCGCCGGCAGCCACCCCTCGGCCCCCGCCTGCCCCTCGAGCCGCTCCACCACCTCCTGCGCGCGCTCGTCGCCCTGCACCCGGTCGAGCCCGAGCATCCCCACCACGGCGCCGCCGATGTCGTCGTCGCGGACCCACAGCGTCTGCACGCCGCCGTCCTCGTGGGCGCGCTGGGCGACCCACTCGACCAGGCGCGTCTTGCCGCAGCCCGACGGCCCGCGGATCACGAGCAGCCGCGGCTCCCCCTCGTCGTGGACGCCGCGCAGCCCCTTCCACAGCAGGTCGCGCTGCCGGTTGCGCCCGAAGACGGGCAGCTCGCGCAGCGCCAGCAGCCCGAGGCCCGCTCCGCGCAGCCGCAGCGCGGGCCGCGGCGGCACGAGCGAGCGCCAGTCCGTGCCGAGGGTCGCGATCTCGGTGGGCGCGCGCTCCTCGCCCGGCTCCTGGCCCGTGCCCGCCGGCACCGGCACCGGCGAGACCGCGCCGTGCGTCACCGCGCTCTCGTCGTCGTCCTGGTCGCCGAGGTCCTCCGCCTCGGTGCGGTCGTCGAGGACGGGCAGCGCCGCGAGGCCCGCGCGCGCGTCGGCGGCGGTCCGGTAGCGCGCGAGCGGGTCCTTGTGGAGCAGGGTGCGCACCCAGCCCTCGAAGCCCTCGGGGACGGGGAACCGCGGGTCGAAGCGCGGGGGGCGCTCGAAGGTGTGGGCGCGCGCCACCTGGCGGCCGGCGTGGGCGAAGGGCGTGTGGCCGCAGGCCAGGCGCCAGGCCAGGCAGCCGAGGGCGTACAGGTCGGTCCACGGGCCGAAGTTCGCGTAGTCGTCGGCGTGCTGCTCGGGCGCCATGTACTGCACCGTGCCCGCCAGCGCCTGCTGGTCGCGCGAGCCGCCGACCCAGGCGATGCCGAAGTCGGTGAGCTTGATCCCGCCGTAGCTGTCGTAGGGCCCGGCGAGCAGGATGTTGCCGGGCTTGAGGTCGCGGTGGACGACGCCGTGGGCGTGGGCGTGGGCCAGCGCGTCGAGCAGGGCCCGCAGCATGCGGTGCAGCGCCGTCCACGACCAGCGCCGCTTGCGCTTCCCGAGCGCGCCGCCCGCGGCGTACTCCATCACGAGGTACGGGCTGCCCTCGTCGATGCGCCCGCCCGAGGCCGCCGCGGCCGCCGCCGGCACCTCGCCGAAGTCCAGGATCTCGATGATGCCCGGGTGGTTGAGCTTGGCGACGGCGCGCACCTCGTTGCGGAACACCGAGCGCACGAGCGGCGCGCGCGTGTCGCCGCCGGTCAGGATCTTGACGGCCACGGGCTGATCGGAGTCGTGCAGCCCGCCCACACCACCGCCATGCCGCCCTCGGCGATGGGGCGGAGCAGACGGAAGGCGCCGAGCCGGATCTCGCTCACGGTCGCAGTATCCCCCCCGCGCGGCCCGACGCCGCGCCGCTCAACCCTTCCAGGCGCCGCTCGCGGCGTTCGCGCGCACGGCCTCCACGTCGGCCGCCCGCTCCGCGTCACCCAGCTGGCGGTGCATCCAGGCGGCGCGATCGAGCGCGACGAGCGCGGCGTCGCGGTCGCCGAGGCGCCACTGGGCGCGCCCGAGCGCCTCGAACGCCGGCGCCGACGAGCGCAGGTCGCCCGCCCGCTGCAGCAGCTCGACCCCCTGCTGCAGCAGCGCCCGCGCGCGCGCCGGATCGCCCCGCAGCAGGAGCACCTCGCCCGAGCGCACCCGCAGCCGCCCCTGGAACATCGGCTTGCGCACGCGGTCGGCGACCTCGGTGGCCTCGCCGATGAGGGCCTCGGTGCGGTCGACGCCGCCCTCGGCGAGCTCGCCGTCGATGAGCATCAGGTAGCCCTCGAGCAGCGGGACCCAGGCCTCGGCCTCGCGCAGGTAGGGCAGCGCCCGCTCCTGGTACTGGCGGGCCTTGCCCCAGTTGCCGCTCGCGAGGTGCAGGCGCGCGACCTGCGCGAGCCCGGCGCCGAACCGCGGCCGGTCCTTGGCCCGGGCCGCCGACTCCACCGCCGACCGCGCCGCAGCGAGCGCCCCCTCGAGGTCGTCGGCCGCGAGGGCCAGCTGCACGAGGCGTTCCTGCGCCCAGCCGAGCGTGTCCCACACCTCGCCCTGCTCGAGGGCGCCCACGCACAGCCGCAGCTGCTCCTCGGCGTCGGCCGCCTGCCCGTCGTCGAGCAGCATCCGCGCGTAGGCGGCGCGGGCGCGGCCGGCGCCCACCGCGTCGGGAAGCTCCTCGAAGGTGGAGACGGCGCGCACGAACAGCAGGCGCGCCCGGCTGAAGTCGCCGGCCCGACCGTAGGCCGAGGCGGCCTCGAGCACGGCGGCGGCCTCGCCCGCGCGGTCTCCCTCGGCGCGCAGCACCTTCGCGGCGCGCTGGAAGAACGCCGCGGCGTCTTCGTAGCGCTCCAGACGCTCGTCCGCGCGCCCCCGGAGGAGCAACAGCTTGGCGTCCTCCGGGTGCTTCGCCAGCTCCCGGTCGAGCCGCTGGCGCGCCTCTTCCAAGGCGCGGGTGGAGGGCGGTGGGGGGGTGGACGACAAGGTGCCTGCTCGGGCTGCTGGCGGCGCTCGCCCTGGGGCGGAACCCCAGCCGTCTAACACCGGTCCCGCTGGATCGCTCGGCCCACCGACCCCCGTCAGGGCGACCGGAGCAGGGGCTCGATCCGCTCCACCACGTCGTCCATCCCCTCTTCGCGCCGCAGGAAGAAGTGGCCCCCGGCGATCGGGTGCACGGCGAAGCGCGCGGTGTGTTCGCGCCAGGCGCGGACGTCGGCCGGGTCCTCGAGGGCGTCGGAGGTCCCGTACAGGGCGGTGATCGGCGTGGCGAGCGGCGGCTCGGGCGCGCACCGGTAGCGGTCGAGCGCGACCATGTCGCCCCGGAGCGCCGGGAGGAACAGCGCGAGCAGGTCGGGGTTGTCGCGCAGCTGCTGCGGGACGGCGTTGTAGCGCCGCTGCATCTCGTCGACGAAGGCGTCGTCGGGCAGGTGCGACAGCGACGGGAGGTGGCCCGGGCGATCGGGAGCCCGCCGGGCGCCGACGACGAGGTGGCGCGGCAGCGGCGCGCCGAGCCGCCGCAGCGCGCGGACGAGCTCGAAGCCGAGCCACCCGCCCATGCTGTGGCCGTAGACGACGTAGGGCGCGAGCGCCACCACGGGGCGGAGCGCCGCGGCCAGCGCCTCCGCCAGCGCGACGAGGTCGGTGGTCGGCGGCTCCGACAGGCGCGCCTCGCGGCCCGGCAGCACGACGGGGCACAGGTCGACGTCGGGCCGCAGCGCCTCGCGCCACGGGCGGAAGTCGGCCGTGCCGCCGCCGGCGTAGGGCAGGCAGATCAGGCGGAGCGGGGCTTCGGGGTCGATGGCGCGGAGCCACGGGCGGGCCACGGCGGGATCGGTCACCAGGTCACCGGGACGAAGCGGGGGATGTAGCGCCCGCCCCCGTCGGGGCAGACCAGCTCGGCCGTGTAGCGCGTCTGGGCCGAGGCCGCATCGAACTCGTACAGCTGCTGGAGCGGAGCGCAGGTCGCGAGCGGGTTCCCGGCGGCGGTGCGCAGCGCGCCGCCCGAGAAGTCGCAGTGGACGGACAGCGGGTACACCCGGTCGATGACGGCGGTGCCGGCGTCCTCGTCGAGCGCGATCTCGAGGACCCGCGACGTCTCGCGGACGTCGGCGCGGTTGTCGAACAGCGTGATCCGCCCGTCGCCCGAGAAGTAGGCGTTGTGCTGGTGCTGGAAGTCGGGCGGGTCGCCGACGACGCTCGACAGGTCGAAGTCGGAGCCGAGCGGCCCGTCGGGGCCGGCGAGCCGCCAGCGGACCTCGCCGAAGTCGGGCGCGTCGGGGTCGGCGACGACCTGCAGGACGGTGTCGAGGTTGCGGAGCGAGATCAAGGCCAGGCCGTCCTCGTCGACCCAGATCCCGTTGGCGTGGGACCAGTCGACGGGCAGCTCGAGCGTGGTGGGGGGCAGCGCGAAGTGGTCGGCGAGGTGCCACTCCGCGACCTCCTGGCCGCCCTCGATCACCACGAAGCCGTCGGCGTAGTAGCTCGCGGCCCCCTGGGTGAGGGTCTCCTGGAACAGCGACCAGGTGCGCTCGCCGCGGCGGAACACGTCGTGGTGCAGGCGCCGGGTCAGCTGGAGGCCGGGGAGCAGGCTCAGCACGTGCTCGCCCTGCTGGGTCGTCTCGGTGAGGCCCTCGTCGACGACGGCGAGCAGCGTGCCCTGCTCGGTGAAGGTGACGGCGTCGACGAACCCGAACATCGACGCGGCGACGCGGTCGTACCAGACGATCTCGCCGCGGTTCGGGTCCATGACGAGCACGTACCCGCCGAGGCCGCAGGGCGACACGAAGGCGAGCAGCGAGGCCGTGCTGGTGCCGTCGCGCTGCGGCAGGACGAGGACCTCGGGCGGCAGCGGATCGGTCTCGAACGTCCCCTCGATGGGCTCCAGCGCGGGGTCGTCGGCCGTGACCTCGAAGGCGTAGGTCGTGAGCGGCGACATGAGGGCCAGGGTGAAGCGGTGCTCGCGCGCGGGGCCGTCGGCGCGCAGGGTGCGCTGCTTGCCGGTGCCGTCGGCCCGGCCCCAGGTGAGGGTGACGCCCTGGGCCTCCGCGAGGCGCACCGTGCAGTCGTAGCGGAGCACGTTGCCCACCTGCTGGACACAGACGGCGAAGAAGTCGCCGTAGAGCAGCATGTCGTCGGGGGTGTCGAGCCGGAAGCGCGGCTCGGGCTGCGTCGCCGCGGGCGGGAGCGCGATGGGCACGGGCCGCTCGGCGCACCCGACGAGGACGGCCAACGAGAGGAGCATGGCCCAACATGGCCCACGGGCGCGCGATCCGCCAGCCGAGCTACTCCGCGTACGTCCAGGTGTAGACCTCGGTGAGGACGTAGTCCACCGGGGCGTCGGTGCCGGTCGCGTAGGCGTACTCCGTGCGCAGGACGCGCCCCTCGTCGTCGTTGTCGTAGGCGACCTCGACGTACTGCGCGAGGGTGCCGCCCGACCGCAGCTCCCAGGTCGCGCCGTCGGCCCAGGGATCGCCGTCGTCGTAGCGGTAGCGCCAGTCCTGGTTCAGGTCGGTGCCGCGGTCGTCGAACAGCGCGCGCGTCATGCGCAGGTCGCCGTCGTACTCGTGCCGCTCGTCGTAGTCGACGAGGCCTTCGCCGCCCTCGTCGCGGGTGAACTCGACGAGCAGGTCGGTGGCGTCGAGCCAGGTCCAGCGCGCGACGTAGTCGGTGTCGCCGTCGAGCCCCTCGTCGCCGTAGGTCTGGGTCTGGCGGTCCAGCCCGTCGAAGTCGTTGCGGTAGCGGACGTCGTCGGTGCCGTCGGCGAACCGGTCGACGGTCTCCTCGACGACGAGGCCGGCGTCGACCACGTACGCCGAGGTCTCCTCCACGGTGCCGTCGTCGTCGACGTCGACCTCGCGCGCGACCAGCGTGCCGTCGTCGGCGAACGTCCAGCGCTCGACGATGTCGTCGCGCCCGTCGAGGTCGAGGTCGAGCGCGTGCCGCCGCACCTGGCCGTCGTCGGTCCAGGCCCAGGACTCGCCGAGGTCGCCCTCGTCGTCGTCCGCGTCGAACACGTCGCTCAGCAGCCGGCCCTCGCCGTCGTAGGTGAGCGCCCGGGTGTAGTCGCCGGGCCCCGTCGGATCCCAGGTGCCGACGACGGTGACCGTGGCGTCGCGGTAGATGGCGCGGTCGTCGACGACCGGTCCATCGCCGCCGGGGTCGGTCGCGGGCGGCTCCTTGCAGCCGAGGGCGGCCAGCAGGCCGAACGCCGGGATCCAACGGGTGCTCATGGTGCTCACGTCCCCTCCGGAGCGCCGAGCCTACCCGTCAATCCTCGCCAGCGTCGAGCGCACCGCCGACGGTCACCGACCAGGGGACCTCCGCCGGGAACCGCGCGAGCAGGGTCGTGCCCGCGTCGGCGCGCGCGGGGACGTCGCCGCCGAGGAGCCTGGCGAGCCGCCGGGCGACGCACAGGCCGCTGCCGGGATCGGCCCAGGCGGCCTGGTCGCGGCGCCAGGCGTCGGCCTGCAGGCGCTCCAGGGCCTCGGCGTCGGCGGCGGCGCCGGGGCCCGTGACGACGAACTCGAGCCAGCCGTCGCGCCGCCACACGACGAGCGGGATCTCGGCGCCGCGCGCCGCCCGGCTGGTGCTGGCGACCGAGGCTCAGCCCACCTGGCGCACCCGCGCCGGGTCCGACAGCACGACGCCGAGGTCGCCGCGGATCCGCAGCGACAGCCGGTTGCCGTCGGCCTCGGCGAGGCGGGCGGCCTGGGGCTGCAGGTCGTGGACCAGCGCGGCGACGCCGAAGGTGCGCTCAGCGAGGCGCGGCGGCTGGACGGCGTCGTCGCGGAGGGAGCCCACCAGCGCGGCCACGCGGCGGGCGGCGGCGCGCAGGGCCTCGGGCTCGCCCATGGCGGCCTCGAGCGCCTCGACCTCCTGCGCGAGCTCGGCCTGCAGGGCGCGGCGCGCATCGACGGCCTCGTCGCGGGAGGCCGCGAGCAGCAGCTCCCGGTCGACGCGGGGCGCCACGTCGGCCACCTGCAGGACGCTGGCGCCGTCGGCACAGTCGGCGGGGTGCCCCGCCGCGGTGACCTCGAACACGCGCCGGGCGCCGCCCTCGCCGGCGACCACCGGCTCGACCAGCTCCACGATCCGCGCGCCGCGCCACTCGGGGCGCAGGCACCGACCGCAGACCGAGGCGGTGGGGAGCCCGCCGGCGCGCTGCACCTCGCCCCACCACGCGTCGGGCGTGCCCCAGCGCGCCAGCATCGCGCCGAGCGGCGCGGTGACGCGCCCGATCCGGCCCTCCGGCGAGACCTCGGCGTGGCCGAGCCCCACCGCGGACGCCGCGTGGCGGACGAGCGCCTCCAGCGGCGGCGCGGGCGCGGCGGACACCTCGACGGGCGCGGCGACCGCGGGCGCCTCGCTCCCACAGCGGATCCAGGCGCCGAGGAACGCGGCCCCGACGACGCCGGCGGCCACCGCCGCCACCTCGAGCCAGCTCGACGCGGCCACGAGGCCGAGCCCGATCGCGATGGCGCCGACCCACGCGCCGCCCAGCACCAGCCGCCGGACCCCGGAGCGGTCCATCCGCGCCTCCTCCGGGATCTTACCGCATGTTCACGGTGCTGCCGGGCGTGTCAGGGCCCGCAGGAGTGCCTCGGGGGTTGCAGGGCGCGCGAGCTCCGGCTCGGGGCGGCCCGCCGCGCGCACGGCGTCGCGCAGGGCGTTCCACACCGCGATGGCCAGCATGAACGGCGGCTCGCCGACCGCCTTGCTCCCGCCGATGGTGCCGGGCTGCGCGGCGTCGGGGAGCAGCTCGACCCGCAGGTCCAGCGGCACGTCGCCCGCGGCGGGCACCTTGTAGGTGCTGGGCCCGAGCGTGCGCACGGCGCCGTCGGGGCCGTACAGCACGTCCTCGCCGGTGAGCCAGCCCATCCCCTGCACCAGTGCGCCCTCCACCTGGCCCACGTCGATGGACGGCACCAGCGAGTCGCCCACGTCGTGCACCACGTCGATCCGCCGCACGCGGTGCTCACCGGTGAGGCAGCACAGCTCGACCTCGGCCAGCGCGACGCCGTACGCGAAGTAGAAGAACGGCGTGCCCGCGCCGGCCGCGCGGTCGTAGGCGATGCCCGGCGTGCGGTAGAAGCCCGTCGCCGACAGCGAGACCTGCTCGACCCAGCACTGGCGCGCCAGATCGGCGAACGCCACCGTGTCGCCCGACGGCGCGGTGACCTCGCCGCCGGCGAACACGAGCTCGTCGGGCTCGGCGCCGAGGCGCGCCCCGGCGACGGTGGCCATGCGGGCGCGGACGGCCTCGCAGGCCTCGCGGACGGCCTGGCCGTTGAGGTCGGAGCCGCTCGACGCGGCCGTGGCCGAGGTGTTCGGCACCTTCTCGGTGGAGGTGGGCATGGCGCGAACGTCGTCGGGGCGGATCCCGAAGATGTCGGCGCAGACGGCGACCATCTTGGTGTGCAGCCCCTGGCCCATCTCGGTGCCGCCGTGGTTGAGCTGCACCGAGCCGTCGGCGTAGACGAGGACCAGGGCGCCGGCCTGGTTCAGCAGGCTGTTGGTGAACGAGATGCCGAACTTCACGGGCGCGAAGCCGAGGCCCCGCCGGACGTGCCGCGCGCCGGCGTTGAACGCGTCGATCTCGGCGCGGCGCGCGGCGTAGTCGGCGCCGGCGCACAGGCGGTCGGTCATGGCGAGCGCGCGGGCCGCGGGGACCTCCTGGCCGTAGGGGGTGCGGTCGCGGGGCGCCTCGCCGTAGTAGTTGCGGCGCCGGATCTCGACGGGGTCGAGGCCCAGCCGGCCGGCGGCGCGCTCGAGCGCGTCCTCGACGACGAGCAGCCCCTGGGGGCCGCCGAAGCCGCGGAACGCCGTGTTCGACGCCTTGTCGGTGTGGGCGACGCGGCCCCGCAGGCGCACGGCGGGCAGGAAGTAGGCGTTGTCGAGGTGGAACAGGCAGCGGTCGAGGACGGGCAGCGACAGGTCGGCGGTGCAGCCGCCGTCCGACACGACGTCGGCGTCGAGCGCCAGGATGCGGCCGTCGGCGTCGAAGGCTGCGCGGTAGGCGGTGCGGAACGGGTGGCGCTTGCCCGTGATCAGCATGTCCTCGTGGCGATCGAGCCACACCTTGGTGGGGCGCCCGGTGCGGACGGCGCCGAGCGCGGCCAGGGCGCCGAAGGCGGTGGCCTGCGACTCCTTGCCGCCGAAGCCGCCGCCGAGCCGCGGGACGACGCAGCTCACGCGGGCGTCGGACCAGCCGAGGACGCGGGCGGCCATGCGCTGGATCTCGGTCGGGTGCTGGGTCGAGGACCAGACGGTGACGGCGTCCTCGTCGGCGATGGCGAGCGCGCCCTGGGTCTCGAGGTAGAAGTGGTCCTGCGCCGGCGAGGCGACGCCGGCCTCGACGACCACGGCGGCCGCGGCGAAGGCAGCGGCGAGGTCGCCGCGGGCGATGACGTGGTCGTCGCCGAAGAACCGGTCGGCGGCGAGGGCGTCGTCGACGGTGAGCACGGCCGGCAGCGGGTCCACGTCGACGGTGACCGCGGCCGCGGCGCGCCGGGCGGCCTCGCGCGTGTCGGCGAGCACCAGCGCCACGGGCTGCCCGACGTACATCACCTCGTCGACGGCGAGCACGGGCTCGTCGTGGACGATGGGGCCGATCATCGGGTCGCCGGGCACGTCGCCCGCCGTCAACACCGCGGCGACCCCCGGCATGGCGCGCGCCGCCGCGGTGTCGACGCCGCGGAGGCGGCCGCGGGGCGCGGGCGAGGTGACGAAGACGCCGTGGAGCAGGCCCGGCGGGGTGGGGAGGTCGTCGACGTACCGGGCGCTGCCCGTGGCGTGGCCCAGGCCGCTCTCGTGGGGCGCGGACTGGTGCAGGACGGAGCGGGGCGGCGCGGTCATCGGAGTCCTCCGGGGGCCATCCTATCGGAAGCCGCCCCCGCCTGGTGTACCGTCTCGGCGATGCACCTCCTGGCAGCCCTCGCCGCCACCGCCGCCGCCTGGGACGAGCGCGGCCCCGACGCCGTCCCCACCGGGCGCACCGTCGACGCCGCCGCCCGCTTCGTCCCCGGTGACCCGGGCTGGGACCGCCCGGGGCTGCTGCCCGAGACGGCCTCCACCGAGATCGGCGCCGTGGCGCGCGAGACCGCCCGGGAGCTCCGCGAGCAGCGCGCCGCCGGCACCGTCCTCGCCGACGCCGGGCTGTTCGCCGAGCTCGGCGTCTCCCTCGACGACGTCGACCTCGTCGACCGCACCGCGCGCGAGGATCGCGGCGCCGTCCACAAGCGCCTCGAGGACCCCGCCTGGCTCGCCGCCCACTTCGACGCCTGGCTGTGGCGCAGCGACACCGAGGGCGCCGCCGCGCGCGACATCGCGCTCGAGCCCGAGCAGATCCGCCTGACGAGCTACCTCGTCTACCAGGTCGAGGGCCGCACCGCGCGCGACGCCGACCACGACACCCCGCTGTACGCGCTGCCGGACGCCGAGCTGGCCGGCGCGCCGCCCGACCTCCGCCTGAAGTACGACCGGCCCGCGGTGTACGCTGGCGTGTACCTCGACGGCGAGGCGGCCGGCGCGGCGCGGCCGCTCGTCTGGCTCACGCGCGCCGACGCGAACCAGGCGCAGCTCCAGGGCAGCGTCGAGGTGCGCACCGAGGACGGGCGGACCCGGATGTACAACGTCCACGAGAACAACGGCATCCCCTACGACCCCGCGATCCGCGACGGCGACCGCCAGCGCCGCTTCTGGTACTTTCGGGAGGTGCAGGGCATCCTCGGCATCGAGCAGATCCCCCTCCGGCCGCGGGCCGCGGTGGCGGGCGACGTCTACGACCTCGGCCTCGGCAAGCTCGTCGCCCTCCGCTGGGACGGCGAGCGCGGCCCAGAGGTCCACCTGGCCGTGCTCGCCGACACGGGCGGCGCGTTCCAGCCGAACCTGTTCCAGCTCGACTGGCTCGCGGGCGCGTTCCCGTCGGCCGCGGCCTACCAGGCCTGGGCGGCGACGGTGCCGAAGCGGGTCGAGGCCGCCGTCCTGGTCCGGCGCGCGCCATGAGGCAGCGGTCACGGCTCGTCCGGTGGGCTGGATGGCTGGTGCTCGGCTTCGGCGGCGGCGTCCTGGTGACCGGCGCCGTCGCGGCCGTCGCGGTGCTCGGGCTCGGCGTGGCGGCGCAGCAGGGCGCGCTGCCGTTCGCGACGGTCGCCGACCCCGAGGGGCCCCCGCCCGCGCTCGACCCCGCGCCGCGGCCCGTCCCGCCCGGCCCCGACGGGCCGCTCGCCGGCCTCGTCGTCTACGTCTCGGCGGGCCACGGCCTGCTGCTGCACCGGGTCAACCACGACGGCGACCCCATCGCCTGGGGCCTGCAGCGCTCCCCGCGCTACGGCATGGTCGAGGACGACTGGACGGCCCGCTTCGTCGCCGACGACCTCGCCCCCGCCCTCGAGGCGGCCGGCGCCACGGTGATCGCGATGCGCGAGCGCGACACCAACCCCGAGGCCGTGGTCGTCGACGACGGCTACGAGGGCTTCGCGTCGTACGGCGCCCGGGAGGTCGTCCCCGACGAGCTCGCCGAGGGCGGGCTGTCCACCGTCCTGGCGCCCGGGGGCTCCGCCAGCTGGCGCCTGACCGTCCCCGAGACCGGCCACTGGTACCTCTACACCCGCTGGAGCGAGGCCGACGAGCAGGACCCGCAGGCCATCTACACCGTCACCACGGGGGCCGACAGCCGCACCGTCGTCGTGGACCAGCGGGGCCACGGCGGGCACTGGTGGCCGCTCGGCGACGACTGCCTCGAGGGCGGCTCCGAGGTCGAGGTGACGCTGACGGGCTCGGGGCCCTACCCGCTGTCGGCCGACGCCGTGCGCCTCGGCGGCGGCACCTTCGACATCGTTCAGCCCTGGAACCTCGCGGTGCAGTCGGCGCCCTGGTGGCGCGTGTCGTTCACCCACCAGGTCGAGCGGCTCGGCGGGCCCGACTGGATCTCGACCTACGAGTGCGGCCGCCACGTCTCCGACATGCGTCTGCGGCCGCACTGGGCGAGCTGGGCGGCCGAGTCCGACGACGACGCCGTGTACCTGTCCATCCACACCAACGCCTCGCCGCGGGGCCGGCCGCAGGGCCTGACCACCTTCTACGGCGTGGACTCGAACCCGCCGACCCCCGCCGACCCCGAGAGCGTGCGGCTCGCCACGCTCATGCACCAGCACCTCTACGCGACGGTGCACGCGCAGGACAAGGGCTACCGCAGCCGCGGGACGCGCCCCGGCGACTACTCCGAGATCTCGCCCGTCCACAACACGCTGCCGTCGGCGCTGTTCGAGATGGGCTTCCACGACAACCCCGAGGAGGCGCAGAAGCGGCTCCAGTCGCCGCTGTACAGGAAGAACGCCGCGAAGGGGCTGGTGGAGGGGCTGGTGGACTGGCGGAGCTCGCGCGCCGGGCCGCCCGTGCCGCCGGTGGCGCGCGACCCGGACCGCTCGTGGAGCCGCGCGGAGTAGCGGGTCGGGTAGCGACGCGGTGCGCAGGCCGGTATGACCAGGGGAGCGGAGGAAGCGTGGACGATGCCGACCCCGCCGAGGATGCGGTCGCGCGCGCCGTGCGCCGGCTGGCCGCGGGCGTCGTCCACGAGCTGAACAACCCGCTCACGGTGCTGCAGCTGCGCGCCGACCTGCTGCTCGAGGCGCCGGTCGAGGCCGAGGACCTGCGGGAGCAGCTCGCCGTGCTGCGGACGAGCGTGGCGCGCATCGCCGCGGTGGTGCGCGTGCTGCGGTGGCTCGGGCGGCCGCGGCCGGTGGTGCGGGCGCCGGCGGCGCTCGGCGCGCTGGTGCGCCAGGCGGCGGGCGCCGTGGACGGCGAGGTGCGGGTCGAGGCGCTGCCGGCGGTGGTGCTCCCCTGCGACGCCGAGGCGCTGGGCTTCGCCCTGGAGCTGCTGCTGCGCGCCGCGCTGGACTACGACCCGCCGACGGTGCGGGGCCGGGTAGCCGACGGCCGGATCGAGGTCGTGGTGGCGGCGCCGTCGGCGCCGTGGCCGGCCCAGGCGATCGCGCCGGACGCCACGCTGGAGGCGTCGTCGCGGTGGCCGGGGCTCGGGCTGGGGCTGGCGGCGGGGATCCTCGCGGCGCACGGCGGCGGGCTGACCAGCGCGCCGGGGGTGCTCGTGGCGGCGCTCGCGGCGGCGTGACGGATCCGAGACGGACGACGGGACGGTGGACGTGGAGCGGGATCGCAGAGGCGATCGCGACGCATCACAGAAAAAACGGCCGAGGGTCGCTTGACGCTCTCCGGAGCCCCAGCTACCCCATTGTCATGACGAACGGTCGCCACGAACTCCAGCCCAGCTCGGCAATCACCGCCGCCGCGGACCTCCGGTCCGACTGGTACCCTCGCGGGTGGTGGCGCTTCATTACTGGCAAGCGCTGATCGACGGACGCGGCGGTAGGCTCTCGCCCGCCGCGTCCCGAGGTGCCACCCGATCGGGCGATCCGCGCCGTCGCCCATCCGGGAATTGCCGCCTGGGCGCACGGCTTCGTGAAACCCGTTTGACCTTGCGGAGAGCGTGGCTGATCCTTTCAATGGAGACCCCATATTGCCCACGTTCCCGAGATGGCTGTCGTCGCTGCTGGAGCCAGCGGGTGCCGACACCGCAACTTCGACCCCTCGCCGCCCGCGGCCGGGAGAAGACGTCGACTTGAACGAGGTCGTCCTCGGGGGGCGGTACCGGCTCGAGAACCTGATCGGCCGCGGCGCGTCGTCGATCGTGTACCGGGCCCACGACACGCTGCTGTCGCAGGACGTGGCGATCAAGGTGCTCCGGCGCGACGGCATCCTGTCGCAGGAGCAGGCGCGGGCCCTGGCCGTCTCCCTCCGCAACGAGACGCGGATGGCGATGCGCCTCGCGCACCCGAACGTGCTGCGGGTGCACCACTACGAGCAGAGCGGCAACACGGAGTACCTGGTGATGGAGCTCGCCACGGGCGAGAACCTCCACCAGCTGGTGCAGCGGCGCGCCCAGCCGATGCTGTCGACGCGCGAGGTCGTGGTGTTCGGGCTCGCCGTCCTGTTCGCCTTGGAGCACGCGCACGCCCACGGCGTCATCCACAACGACCTCAAGCCCGCCAACATCCTGCTGTGTCGCCCGGGCGGGGTGAAGGTCTGCGACTTCGGCCTGGCGCAGCAGAGCGGCACGGGCGGGCTGTCGAGCACCGTCGCGGGCACCCCCGCGTTCATGAGCCCGGAGCGGATCCGCGGCCTGCCGGGCGACGCGCGCAGCGACCTGTACAGCATGGCGGCCACCTTCTTCACGCTCGGCACGGGCCGCACGCCGTTCGGCGACCGCAAGGAGGCCATCGGGGGCCACCTCGAGGCGCCCGTGCCGCGCTCGCCGCTGCTGCCCGACCTGATCCAGGACGTGATCGCCCGCGCCATGGCGAAGGACCCGGCTGATCGCTACCAGTCGGCCCGCGCGATGGTGGTGGCCTGGGAGGAGATGGCGCAGGCGCTGGCGGTCGAGGCGCCGTCGACGCAGGTGGGCGGCGACGCGCGCGCGGTCGACCCCGACGGGCTGCCCACCGAGCCGAGCCTCGACATGCCGCCGCGCACCATGGCTTCGCCCGAGCCGTCGTCGCTCGTGACGCGGGTGCTGGCGCCCGACGAGGCGCGGCGTCCGGCGCCCGACCTGCTCTCGGGCGAGCTGCCGTCGTCGATCTTCCGCGCCGCGTCGCAGGACCGCTTCGTGACCACGCCGTCGGGGTCGCCGCCGCCGCCGCCGCGCGCGCCGTCGCCGTCGCCGTCGCCGCCGGCCCACCGCTTCCGCCACGCGCAGGCTGCGCCCACCGCCCAGCCCGCGCCGCCGGCGCCGGCCGTCAAGGCCCGCTGGCTCGATGAGCACGACCTGGCCACCATCCCGGGCGGCCTGATCGACGCCGCGGGCACGCTCGTGGCGGTGCGCGCCTTCCAGCTCGAGCGCGCGCCCGTCACCAACGAGGCCTACGCGCGGTTCCTCGCCGAGTCCGACGTGCCGCCGCCGAGCCACTGGAGCTCGCGCCAGGCGCCGCGCGGCCGCGAGCAGCACCCGGTGGTGGGGATCACGCGGGACCAGGCGCGGGCCTACGCGCACTGGCGCGGGCGCCGCCTGCCCACCGACGCCGAGTGGGTCCCGGCCTACGGCGGGCCCGACGGGCGGCGCTTCCCCTGGGGCGACGCCTGGCGGCCCGAGGCCTGCGTGGGGCGGCACAACGGGCGGGGCGAGGTCGAGGCCGTGGGCAACCGCGCGAGCGCCACGCCCGAGGGCTGCACCGACCTGCTCGGCAACGTCTGGGAGTGGACCGACCACGACCCGCGCTACGAGGGCCCCGAGGGCGACAAGGCCTGGGTCTTCGGCGGCTCCTTCCGCCACGCCTGCGACGCCGGCGGCCCGCCCCGCACCGCCGTCACCTGCGAGAACGACTACGACTACCTCGGCTTCCGCTGCGCGGTGGACCGGTGAGGCCCGACCGGCGCATCGACTGCGAGGGGCTCGACGGGGTGCTGGCCGTCCGGGGGCCGGCGCACCGCGCGGTCGACGCCGACGGCCTCGACGGCGTCGTGCGCCTGCCGCCCGCCGCCGTCCGCTTCGTCGACGCCGACGGCCTCGACGGCGTGCTCCTCGGCGCCTGGCTGCGCGCGATCCCGGCGCTCGTCGAGGTCTGGGCCACCGAGGCGGTCGAGCCCGCCGGGCCGCCCGAGGCGACCCCCAAGGAGCGCGCCGCGAAGATCGGGCTCGTGGTGGTCCGGTCCGGTGGGGAGCGGCCCGCGCCCGACACGGAGGGCTGCCGACCGAGCTCGTCGTCCCGCCACCCGTCCCGGAGGCCACGGGGCTGCCGATCGGCCTCGTGGAGGTCCAGCCGACCGAGGTGATCGACGCGCTGCCGCTGGAGTCGCTGGTCGAGGCGCTGCCCACCGAGCTGCTGCAGCGCGACGAGCTGGTGGAGGCGGTCGTCGAGGTCTTCGAGACGGAGGTGCTGGTGGCCCGGGCCGTCAGCGCGCCCGACCCCGTGGAGGCGACCCGGGACCTCCTCACGCTGCCCGAGCTGGACGCGCTGCCCGAGCTGGCGGACCTCCTCGACCTCCCCGAGCTCTCTCCGGACGCGCTGCGCGAGGCCGACGTCGACGACCGCTCCGACGAGGGGCCCCCCACCGTCCTGCGCGAGCCCGAAGACGTCCCCTCCACCGAGGTCGACGCGCGGTGGGACGCCTGGGGCACCTCGCCCGGCTCCGAGCTCGAGACGGTGCTGATGGAGGCGCTCTCCGACGAGGGCGCACCGCCGTCCACCGAGGTCGACGCGCGGTGGGACGCCTGGGGAGCCGCCGAGCCGCCGCCCGTGCGCCCGCCGCCGCCCGTGCGCCCGCCGCCGCCCGTGGTCCGCCACACCGCGCCGCTGCGGGAGCCGCCGCGCCACACGCCGCCGCCCGTCCGGCCCGTGCAGCACGTGTCGCCCCCGCCGGGGGCGCACGCGCCCTACGCGCAGCCGCGCCACTGGCCGGCCACGCCGCTGCCGCTGCCGCCGCAGCGCTTCGTGCCGCTGCCCACGCCGCCGCTGCCGCCCGTCCCGGCCTCGGCGCCCCGCCCACAGCGGATGCTCTCCGTGACCGACGCGCCGCCGCTCAGCTTCGCCGCGCTGTTCTTCGCGACCTCCATCTTCTTCGCGTCCGCCGTCGCTGGCGGCCTGCTGGGCTTCACCCTGTCCCAGCCGGCGGCCCGCGACCTGGTCCCGACCGCGGCGGCGCCCGCACCACCACCAAACCCATGACGACCGAGGGGAGGCGATGCCGCCACGTTCCAGTGTAGACCGCACCAAGCAGGTGGACGCCGTCCTGTCGAGCCTCACGTCGCTGCGCGGGGTCACCGCCGCTGGCGTCATCGACAACGACGGCTTCGTCGTGCAGATCCGGCGCGACTTCGACATCGACACCGACGCGCTCGGCGCCGGCGTCCAGGTCGCCTACAGCGCCGCCGCCAAGGCGGCCGAGCAGTCGAACCTCGGCGGGTCGTCGCTCGTGCTCATCGAGAACGACCTCGGGCTCATCATGCTGGTGCCCCTGGCGAACGACTTCGTCCTCGCCATCATCGCCGACCGGTCGGCCATGCTCGGGGCGCTGCGGTACGAGGCGCGCCAGTGCGTGCCCGAGCTGAACCAGCTCTTCTGATGCACCAGGCACCCGCGCAGCGCCACTGGCTCGCCGGCCAGCTCGACGAGCTGGACGCCCTGGCCCGCGATCGCGACCACCGCGCGCGCGAGGCCTCCCAGGGGCACGGCGACGAGGCCGTGGCCCGGACCGCGCGCGACGAGTTCCTCCGCGCGATCGACCGGTTCGTCACCGCCGTGTCCCAGCGGGAGCACGTGCTCGCCTGCGTCGTCGGCCACGAGGGCCTCGTGCTCGCGACCGGCGGCGACCTGGCGGACGCCGAGACGCTCGCCGCCGTGTCCCAGGTCTGGCTGGCGTCGGCCCAGACGGGCGCCGAGCAGGTCAAGCTCGGGCCGCTGACCCAGATGGTCGTCATCGGTGCGGCGTTCAAGGTCGCGCTGTTCCAGGCCGGCGGGATGAGCATCGCGATCCTCGCGCCCACGGGCGCGGATCTCGCGAGCTCGCTCGCCGGGCCGTAGCCCTTCACCCTCGAGGAGACCCCATGCCGGAGAACCACCGCGCGAACGCAGACGCGGACGGCGTGATCACGCTGCAGAACGCCCTGAAGGTCAGCCGCCCCGAGCTCGGTAACCAGGCCCCCGTCGCGCTGTTCCGGCTGGTGCGCCTGGTCGCGCTCGAGGCCATCGTCGGCCGCGGCGCGTCCGGGACGTTCTACGTCGCCGGGAAGAAGCTCGGCGAGTCGCTCGGCCTGTCGAAGGTCGACGAGTTCCTGGCGATCTGCGACCAGCTGTCCATCGGCAAGATCGAGGTCCACCAGCAGGACGCGCGCCACCTGCACATCGACGTGCGGGAGTGCGTGACCTGCAGCGGCATGAGCCCCGTGGGCCGGCCGCTGTGTCACTTCGAGGGCGGGCTCATCGCCGGCGCGCTCAAGGGCATCCTCGGCCAGGAGGCCCGCGCGCGCGAGGTGAGCTGCATCGGCGGCCTCGGCGACGGCGCCTGCGGCTTCGACATCGATCTGGGGTAGGCGGGGAGCGCCGACCCTTCGGTTCGACGAAGCATCGCTCCCGCCGTAGTCGAGGGGTGGGAGGGATCATGGACGTGGACCGCGCCGTCCTGCAGGTCCAGGCGCTGTATCCGCGCGTCTGGCACCGCATGCACCGCCGGCACCCCACCGACCGCAGCGACCTGTCGCCGCGCGACGTGGGGGTGCTGGTGCACATCGCCGACGCCGACGGTGCCTCGCCCGGCGACCTGGCGGAGCACCTCGGCGTGGCCCCGGGCACGCTCTCCGAGGCGCTCGGCGACCTGGAGGCCCGGGGGCTGCTCACGCGCAGCCGCCACCCCGACGACCGCCGTCGCGTGGCGGTCTCGCTGACGCCGGCGGGCCGCGACGCGGTCGCCGCGGGCTCGGGGCTCGACCCGGAGCGCCTGGCCCGCGCCCTGGCCACGCTCGACCCGGACGAGCGGGCGCGGGCCATCGCGGGGCTGGCGCTGCTCGCGCGGGCCTGCGCCGCGGTGACGCCGTGAGGTGGCCGCTCTCCTGGCCCGCCGCCGGCCACGTCGCCGAGGCCACGCGCACCGTGGCGGCGCCGCCGGCGGCGGTGTGGGCCGCCGTCGTCGACTACGACGCGCACCCGCGCTGGCGCAGCGGCCTGCGCGCGGCGGTGCGGCGCGGCGACCGCGTCGAGGAGACCGACGCCCGGGGCGACGTGCTCGCGGTGGTGATCGAGGCCGAGGAGCCCGAGCGGCGCCTCGTCACGCGGGTCGTCGACCAGACGGCGTTCTCGGGCACCTGGACGCTCACCCTGGCGCCCGAGGGCGACGGGACGCGGGTCACCATCGTGGAGCGGGGCGAGATCCACAGCCTCGTGTTCCGCCTGCTGGCCCCGCTGTTCCACGACCCGCAGGCGACGGCGCGCACCTGGCTCGACGACCTGGCGCGCCACCTGGAGTGAGTCAGCGCGCGATCCGCGCCGCCAGGTCGCCGAGGCGCGCGGCGATCCGCGCCGGCGCCGGGTGCTCCCACACGTCGCCAGCCAGCAGCGCCACGATCTCGGCCCGGATGGTGGGCTGGTGCTCGCTCGAGAACAGCACGGTGAGGAAGCTGCGGTCGTAGAACGACAGCGCCACCGTCTCGAACGCCTTGGACGCCCGCAGCACCGACGCCTGCCAGGCCTCGAGCGAGGTGCGCCCGAGCAGCGCCTCGGCGAGGCCGGAGGCCGCCTCGAGGCCGAGCAGCACCCCGGACGAGAACACCGGGTCGACGAACACGGCGGCGTCGCCCACCACGGCCCAGCCTTCGCCGAAGAAGCGCTCGGTGACGGCGCTGAAGTCCTGGTGCCCCCGCATCGGGCCCACCGGCGCCGCGCCGGCCAGGCCGCCGCACGGCCGGGCAGCGCGCCGCCGTAGCCTCCTCCCATGCACCCATGATCCGGGTCCGCGTGGTGACCGCTTCCACGCTGGTGATGCCCTCGCCCAGCGGGATGAGCCAGAACCAGCCGCCCTCGAACGGCGCGATGAGGATGTCGCCCGGCTGCTCGGGCTCGAGCTGCGCCACGTCGCGGTACCACCGGCTGCGCGCGGCGTTGCGCAGCAGCGGGTGCTGCCGCCGCAGGCCGAGCGCCTTGCCGAACACGCCCTCGCGGCCGAGCGCGTCGACCACCCGCCCGGCGCGGACGGGGCCGCGGTCGGTGTGCACGGCGATCCGATCGCCGGGCAGGGCCTCGACCCGCTCCACGGCGGCCAGCTCGAGGCGCGCCCCGGCGTCGACCGCGGCCTGGCGCAGGCGCGCATCGAAGGTCTCGCGACGGACCTGGTGCGCGTGGTCCCACCTCGGCCGCGCCGCCTCGGAGAAGTCGATGCGCACGGCGTGCTCGGCGTCCTCCGGGGCGGTGAACACGGCGCCGCGCTTGCAGAGGTAGCCCTCCATCGACACGCCGAGCTGCTCCAGCACGCGGTTGCCGAACGGCAGCAGCGACTCGCCCACCACGGCCTCGGGGCGCGCCACCCGGTCGAGCAGCAGCACGTCGACGCCCTCGCGGGCGAGCAGCCCGGCCAGCGCGGCGCCGGCGGGCCCCGCCCCGCAGATGGCGACCTCGGCCTCGGGCAGCGCGCTCACGCGTCGGTGGTCACGCCCACCAGGGGGGCGAGGTGCGCAGCCAGCGTGTCGACGGAGTAGAGCACCTTGCGCGTCTCGGCCGAGTCGTCGAGCTGGACCCCGAAGGCCCGCTCGACCTCGAGGACGAGCTCCAGCGCGTCGACCGAGTCGAGGTTCAGCGGATCGGCGCCGAACAGCGGCGTGCTGTCGGGGATCGAGGTCGGATCGACCTCCTCCAGGTGCAGCGCGTCGACGATCAGGGACTTGAGGCGAGCTTTCAGGTCTTCCACGGGAGCTCCGGGATATCCGCCGGCGCGACGGCCGGCCAGTGGCCCTCAGAAGTCTGCGCGGATCCCGAGGAACGGGCGCACCGGCAGGTGGTACAGCATCGACGAATCCAGCACGCCGTCCTTCACCGTGGCGATCGGGGTGAACGGCGAGCGGAAGTTCGGGGCGTTGAGGACCTCCAGGTAGATCGACAGCAGGTACCGATCGTAGGCCCGCCGCCACTCCCCGCGCAGCGCGAGGTCGTGGGTCGGGCCCAGCCGGTCGCAGTTGAGACAGTCCACCGCGCCGTAGTCTTCCCCCGCCGCCACGATCCGCGAGACCGGCCGGCCGGTGTGGAAGGTGTAGCGCGCCGTGGTGCGCCAGCGCGCGGTGAGCTGCCACTCGGCGGACACGCCGAAGGTGTGGCGCTGGTCCTGGGTGGGCGCCACCTCGGTCGGGAAGACGGTGTTCAGCGGGTTCACGCGGTCCGACCGCAGGTACGCGTAGGTCGCCATGCCCGACAGGCGGCCCGCGCGCGCGCCGACGAGCACGTCCAGGCCGCGGTCGTGCCCCGTCCCCTGGTTCGAGAACCGGTCGCGCGGCGGCCCGGGGTCGAGCGGGTCGAAGGCGTCGGGGCGGACGACGAGGCCCGTCCGCAGCGTGCTGTACCCCTCGATCCGCAGCAAGCCGCCGGCCTCGTTGCCGGGCAGGGGGAAGCCCTGGTCGATGCCGAACACCAGCTGGGCGGCGTGCTCGCTGCCGATGCCCGCGTTGCCGAGATCGGGGTCGAGCACGATGGGGTCGCGCGGCGTGCGGTGGTACAGGCCGAAGGCGACCTTCGGGACGGTGCCCGTGGGCAGCGGCACCGAGAGGCCCGCGGAGGGCGAGGCCAGCACCTCGTCGGTGGCGCCGGCGTAGCGCACGCGCAGGCCGGTGCGCACCTGGGCGGGCGCGAGGTCCATCACGACCTGGCCGTAGGCGGAGGCGTCGGGGTAGGCGGCGATCTCGCCGAGCTCCACCGTCGGCTGGCCGAGGTCGACGATGCCCGTGTTGGCCCACTGCGGGACGACGCGCGGATCCTCGATCTCGCCCTCGGCGAACAGCCGCGTCACGGCGGCGTCGGCGCCGAGCTGCAGCTGCAGCGGGCCTTCGTCGGGACGGGTGTCGAGGTCGGTGCGCGCATAGCCGCGCCAGGTGCGGTAGGTGCGCGCGGTGACGCCGCCGAGGTCGCGCGCGAGGAAGCTGCGGTCGATGGTCAGCGCCGCGGTGGTCCGCCAGGTGGTGTCGGGCGACGCCGTGAAGGTGTGGTCGAGCGCGAACAGGTTGAGCGCGTTGCGCAGCTCGAAGCGGCCGTCGAAGTTCACGAGGCTCGCGTCGGCGCTGTCGACGAGCGCCAGGCTGTCGCCCGAGCGCATCGCGGTGAGCATGAGCCGGTGCCGACCGGGGCGCCAGGCGACGCGCGCGGACAGCTCGGAGTACTCGGGCGCCGCGAACGCCGTGTCGATGACGTTGAGCCACTTCATCACCTGGAAGTACCCCTCGAGGT
>JAWKRQ010000083.1:0-34625 GCA_041389545.1 Myxococcota bacterium | reverse complement strand
CCCAACTCCCGGACCGCGAACGCGACCGGCGCGGTGGGGCTGCAGCGCTAGACCGTCGCGGGGCCGCCGCGGCGGGCCCGCCTCAATTTATGCACCGGAAGGGCCGAACGGCCCGCGTGGAGACCGCCCCTTGCGCAACATCGGAAGAAGCTCCGGCGCCGCATCCGTGGTCCTGGTCGGCCTCGACTCCGAGGCGATGGGGATGGTGCGGGAGACACTGCAGACCGAAGCGGTGCTGCCGAGCTCCTCGATCATGTTCGGCGACGCCCTGTCGATGATCGAGCGGACCAAGCCCGACGTGGTCATCGTCGGCTACACCCGCGCGGTCGACGCCTCGCTGCAGATGGCGGACGAGCTCCGCCGCATGCACCCCGCCATGACCATCGTGGCCCTCGCCGATCACGCCGACCCGCAGCAGATCCTCTCCGCGATGCGGAGCGGGTTCAAGGAATTCGTCGTGCTCCCGGAGGACGCCACGCGCCTGCGCCAGACGGTGCGCGAGGCGGCGTTCAGCCAGGGCGCCGAAGAGGAGAAGGGCCGGGTCGTCGCCGTCACCGGCGCGAAGGGCGGCGTCGGCACCACCACCATCGCGGTGCACCTCGCGGCCGAGCTCGCGGGCATCCACCGGGTGCTGCTCGTCGACCTCGACTTCGGCATGGGCGACGTGGCGCCCATGATGGACCTCCAGAGCCGCGACTCCATCGTGGACCTGGTGGCCCGCGCCGACCGGCTCGACGAGCGGGTGCTCACCAGCGCCGTCGTCGTGCACCGCACCAAGGTCAACGTGCTGACCACGCCCGACGACATGGACTCGGTCGGGCACATCAAGGCCGACGAGGTCTACAACATCCTCAGCATCGCGGCCCGGGCCTACCAGTGGGTCATCCTGGACTGCGGCAGCTACTACGACGAGGCGGTCTCGCTCGGCCTCAACGTCGCCGACCAGATCGTGCTCGTGACGACCCCCGACGTGACCTCGGTCCGCGACGCCTACCGGCGCCTGCGCTCGCTCGCCGTGCTCGGCATCGAGAAGGAGCGCGTCCGGCTCGTCGTCAACCGCTGGCACAAGGCCGCGTACGTCGGGAAGAAGGACATCGCGCAGAACCTGGCGATCCCGGTGCACGCGACCATCGCCGACGACCCTCGCCACGTCGAGCAGGCGGTGAACGAGGGGAAGATCATCCGCGAGGTCAACAAGCGGTGCGACACGGCGCGCGACATCGCGAACCTGGTCGCCATGCTGACCGAGGACCCGGACGATCCGCGGAGCGAGAGCAGCCACGGCGATCAGAACTCGGGCTGGCTGTCCGGCCTGTTCGGACGGAGGTAATCGATGGGCGGCGGCAGGCTGATCGACCGGGTGCGCGGCTCGCAGGGGCGCCTGCGGGGTCCGGGGGGCACACCCGCCGGCGCCGGGACGTTCCCCGGCGCCGACTTCACGCAGATCAAGCGCGATCTGCACAACGAGCTCATCGAGTCCCTCGACTTCGAGCAGGTCGGCAACACGCCGCGTGAGGAGCTCGCCGCCCGCCTCCGCAGCACGCTCACCGACCGGGTCGAGGCGCGCCAGCTGCCGCTCAACCGGATGGAGCGGGAGCGGCTGGTCGAGGAGATCCTCGACAACATCCTCGGCCTCGGCCCGCTGGAGCCCCTGCTCCGCGACCCCGAGGTGTCCGACATCATGATCAACGGCCCGAAGACGGTCTTCGTCGAGCGGAAGGGCCGGCTGGTCAAGACGAACGTCCAGTTCAACGACGACAAGCACCTGCTGCAGATCATCGAGCGGATCGTCGCGGCGGTCGGCCGCCGCGTCGACGAGCAGAACCCGATGGTCGACGCGCGCATGCACGACGGCTCGCGGTTCAACGCGATCATCCCGCCGCTCGCGCTCGACGGCCCCACGGTCTCGATCCGGCGGTTCGGCACCATCCCCATCACCGCCGAGGACCTCGTGGCGCTGGGCTCCTGCCCCCGCCCGATCCTCGAGGTCATGCGCGGCTGCGTCCGCAGCCGGCTGAACTGCATCATCAGCGGCGGCACGGGCTCCGGGAAGACCACGCTGCTCAACGTGCTGTCGTCGTTCATCCCCGACGGCGAGCGGATCATCACCATCGAGGACTCCGCGGAGCTGCAGCTGCAGCAGAACCACGTGGTGCGCCTCGAGACCCGCCCGTCGAACCTCGAGGGCAAGGGCGAGATCACCCAGCGCGACCTCGTCCGGAACTGCCTGCGGATGCGCCCCGACCGCATCATCCTGGGCGAGATCCGCGGCGGTGAGGCCATCGACATGCTCACCGCCATGAACACGGGCCACGACGGCTCCCTCGCCACCGTCCACGCCAACAACACGCGCGACGCGCTGGCGCGGTTCGAGACGATGGTCGGCATCGGCATGCCGAACATGGGCGACAAGGCCATCCGCGAGACCATCGCGCGCGCGCTCGACGTGATCGTCCAGCAGGAGCGCCTGACCGACGGCTCCCGCCGCATCATGGCGCTCACCGAGGTGACGGGCATGGAGGGCCCGGTCATCACGACGCAGGACATCTTCGTGTTCGAGCAGCGCACCATCGACGAGCAGGGCAAGGTCCGCGGCGCCTTCCGCGCCACGGGCATCCGCCCGCGCTTCGCCTCCCGCCTCGCCACCAACGGGATCCGGCTCGCTGGCGAGCTCTTCCGGTTCGAAATGGAGGTGTGACGATGCCCGGATGGGTCATCGTGCTGGCACTCGCCATCGTGTTCACCGCGGTGCTCGCCACCGGGCAGGGCCTGTACTGGGCCTGGGTCGCCAAGCGGGAGCGCGAACAGGAAGAGCTGCTACGCCGCCTCGGATCGGGCACCGGCCCCGAGGAGGTCGAGCAGGCGCTGTTCCGTGATCAGGCGCAAGACGCCGTCGCGACCGCGCTCGGCCAGGTCGGCGAGTCGCTCGCCACCACCCTGCGCATGGCCGACGTGAACTACGGCGTCGGACAGCTCGTCACCCGCATGCTGGTGATGGCGGGCATCGGCTTCGTGCTCGGTGTCATCGCGCTGCAGAGCCCGGTCGGCATCCTGGCCGCCGGGATCGGCTACCTGCCCTACTTCCTGGTGCAGTACCAGGCGAAGAGCCGCATCAACAAGCTGGTCGAGCAGCTGCCCGACGCGCTCGAGCTCGTCGCGCGCGCGCTGTCGGCCGGTGTCGGCCTGTCGGACGCCTTCCGCCTGGTGCAGGAAGAGATGCCGATGCCGATCGCGGCCGAGTTCGGCCGGGTGCAGGAAGAGGTCCGCTACGGCCGCGACTACCGCGAGGCCTTCGACAAGATGCTCACGCGGAACCCGGGCGTGTTCGACCTGCGGATCTTCGTGTCCTCCGTCATGCTCCAGCGCGACACGGGCGGTAACCTCATCGAGATCCTCGAGAACATCGCCGACACCATCCGGGCGCGGTTCCTGTTCGACGCCAAGGTGCGCGCGATGACCTCCGAGGCCCGCTTCTCGGCGCTGATCCTGGGCAGCCTGCCGTTCGGCGTGCTCATGATCCTGTTCATCGCCAACCGCGAGTACCTGCTGCCGCTCGCCAACACCACGCCCGGCAACGCGATCGTCGTGGTGGGGCTGTTCATGTACACGCTCGGCGTCATCATCATGCGCGACATGTCGAACGTGGAGGTCTGACCATGGGAAACCTGCTCCTGTTCGGCTTCCTCTCCATCATGGTGCTCGTCTTCGTGGCGGGCTTCTTCTACGGCCTGTACGTCCTGCTGTTCCCGACCCGGACGGCCGGTGACCGCCTCCGCGAGCTGCACAAGGTGCAGGAGGTCGAGGCCTACGACATCATCACGGTCGACAAGAAGAACGACAGCCTGGTGGGCGACATCGGCGCGCGCATCGGCGCGCTGGCCACGCCGCAGTCCGACGAGGAGAAGAACAAGCAGCGCCTGATGCTGCTCCAGGCGGGCTTCAAGAGCCGCCACGCCCTGGAGATCTTCAACAGCATCCGGGTCACGCTGTCGCTGTGCTGCCCCTTCCTGGTGCTGCCGTTCTTCTCGCCGAACCACATCCCCGAGGTGGCGCTGGGCGTCGTCGTGGCCGGGGCGTTCGGCTACTACATGCCGGCCATCTACCTGGCGAACATCACCGACAAGCGCAAGCGCATCCTGCTGCGCAGCTTCCCCGACGCGCTCGACCTCCTGGTGAGCTGCGTCGAGGCGGGCCTCGGCCTCGACGCCGCGTTCCGCCGGGTGGCCGTCGAGATGGAGACCGCGGCGCCCGAGCTGTCGCGCGAGTTCCAGGTCGTGACCTACGAGATCTCCGCCGGCGTGCCCCGGGTCGAGGCGCTGCGGCACCTCGAGCGGCGCACGGGCCTCGACGAGATCCGCTCGCTCGTGAACATGCTCGCCCAGGCCGAGCGCTTCGGCACCTCGATCGCCAAGGGCCTGCGCGTCCACTCGCGCATGACCCGCCAGAAGCGGATGTCGAAGGCCGAGGAGGAGGCCGCCAAGGTCTCGCCGAAGCTCACCGTCGTGATGATCATCTTCCTGCTGCCCGTGCTCGGGATGGTGCTCATGGGGCCGGCGCTGATCCGCGTCGTCGAGGTCATGGGGTCCCGGTGAAGCACGCCCTGCTCGTGCCGCTGCTCGCGGTCGCCCTGGGCGGCTGCCTGCACCCGCACGTCCCCGCCGAGCAGATCGAGGACATGCCGAAGTGGCGCACCGACCCGGAGTCGGTGCGGCTGGCGCTCGTCGAGGAGCTGCTCGACGCGTCGGACGGCAACGCCAACACCGTCGGCGCCCTCGACATCGTGCGGCAGCTCCGCGCCGACGGCGAGAAGGACCCGGTGCTCGATCTGCTCCAGGGCAAGGCCCTGCGCATCGACGGCGTGACGAGCGAGTCGGAGCGCCTGCTGCTCATCGCGCGCAAGCGCATGGCCAGCGACGCCCGGCCCTCGCAGGCTTCCGCATCCTCTGATGCCGACCGTGCAGCGCCTCGACGAGGCCGTCAGCGAGTGCCAGCGCGCCACCGGTTCGCTCGACGAGGGCGACGCCGCCGCCTGGAACAACCTCGGCTTCCTGCTGCTGGCCGCCGACCGCCCCGCGGAGGGCCTCGAGGCGGCGCAGAAGGCCGTCCAGCTCGACGCGAGCCAGCCCCGCTACCGCAACAACCTCGGCATGGCGCTCGCCGCCGTCGGGCGCGAGCAGCAGGCCTACAAGGCGCTGCAGTCGACGATGAGCCGCGCCGACGCCGCCTACATGGTGGGCCTGTCGATCGAGCGCTACCACGGCCTCGACGCCGCGCGCCCCTGGTACGAGAAGGCGCTCGACCTCGACCCGAACCACGCGCAGGCGAAGGACAGCCTCGCCGCGCTCACCGTGGGGGTCCCCGCCGCCGTCCCCACGGCTCCGAACGCGACCGCACCGAATCCGCAAGAAGCCGATCCCGGCGAGCGCCCGGCGCCGCCGCAGGAGGACCCGTGACCGTCAGAACCCACCTCGTCGCGGCGCTCTTGGCCGCCGCCGGCCTGTCCGGCTGCGCCTCGCCGCTGCACCTGCAGTACGACTACGGCCGGGCCTACACCACGGCCATCATCAGCCAGGCCGACCTCACGCGCCCGTCGGTCGCCAACGCGCAGTACCAGCTGTACGGCACCGAGGCCGAGGCGATCCGGATCCGCGTCCGCGAGAAGACGACGGACGAAGAGGAAGCGGGCATGGACATCAAGTAGCGACCGTGCGCCGACCGTCTGCCGCGTTCGTGATGGGGTGGATGGCTGGCACGCTCGCCGCGGTCAGCTTCGTGCCGACCTCGGTCCCGCTCATCTGGCAGATCATCGACGCCGAGGAGATGGTCGGGCGGCGCCAGACCGAGGCCGCCGCCCACTCCGTCCACACCTCGGCGCGCAACGGCGCCGTCATCGACGCGAGCAGCCTGCGCGGCCCGTCGCTCCAGCACCTCACGGTGGTGCGCGACGGCGCGCGGGTCGACTTCGGCGAGCCCCTCGAGGTCGACCGGGACGCCGTGTGCAACACCGACGGGTCGATGCTCGTGCGGTCGGGGCGCAAGGACTGGGCGCTGTCGTGCGTGACGGGCGAGGGCATCGACGTCATCGCCGGCGTCACGCTCGACCCCCGCACCCCCGCGCTGCGGGTCATGGTCGCCGTGGTGCTGCTGGCGCTGTTCGTCGGCATCGTCACCTCGCTCGGCATCCTGCGCCTGCTCCGGCCGCTGTCCGAGATCTCCGGCGCGCTCGCGCGGGTCGGCGCCGGCGAGCGCGGCGTCGCCGTGGCGCAGACCGGGCTGTACGAGCTCGACGCGCTGGTCGACCGCCTCAACGCCGCGGCGCGCTCCGTCGACGACCGCGAAGACGCCATCCTGTCGCGGATCACCCTGGTCCAGGAGATGGCGCGCATCGTCGCCCACGAGATCCGCAACCCGCT
Source organism: Myxococcota bacterium (assembly GCA_041389545.1). GTDB lineage: Bacteria > Myxococcota_A > UBA796 > UBA796 > JACKER01. The sequence goes on along the minus strand of JAWKRQ010000083.1, from coordinate 28,212 downwards.
GCAGTCCCTCGAGCTGCTCACGAGCCTCATCGCGTCCGAGGACGACCCGAACGAGCGCCTCGCCATCGGCGAGTCCATCCACACCGAGATCCGCACGCTCGAGCAGGTGGTCAACCGCCTGCTCACCGAGAGCGCGGCCCGCGGCGCGCTGCGCCTGCAGGTGACGGTGCAGCCGGTGGCGCCGCTGGTCGAGCAGGTCGTGGCGCTGCGGCGGCCGCAGCCACCCGCAGCGTGCGCCTGGCTGCCGGCAGCACCTGGTCCGAGTGTGCCGTGCCCGACCTGGCGCCGCTGCGAAGCGCGCCATCGAGGTCTGTGCTCGCAACGCGCGCTGCAGGCCGTGCCCCGCTACTCGGGCGAGGTCAAGGTCAGCCTGCTCGACGAGCCCGACCACCTGCTGATCCTGGTCGACGACAACGGCCCCGGCGTCCCCGAGGGGATGGTCGACCACATCTTCGAGCCCGACGTGACCGGGCGCGAGGGCGGCACGGGGCTCGGGCTCACGCTGGTGAAGGGCGTCGTCGACGCGCACGGCGGCAGCATCCGGGTGGAGCGCTCGCCGATGGGTGGGGCCCGGTTCGCGGTCCGGCTGCCGCGCCGCGCCCCCGGCGACCCGCCCGCCTGACCGCTCGGGCTCAGTCGAGGGTCAGCGAGGCGTTGCGGCCCTGGGTGGCGACGTCGGTGGTCGAGGCGTCGGCGCCGAGCGACACGGTCACCGGCCCCGCCAGATCCACGTCGGCGGCATCGGCGCGCAGCGCGGAGAGGTCGAGGACCGAGGCGCCGCGCGCGTAGACGCTGGCATACAGTCGGCGTGGCCCGCGGCGACCCGGTGGCGCGGCTCCCACGCGTCGAGTCTGTGCCCTGACCTTCGGCGTCGGCCACGCCACGCGGGCGCTGCCGTCGGTGCGCACGACGAGGCGATCTCGCGGTCACGGCGCCCACGTCGATGATCGGTGCTGCGGCGCTCGAGCGTCCGTCCCACCGTGAGGCGGTCCAACAGCAGCGAGCCCACCGACGACGCGTGGAGCAGCACGGAGTTGCCCGACACCTCGCCGAGCCGCACGACCTGCTGCGTGGTGAGCTCGAGCGGCACCTCGGTGTCGACCTCCAGGTCGAGCGCGCGGGCGGTGCTCACGGTGACGACGCAGCTCGTCACGTCGGCGTCCGCCGCCTCGATCACCAGCTCGTCGCCCGCCAGGCGCGTGTGCACCGCGGCCTCCGGGCCGTCCGCGCACATCACCTGCAGGCCGTCCGCGGGCAGCGCCCCCTCGAGCCCGAACGCGAGCCCCACCGGCGCGCGCAGGCGCACCGCGTCGTAGGGCGCCTCCGTCCGGCGCTCCTGTCCGAGCGGGTCCGTCACCTCGTCACATCCGACACAGTACAGCGCCAGGCAGGCGAACGCCGCCCACCTCGTGGTTTGCACGAGCATGGCCTTCCCCCTGCTGAGCGCGGGTTGCGCTCACACAAGTTTTATGTATGAATCGGCCTGCGAGAGATCCACCGCGGCGCCGAGCGCGGGCCCCTCACCGGGTTATGTCCGGTCGCTGGCGAGGTCATCACTTGTCCCCTCCCTTGAGCGTCCTGGTCGTCGACGACAACCGCTCCTCTGCCGACGCGCTCGCGCGCCTGCTGCGGAAGCAGGGCGACGAGGTGTCGGCGGTCTACGACGGGCAGTCGGCCATCGACCGGATCCGCACCAACCCGCCCGACGTGGTGCTGACCGACCTGAAGATGGAGCCCGTCGACGGGATGGCCGTGCTCACCGCCGCGCGCTCGCAGCGTCCGCCGGTCGAGACGATCGTGTTCACGGCCTATGGCGCGGTCGACGTGGCCGTGCAGGCCATGCACCTCGGCGCCCGCGACTTCCTCACCAAGCCCGTCACGGTCGAGCAGGTCTCCACCCGCCTCGATCAGCTGCGCAACGAGGTGCTGCTCGGCGGCCCGTCGCTCGTGGAGCACGAGACCGATCTGCCCGACGAGGACGAGTTCGTCGCCCTGGCCGACAGCTCCCGCCAGCTGTTGCAGACGCTGGAGCGCGCGGCGGGCGTGCCCTCCGCGGTGTGGCTGGAGGGCGAGATCGGGTCGGGTCGCGCGTACTGCGCCTCCACCCTGCACCGGCTGGGCGGCAGCCCCGGGGGGCTCGTCCTCCACAACCTGGCGCGCGACGAGCCCTGGCCCGAGACGGGCACCGTCCTGCTGCCCTCGGTCGACGACCTGGCCGACGACCTGCAGCGCGAGCTCTACCGCCGCCTGCAGCTGGTGCCGCCGGGCCTGCGGCTCGTGGCCACGGCCCGGCCCGACGGGCGCCGCCGCGTGGCCGAGGGCGAGCTGCGCCCCGAGCTGTACTACCTGCTCGCCGTGGTCGTCATCCCCGTGCCGCCGCTGCGCCGGCGCCAGGAAGACATCGTGCCGCTGTTCCGCCGCGGCCTGCGCACCTATGCGAGCCGATACGGTCGGCCGGAGCCCGACCTGAGCCCGCGCCTGCGCGACCAGCTGGAGCGCCACTACTGGCCCGGCAACATCCGCGAGCTCCTCAACCTGGCCGAGCGCACCGTCGTCCTCGGCGAAGACGGCTTCAACCTGCAGGTGGTCGAGGATCCGGGGGCCGGGCTGCCGAAGCTCGAGCCGGGCTTCTCGCTGTCCGACTACCTCGAGAGCGTGGAGCGGCGGATCCTGATGGAGGCGCTGCGGCGGTGCAGCGGCGATCGGGCGGCGGCGGGGCGGCTGCTCGGCGTGGAGCGCAACACGCTGCGCTACAAGCTCAACAAGTACGATCTCCTCGACAAGTGAGCTCGCCGGCTACTTGTTGGGGGGCCGGGTCGCGAGCTTGCGCTGCAGCGTCCGACGGTGCATCCCGAGCTTCCGCGCCGCCTGCGACACGTTCCCGCCACAGTCCTCCAGCACCCGGTTGATGAGCTCCCACTCCGCCCGCGCCAGGCTCGGCGGCTCGTACTGCTCGGCCACGGGCCGCTGCGGCGCCTCGGCCTGCGAGAAGGCCGCCAGCACCATGTCGGCGTCGGCGGGCTTGGTGAGGTAGTTCACCGCGCCGAGCCGCATGGCCTCGACCGCGGTGGCGATGCTGCCGTAGCCGGTGAGGACGACGACCTGCAGCGCCGGCAGGCGTTCACGCAGGTCGCGCAGCAGGTCGAGGCCCGAGCCTTCCGGCATCTTGAGGTCGAGCACGGCCAGATCCGGCGCCTCGGCCGCGGCGACCGTGCGCGCGACCTCGGGTCCGGCCGCGGTCAGCACCCGCAGGCCGCGCCCCTGCAGCGCCAGCGCCAGGCGCGAGCGCAGGCGCTCGTCGTCGTCGACCAGCAGGAGCGTGCGACGCTCCGTCACACCGGCACCCACACGGTGGCGACGGTCCCGCCGGCGTCGCTGCGCAGCTCGAGGTGGCCGCCGAGCTGCTGCGCCACCGACGCGACGAAGAACAGGCCGAGGCCCGTGCCCGCCCCGGGCGCCTTGGTCGTGAAGAACGGCTCGGTCGCGCGAGCGAGGACCTCGGGCGGCATGCCGGGGCCCCGGTCGCGCACGGTGAGGGCCAGGCCCCCGTCGCGCAGGGCCGCCGCCACCTCGACCGGCGCGCCGCCGGCGTCGAGCGCGTTGGACACGAGCTGGCGCACCACCTGCCCCAGCAGCCGAACGGGCACCGTCACCTCCTCGTCGGTCGCGGACGCGCGGACGTCGGCGTCGGACAGCGCCTCGAGCGCGTCGTCGAGCAGATCGCGCAGCCCCACCCGCAGCCGGGCCTCGCCGATGCCGACGCCGCCGCCGGCCGACATGCCCGCCACGATCTCGCGGCAGCGCTCCACCTCGCCGCGGATGAGCGCGAGGTCGTCGCGCGCCGGCGCGCTGTCGACGAGCTGCTCGAGCTCGCGGCTCACGACCAGGATCGTCGACAGGGGCGAGCCGAGCTCGTGCGCCGCGCCGGCGGCCAGCGTCGCGAGCGAGGTCAGCCGCTCGGCGCGTTCGCGCATGGTGTGGGCCCGCGCGAGCTCCCAGGCCGCCCGGCCCTGCACCCGCCGCACCCACAGCACCAGCGCGGCCATCGTCGTCGCCGTGAGCAGGTACGCCACGAACATGCCGATCATGTGGACCCGCATGGCTGCCGCGCCGTGATCGTGCAGGTCGTGGCCGATCGCGAACAGCGAGGCATAGGCGGCCGTGGCCACGCCGAAGACGGCCACCGACAGCCCGGTGGGCAGCAGCAGCGCGCCCACGACGACGGGGAAGCCGTACAGCACGACGAACGGGTTGGCGGCGCCGCCGCTCTCGGCGAGGAGCGTGGTGAGCAGCAGCGTGTCGACGGCCAGCAGCGCCGCCGCGACCGGCGCCCGCGCCCGCCCCGAGGGCACCCACAGCCACAGCCCGCCGTTGGTGACGGCGATGCCGGCGACCACGGCCGCGACCCAGGCCACGGGCGGCGAGAAGCCGATCCGCGGCCCCACGGCGACCAGCGCGAGCAGCCCGACCACGCCGAGCCAGCGCAGCCGCGCCAGGCTCCCGAGGTCGAGCGCCGGCGGCTCGGACGGCGGTTGCGCTCCCGTGCCGTTCGGCGCACGCTGCCCGATCGCTCCCTCCCCAGCCGATCTACGCGGTGCAGCGCCCGTCGGCACTGCGACCGGACGTCGCACCCCCTGCGACCGACTGCCGCAGCGCCGCCCGGCGCCCACCGGATACCCGATGTCCATGTTGCTCGGCTGGTTCTCAGTCCTGGCCCAAGCCTCCTGCGGCCTCGACCAGTGCCCGATGCCCACCGCGGCGCGCGGGCTCGGCGCGCAGGTCGGCGCGCGGATCGACCTGGCGGGCGCCCACACCGACGTGGCCGAGGGCACCTGGGCCCGCACCACCCTCGTCGGCGCGGTGCGGCCCGTGCCGGCCGTCGCGCTGACGGCCGCGGTGCCCGTGCAGATGCAGGTCGCCGCCGGCTCGGTCCGCACCGGGCTCGGCAACGCGCTGTTCGGCGCCGAGGCCCTGCCCGCGAGCGGGCGCTGGCGGCCGCTCGCCGGCGCCCAGCTGGAGGTGCCGGTGGGCGGCAGCGCCGTGGCCGAGCACCACTGGGGCGCCCTGCCCTACGCGGGGCTGCGCTTCGTGCCCTCCGCCGTGTGGATCGACGCGCGCACCGGCCTGCGCACCGCCATCGACGCCGTGGCCCACGGCACGCCCACCGCCGCGGCGGCGAGCCCCGCCCGCGCCACGCTCGACCACGAGGAGCCGCCGGTCACGCCCGCCCCGCAGGGCGGCGCCGAGGAGCACGTCGTGCTGGTCGCCGTGCCCCTGCTCATCGACCCGCACGAGCACCTCGAGGTCGTCTCCCGGCTCGCCGTGGGGCGCAGCGGCGACTGGTCGCCGTCCGGCGCGCTCGACGTGGTGCGCGTCCTCGGCGGCACCGGGCCCCGCTGGGCCGTCGACGCGAGCGCGGCGCTCGGCCGGGTCGTCACGCCGCGGGTGCGGGTCACCGGCGTGGCGCGCGTGCCGCTGCTGCGCCCGGGCCGCTTCGACTGGTGGACGGGCGCCGAGGTCACGGCCACCTTCGGCCGCTGACTCAGAGCTGCAGCACGCCGTGCGGGTTGTGGTGGGGGGCGCGCGCGACGGTCGGGTCGGGCGACGCCCCCGCGGCGTCCCGCTCGCCGCGCAGCAGGCCGAGCGCGGCCGCCTCGAGCCGCGCCCGGGCCCGGTCGACCCCGCCCGCGCCGGCGAGCTCCGCCGGATCGAGCGCCACGTCGGGCGCGCCCAGGGCGTGCATGCCGTAGGTGCGGGCCTCGCCGGACAGGTCGAAGCGGACGTAGGCCTGCAGCAGCACCGACGGCGCGTCCTCGCCGAGGAGCGCCAGGTCGGCGTCTTCGCCGGGTTCGCCCTCGCCCTCGGCCGCGGCGAGCTTGCGGACGAGCACGTGCAGCGCGTCGGCGCCGTGGGCCAGCCCGCTCGTGCGGCAGCGGGCGGCGAGCGCCCCGCCGTTCACGATCTGGCCCGCCGCGCGCAGCAGCGTGCGCGCGCGGTCGACGTCGTCGCGCCCGCTCGGCTCCGACACGACGACCACCGCGCGGTGGTGCACGACCGCCGACAGCAGCGCGTCGTCCATCGACGGGCGCACCGGATCGACCCCCGCCGCGATGGCCTCGGCGAGCTCGGGCATCGACGGCCCCATCGCGAGCTGCACCCGCTCGCCGGTGCTCCGGTGGGTGAACCCGCTCTCGCGCGGCTCCCAGTCCGGCCGGTTGAGCAGCATCAGCCGGAGGAGCATGCGGGCGGAGGGCCACTCGCCCACGAGCTCGAACGCGAGGTTGTCCGACATCCGGTGCCCGTATCCCGCTCCGCGGCTGCGCGTTACGGGGCGCGCGATGACCGCCCTGCTCTGGCTGGCGCTCGCCGCCGCCGCCCACCCCGTCGGCGAGCGCGCCGCGGCCCAGTCGTCGGTGCTCACGGTGCACCGCGGCTCGGTCGACGTGGACTTCTTCGCCGACGTGCCCGACCTGCTCGTGCGCACCGCCCGGCCCGGCAGCGACGACGTGGACGAGGTGACCCGCGCGATGGCCGTCGAGCTCGGCACCGGCCTGCTGCTGCTCGTCGACGGCGAGGTCGCGTCGATGCAGCTGCGCGAGCCGACGCCGACCCCGGAGCGCAGCTCCGAGCACACGATGGGCTTCGCCCTGCGCCTGCGGGCGCCGCTGCCGCCGGAGCCCCACACCATCGAGCTCGTCACCAGCAACCTGCTGGAGGCGCAGAACTTCTTCGCGGGCGACGTGCGGCTCGATCCGGGGCTCGTCGCCACCGACGCCTCGCTGCTCGGCTGGCGCGACGGCCGGGTCGTGCGCGACGACACCCTGCGCTGGACCCGCGGCGAGGAGCGCCGCCGCCTGTCGGTGACGCTGGCGCGCCCGCAGCCCCGGTGGTGGCCCGCGCTGGCCGGCCTCGGCCGCGAGCCGCGGCGGGTCGGGACGGCCCTGGCCGCGCAGCCGCGCGACCTGCTGCGCGCCGCCAATGTCACCCCCGGCACCTTCGCGGTCGCGGTCGCCCTCGCCACCGCGCTCGGCGCGCTCGGCGCGGTGCGGCGGTCGTCGGGGTGGGTCCCGCTGGTGGGCGTCGCGCTGGCGGCCGTCGCCCGGCCGGCGCTGGTCGAGGGCAGCGCCGCGGTGGCGATCGTCGCGGCGGTGGTGGCCGGCCGGCGGCTCGGCGACGCCCCCGCGGTCGTCGCCGCGGCCGGGCTGGCCGCTGCCGTGCACGCACCCGGCGCGGCCGCGGGGGTGGTGCTCGGCTGGGCGCTGGGGCGCCTGGCGGGGCCGCAGCGCCCGCGGAGCGCGGTGGTGCCGGCGCTCGCCGTGGCAGCGCTCCTCGGCCTGCGGGCGGCGCTGTAGCTGAACACGCGCCCCGCCGTTCTGCATACGCCTCCTGCAGGAGGACAGCACCATGCAGACAGTGAAGAACCTCACCGCCGGTTGGCTCGCCACGCGCGGCACGCGCAACAGCGGACTCGTCGGCACGTTGGCCAAGCTCGGGATCGCCCGCCGCCTGACCCGCGGCCGGGGCTTGTCGGCCAAGCTCGCCCGCGCGGGCATCACGGCCCGGACGTTGAAGCTCGGCCTCGGCGCGGGCCTCGGCGCCGCTGCCGTGGCGGCCGGCGCGTACGGCGCGAACCGGCTCATCCAGCAGCGCCGCCACCGCCAGGACGAGCTGCCGACCGAGCTCGCGTGAGCCCGTGATCCGCGGCCGCTGACCGGCCCGACGGACCGGTCAGCGGCCCGAACCGTGCGCGGCGGCGTCCGACCGGTTCCTCGGGACGGGCGTCCCGCCCTCGCGGGGCCGCCCGGAGCACCGTCGCCATGCGCCCCTCCGTCCCCACGCTCGTCGCCGCCGCCGTCCTGGTCTACGTCGTCGCCAACGTCTCGCACGAGGGCCTCGGCCACGGGCTGTCCTGTCAGCTCCTCGGCGGCCGCATGATCTCGCTCAACGCCGCCTTCTGCGAGTGCGACGACGGCGGCATGACCGACGCCGCGATCCGCTTCAAGGCCGCCGCCGGCAGCCTCGCCAACCTGGCGCTCGCCGGGATCGGCGCGCTGGGCCTCCAGCTGCGCAAGGGGCGGCCGCGCGGCCTCGTGGACCTGCTCCTGTGGCTGCTGCTCTCCGTCGACCTGATGCAGGCCACGGGCTACCTGCTGTTCTCCGGCGTCGCCGGCGTGGGGGACTGGGTGGTGGTCGCCGGCGACAGCGTGGGCGCGCGGCTCGCGCTCGCCGCCGCGGGGGCGGTGACGTACACCGGCGCCATCGCGGTGTCGCTGGGCTGGCTGGCCCGGTTCACCGCCGACGCGCCCGACCGGCAGCAGGTCGCCCGGCGCATCGCCTTCGTCCCGTGGCTCGCGGGCGGCTCGCTGTACGCCGTGGCGGGGCTGTTCAACCCCCTCGGCGCGGTGATCATGCTGATCTCGTCGGTCGCAGCCGGCTTCGGTGGCACCTCGGGGCTCGCCTGGATGACGAACCTGCTGCGCAACCCGGCCCGGTGGCCCGCCAGCGCCGATCCGCTGACCGTCCCCGAGCGCCCCGTGGCGCTGTGGGTGGCCGCCAGGCTCGTCGCTGCCGCCTGCACGTGAGGCATCCTCGGCCCGAGCGTCACCTTCTGAGGCCTTCAGCAGGCCGCACCGCGAGCGTCAGCGTACTGCCGCGCCAGGGCCAGGTCGTCGTCGAGGAAGGAATCCGGCCGTCGGGCAGGTTCATGAGCTTCGAGGACGCCGAGCGCCCGTCCGCGCGCCACGATCGGGACCACGACGATCTGCTTGGTCCGCAGTAGCCCGTCAGCGCGTCGACCTCGCCGTTGTGCGCGGATCGGTCTGCGCGTCCGCGAAGAGCACCACGGAGCGCCGGCTCTCCATGGCGCGCCCGAAGCCCGCCACGCCGGTCGCCGGCGACGGCAGCCGGCTCCCGACGAAGCTCACGCCCGCGTGCGGCCCGTCGACGGCGATGAACCCCGCTCCTGAGGATCACCGCCCCGGCTCCGCGCCCACCGACGAGCGCGCCCCGGCCAGCGCCAGCGAACAGGCGTCGAGCCGGTCGAGGCGTCGAGGGATGGCGTAGCCGGGTCGTCTCAGTGGGGAGATCGGTCGCGTCGGAGGGCAACATGAAGATGGGCTCCCGTCGACCTCCTGCGAGCTCCTCGGTGCGTCGGTCGAGGGCTCCTCGGTGGCGAGGAGCGGCGGATCCGACAGCGGCGCCAGCGACGCCACCCGCCGCCCCGGGGTGGTCACGACCTCGTCGGTGTCGAGCGTCGGCTCAAGGAGAACTCGGGCTCGGGCGCCTCACGCACTTCGCCCGTGAGGGGCATCGGCAGCTCGCTCGTCTGGTCGTCCGGGCAGCTCGAAGGCGGCGACCTCGTCGGCCAGCTCGACGGACTGCACGATGTAGCCCGCCGTGGTGATGTCCCTGGCGATGACGGTGCCGTTGGGCAGGACCTCGCACGCGAGCCGCTGCAGCGCGTCGCGCCCCCAGCGCGTGCAGCCCGCGCCCCAGGGCGACGATCAATTCCGGCCTCGGACCTGGACCGAGGCCAGGCCCGGGCGGTCACCGACCACGCTCGAACCACGGGCTTCGCCTCCGCGCACACGGCGCCCGGATGTCTAGCCCGGTGCGGCGCACCGCGCAGCAGGATAGGGCCGCGGCCCATGTCACACGGCCCGCCCCCCGCCCCCCCCCGACGCTCCCGCCCCGGACGCCCCCGCCCCGGCCGCCATGGCGCGGTTCCGCCGCTGGGCGTCGATCGCCGTGGGCCTGTCCGTGCTGGGCTACGTCGCCTACGCCGTCTACAAGGGCCTGTCCGAGACCACCACCGAGCTGGTGGGCTTCGACTGGCCCCTGTACGTGCCGATCCTCGGGCTCACGCTCGTGAACTACGGCCTGCGCTACCTCAAGTGGAGCTACCTGCTCACGCGCCTCGGCATCCGCGTGCCGCACCGCACCAACGTCTGGATCTTCCTCGCGGGCCTCGCGATGGTCATCAGCCCCGCCAAGGCCGGCGAGATCGTGAAGCCCTGGCTCGTGCGCACCTGCGCCGGCGGCTCGCTCCTCAAGACCGTGCCCGCGCTGGTCGTCGAGCGCGGCACCGACGGCATCGCGGTCGCGATCCTCGCGGCCGTGGGCGTCAGCACCTACTACGCCGAGGCCACCTCGGTCATCTACTGGACGCTCGGGGTGTCGCTGCTCGCGGTCGTGGCCATCTCGGTCCGCCCCGTCGCCATCGGCATCCTGCGGGCCATCGGCCGCATCGGCCCGCTCGAGCGCCCCGCGCGCCACCTCGAGGACGTCTACGAGGCCACCCGCGCCTGCCTCGAGCCCGTGCCGTTCGCCGTGACCATGGCGGCCTCGCTGGTGGCGTGGTTCGCGGAGTGCGTCGGCTACTGGCTCGTCTTCCGGGGCCTCCACGTCGCCGCCTCGCTCGACGCCGCCACCTTCCTCTACGCCTTCGCCACCGTCTTCGGCGCCCCCTCCCCCGGCGGCCTCGGCGTGGCCGACGCCGCGCTCGCCGAGGGCGCGCCCCGCGTCATCGAGGCCATCACCGCCCCGCAGGCGCTCGCCGCGTCGCTGCTCGTGCGGCTCGCCACGCTGTGGCTGGGGGTCGGCTTCGGCGCCGTCGCCCTGATGCGCATGGAGACGGTCATCGCCCGCGCCCGCGCCGAAGCGGCGGGATAGGCTCCACCATGCTCGCTGCCGCCGTCCAGATCACGTCCACGAGCGACGCCGCGCGGAACCTGGCCGAGGCCGAGGCGCTGATCCGCCGCGCCGCCGGCTACGGCGCCCGGTTCGTCGCCACCCCCGAGAACACCGACTTCCTCGGCCCCCACGCCGAGAAGGTGCGCCGCGCCGAGCCGCTCGACGGCCCCGTCTGCGCGCACTACGCAGCGCTCGCCCGCGAGCTCGGCATCCACCTGCTCCTCGGCTCCTTCGCCGAGCGCAGCGAGGCGCCCGACCGCTGCCACAACACGAGCGTCCTGTTCGGGCCCGACGGCGCGCGGATCGCCGCCTACCGCAAGATCCACCTGTTCGACGTCGACGTGTCGAGCGACGTGCGGTTCCGCGAGAGCGACACCATCGCGCCCGGCCGCGAGCCCGTGGTCGCCGAGACCCCGTTCGGCACGCTCGGGCTGTCGGTCTGCTACGACCTGCGCTTCCCCGAGCTCTACCGCGCCCTCGTCGACCGCGGCGCCACCGTGCTGTGCGTCCCGAGCGCCTTCACCGCGACCACCGGCCAGGACCACTGGCTGCCGCTGCTGCGCGCCCGCGCCATCGAGACGCAGTGCTGGGTGGTCGCCCCCGGCCAGGTCGGCCGCCACGACGACGGCGGGCTGCGCCACAGCTACGGGCACTCGGCGATCGTCGACCCGTGGGGCGACGTGGTCGCCATGGCCGGGGCGGGCCCGGGGCTGGCGCTCGCCGAGCTCGATCCCGAGCGGGTCGCCGCCGTCCGCCGCGGGATGCCCGTGGCGAGCCACCGGAGGTTGGGATGTTGATCGCCTGGGGCGCCGCGGCCTTCGCGCAGGCGCTGACCGAGCCCGAGCCCGAGCCCGCTCCCGCCGAGGCAGCGCCCGGCGTGGTCTCCGACGAGCGCGTCCACGAGCTCGTCGAGGGGCTGTACGGCCGCGAGCTGCCCGCGGCCGGCGTCTGCGTCGACCGCCCGGCGCTCGGCGAGCCGTTCACCGGGATGCCCGTGCCGGTCGGGGTCCAGCGCGGCGCGCGCGGCTGCGTGCTCGTGGGGGTCGTGGTGGACGGCGCGCTCCTCGCCCCCGAGGACGCCCTCGCCGCCGCCCTGCCCGAGGCCGCCTGGCAGGCGCTGTCGAGCGACCAGCGGGTGAGCGCCCTGCAGCGGTGGACGGGGGCGGTCGAGCTGGCCTTCGTGCAGCCCGCCGGGCCGGCCACCGTCACCGGGCGTGGCAACGGCCAGTGGGTGGTGACCCAGCGGGTGCTCCGTCGCGGTGAAGGCGCCGGCACCAGCGAGGCGGCCTCCCTCACCACCACCTGGGGCGCCGATCGGCGGCGGATCTCGGTGACGGAGGACGTGACCGGTCGCTGGCTGACCACGCTGTATGTCCGCCGCGACAAGCTCTCGGGGATTGCCGAGGCCGCGGTCGACCGCGCGCTGACCGACCACGGGCGGGTCGTCCGCCAGTGCTTCTCCGATGCCTGGGCTGCGGATCTCGCGCTCGACGGCCGGGTCCGCCTGTCGTGGACGGTGGCCGACGGCAAGGTCGGCACCGTCGCCGTCATCACCGAGGCGGGCACGAACGAGGCGCTGGCGCGCTGCTACGCGCAGGCGGTCCGCGCCGGGAGCTACCCCGCCGGCAGCTCGGGCCAGGTGACGTGGGTGTTCGGCGTGGACCGGCGCGCCATGTCGGCGGACTGACCGCAACGGAACGCGGCGGGCGGTCCCCCGAACGCTCGCCATTGCGTTATCCTTCGGGTTCCGTCGACGACATTGCGCCGTCGACGGGAGCGAAGTTACGACGCAGCCATTGCTCGGGAGCGTCTTGGACGTTGTGTTCTGCGCCTGCCCCGACGCGGCCACGGAGGCGACCCCCGCATCGGCCGAGGCTCGCACGGTGGCGTCGGTCTCGGAGCTGGCTCCGGATGACCGGGTCGTGGTCCTCGGGCCGGCTGCCGCCACGTCGCCGGAGGGCCGTGCGCTGCTGCTCGGCGGCGGGCTCGACCTGCTGGTCGTGCTCGGCGCGCCGGTGGCCGCGCGCGCCCGGGTCGCCGCCGCCGAGGACCTGGTCTCGCTCGGCACGATCCTGCAGGAGCACGTCGACGCGCAGCTCGACCCGGAGCACCAGGCCACCGAGCTCGAGCGCGCCCGCGCCGACCTGCAGCTGTTCGCCTACGCCGCCTCGCACGAGCTGCAGGAGCCGCTGCGCATGGTGGCGAGCTACACCGAGCTGCTGTGCGACGAGTTCGGCGACCAGCTCGACCCGCAGGCCAGGCGCTACCTCGACTTCGCGCACGACGGCGCGCGCCGCATGCAGCGGCTGCTGGCCGATCTGCTCACCTACTCCCGCATCCAGAGCCGCGGGGGCCCGCTGCGCCCCGTCTCCGCCGACGCGGCCGTCGACGGCGCGCTCGAGGCCCTGGGGGCGGAGGTCCGCCGCACCCACGCGACCATCGCCCGCGCGCCGCTGCCCGCCGTCCTGGCCGACGAGCGGCAGCTGGTCCAGCTGTTCGAGGCCCTGCTCTCCAACGCGATGACATTCGCGGGGGCCGCCCCACCGCAGGTGAGGATAGACTGCACCCCCCCCGATCCGGCGCAGTTTGCCGGCGGCGGCGTGGAGATCCGTGTGACCGACGGCGGGCTCGGCTTCGACATGCGTCACGCAGAGCGCATCTTCGACGTATTCCAACGGCTGCACACACGAGACGAGATCGACGGTACGGGGATGGGGCTCGCCATCGCAAGGCGCATCGTCGAGCGACACGGCGGGCGGATCAGCGCGGTGGGCGAGCCCGGCCGCGGTGCCACCGTCCGGTTCACCCTGCCGGTGGCGGGAGAGGGCCCATGAAGGTCGCCGACATCCTGCTCGTCGAGGACAACCCCGGGGACGTCCTGCTCGTGCGCAAGGGCCTCGAGCGGGCCCGGATCGCGAACCGCCTCACCGTCGCGACCGACGGGCAGCAGGCGCTCGACATCCTGTTCCGGCGGGGCGAACATGCCGACGCCGTCGTCCCCGATCTCGTCCTGCTCGACCTCAACCTGCCGGGCATCGACGGGCGGGAGGTCCTCCGCCAGATCAAGGAGCACGAGACGCTGCGCAAGGTCCCCGTCGTCGTGCTCACGAGCTCCGACGCCGAGACCGACATCCTGCGCAGCTACGAGCTCCACGCGAACTCGTTCATCCGCAAGCCGCCCACGCTCGACGCGCTGCAGCAGGTGCTGCAGGTGCTGAGCGACTATTGGTTCGTCATCGTGAAGCTGCCGGAGGGCGAATGAGCGAGCCCTCTCCGCTGGGTCCGCCGGTCCGCGTGCTGCTGCTGGAAGACAGCGACGGCGACGCGTTCCTCGTCCAACACGCCCTGGAGTCCTCGGAGCGCGGGGTGCGCTACCAGGTCGACCGCGCGGCGCGGCTGGGCAAGGCCCGCGAGAAGCTGGCAGCCGAGCGCTACGACATCGTCCTCGTCGACCTCCGCCTGCCCGACAGCGCGGGCCTCGACACGGTCGTCGCCGTCCGGGAGGCCGCCGGCAACACGCCGATCGTCGTGCTCACCATCGCCGAGGACGACGACCTGGCCCGCTCCTGCATCGAGCTCGGCGCCCAGGACTACGTGGGCAAGAACGAGATGACGCCCCACCAGCTCCGGCGCGTCCTGGGCTACGCCCTGTCGCGGGCGCGCGAGGCGCGGGTGCGCGAGGCCGAGATCCGCGAGCTCCAGCGCACCCTCGTGCACCTGAAGTCCATCTCGAGCGCCGGCTCGTCGACCTCGATCACCGCGCGCCTCGCCGGGCTCGGGCCGCTCCAGCAGCGCGAGCCCGAGGCCTTCGAGGTCCTCAAGAACGAGTACACCGTCCTGCTCGACGCGTACCTCGACGAGGCCACGCTCGACAAGAGCCGCCCGCGGTGGCTGATGGGCCGCATGGCGACCCGCATCGGCAACCTGGGGGCCGGCCCGCGCGACCTCATCGATCTCCACGTCGCGGCGCTCGAAGCGCTCATCGCGGGGGTCGTCCACACCCGCGCCCAGTTCGTCTCCGTGGAGGGCCGCGTCATGGCGCTGGAGATGATGGGCCACCTCGTCGACTACTACCGCCTCGGGGTGCGGTTCGGCTCCGACCAGGCCGACGGACTCCCGGACGAACGGAAGGAATGACCATGTACGTCCTGCGCCTGTACATCACCGGCCGCACGCCGAGCTCGCAGCTCGCGCTGGCCAACCTGAAGCGGATCTGTCGCGAGGAGCTCCAGGACCGCTTCGAACTCGAGGTCGTCGACGTGCTCGAGCACCCACAGCTCGCCGAACACGAGAAGATCCTGGCGACCCCCACCCTCGTCCGCCGCCTGCCGCCCCCCCTGCGCAAGATCATCGGGGATCTGAGCGACACCGAGCGGGTCCTGCTGGGCCTCGACCTGCTGGGCCCCGCGGGCGACCAGCTCGCCTCGGAGGCGTGACCGATGCCGACGCCGACCCTCGTCGTCCCCCCGCGCTTCCAGACGGGCATCACGGGCTTCGACCTCATCACCGAGGGGGGGCTCCCGCTCGGCCGCACCACCCTCGTCGCGGGCACGGCCGGCGGCAAGACCGTCCTCGCCATCCAGATGCTGGTCCGCGCGGCCGAGCAGGGCGCGGGCGGGGTGTTCGTGTTGTCAGGAGGCCCCGACCGATCTCATCGCGAACGTGGCATCGTTCGGCTTCGACCTGCAGCGCCACATCGACGAGGAGCCGCATCGCCATCGTCGACGCGTCGCACGATCCGGGCGAGATCATGGTCGAGGTCGGTCGCTTCACGACCTGTATCGGCGCTGTTCGCCCGCATCGAGTCCGCAGCCAAGCGGGTCGGCGCCAAGGTCGCCGTGATCGACTCCGTCGGGGCGATCTTCCCGCAGTTCTCCGACCCGAACCTGGTGCGCCGCGAGCTCCACCGCATCGCCCACGGCCTGCGCCAGCTCGGCATCACCACCCTGATGACCGTGGAGCGGATCGAGGAGCAGGGGCCCGTCGCCCGGTTCGGCGTCGAAGAGTTCGTCGCCGACAACGTGATCATCCTGCGCAACGCCCTCGAGCTCGAGAAGCGGCGGCGCACCATCGAGATCCTCAAGTTCCGCGGGTGCACGCACACCAGAAGGGCGAGTACCCGTTCTCGATCGATCCGTCCGATGCCGTCACGGTGATCCCGCTGTCGGCCATCGAGCTGAAGCAGAAGTCGTCCGACATCCGGATCTCGTCGGGCAACAGCATCATCGACGAGATGTGCGGCGGCGGCATGTTCCGCGACTCCATCATCCTGGTCTCCGGCGCCACCGCAACGCGGCAAGACCCTGATGGTGCTGGTTCATGCAGGCCGGCTTCCGCGCCGGCGAGCAAGCCCTGCTGCTCGCGCTCGAGAGTCCGCGAGCAGCTGTTCCGCAACGCCGAGTCTGGGGGTCGACTTCGCCCAGGCCGAGGCCGACGGCCTGCGCGTCGTCACCGCCGCTACCCCGAGTCGGAACAGCCTCGAGGACCACCTCATCCTCATCAAGCGCGAGGATCGAGGACTTCAAGCCGAACCGCGTGGCCATCGACAGCATGTCAGCGATGGAGCGCGTGTCGACCATCAAGTCGTTCCGCGAGTTCGTGATCGGCGTGACGAGCCACATCAAGCACCAGGAGATCGCGGGGATGTTCACGAACACCACCTCGATCCTCCTCGGCGGCGAGTCGATCACCGAGACACATCTCGACCATCACCGACTCGATCATCCTGCTGCGGTACGTCGAGCTGCAGGGCCAGATGCGCCGCGGCCTGACCGTGCTGAAGATGCGCGGCTCGTGGCACGACGGGACATCGCAGTACGTCATCGATCACGACGGCATGCAGGTGCGCGAGCCGTTCCGGAACATCTCCGGGATCCTTCGGGGCGAATACCAGATCCGCTCGACGAGCGGACAGCTCGATCACCTCTTCAACGGGCCAAGTGAGCCGCCGCATGCCCGCAAGGTGCCTGATCGAGGACAACCCGGGCGACGCGCTGCTGTTCCGCAAGCTCGTCGCATCCGACACGTCGGTGGCCGTCACCTCCTCCATCGAAGAGGCCCGACGCCTGGCTCGCCGAGGACACGGTCGACGTGATCGTGGTCGACCTCGGTCTGCCCACGTCCGGGCGAGGGCATCGACACCGTGATCGAGATGAAGGCGGTGGCTTGGGACGTCCCCATCGCTCACGGCACCGGTGGAGAGCTCCCGTGGGGTCGAGGCCGTCCGCGCCGGTGCGGACGACTTCCTCGTCAAGGGGCCGTCGACGCGAAGCGGGTCCAGCAGGCGCTCGCGTTCGCCGCCGAGCGCGCCCAGATGCAGCGTCGCGTGTTCGGCATCGTCTGGGAGAACGCCGATCCGTGCTGGTGCTCGACGAGCGCGGGACCATCGAGATGGCGAACCCGGCGGCGTGCGCGCTGTTCCGGGCGGCCGG
The DNA here is from genome assembly GCA_041389545.1 of Myxococcota bacterium. GTDB lineage: Bacteria > Myxococcota_A > UBA796 > UBA796 > JACKER01. Next base: position 11,089 of record JAWKRQ010000083.1, on the reverse strand, counting down.
CCGAGCGGCTCCTCGGCGCCCGCTCGGCTTGCCCGCCAGCGACGCCGACATCGAGATCTACGGGGCGGGCAGAGACCGCGCTGGGCGCACCTGCGCCGCGTCCACCACCTGGCGCGGTGAGGTCCGCTACGTCGCCTGGCTGCGCGACGTGACCGAGCAGCGCCGCGCCGAGCAGGCCTACGCCGCCACCCAGAACCGGCTGGCCTGCTCGTCGAGCAGCTCCCTGCTGCTGTGGAGCTTCGACGACGGCGGGAAGCTGCAAGCCGTGATCGGCAAGGCGCCCGGCGCGCTGTTCGTGCGGACCGAGCCCGGGATCCCGCTCGAGGAGGCCACCGGCACCCCGAGGTGAAGCGCCCACGAGCGCGCGACCACCGACGCGGCCGTCCGCTGCGCCTGACCGTCGACGACCGCGCCCACCAGGTCCACGTCCGCCGGACCAGAAGGCAGGCTGGGCATCTCGCTCGACGTGACAGGCGCCCAGCTGGAGGACCGCCTCGTCCGCTCCCAGAAGCTCCGGGCGATCGGGCGGCTGGCGGGCGGCATCGCCCACGACTTCAACAACGTCCTCACCGCGATCATCGGCTTCGTCCGCTTCGCGCTCGAGGATCTCCCGGCCGACGGCCAGGCCCACGACGACCTCGAGGAGGTGCTCCGCGCCGCCGATCACGCCGTGCGGCTCACGAGCCAGCTCCTCGCCTTCTCGCGGCGCAAGACCATCCGCCCGCAGCGGGTCGACCTGCAGGAGCTCGTCCCCGGCATGAACCGCCTCCTGCAGCGCCTCGTCGGCGAGGACCTGCTCGTGCGGTTCGAGGTCGAGCCCGACACCTGGCCGCTGCACGTCGACCCGACCGCCATGGAGCAGGTGCTCGTCAACCTCTCCATCAACGCGCGCGACGCCGCCCCGCAGGGCGGCACGCTGCGGCTGTGCGCGAAGAACCGCACCCTGACGGCGGAGGAGGCCGCCGCGCGCGACCTCACCCCCGGCGACTACGTGCAGCTCACGGTCTCCGACGACGGCGACGGCATCCCCACCGCCGTGCTGCCCCACGTCTTCGAGCCATTCTTCACCACCAAGCTCGAAGGCCGCGGCACCGGCCTCGGCCTCGCCACCTGCTACGGGATCGCCAAGCAGGCGGGCGGCACCATCGACGTCGACAGCATGCTCGACGTGGGCACCACCTTCACCATCCTGCTCCCGCGCAGCCACCACGAGCTCACCCGCGCCTCGAGCGAGCCGCCGCGGCGGGCCACCGGCCACGAGACCGTGCTCGTGGTCGAGGACAACCACCAGGTGCGCAGGCTCGCGGTCCGCGCGCTGAGGTCCGCCGGGTACACCGTCATCGAGGCCTCCGACGGCCGCGCCGCGCTGCGCCACCCCGACCTGCCCCGGGTCGATCTGGTGCTCACCGACGTGGTGATGCCGCGGATGGGCGGCCCGGAGCTGCTCAACGAGCTGCGCACGCTGTGCCCGACCCTGCGCGGGCTGTTCATGTCGGGCTACGCGAGCGAGGCGCTCGTGCGGCGGGGGCTCGAGCCCGACACGGTCCTGATCGAGAAGCCGTTCACCCCGGAGCAGCTCACCAGCGGCGTGCGCAAGGTGCTCGACCGCTGACGCGCTGGCTCAGCCGACCTGGTCGGTGGTCTTGAGGCCGTCGGCCCACCGCGTGTAGATGGCCGTCGAGGCGCGCTCCGCGGGCAGGGGCGTGACGCACGACGAGTCGACGTGCAGGCCGTCGAGCGCGTGGAGCAGCTCGTCGTCGCAGCTCGCCGGGCGGTAGGTCGGGTCGACCTCAGCATCGCCTCGATCAGCGAGCCGAGCTGCGGAGGAAGGCCGGGTTCACCGCCGACGGCCGACGGTAGGTGCCCGAGCACGGCGTTGAGCACCGCCATGCGGTGCCCAGCCCGGAACGCCGGGATCCCCACGGTGAGCTCGTACAGCAGGCAGCCGAGCGAGAACAGGTCGGCGCGGTGGTCGACCCCCATGGCGTTGGAGATCTGCTCGGGGGCGCAGTAGCCCGGGGTGCCGAGCCCGATGCCGGCCTCGGTGCCCACCTCGGAGGCTCCTCCCATCGCCTTGACGATGCCGAAGTCGGAGACCTTGGGGACGAGCCGCCCGTCGGTGCGCCCGACGCAGCACGTTGGCGGGCTTCAGGTCGCGGTGGACCATCCCTGCTGGTGGGCGTGCCGCACGCCGCGGACGATGCAGCGGAACAGCTCAGGCCAGTCGTCGACCTGCGGCTGGCGGTGCTCGAGGCCACTGCGCGAGCGTGGGGGCGTCGACCCGTACTCCATCACCAGGCCGATGCCGCCGCGCAGCTCGGGCACGTCGGTGGCCATGACCAGGTTCGGGTGCCGCAGGCAGGCCTGGGCGCGGCCCTCGAGCATGAGGCGCCGCGGGTCGGCCGCCGGGGTGCTGCGCAGCACCAGGGCGTGCTCCGAGTGCAGCGCGCGGTGGCGCACGCGGTAGACGAGCGCCATGCCGCCGATCCCGATGCGCTCGAGCACTTCGTAGCGGTCGATGACCGACCCGGGCTGCAGCGTCAGCGTTGGGCGGGAGCTGGACGAACAGGCGCCCTGGAGCGGATCGACCGGCTGGGCCGGGCTCGGGGTGCGGCAGAACCAGCGGGCGTAGGTGGGCGGATCGTGTTCCAGATCGAGCTGCGGGCTGACCTCGTCCTTGGAGGAAGTCCTCGGCGCCGCAGACGATCGCCCACCGCGAGGGTCGGGTCGGGGTCGCCGGTCAGCACGACGATGGGCAGGTCGATGCCCGCCTGGCTGAGGAGCCGACACCGACTGCAGGCCCGTCATCGCGCCAAGGTGCAAATCGAGGACGATGACGTCGGTCTGACCGCGCCCGAGCTCCGTGAGGCCGGCCGGCAGGTCGGAGACCTGCGTGAGGATGCAGCCCGCGCCGGGGGCCTTCTGGAGGCACCGCGCGACGATGGCGTGCGAGATCGGGTCGTCGTCGATGTGGAGGACGCGCAGCGCTCCATCGGCTCTGGCGTCTGGGAGAGCAGCAAACTGGACCTCCGCACCGACAAGGGATTCTTACCGGATCGAAGCGCACACGCGCGGGTCCTTCGGGTTACACGCGCAAACGCGGCCGACAATCCGCGCCACTGCTCGCCTCGGCGGAGCCGACGCGAGCCAGCAGCGCAAACGACCGACGGGCCGCCCTGGGCGTGCCGATGACCGACGCTACCGCACCGCTGCGCGCCTCCCGGGTCCAGGCCGTCGCGGCGGGGATCGCCCTCGCCCTCGCCCTGGGGGCGCTGTGGAGCGGGGTCACCGGCCAGCCGCTGCTCGCGGCGTGGATCCCGGGTTGGGCGACCACCAAGGTCAACACCGCACTCTGCATCGGCCTCGGCGCGCTGGCGCTCACCCCGGGGATCCCCCCGCGGATCGCCGGCACTGCAGCCGGCTTCGCAGCCGCGCTGGCGGGGCTCACCGCCGTCGAGTGGGCGACGACGCTCGATCTGCGCATCGACCAGCTGCTCGTCGCGGACCGCCTGACCCCGCCCCACGAGCCGCCGGGCGAATGTGCCGGCCAGCGCCGCCGGGCTCGGGTCGGCCGCCGCGGCCGCGCTCACCGCGGCCGCCCGGCGGCCCTCGCAGGCGCTCGCGCTGGTGGCCTGCGGCATCGCGTACCTCGCCGGCGTCCGGCCTGCTGGTCAACGCCGCGCCGCTGAGCGCGCTCGGCCCGTTCGCGTCGATGTCGCTGCCCACGGCCCTCGGGGTGGGCCTGCTGGGCGTGGCCGCGCTGGCGAGCACCGCCCACGGCGGCTTCCTCCGCTACGCCATGGCCCAGGACGCCACGGGGATCCAGCTCCGACGGCTGCTGCCCGCCGCGCTCTTCTCGTCGCCGCTCCTCGCGTTCTCGCTGTCGCACCTCGAGGTGCCCGCACCATCGGCCTGGCGCTCGAAGCCACGACCTATGCCGCCGTGATGTGCACCCTGATCGTCCTGGACCGCCACCGTGACGTTCCGGCTCGACCGGGCGCGCGGCCTCGTGGCCCAGCGCCTCGACGACCGCGACCGCCTGCTCGCGGCCATCGTGGAGTCGTCGAACGACGCGATCCTCGCCGTGGACCCCTTCGACGTCATCACCGCCTGGAACGCGGCCGCTGCCGGATGTTTCGGCGTCTCCGACGCCGACGCCATCGGCACCCCCGCGCTTCGCCCAGGCTCGGGACGAGCTGGCGGGGTGCTGGACGCGGTGCGCACCGGCCATCCGCTGTCGACCTCCGCACCCAGCGGATCCGCGGCGACGGCACGCGCATCGACGTGTCCATCAGCATCTCGCCGGTGCGCGACACCGGAAGCCTCGTCGGCGCGTCGAAGGTCATCCGCGACCTCAGCGAGCAGCACCGGGTGGAGCGCGTGTTCCAGCAGGTCGTGGAGTCGGCGCTGTGCGGGATGCTCGTCGTCGGGCCCGACGGGGCAGTCGGCTACGCGAACCGCGAAGCCGAGCGCATGTTCGGCTACGAACCCGGCACCCTGGCCGGGCAGCCCGTCGGGCGCTGCTCCGCCGGACTCGCAGCCGGGCACGTCAGCTGCGCGAGGGTACCAGCGCAGGCCGTGGCGCGCACCATGGGCGGCGGGAGGGACCTCCAGGGCGTGCGTGCCGACGGCAGCCGAGTCGACGTGGGTGGGGCTCGCGCCCGTCCAGCTGCCCGAGCCCGCCGTGCTGGTCTCGATGGTCGACGTGACGGCGCGCGCCGAGGCGCAGCGGCTGCTGGCGCACGCGAACGAGGCGCTCGAGGAGCGGGTCGCGGCCCGGACCGAGTCGCTCGTCCGCTCGAACCACGACCTCGAGCGCTTCGCCTACGTCGCCTCCCACGACCTGCGCGAGCCGCTGCGCATGATCTCGAGCTACACGGGCCTGCTCGAGGAGGAGCTCGCCGACGGGCTCAACGAAGAGCAACACCTGTACATGGGGTTCGTCACCGACGGCGCCCGCCGGATGCAGCAGCTGCTCGACGACCTGCTGAGCTACGCCCGGATCGCCTCGACGCACCACGCGGCGCCCGCCGCCTGCAGCGGCGACGCCGCGCTCGACGCGGCGCTGCACGACCTCGGGGTGGCGCTGAGCCAGTCCGACGCCATCGTGGAGCGCGAGCCGCTGCCGCGGGTCGCCGTGGAGCAGGTGCGGCTGGCGCGCGTGTTCCAGAACCTCGTCGGCAACGCGATCAAGTTCGCGAAGCCCGGAGAGGCGCCACACATCCACATCGCCGCCCGGACCGACGGCGACCAGGTCGAGATCACGGTGGCCGACCGGGGCATCGGCTTCGACATGCGCCACGCCGACGACGTCTTCCTGCTGTTCCGCCGCGTGCACGCCCGCAACCGCGCGGAGGGCACGGGCCTCGGCCTCGCCATCACCAAGCGGATCGTCGAGGACGCCGGCGGCACCATCTCGGTCACCTCCGCCCCGAACGAGGGCACCACCTTCCGGCTGCGCCTCCCCGCGGTCAGCGCGCCCGGATGAGCGGCATCGTCATGCACCGCGCGCCGCCGCGCGCCCGCGACAGCTCGGAGCCGTCGAAGGTGTAGACGACGCGCTCGTGCCTGCCGGCGTCGGCGAGGCGGGCGGCGCGGGTGGCGGCGTCCTGCTGCAGCGACAGCTCGATCTCGACGAAGCCGTGCTCCGCGCACAGCGCGGCGATGGTGCGCAGGTTGCGGCTGTAGAGCAGCACGTGGCCGGGCCGCAGGCAGACGGCGTTCGCGCCGTCGGTCCACTGCTCGCGCCGCTGGAACAGCGGGTCGCGCCCGCCGCAGGGCACGAGCTCGACCTCGCCGAGCTCCTCGCGCAGGACGTCGAGCACGGTGCGGCCCTCGAGCAGCTCGGCCGGGCGGTCGCGCTCCAGCACGGCCACGGCGGTGCCCTCGCCGCGCTCGACCATCGGCGCGTGGCCGAGGAACAGCCCGGCGTCGATCTGCGTGAGCACCGTGTCGAGGTGCATCACCGTGCGCTGCGAAGGCATCAGCACCGCGTAGACCCGCTCGAGCGCCGGGAACTGCGGGAACAGGGCCTCGCGCGCGAGCCGCTCGATGGTCTGCGGGGTCGTGCGCTCGGAGCAGCCGATGAGCAGGAACCGCTCGGAGACGACGAGCAGGTCGCCGCCCTCGACGGCGCGGTACTTCGGGTGGCGGTCCCAGTCGGGGGTCGCGAACAGGAACGACGGCGAGACGCCCGTGTCCTCGCCGTACATCAGCGCGAAGCGGACGAGCAGCGGCTCGCGCGCCCGCGCGTCGGTCGCCATCCGCCCCACGGCGATGTGGTCGTACACCGGGATGCACGGATCGCGGGTGAACATGAGGTTCGGGACGGGCGGCAGCGCCATGTCGTCGTGGGGGCTCGAGCGCTGGCGGATGCGCCCGAGCGACATGGGCGGGGCCGGCAGCTCGTCCCAGAACAGCCCCTCGACCAGCGCGCGGGCGAGCTGGGGCGGCGCCAGATCGCGCAGCAGCGGCGCCAGCTCGGCGTGGGCGGCGCGGTCGCAGATCCGGTCGACGAGGCTCCGGACCTGGTCCTCGGGGGCGGCGGCCAGCGCGCGGTCGAGCAGGTCGACCACCTCCAGCACCTCGGCGCCCTCGGCCTCCAGGATCTGCCGCATCAGGTCGTGCTCCTGGGCGGCGATGTCGGCAGCGAGGATGTCGTCGAACAGCAGGCGCTCCAGCTGGAACTGGGTCATGCGCACCACCTCGGGGCCGGGGCGGTGCACCATCACCCGCCGCAGCGGCGCGACCTCGCTGTAGACCGACACGTCCATCGGACCTCCGCGCTCGGTATATACCGGTCGACGCGGGGCGGGCGCCGGGGGGTCGTTTCCAGTTGCGAGTGGGGGGGCGGCGGGTTTGGATGGGGGCGGAGGTGCTCGTGCACCTGATGCGGTTCCCACAGCGCTCGCTCGCGGTCGGCGCGTGGCTCGGCCTGCTGGCCGGCTGCAGCGCCGACGGCCTCACGGAGCGCGAGGCCCACGACACGTTCGACGTCGTCAACACCGTCACCGACGACCTGGTCGCGTCCACCGTGCGCTCGGTCGAGGGCTCCGGCGGCGCCTTCTCGGTCGCCCCGTCCGAAGACGGCCTGTCGTTCGAGGGCGAGCTCACCGACGGTGCCGGGTGGACGGGCACGGTGCACCTGCTCGGCGCGGTGCGCACCTACAACGACCCCATGGGCTACGAGCTGCTGGTGGAGCTCGAGTCCGTCTCGCTCGACGGCGACGACGTGGTGCTCGACGGCGAGATCACCGTCGCCTTCACCCTCGACTACGACCTCGACGGCGGCATGGCGCTCGACGCGAACCTCGCCATCGACGGTGCGCTCGACCTGTCGGGCAGCCGCGCGGGCCACGCCGAGCTCGACTACGACCTGCGCCTGGCGGTCTCCGGGCTCGACGCCTCGTTCACCGCGAGCGGCCAGATCAGCGGCCACGACGTGTCGGGCTGGACCTTCGGGCTCACGATCCCGTATGACCGTCGCTCCTGCTCCAGGCTACCGGGGCCAGGAAGACCGCGCTGGCGCTGGCCTTCGCCGCCCGCACGGGCGCGCTGGTCCTGCACACCGACCTGCTCAAGGTGACCCTGCGCGCGCTCCAGGCGGCCTGCGCCCAGGCCGGCGTGGACGAGGCCTCGACAGCCGGCTCGCCGCCGTCGCGCCGACCTCGAGGCGCGCACCGCGCCAAGGCGCTGGCCGACGGGTACGCGCTCGTCGTGGAGGGCACGCTCGCGCTCGCGGCCCGGCGGATCTGCGGCTCCGCATCGGCGTGCCAGGGCGCTGCCGGGGCGAGCGCATCGCGGCCGAAGCACCGCGGCGGCGCGAGCGCTCCGCGAGGGCCGATCCTCGCAGGCTACGCACGCGGCGCTCGCGCAGGCGCCCGTGGACGCGGTGCTCGACGGCGCGCCAGCCGCTGCGAGCTGGTGGAGGCCGTGGTCCGGGCGAGCCGGGACCGGAGGCGATAGGGGTGGGGCGGGGAGGCCCGGTGAGAACCCTCGTCGCTCGCCTCCGACTGAGCCGAATCCCCGCCGGCTCGACCGCTTGGAGCAGACGCTGCGCCAGCGCACGGCCGGGTTCGCCCTGATGGTGCTCGGCGGCGTCGCCGTGGCGTGCGCGGCGCTCGCGGCGATCCCCATGGAGGCGCCGGGCGGCTTCATCGCCGGGCTCACGGTGGTGGTGTTCGGCGCCGTGATCGCCGGGGTGGTGTTCTCCGGCCACCGCCGGGCGGCGCTGCGGCTGGCCTTCGCCCGCGAGCTCTGCGAGCAGCTCGACGACGACTTCCTCGCCGGGCGCAAGGTCGCCCTCGAGGTCCGGCTCGACGCCTCGGCGCGCGATGAGTACTGGCGCGGCCGCTCGCAGCACGGCAACACCAAGACGAAGTACAAGGAGCGCTGGTTCTCGCTGCGCTTCTCCCTCGCCGACGGCAGCGAGGTGCGCCTGGTGCGCAAGGCCGACGTGAAGACGAAGAAGGGCTCGACCGTCCGGCACAAGCGCAACCTGTACGTGCGCCTGCGCCCGAACCCGGCGCGGTTCGGCGACGAGCCGTGGGACCGCGAGGTGTTCGGCGCGCTCGTGGGCACGGCCATCGCCGACGGGTTCCACGATCCGCCCGAGGGCTTCCGCGTGCGGACGCTCGGCGCGGGCGAGCGCGACGTCGACCTGAAGATCACGCAGCTCGACGCCGGGATCCTGGCCGACGAGGTCGTCGCCGTGCTCGACGCCGCGCTCGGCGCCCACCTGCGCCGCCTCCGCCCCCGCTGAGCCTCGGAGATCGCGTGAAGTCCTGCGTCATCCGCATCGGCCGGATCATCGACCACGCCTGTGGGCGCCGGCGCCGACGCCCGCTGCAGCCGGTGCGGCGAGCGGCGTGCCCCCAGCACCTGCCCACGGCGGCGTGTCACCGTCTGCGACAGCACCTGGTCAGCGCCGCGAGCGCGGCTCAAGCTCGAAACCGACCTCGACGAGCACTTCGCCGGGCTCGACGACGCGTTCGGCGAGCGCGCCGGCGCGCCCGACCGCGAGCTGCACCCTCGACAGCTGAGCGGTGGCCGCGTGACGTCTCGGTCGCGGCGCGCCCGGGCTGCATGCTGTGGATCCTCGCCGCCTGCGCGCCGTCCGCGGTGCCGGACGGCATCGAGGCCGAGGCGAGCGGCGCGCTGGTCGCGGTGCGCTGGCGCCAGCCCGGCGACGACCGCCCGGGCCACCTCACCTTCCGCGCCGACGGCGGGCCGTGGCGCGACAGCCCGCCCGCCACCGGCGACGGCGGCTTCTCGCAGTGGATCGTCGGCGTCCCCTTCGGCAGCGACGTCGACTACCGCGTCGTGCAGCCCGACGGCGCCGCCTCCGCCGTCCGCCACGTCCGCACCGACCCGCTGCCCGACGACCTGCCCGCGCCCGACGTGCTCGTCGACGGCGCCTGGGACGCCGACGCGCCCTACCTGCTCACGAGCGCCAACGCCCTCGGCGACAACCACCTCGGGAGGTGGTGGGCGTTCGTGATGGATCGCCAGGGGCGCGTGCTGTGGGCGCGGGAGAGCGATCCGGGCACCGTGTCGCGGCACGTCAGCGTCGCGCCGGACGGCCGGGCGCTGCTCGTCGACCTCGACACGTTCTGGAGCGTGCTCGACCGGGGGGCGTCGTCGCGGGTCGTGCGCACCACGCTCGACGGCGCGGTGGAGCACGTCTACGAGACGCCCGGGCTGCACCACGCCTTCGCGGCGCTGCCCGACGGCAGCGTCGCCTTCGGCGCGACCGACCGCTCGGGCGAGGTGGAGACGCTGCAGCAGGTCGATCCGCAGGGCGCGCTCACGCAGCTGTGGGCCTGCGCCGACCTCGTCGGCGACGAGCCCTGCGGCTCCAACGGGCTGACCTGGGATCCGCCCTCCGGCCACTTCGTGTTCTCGCTCTACAGCCACGACACCGTCGTGGAGATCGACCCGCAGGCGCGCGCCGCCGTGCGCTGGTTCGGCCGGATCGAGGGCGCCTGGGGCTTCGACCCGCCCGAGGCGCAGTTCTTCTGGCAGCACGGCGCCGTCTACACCGACGCGGGCACGCTCCTCGTGTCCACGAAGGACCGCGAGGACGGCGACGAGACCGTCGCGCGCGAGTACCGCCTGCTGCCCGACGCGCAGGCGCTGCAGCAGGTCTGGTCCTTCGGCGAGGGCCGCGGCGTGTTCGGCGCCTACATGGGCGAGGCGCAGCGCCTGCCCGGCGGCGACACGCTCCACGTCTACGGCGAGGGCGGGCACATGGCCGAGGCCACCCCCGACGGCGAGGTCGTGTGGGAGGCCGACTGGCCCGGCGAGCGGTTCGTGGGCCACACCACGCCCCTGCGGGATCTCGCGGCGCTGTATTCGCTGCTGCCGTGACTGGGGCGCCGCCCGCCGGAAGCACGGGGGACGGAGGTGCTCATGCGCGCGCTGGTCCTGCTGCTCACCGCGATCGGTCTGCTCGTCGCGTCGCCGGCGGCGTCGGCGCGGGATGTGTCGCTGTTCAGCGGCGACCTGGCCTTCCTGTACGGCCGGAACTGGGGGCAGCAGCTCAACGTGGCGGGCCTGGCCGGCGAGCTGAAGCTCGATCTGGTGCCGCAGCTCGCGATCGGCGTGCGGGCGGGCGGGGCGCTCGGCGGCGGCATCGGCGTCCGCGGGGCGGAGCGCTCGGCGCGGGGGTACGCGGGGCTGCCGCTGCTGCTCAAGGCGGAGGCGTCGCCGCTGTCGTCGCGGACCCGGCCGTACGTGGGGCTGGCCGTCGGGGTGACGCGGGCCGCGGGCGGCGGGGCGATGGCGTCGATCGAGCAGGACGCCGCGCGGACGGCGAGCTGGAGCGTGGTCGGCCCGATGCCGACGGTGATGCCGGAGATCGGGCTCGATCTCGGCGGGTTCCGGATGGCGCTGGTGCACGCGTCGCTCGTGGGCTCGGCCCGGGCGGTGGAGCAGTCCTACGAGGTCACGGCCGACGGCGCGCGGACGAGCGCCCGGCGCGCGCCGGGGCTGTCGGGGACCTCGCTGCAGGTGGGCGTGCACTTCGGCGGCCCGAAGGGCTAGAGACGCGACCAGGCATCCGCGCCAGCGGATGCCTGGGCGCGTCTCG
>JAWKRQ010000082.1:0-35319 GCA_041389545.1 Myxococcota bacterium | reverse complement strand
ATGGCTGGCCCATCGGTACACCCACGACCCGCAGCGGCCGCCGAAGGCGTACGACGAGATCTTAACCACGGTGGACGCCACGTTCAAGGCGTTGAAGGGCAGCGACTACGTCAGCATCCAGACGTGGGGCAGGTACGGCTGGACGAAGTACCACCTGCTCGACCGCGTCCACGGGCGGATGTCCGACGTGAAGACGCGCCAGGCGCTGCGGGACGCCCACACGAAGCGGCCGCACGCGATGCTGGTCGAGGAGAAGGCCAACGGCGCGGCCCTCACCGACGACCTGCGGGGCGAGATCCCCGCCGTCGTCGCGTTCACGCCGTACACCTACGGCGACAGGCTCTCGCGCGCCAGCTCGCCACGCCGATGTGGGAGGCGGGCTGCGTCGAGGTACCGGCGGATGCACCGTGGGTGGGCGACTTCGTCCAGGAGCACGCGGCGTTCCCACTCGGGGCACACGACGACGACGTGGACGCCGGCACCCAACTGTTCCCGTGGTGGGGCGAGCGCCGCCGCGTCGGCGACGACGACACGCTCACTCCGGCGATGGCGGGGTTGTTTGGGAGGTGGCTTCATCGTACGCATTCGCGCGCAACCCGCCCAACACCGCATCCATGATTAGGGACTTTGCTACTTCCCCCTCGGTAGTGCGTAGCGTCAGGAGGGGGGCGATAGATTGTCCCTCTACTGGAATCTGGAACAGGTATTGCTCGAACCCGTCACCAAGCGGCTTCCGCTTTCCATCGTATTTGGAAAGTGTGGCGTTGATCATCCTCCGTGCCTCGTCGATTGTATCGTACCCCTCTTTGATGGTCATCAGTTCTGCTGATATCAGTTCGCTAATTGCGTTAAAGCGGCGATCAGTGGGAAATCGAAAGCCTGCCCAGCGGCGGTTTACGGGTTCATAGAAAGGGTCAATGTCCATTTTCATGTCTTCGGATCGAAGCAATTCTATGATTGCGTCGTCCGAGAGCTTTACCACGCGCTCTCCAACCATTCCCATTCCATCGAACAACGCCACTCTCTTGATTCGAGTTCTAAGTGACATGCTGCCAAGGCCAACATCTGTCGCGTCACGAACCTTTTCATCGAAAGTGTTCAGTATGCTGTATGCCGGCCGGTAGAACATAAACAGCACGCAAAGTGCGAAGAACGGCCATTGGATGACAGCCTTGGTAAGGTAGTAGACATGATCGTACCAGCGCCTGCGCTTGGATAGTGCTTGCTCGACGATAGCTAAACGAGATTCAAGAGACGCCGCATCATTCGTGCTATTGCTGGTGCTAGGTGCCACTTGGACCTCCCAAAACAATTATTACCGCACTCCTGGTCCCCTATCTACTAACCCCCCCGATCGCCGCCTCGAACTGCTCCGGCATCATCTCGCGCAGCTGGGCGTCGCTGAACACGGGGCGCACCGCGACCTCGGCGCGCACCTCCACGGCCTCGCCGCCCTTGCCTGTGACCTCCTGGCGCGTCGAGAACTCGCCGTTGAAGCGGTGCGGCAGGATGAACTTCGCGGCGTTGAGGCGGACGGCGTCGCTGTCGGCGTCCGCGATGAGGTCGGCGACGGCACCCACCGCCTTCTCGACCAGGTCGTCCTCGGCCATGCAGACGGACTGCTGGAACTGCCGATAGCACAGCGCTTCTGACGGCATCCACGTGTAGAACGGCGCGGGCCCACGCCCGCCAGGCGCGCCGCTCGCTCACGCGGCATGGCCCGGCGCAGCAGCGAGCAAATGCGCTCCTGCGTCTTCGCGGTGAGCTTCGTCGGACGGCCCATGTCGTCACCGAACCGGCGACGCGCCGCACCGCGACGCCTGCGACGCGGTCGAGGTCCAGCGGTTCACCAGCCACGGGATCCGGCGCACGACGGAGCTGCTGGCCGGCGGCGAGGACCCAGCTACGGTGTCCCGGCTCACCGGCACTCGGTGACCACGTTGTTGAGGTTCTACGCCCGTCCCAGCCGCCGGCTGTGTGAGTCGGTGGCGCGGGCGCGGCTGACCCTCCGCCTCCGGCGCGAGGCCACCGTCATCGAGCTCGGGGCACTGAATCGGCGCACAGTCCCCGACGACGCAGACCTAGACGCTGTCTGCACGACAAGCTCAACATGCACGGCGCTGACGGGCTCAGCGGTAGCCGCGCGCCTGCGCCTCGAACATCGCGGCGTAGCGTCCGCCCGCGGCCACCAGCGCCTCGTGCGTGCCCTCCTCCGCGACCCGCCCGCCCGCGAGCACCACCACGCGCGAGGCGCGGCGCACCGTCGAGAACCGGTGCGACACGAAGAGCAGCGTGTGGCCGCCGAGCTCGTCGCGGAGGCCGTCGAAGATGGCGGCCTCGGCCTGCGCGTCCACGGCGCTGGTCGGCTCGTCGAGGATCAGCACCGGCCGCCGGCCGTACACCGCGCGGGCCAGCGCCAGGCGCTGCCACTGGCCCCACGACAGCTCCTGGCCGGGCGCGTAGCGCTTGCCGACGACGGCGTCGTAGCCGCCGGGCAGCGCCGCGACGATGCCGTCGGCCCGGGCCACCGCCGCCGCCCGCTGCACGCGCGCGTCGTCGGGCGCCGGGTCGCCGAGCGCGATCCCGTCGCGCACCGTGAGCTGCAGGTCCACGAAGCGCTGGAACAGCACGCCCACCCGGCCGTACCAGTCGTCGAGCGCGACGTCGCGCAGGTCGACGCCGTCCACCCGGATGCTGCCGCCGGTGGGGTCGTACAGCCGGAGGAGCAGCTTCACGAGGGTGGACTTGCCGGCTCCGTTCTCGCCGACGAGCGCGACGGCCTCGCCCGGCGTGAGCACCAGCGACACGCGGTCGAGGATCGGCGGCCCGCCCGGGTAGGCGAAGGACACCTCGTCGAGCTCGATGCGCGGCGGCCCGTCGGCCACCGGCAGGGGGATCGGGTCGCGCCGCTCGGGCACGGCGCGGGGCAGCGCGAGGACGTCGAACAGGTCCTGCGCGAAGAGGCTGTCCTCGAGGAGGAGCCCGATCCGGCCGACGGCCTCGGTGGTGGCCGAGGCGAACTGCTCGCACAGGCCGAGGAAGAGCACCAGCTGGCCGACGGTGCGCGTCCCGTCGCCCACCTGGGGCAGCACCCACAGCGCGAGCAGCATCAGCACGACGCCTTCGCCCAGCGGCGGCAGCCACTCGATGCGGAACGCCTCGCGCATCGCCGCCGTGTTGCGGTGGAACAGGTCCTGCTGGAGGGCGTCGAGGCGGGCGAGGAGGGCCCGGCCGGCGCGCAGGACGCGCAGCTCGGCGCCGGCGTCGAGGCCCGTCAGCAGGTGCTGCAGGTAGTACAGCTTGCGGATGTCGGGGGCGCCGGCGCCGTACATCGAGTAGTGCACGGCGCCGGTGCGGGCGCGCAGCCACAGGCGCGGGACGGCGATGGCGAGCAGCAGGGGCGGCACCCAGGGGGCGAAGCCGACGAGCCAGGCGAGCGCCGCGCCCCAGGCGACGGCGCCGAGGACCAGCCCGCCGGTGTTGTGGACCAGCGAGACGGTGCGCCACAGGTAGGTCTCGCGGGTGCGGGCGACGAGCTCCTGGACGTGGTCGTCTTCGCGGAGCGGCTGGTCGAGGTGGACGAGCTTGTCGGCCAGGCGCAGGGTGAGGGCCATCTGCAGGCGGTAGCGGAGGAAGGTGTCGAGGACGGTGTTGAGGACCACGCCGCGGAGGAAGCCGGCGACGAAGGAGGCGGCCTGGCGGGCGGCGAGCCAGCCGAGGACGGCGAGGCCGATCCGGCCGGCGCGGGCGCTGGTGTCGAGGGCGTCGATGAGGAAGCGCAGGGCGACGACGACCACGACCGGGCCGAGGCCGGCGACCACCGCGACGGTGAAGTAGGCGGCGGTGAGGGCGGGGGCGGTGGACCAGGAGACGCGGACGAGGCCGCCGACGGTCCTGCGGAGCCGGGCGAGCAGCGGGGAGCGCATGGGCGGAGGATGGCACGGTTCGCCGAGCCGCGGTTGCCAAGAAATTCGCGGTCCGTTAATAAATTCGCATGACGAACCAGCGAGCGTTCCCGACGCGACGCGACCTCGGCACAGGCGTCGCGGCCCTCGCGGCCCTCGCTGCGTGCCCCCACCTCGCCCTCGCCGCCGCCGACGAGCGGGGCGGCCGCCTCGGCCTCGCCGCGATCGACACCGGCACGGGCCGGCGCGTCGGCCAGCGCGCAGACGAGCGCTTCGCCCTGTGCTCCACCTTCAAGCTGGTGCTCGCTGCCTCGGTCCTCGACCGGGCGTCGCGCGGCGCGCTCGACCTCCGCCAGCGGATCGACATCGCGCCCGACGACCTCGTGCCCTACGCGCCGGTGTTGGAGGAGCACGTCGGCGGGCAGCTCACGGTCGAGGCCCTCTGCGCCGCCGCCGTCGAGCTGAGCGACAACGCCGCCGCCAACCTGCTGCTCGGACTCACCGACGGCCCCGAGGGCTGGACGCGCTTCGCCCGCTCCCTCGGCGACGACGTCTCCCGCCTCGACCGGCGCGAGCCCGAGCTCAACGTCGTCGTCCCGGGCGATCCCCGCGACACCACCACGCCGAGCGCCTACCTCGGGCTGCTCGAGCGCCTGCTCGTCGGCGAGGCCCTCGCGCCGCGCGCCCGCAAGCGCCTCCTCCGCTGGCTGGTGCGCTGCGAGACCGGCCGGGAGCGGCTCCGCGCCGGGCTGCCCGCGGGCTGGCGCGCGGGCGACAAGACCGGGACGGGCCCCGCCGGTGAGGCCAACGACGTCGCGATCTTGTGGCCGCCGGGGCGGGCGCCAGGATCGTCGCCGCGTTCTACGTGCACCCCGACGCCGAGCCGGCCGCGCGGAACGCCGTCCTCCGACGCCGCGCGCGAGGTGGTGGCGGCGCTCGGGTAGCGCTACCGGCCGAGCACGTCGTCGATGAACCGCTGCTCGAGCCCGCGTCCGCGGCGCACCCCGCGCACGGGCACGCCCGCGGCGGCCAGCGCGCCCATCACCGCCACGCTGGAGGTGTCGAGCGCGCCGTCGGGCGCGTGCTGCACGAGGACGTCGCCCTCGAGGTGGAACCGGTGCTCGGGGAGCTGCGCGGCCAGCGCCTCCAGCGGGACCTCGCCGGGCCCGAGCGCCCAGCGCACCTCCGCGCCCTGCCCCGTCACCTCGGCGACGGGCCCCTGGCGCACGCACCGGCCATCCTTGAGCATCACGACGTGGTCCGACAGCCGCTCGAGCTCCGACAGGTCGTGCGACGACACCACGAGCGTCTGCTCGCCGCGCAGCGCGGCCAACGCCTCCCGCAGGCCGTGCGCCTGGACGGGGTCGAGCCCCGACATCGGCTCGTCGAGCAGCACCAGCGCGGGGCGCCCGACCAGCGCCGACGCCACGGCGACCCGCCGGCGCATCCCGTGTGACAGCGTGGCGATGCGGGCGTCGCGGCGCGGCCCGAGCTGCACCACGTCGAGCACCCGGTCGGTCTCGGACGCCGCGGTGGCGCGGTCGAGGCCCTGCAGCCGCGCGAGGTGCCGCAGCAGCTCGCGCGGCGTGTGGCGGTCCGGCAGCTCGGCGTCCTGCGGGAGCACGCCGAGGCGGCCCTTGAGGCGGTGCGGCTCGAACGGGCCCTCGCCGAGGATGTCGATGGTGCCGGCATCGGCGTGGAGGAAGCCGCTGACGAGCGAGAAGGCCGTGGTCTTGCCGGCGCCGTTGTGGCCGACGAAGCCGGTGATGCCGTTGGCCGGCACCTCGAACGTCAGCCCGTCGAGCGCGAGCGTGCCGCGCCGGCCGTAGCGCTTGACGACGTCGACGAAGCGGAGCGCGGCGTCCATCAGAGGTCCCGCGCCTGGAAGCGGAGGTAGCCCGCGGCGACGGCGGCCAGGCCGAGCGCGCAGCACACGATCGCCGGGAGCAGCCAGCCGACGCCGGGCTCCCACAGCCCGTGCAGCCAGCCCTGCGGCAGCACCTGCAGCGCCACGTCGGACAGCAGGGCGAAGCCGCGGCGCTGCTCGCCGTACCGGGCCAGGCCGAACGCCGTCCAGCTGCCCGCCACGGCGCCCACGGCCAGCACCCGCGCCCACGCCGGCGACGAGGTGACCTGGCTCGCCGCGAGGCCCAGCCCCACGAACGGGACGCCGAACGCGAGCGTGCGCGGGACGAACCACAGCAGCCAGCCGAGCAGGGCGAGCCGGTCGGGCACCACCATCTGCGTGGCCCCCACGACGAACACCACGGCCACGGACACGAGCGCGGCGACCGCGGTGAGCACGAGCTGGCCGAGGAAGCGGCCCACCACGAGCTCGACCCGGCCGGTGCGCTGAGCCTCGAAGCGGATGGCGCGCGTCTGGACGTCGATGGCGATGCTCTCGGTGCTGGCCGAAGCCGCGAAGAACGGCACCACGAGGAAGCCGAACCACAGGTTCATGAGCGCGAGCGGCGGCACGTCGACCAGCGCGTCGACGAGGTGCGGCGAGCCCGTCATGACGCCGAGCACGTCGCGCCACATGCTCGAGGACTGCAGCTCGGCGAGCATGGCGCCGGGCGTCTCGGTCTGCGCGACGCCGAGCTGCGTGGCGAGGTTGTTCTCCATCACGCCGACCATCTGGACGAAGATCCAGGCGACGCCGGCGCTGGCGACGGCGTAGAGCACGAGCAGCGCGAGCGCCCGCCAGGTGCGGACGGCGCGGTGCAGCTCGAAGCGCGCCACCAGCAGGACGTCGATCACCGGGCGGCGCTCACCGCAGCTCGTCGAACCGGTCGACGACGGAGCCGTCGACGTAGGCCGTGGGGTCGAGCACGTCGTCGGACAGGGCGGCGCGCTGGTCGGGGCCGAACGTGCCGTACAGGGCGTCCTCGGTGTCGATGAGGACGTCGAGCGTGTCGGACGCCATCAGCATCATCTCGCGGCGCGACAGGTCGCCCTCGCCCATGGCGGCGGCCCAGTTCTCGGCGACGGCGCCGAGGTCGGCGTTCATCCGGTCGACGATCGCCTCCACGTCGTCCATCTGCTCGTCGCTGGCACCGGCGCGCTCGCGGAGCGCGGCCAGGGCCTGGGCGCGCCGGATCTGGAGGGCGTCCTTGATCTTCTCGGTGTCGGGGCCGTCGGGCGGGCGCTCGTCGGCCGGCAGGTCGTCGACGGGCACGGGCTCGGGGGCTGGACACCACGACGGGCGGGGCGTCGTCGCCCTCGTCGGTCGTCGGGGGGGGGGCGGGGGGTTCGGCGGGGCGGCCTGGGGCGTGGCCGGGCGCTCCTCCCACGTCCGGCCGCGGAACAGCTCGCGCATGTCGGGCCCGGCGGCGCGGCAGGGCTTGGCGCGCAGGTCGGCGACCTCGTCGCGCAGGGCGCGGACCTCGGAGCGGGGGCCGAGGCCGCCGATCACCAGGCCCACCACCAGGGTGAACGCGGCGACGAGCAGGTGCTTGACGCTCCAGTCACGCATCGGCGGGACGCTCGGCCAGCTCGGGGTGATCGAGGAAGGACTGCAGGATGATCACGGCGGCGGCCTGGTCGATCACCGCCTTGCGCTTCGCGCGGCGCATCCCGGCCTGGATCAGCTGTCGCTCGGCGTCGACGGAGGTGAACCGCTCGTCGACGTAGTGCACCGGCTGGCCCGTGCGCTCGACCAGCGCCTCGCCGATCTGGCGGGCCAGGCGGGCGGAGCGGGCCTCGCTGCCGTCGAGCTCGAACGGCAGCCCGACCACGAACTCGGCCGCACCGAGCTCCTGCGCCAGCGCGACGATCTCGTCGCTGTCGCGGGCCACGGATCGGCGGCCGAGCGTCCGGACGGGCGAGGCCAGCATCCGGGTGGGATCGCTGGCGGCGATCCCGATCGTCTTCGTGCCCACATCGAGGCCGATCACTCGGCCGGATCCGCGCGGTTGCCCGTCCATCGGGACGGTGTATCCCGGCCAGGGGCTCCCCGAGCGAGCCCGGAGGAAGCGGACAGTTTCTGTCCGCTTCAGGCTGGCGGGGTGCGGGTCCCGGCGATAAGCGCTGCACATCTGTTCAGGAACGTACGCATGCCCTCCGCCGAGATCCTGTCGACGGGTGACGAGGTCGTCACCGGCCAGACGCTCGACACCAACGCCGCGTGGCTGTCGGAGCAGCTCACCGAGCTCGGGTTCGACGTGGTCCGGCACACGACCGTGGGCGACCGGCGGGCCGATCTGGTCGGGGCGTTCCGGGATCTGGCCGCGCGATGCGACGTGGCGGTGGTCACGGGCGGGCTCGGTCCGACCGACGACGATCTGACCGCAATGGCCGTGTCCGAGGCCTTCGGCTGGCCGCTCGCCCTCGACCCCGAGGCGCTGGCGCAGATCGAGGAGCGGTTCCGCCAGTTCGGGCGGAAGATGGCCGCGATCAACCGCAAGCAGGCGATGCTCCCCGAGGGCACCCTGCGCCTCGACAACGACTGGGGCACCGCCCCCGGCTTCGCGTTCGAGGCGGGGCAGGCCTTCGTGGCGTGCCTGCCCGGGGTGCCGCGCGAGATGCGGGAGCTGTTCGCCCACCGGGTGCTGCCGGCGCTGCGCAGCCGGTACTCGCTGCGGCCCGGCCGGCTCGTCACGGTGCGCACGGTCGGGATCGGCGAGTCCGACCTGCAGGAGGCGCTGGGCGACTGGCAGGCGCCGGGGGTGGTGGTCGGGTTCCGCACCCAGCTGCCCGAGAACCACCTCAAGCTCCGCTTCGCGGCCGACATCGCCGAAGACGAGGTGATGGCGCGGGCCGCGTCGGTGCTCGAGCGGGTGGGCCGCTGGGCCTACACCGTGGAGGGCCTGCCGCGCCCGCTGCCGGGCTACGACTGCGGGGGCGGTCGGCCGGCCGCGGTGGTCGGCCGGCTGCTGCAGGCGCGGGGGCAGACCCTGGCGCTGGCCGAGTCCTGCACCGGGGGGCGCCTCGCGGCGGCCTGCACCGCGATCCCCGGCGCGAGCACCTGGCTCCTCGAGGGCCTGGTGACCTATGCGAACGCGTCCAAGGTCCGCCTGCTCGGGGTGCCCGAGGCGGTCCTGGCGGAGCACGGTGCCGTGTCCGAGCCGGTGGCCCGGGCGATGGCGTCGGGGGCCCGTCGCGGCGCGGGGGCCGACTGGGGCGTCGGCATCACCGGCATCGCCGGCCCCGGGGGCGGCACCCCCGACAAGCCCGTGGGCACCGTCCACGTCGCGGTGGAGGGCCCCGACGGGGCTGTCCATCGCCTCCTCCGCCTCCCGGGAGACCGGGAGCGCATCCAAACCCTCACGGTCGCGTCCGCGCTCGAGCTGCTGCGGCGTCAGATCGTCCACCCACCCACCGGGGAGTGAGCCCGTGGCCCGATCCAAGTCCTCCAAGATCTCCAACGGAGACATCACCACCATGACGACCACGGACGACCGCAACAAGGCCATCGAGGCCGCGATCGCGTCGATCGAGCGACAGTTCGGGAAGGGCGCGATCATGCGCTACGGGGACGATCTCGATCTCCCCAAGGTCAAGGCCATCTCCACCGGCTCTCTGGGGCTCGACATCGCGCTCGGCGTGGGCGGCCTGCCGCAGGGCCGGGTGGTGGAGATCTACGGGATGGAGGCCAGCGGCAAGACCACGCTGGCGCTCCAGACCATCGCCCAGTCGCAGAAGAACGGGGGCACCGCGGCGTTCATCGACGCCGAGCACGCCCTCGACCCGACCTACGCCCGGGCGCTCGGGGTCAAGATCGAGGAGCTGCTGATCTCGCAGCCCGACCACGGCGAGCAGGCGCTCGAGATCGCCGAGACGCTCGTGCGCAGCGGCGCGGTCGACGTGATCGTGGTCGACTCCGTGGCGGCACTCGTGCCCAAGGCGGAGCTCGAGGGCGACATGGGCGACGTGCAGCCCGGCGCCCAGGCCCGCCTGATGAGCAGCGCGCTGCGCAAGCTCACCGGCGCCATCCACAAGTCCGACTCGGTGGTGATCTTCATCAACCAGCTGCGCGAGAAGATCGGCGTGATGTTCGGCAGCCCGAAGACCACGAGCGGCGGCAACGCGCTGAAGTTCTACGCCTCGGTGCGGATGGAGGTCACCCGGATCGGCCAGATCAAGAAGGGCGACGAGGTCCAGGGCAACCGCACCAAGGTCAAGGTGGTGAAGAACAAGCTCGCCCCTCCGTTCCGGCAGGTGGAGTTCGACATCATGTACGGCCAGGGCGTCTCCGCTGAGGCCGAGCTGGTCGACCTCGGCATCCAGACCGGGATCGTGCGCAAGAGCGGCTCGTGGTTCGCGCTCGAGAACGACCGGATGGGCCAGGGCAAGGAAGCGGCCTGCGAGTACCTGCGGAGCAACGCCGAGGCGTGGACCCGGGTGCGCGACCACGTGATGCAGCACTTCGGCGTCGTCTCCTCCCGCGGGGCCGACGACGACGACAGCAGCACCAACGGCGTCGACGTGGCCGAGGCCTAGCGCTCACTCCTGGGGCGCATCACGGCCCTTGGGCCCGTAGGTGATGCCCTTGCCGGCGAACTTGTTCATGGACTCCACCAGCTCGAAGTGCATGGAGTCCGCCGTGGTCCACTCCGCGCCCGGGGCGAAGCCGTGTCGCATCATCACGCGCACGAACTCCCGCATCCACGTCTCGCTCGCGTCCTCGTCGCCCGACGGCACGCCGCGGGTGTGGCCCGGGGCCGACTCGCCCTGCCAGAGGATGCCGTGCTCGGCGAGCTGCAGCCCCGACGGGTCGCGCACCGACAGGCCGTCGCTCGCGCCGAAGACCCAGTCGAGGTCGTCGAGGCGGCTGCGGGCGTGGCGCACCACGCCCTGGTTCGCCGTCGCGTCCTTCGCCGCCGCGGCGCGGGTGCGGGCGTCGGAGAGCGCCCGCTTCACCGCGTCCGCGTCGTCGAGCCCGTCCAGCAGCGGCGACAGCGTCGGGTCGGAGCGGATCTTCTCCAGCGCGCGGTCGGTCTGCTTGGCGCCGCGCGCCCGCGCCAGGCTGCCGAGCGCGCGGTCGAGCGAACCCAGCGCCCCGGCGTCGCCGCCCGCGACAGCCGGGTCGTAGCTCGCGATCCGCTGGTCGAACTTCTCGTACCAGGGCGCCAGCAACCGGTTCTTCTCGGCCACGATCGGCCCCTCGACGCCCTCGAGCCGCTGCTCCGCCCCCTCGACCTCCGCCACGTAGCCCCGGTAGACGGGGTGGGCCTCGTACTCCGCCGCCTCGATCTTGCGCGGGTTCTTCCGCAGGTGGTCGTAGCGGTCCTTCAGCTCGGCGAGCTGCGGATCCTCGCGGACGTCCCGGTTCGACAGCGTGATCTTCTTCGCGCGGCGCGGCGCCTCGCCGCGGTCCTCGGCGGCGAGGCGGTCCTGCTCGTCCTCCTGCTCGAGGCGG
Organism: Myxococcota bacterium; assembly: GCA_041389545.1. Lineage (GTDB taxonomy): Bacteria > Myxococcota_A > UBA796 > UBA796 > JACKER01. Next base: position 24,054 of record JAWKRQ010000082.1, on the reverse strand, counting down.
AGCACCTTGCGCGCCTTCGCGTCGTCGAAGGCCTCCTTCGCGTCCTGCACCACGGCCTTGCGGGCCCGGTCCGGCGCGACCTTCTCGAGGGTGCGCTTCGCGGCCGCGACCGCCTTGCGCGCGGCCTGGATGTCCTTGCGGGCGGCCCAGTAGCGCTGCGCGACGGCGCGCAGCTCGGCCACCTCGTCGCCCTGGCCGTTCCCGTCGGTGTCCAGCGCGCCCTGCATGCGGGCCTCGGTCCCGCGCATGCCGGCGTAGGCGTCGTCGAGGGCCGGGCCCACCAGGCGCGCCTGCTCCTCGGTGAGCGGCTTGCCGTCCGCGGTCGCCTTGCCGATCTCCGCGATCTGCTTGCGGAACACGTTGTACTCGCGCATCCCGTAGACCCCGCCGCCCGGCTTGGCGAAGGCGAGGCGGGAGCGGCCGGCCTGGAACGACCCGTCCGCGCCGTCCTCTCCGCCCGCCGTCTCGATGAGCACGCGCTCGTCGGCGGCCACCAGGTGCGGGTTGTCGTTCGCGACCACGTCCACGGCGAGGCCGAGCAGGTGCGACAGCATGCCGGTGCTGTTGCGGGCGTGCTGCCGGTGGCGCGTCTGGAAGGCGACGTAGGAGGGCTCGAAGTCCCAGCCCGGGTGCTCCTGCTGGAAGTCGCGGCGGGCCAGCTCGTAGCGGCGGCGGGCCGACTCGTGGAGGTACACCGCGCCGGGGGCGTCGGCCTTGCCGATGGCCGAGAACCACTGCTGCACCGCGCTCGCGCTGCCGAGCAGGCCCACACCGAGCGCCACGAAGTCCTTGCGGGCGGCGAGCGTGCCGGCGCGCCGATCGAGCCCCTCGAACACGGCGTCGCCGCTGAGCGACTCGGCCTCGCCCTTCGGGGTGTTGGCGTGGGCGCTCTCGCCCATCCGGCGCTGCACCTCCGCCTCGATGGCGGCCTTTCGGTCGTCGGCGCTCTGCCCCCGCTTGCGTGGGGTCTTCCGGGCGACCTGCGTGCGCACCGCGTCTTCGGAGAAGGCGCCGTCGATCTGCTCGCGCACGTAGGCGTCGCCCAGGCTCGCGATCCAGGCGATGTCCGCGTCGCTCGGGTCGTCGGCGGCGGGCGGCGCGCCGCCGCCGGCGGGCTGGGCCCCCGCCTGGTCGAGCCCCAGCGCCGCGGCGGTGGCAGCGTTGCCGAACGTCGCCTGCAGCCCCCAGGCGAGGATGTCGCCCACGTCGGTCCCAGGCGCCGGGGCGACCCCGGCGTCCGGCGTCGGTGCCGGCGCCTGCTGCTGCCGTTGCGAGCGGCTCCCACCCATGCGACCTCCCTCGAGCTGCCGATCACGTACGGGGGATGGCATCTCGGCGGGTGCTCGCCTGGTCGCAGGTTGTACCGGCGGCGGGGCGGCGCACCCCCCGGCCCTCGCGGGGCGAGCCTCGCGCGGCTAGAGGGTGCCACTGCGCTGCTCGGCAGCCCCGGAGTCGGATCCAGATGAGCACCAGCGACGACGGCCACCCCGAAGGCGTCTCGTCCGCCAAGTCCCCGCTGACCGCCATCCAGAGCCTCAAGGCGCGGCTGCTGGCGGTGGAGTCCGGGCCCATCGCCATCGTCGGCGCCGGGCTGCGGCTGCCGGGCGGCGTCGACAGCCTGGAGGCGTACTGGTCCCTCCTGCTCGAGGGGCGCGACGCCACCCGCGAGGTCCCCGCCGATCGGTGGGACGCCGACGCCTGGACCGACACCGACCCCGACGCCCCGGGCAAGATGATCACCCGCCGCGGCGGCTTCCTCGACGACGTGGCCACCTTCGACGCCGCGTTCTTCGGTATCTCTCCGCGGGAGGCCCTCGAGCTCGATCCGTCCCAGCGCCTGCTGCTCCAGGTCGCCTGGGAGGCGCTCGAGCGCGCCGCCATCGCGCCCGACCGCCTCGACCGGTCCGCCACCGGCGTCTACGTCGGGCTCGGCCTGTCCGACTACGGGCGGCGGCACTTCCTCGGCCCCGACCCCACCCGGATGACCGCCTACAGCGGCACCGGATCGTTCCTGTCGGTCGCAGCGGGGCGCATCGCCTACACCCTGGGCCTGCAGGGCCCGGCGATGACGGTCGACACGGCCTGCAGCGCCTCGCTCGTCGCGGTGCACCTCGCGGTCGAGGCCCTGCGCCGGGGCGAGGTCGATCTGGCGCTGGCGGGCGGGGCGAACGTCATCTGCGCGCCCGAGCCCTCGGTGTACTTCTCGAAGCTGCAGGCCACGAGCGCCGACGGCCGGTGCAAGACGTTCGACGCCGGGGCCGACGGCTACGGTCGCGGCGAGGGCGCCGCCGTCGTCGCGCTGAAGCGCCTGGCCGACGCGGTGGAGGCGGGCGACCCCATCCTGGCGGTGATCCGCGGCACGGCTGTGAACCACGACGGCCGGTCGAACGGGCTCACCGCCCCCAACGGCGCCGCTCAGCAGGCGGTCATCCGCAAGGCGCTCGAGAACGCCGGCGTGGCGCCGGAGCAGATCGGCTACGTCGAGGCCCACGGCACCGGCACCCCGCTCGGCGACCCCATCGAGGTGGAGGCGCTGGCGGCGGTGTTCGGCGAGCGCCCCGCGTCGCGGCCGCTCCGCGTGGGCTCGGTCAAGACGAACCTCGGCCACCTCGAGACCGCCGCTGGCGTGGTCGGCCTGCTCAAGCTGGCGCTGTGCGTCCAGCGCGGCTTCGTGCCGCCGCACCTGCACCTGCGCGAGCTGAACCCGCGCATCCGGCTCCGCGGGCTCGAGATCCCGACCGACGTGACGGCGTGGGGAGAGGATCGGCGGCTCGGCGGCGTGTCGAGCTTCGGCCTGTCGGGCACCAACGCCCACGTGGTGCTGGAGCAGGCGCCGGCGGCGGAGCCCGCTGCCGCGGCCGAGCGCACGGTGGAGCTCGTCGCGCTGTCGGCCCGGTCCGACGCCGCGCTGGGCGCGCTCGCCGACCGGTGGAGCGGGGCGCTGGCGGAAGACGCGAGCGGCGCGCTCGCGCCGGCCGCGCGCACCGCGGGCGCCGGCCGCGCCTGGCTGCCGAGCCGGGTGGCGGTGGTGGCGCGCACCGAGGCCGAGGCGTCGGCCCGGCTCGGCGCGTTCGCCCGGGGCGAGCAGGTGGAGGGCGTGGTCCGCGGGCTCGTCAAGGGCTCGCTGGCCCCGCCGCTCGTGTTCCTGCTCACGGGCCAGGGCACCCAGCACGTCGGGATGGGCCGCCAGCTCTACGAGGCCGAGCCCGCCTTCCGCCAGGCGCTCGACGCCTGCTTCGACGCCGTCGACCAGCTCATGGAGCGGCGGCTGCGCGACGTGATGTGGGGCGAGGGCGCGCCCATCGACCAGACGATGTGGACCCAGCCGGCGCTGTTCGCGCTGGAGGTCGCGCTCGCGAGGCTGTTCCAGGGGCTCGGCGCCGAGCCCGACGCGCTGCTGGGCCACAGCGTGGGCGAGATCGTCGCCGCGCACCTCGCGGGGGTGCTGTCGCTCGAGGATGCAGCGCTCCTCGTGGTCGAGCGCGGCCGCCTGATGCAGGCGCTCCCCGAGGGCGGCGCCATGGCGTCGATCGCGGCCCCCGAGGCCGAGGTGGCGCAGCTCGTCGATCCTCACCGCGATCAGGTCGACATCTCCGGGGTGAACGGCCCGTCCGACACCGTGATCTCCGGTGCGAGCGCCGCGGTCGACGAGATCGTCGCGGCGTTCGAGGGGCGCGGGGTGCGGGTGCGCCGGCTGACCGTCAGCCACGCGTTCCACAGCCCGCTGATGGACCCGATGCTCGACGCCTACGAGGATCTGGCGCGGACCCTCACCTACCACCCCGCCCGGATCCCCGTCATCTCGAACATCGACGGGAAGGACGCCGGGTCGCGGCTGCAGGACCCGCGGTACTGGCGGCAGCACGTGCGGCGGGCGGTGCGCTTCGCCGACGGCGTCCAGACGCTGCTCGACGACGACGTGGGGCTGTTCCTGGAGCTCGGGCCGCGTCCGGTGCTCACGGCGATGGGGGCGCGCATCGCCGGGGAGCGTCCGGCGCGGTTCGTCGCCACGCTCCACCCCGACCGCGACGACGAGACGCAGTTCGCGCAGGCGCTGGGCGCGCTGTGGACCGCCGGCGTCCCGGTCGACCTGCGGGCGCGCCACGCGGGCGGTCCGCGCGCCGTCATGCCGACCATGGCCTGGCAGGGCGAGCGGTACTGGCTCGAGGGGCCGACGGCTTGCGCCGCCGCGGCGGGAGAGCCGCTGCTCGGGGTCTCGTGGGTGCCGGTCCCTCACCCCGCGCCACGCGCGCGCGGCACGTGGCGGGTGATCGGCGACGACGAGCTCGCGGACGTGCTGCAGGAGCGCGGGCCAAAGGAGTCGAGTCCGGCAGCGCCGAGCACGTGGTGATCGTGGCCGGCGCGGGCTCGCCCACCGACGAGGCGTGGCGCGCGGCTTCAGGCGGCGCGCGAGGCGCTGGGCCAGGGGCCGTGGTCGCGCCTGTCGGGGCCACTTCGCCTGCACCCGGCGTCCGCCGCGCTTGCGCGGGCTGGGCCGCGTCCTGCCTGGCGGCGGAGGCGCCCGGACCAGTGGGGCGGCTGGGTCGATCGTCCACGGGGCTCGGTCGACGAGGTGGCCGACGCCCTGTTGGCGGGCGACGGCGAGGATCTGGTGCAGGTCACCCGCGGCTCGCGGCGCGCGGCGCGGCTGGTGCCCACCCCCGACGCGGAGCTCGTCGTCCCGGCCGAGGGCGCGATCCTGGTCACCGGCGGCTTCGGCGTGGCTCGGCCGCGGCCTGGCGCGCCTGCTGGCCGACCGCGGTGCCACCCGCCTCGTGCTGGTGGGGCGCTCCGGCGCGTCGACCCCCGAGGCGAAGGAGCTCGTGCGCGAACTCGAGGAGCGCGGGCTCACGGTCGAGGCGCGCAAGGCCGACGTCGGGAGCCGGCGGTCGCTCAAGGCGCTGCTGGGCAAGATCCTGGACCTGGTGGGCGTGGTCCACGCCGCCGGGGTCGCGCGCGACGCGCTGCGCGACCAGGACCGCGAGCGGTTCGCCGAGGTCCTGGGCCCCAAGGCCGAGGCGGCGGTGCTGCTCGACGAGCTGACCGCCGACCGGCCCCTGGCGCTGTTCCTGCTCGTCTCGTCGGTGTCCGGGTGGACGGGCGTGGCGGGCCAGGCGAGCTATGCCGCCGCCAACGCCGTGCTCGACGCCGTGGCCGAGGCCCGGCGGGCGCGGGGCCTGCCCGCCGCCAGCGTCGCGCTCGGCCCGGTCGACGGGGTCGGGCTCACCGCCGAGGTCGCGCCCGCGGCCCGCGAGCGGTGGCCGCGGAGGGCATCCGCCCGGCCGAAGCTCGCCGCCGCGCTGGGTGCCGTCACCGCGCGGCCGAGCCGGTGGTGTGCGCGGCGCCCTTCGCCTGGGACGCCTGGTCGCTCACCTGCGCTCGCGCCTGGCCGCGGCCCTGGTGCCGTCCGCCGCGGCGGCGGCGCCGCCGGTCACCGCGCTGGTCGATGCCCTTGCAGAACGCGCCGTCCGGCGCCCGGCCCGCGATGCTGCTCGACCACGTGCAGCTCGCGGCGAGCCGGGTGCTCGGCATGCCCGCAGAGCGCCGCCTCGCGCGACGACGGGTTCTTCGACGCCGGCATGGACTCGCTGATGGCGATGGACCTGTGGATCGCCTGCAGACCGCCACCGGCCGCCCGCTGCCCGCCACCCTCGTCTTCGACCACCCCAACGCCGAGGCGCTGGCCGAAGCCCTCCTCGAAAGCTGCTCGCGCTCGACGGAGCCCCCGAGCTGGCGGGCGCAGTCTCGGAGCGGCCCGTCGCCGCGCCGACCGAGCTCGCCCACGACGTGCCGATCGCCATCGTCGGCGCCGCCCGTCAGCCTGCCCGGCCAGGCCGACGACCTCGATGCCCTGTGGGCGATCCACCGCGACGCCGTCGACGTCATCACCCGGGTCCCGCGTGAGCGCTTCGACGTCGACCGGTACTTCGACCCCACCCCGGCACCCTGGCCGCCTACGTGCGCGAGGGCGGCTTCGTCGACGACATCGAGCGGTTCGACGCGCCGGGTTCTTCGGCATCTCCCCGAGAGGCCACCTCGCTCGATCCGCAGCAGCGGCTGCTGCTCGAGTGCAGCTGGCACGCCCTCGAAGACGCCGGCATCCCCGCCGACGACCTGCGGGCGCTCCGTCGGGGTGTACGTCGGCATCGGCTCCGCCGAGTACTGGCTCCGCTTCGACCCCACGGTCGACGAGGTCGACGCCTACGCGGGCACCGGCACGAGACCAGCTTCGCCGCCGGGCGCCTGTCGTACGTGCTGGGGCTCCCAGGGGCCTGCCGACGGCCGAACACGGCGTGCAGCCTGTCGCTCGTGACGGTGCACCTCGCGGTGCAGGCGCTGCGGAGCGGCCAGTGCGAGATCGCCCTGGCGGGCGGGGTCAACGCCATCGTCGGCCCCGAGAACACCATCTGGATGTCGATGCTGCAGGCGCTCGCGCCCGACGCGCGCTGCAAGGCGTTCGACGCGCGGGCCGACGGCTACGTCCGCGCCGAGGGCTGCGGCATGATCGCGCCGAAGCGGCTGCCCGATGCCCTGCAGCGACGGCGACCGCATCCACGCCGTCATCCGCGGCTCGGCCGTCGACCACGACGGCGCGTCGAGCGGGCTCACCGTGCCCAACGGCGCGGCGCAGCAGCGCGTGATCCGCGACGCCCTGGCCGACGCCGGGGTGACCGCCGACAGCATCGGCTACGTCGAGTGCCACGGCACCGGCACCCGCCTCGGCGACCCCATCGAGGTGGAGGCGCTGGGGCGGTGCTCGCCGCCGACCGGCCTCGAGCGGCCCGTCTGGCTCGGCGCCGCCGCCAAGGCGAACCACGGCCACCTCAGGCGGGCGCCGGCATCGCGGGGCTGCTCCGCGCCGTGCTGGCGCTCAAGCACCGCACCGTCCCGCCGGTGGCGCACCTGCACACGCCGAACTCGCCCTGCTGCTCGACCGTTACCCCGCCATCCGGCTGCCGACGGAGCCCGAGGACTGGCGGGCGACGGCCCGCTGCGGCCGGGGTGTCCTCGTTCGGGATCAGCGGCACCAACGCCCACATCGTCCTCGAAGAGGCGCCGGCGGCGCCGCCCGTCGAGGATGCGGCCGTCGAGGCCTGTCCCGTCAGCCTCGTCACGGTGTCGTGGCCGCAGCGAGGCCCAGGTGCGCCAGCTCGCTGACGCCCTGGCGCGGGTCGACGCCCCGCTCGGCGATCTCGCCCTGTCCGCCAACCTCGGCCGGTCCCACGAGTCCCACCGCGCGGCCGTCAGCGGCGCCGACCTCGCCGCGGTGCGGGCCGGGCTGCGCGCCGTGGCCGCCGGCGAGGCGGAGGTGCTCGACGCGGGCGGTCCGCCCCGGGTGGTGTTCCTGTGCACGGGCGCGGGGCCCCAGGCCGTCGGCATGACGCTGGCCGACGAGCTGGTGTTCCGCGAGGCGCTGCACGCGGCGGCGGCCGCGGCCGATCCGCACCTCGATCAAGCCCGCTGCTCGAGGTCATCTACCTGGAAGACCCCGAGGCCGACGACGAGAGCAGCCTGCTGCACGACCTGGCCTACACCCAGCCGGCGATGTTCGCGATCGAGTGGGCGATGGCGGCGCTGTGGCGCAGCTGGGGGGTCACCCCCGCGGCGGTGATCGGCCACAGCACGGGCCAGTACGTCGCCGCCGCCCTCGCCGGCGTCTTCGACCTCGACGTGGGCATGGCGCTGATGGCGCAGCGCGCCCGGCTGATGAGCGACCTGCCGAAAGACGGCGCGATGCTCGCCTGCTTCGCGTCGGAGGAGCGGATCGCGCCCTACCTCGCGGGCCACGAGGGCGACGTCGCCTTCGCCGCCATCAACGGGCCGGCCGAGGCGGTGATCTCCGGCCGCGCGGGGGTCGTCGAGGCGCTGGCACAGCGGATCGAGGCCGACGGCATCGAGGTCCGGCGGCTCAACATCTCGCATGCCGCCCACAGCCCGCTGATGGACCCGATCCTCGACCGGTTCGAGCGCCTGGTCGGTGAGGTGCCGCTCGCGCGCCCGGTGCTCCCGCTCGTCGAGAACGTCCGCGGCGAGGTCGCGGGCCACGACGTCATCTCGCCCCGGTACTGGCGGGAGCACATGCGGCAGCCGGTGCGCTTCCTCGACGGCATGCGCACGCTCGTGGGCCAGGGCTACCGCGTGTTCCTCGAGCTCGGCAACCACCCGGTCCTGGCCGGCGCCGGCGCGCGCTGCGTCGAGGACGTGCCCGAGGCCGTGTTCCTCCCCTCGCTGCGCCGCGACCGCCCTGACTGGGAGCAGCTCGTCGAGACCGCCGGCGGCCTGTACCGCCTGGGGCAGGACTTCGACTGGGCGGGCTTCCACGCCCGGGCGCCCGGGCGGCGCATCGCGCTGCCGCCGACCCCCTTCCAGCGCAAGCGCTCCGGGGTGGAGCGCCCGGAGCGCGCCGGGTCGCGGCTCGTGGGGCAGGGGTGGACGTACGCGCCGCAGTGGCGGCCGGTGCGCCCCAACGTCGACGCGTTCGGCGCGCGCGGCCAGCGCCCCATCCTGATCCTGGCCGATGCCGGCGGCCTCGGCGAGGCGCTGGCGGAGCGGCAGCAGCGTCGCGCCGTCGTCGTCCGCGCGGGCGACGGCTACGCACTCAGCGGCGACCGCGGCACGGTCGACCCCGACGATCCCGCCCAGCTCGCCCGGCTGGTGCAGGGAGGTCGAACCCGCGCAGATCGTGCACCTCTGGGCGCTCGACGCAGGGGCCATCGAGGGCTCCGCCGTCGGCGTGGCGCTGCGCCCGGTGCGCTCCGCCGCCTTCGCGCTGCAGGCGGCGGCCGCCGCCGGGGCCGAGGTCGAGACGGTGTGGCTCGTGACCCGCGGCGCCGTGTCGGTGGCGGGCGAGGTGCCCGCGCTGCGCCAGGCGCCCCTGCTGGGCCTCGGCGCCACCGCCGCCGTGGAGCTGCCGGACCTGGGCGTGGTGCGGGTCGACCTCGACCCGTCGGCCGAGGTCTCGCCCGCCGACGCGCTGATGCACCTCGAGCTCGTGCTCAACGGCGGCGCCCGCGAGGAGCAGCTCGCCGTCCGCGGCGACACGCACTACGCGCGGCGGCTGGCGCGGGTCCCGGCGCTGGGCACCAAGCCCCCGCCATCCGCGCCGACGGCACCTACCTCGTGACCGGCGGCCTCGGCGCCATCGGGCGCCAGGTCGCCCGCTGGCTCGTCGGCGAGGGCGCCGGCGCCGTGGTGCTCACCACCCGCCGCGAGCGCGACGACCAGGCCGAGCTGCTCGACCGCCTCGGCGAGCGGGCCTCGGTCATCCTCGGCGACGTGGCGGAGGACGGCGAGGTCGACCGCATCCTGGCCGAGATCGCCCGGCGCGGCCTGCCGCCCGTCCAGGGCGTGTTCCACGCCGCCGGCGTGCTCGACGACGGCTGGATCGCCGATCTGGGCCCCGACCGGTGGGTCGACGTGCTCCGGCCCAGCTCGACGGCGCCGTGGCGCTCCACCGCGCCCTGCCCGACGCCGAGCTGTTCGTGCTGTTCTCCTCGGCCGCGTCGCTCGTGGGCAGCCCCGGCCAGGCCAACTACGCCGCGGGCAACGCCTTCCTCGACGCCCTGGCGCAGGCGCGCCACGCCGTGGGCAAGCACGGGGTGAGCCTGTGCTGGGGGCCGTGGGCCGAGGCCGGCCTGGCCACCGAGGCCTCCCGGCAGTGGGAGCGCAGCGGCGTCCGCTCGCTGCCGCCGTCGATGGCCATCGAGGTGATGCAGCAGCGGCTCGGCGGCCCCGAGCCGGTGGTCGGCGTCCTCGACATCGACTGGCGGCGCTGGTCGCAGGCCGTGCCGCGCGTGCCGTCGCTGGTGGCCGAGCTGCTCGCCGAGTCGCAGCCCGACGAGGCCAGGCCGCGCCCAACCGGCGCTCCGCGCTCGACGAGCTGCGCAGCACCCCACCCACCGCCGGCGCGAGGCGCTCACGGCGGTGGTGGCGCGCGAGGGCGCCATCCTCGGCGCCGCCAGCGAGGTCGACCCGCGGAAGGGCTTCTTCGACGCCGGCATGGACTCGCTCATGGCGGTCGAGCTGTCGAAGCTGGCTGCGCACCCGCCTCGAGCAGGCCCTGCCCGCCACGCTCGCCTTCGACCAGCCGAACGTGGAGGCGGTGACCGACTGGCTGTGGGCCGAGCTCGGGCTGGACGAGCAGCCCGCGGCCGTCACCGCCGCGCCGGCCACCGAGCGCCGGGTCGACCTCGACGCGCCGATCGCCATCGTGGGCCTGTCCTGCCGCATGCCCGGTGGCGCCGACGACCCCGAGGCCTTCTGGGCGCTGCTGCGCTCGGGCCGCGACCCCATGCGCGAGGTGCCGCCCGAGCGGTGGGATCTCGGCGCCTGGTACGACCCCACCCCCGGGGTGCCGGGCAAGATGTACACCCGAGTCGCCGGCTTCGTCGACCAGGAGCACGTCGAGGGCTTCGACCCCGAGTTCTTCGGCATCTCCGGGCGAGAGGCCGAGCGGCTCGACCCCCAGCAGCGCATGCTGCTCGAGGTCAGCTACGAAGCGCTCGAGCGCGCCGGCCTCACCACCGAGCGCCTGGAGCACAGCCGCACCGGCGTGTTCGTGGGCGTGGGCTCCTCGGGCTGGCTGCAGCGCTTCCAGAAGCCGGGCGCGCTGCTCTACCACGACCAGTACGACGGCACGGGCTCCCTCGAGGCGTTCGTCTCGGGCCGCGTGGCCTACGCCCTGGGCCTGCACGGCCCGAACCTGGCCCTCAACACGGCCTGCAGCTCCACGCTCGTGGCGGTGCACCTCGCCTGCCAGGCCCTGCGCACGGGCGACGCCGAGCAGGCGCTGGCCGGCGGCGTCCACCTGATGCTGTCGCCCGAGAACTTCGTCTACGTGAGCCAGATCCGGGCCGTGTCGCCCGACGGCCGCTGCAAGACGTTCGACGCCTCGGCCGACGGCTACGGCCGCGCCGAGGGCTGCGGCATGCTCGTCCTCAAGCGCCTCGACGACGCTCGGCGCGACGGCGATCCGGTGCTGGCGGTCATCCGCGGCACGGCCATCAGCCACGACGGCCCCAGCTCGGGCCTCACCGTGCCGTACGGCCCGGCGCAGGTCCAGGTGCTGTCGGAGGCCGTGACCCGCTCCGGCATCGATCCGCTCGACGTGAGCTACCTCGAGGCCCACGGCACGGGCACCGTCCTCGGTGATCCCATCGAGATCCACGCCGCGGAGGAGGTCTACTGTCGCGGCCGCACGGCCGACAACCCGCTGCACATCGGCGCGGTGAAGAGCAACGTCGGCCACCTCGAGGTGGCGGCGGGCGCCGCCTCGCTCGTGAAGATGGTCCTGGCGCTGCAGCACCGCGAGATTCCGCCGCACCTGCACTTCCACCAGCCGAACCCCGATCTCGACCTCGAAGGCCACCACATGGTGGTCGACACGGCCCCGGTGCCGTGGGCCTCGCCCCGCGGCCCGCTGCGGGCCGGCGTGAGCGGCTTCGGCCTGGCCGGCACCAACGTCCACATCGTGCTCGAGGAGGCGCCGCCCGCCGAGCCGGCTGCCCCGCGCGAGCAGCCCGAGCCGCGCGCGATGCACCTGCTCCCGCTGTCGGCGCGCTCGGAGGCCGCGCTGCACGACCTCGCGCGGCGCACCGGCGACCTGCTCGGCGAGGGCGCCGACCTGGCCGACGTGGCCCACAGCGCCGCCACCACCCACATCCCCTACGAGCACCGGCTCACCGTGGCCGCGCCCGACGCCGCCACCGCCACCGAGCGGCTGCGCGCCTGGCTCGACGAGGGCCACGCGCCGCTCGTCTCCGCCGCCACCGTGCCGAGCCGCCCGCCCCGCATCGCGTTCCTGTTCAGCGGGCAGGGCTCGCAGTACCCCGGCATGGGCCGCGAGCTGTACGAGACCTGGCCCGTGTTCCGCGAGTGGGTCGACCGCTGCGCCGAGGTGCTCGACCCGCTGCTGCCGCGCCCCCTCCGCGAGGTGATGCTCACCGACGCCGACGCGGACGACGCCGACCTGCACGACACCGCCTACACCCAGCCGGCGCTGGTGGTGCTCGAGGTGGCGCTCGCGGCGCTGTGGCGCTCGTGGGGCGTCGAGCCCGCGGCGGCGCTGGGCCACAGCGTCGGGCAGCTCTCCGCGGCCATCGTGGCCGGCGTGCTGTCGCTCGAAGACGGCCTGCGGCTCGTCGCCGAGCGCGGCCGGCTCATGTCGGCCCTGCCGCGCGACGGTGCGATGGCGGCCGTGTTCGCCGACGAGGCCGCCGTGCGCGCGGCCGTCACCGCCGCCGGCGCCGACGAGACCGTCGCCCTGGCCGCGATCAACAACCCTGGCGAGGTCACGATCAGCGGGCGCACCGACGCACTCCAGAGCGTGCTCGCCGCGCTCGGCGCGCAGGGCATCGAGACCCGCAAGCTCGTCGTGTCCCACGCCTTCCACTCGCCGCTGATGGAGCCCATGCTCGAGGCGTTCGAGCAGGCGGCGGGCGCGGCCGCCTTCCGGCAGCCCTCGCTCCCCATCGTCTGCAACCGCAGCGGCGGGTGGGCCACCGAGCGGGACCTGCGCGACCCGGCCTACTGGCGCGACCTCGTCCGCCAGCCGGTCCGCTTCGCCGACGGGCTGCAGACGCTCGGTGACGACGGCTACACCGTGTTCGTGGAGGTGGGCCCGCACACCGCGCTGCTCGGCATGGGCCGGCGCACGCTCACCGACCGCTCGCTGGCCTGGCTGCCGTCGCTGCAGCGCGGCGAGCCCGCCCTCGAGCGCCTGGTGCCGAGCCTCGGCGCGCTGTGGTGCCGGGGCGCGCCCGTGGACTGGGCCGGCTGGGACGCCCCCTGGACCCGCCACCGGGTCGCGCTGCCGACCTACCCCTGGCAGCGCCGGCGCGTGTGGCCCGAGGACCCCGAGTTCCCGGGCCAGCGCGCGGCCGGCGCCGACTGGCTCGTCACCGTCGAGGACGAGCCGTGTGAGCCCGCCGTCGGCGCGGTCGGCGGCAACTGGCAGGTCGTGGGGAGCGGCCCGCTCGCCGAGCGCGTCCGGGCCGCCCTCACCGCCCGCGGCGCCCGCCTGGTGACCGCGCCCGAGCCCGGCGCGGCGATGGCCGGCGTCGTCGTCGTGCCGGCGGTGCCGGCCGACGGCATCGGCGCCGACCCGACGGCCCCGGCCGTGCAGCTGCTCGAGGCGGTGCAGCCGCTCGCGGGCGGGGCGCCGCTCACCGTCGTCACGCAGGGCGCGCTGCCGCAGGCCGGCGCGCTGCACCCGCTCGCCGGCACCTTGTGGGGGCTCGCCCGCGTGGTCCGGGCCGAGCGGCCCGAGCTCCAGGCCGTGCTCATCGACGTCGACGACGACAGCGACGACACCGCGCTCGTCGACGCCATCGCCGCGACCGACCGCGAGCCGGAGGTCGTGGTGCGCGCCGGCGAGCGCCGGGTGCGGCGGCTGGTGCGGGCGGCTTCGCCGGCGCCGCCCCGAGCTGACGGGCGGCGCCATCCTCGTCACCGGCGGGCTCGCCGGGCTCGGCCTCGAGGCCGCGGCCTGGCTCGCGGCCCACGGCGCCGAGCACCTGGTGCTCACAGGGCGCTCCGCCCCCTCGGCCGACGCCGAGGCGCGGATCGAGGCCATGCGCCGCCACGGCGCCGCCGTCGTCGTCGACCGGGGCGACGTGGCGAACGCCGCCGACGTGGAGCGCATCGTGGCCGGCGTCGCCGAGCGGGGCACCCCGCTCGTCGGCGTGGTCCACGCCGCCGGCGTCCTGGCCGACGCCTCCCTCGCCCGGCTCGATGCCGCCGCCTTCGCCAAGGTGTTCGCGCCCAAGGTGGTGGGCACCTGGAACCTGCACCGGGCCACCGAAGACCAGCCGCTGCGCTTCTTCGCGCTGTTCGCCGCCGGCGCGGGCCTGATGGGCGCCCCGGGGCAGGGCAACTACGCCGCCGCCAACGCCTTCCAGGACGCCTTCGCGCACTGGCGCCACAGCCGGGGCCTCCCCGCCGTCGCCATCGACTGGGGCACCTGGGCCGAGGTCGGGATGGCCTCGCGCAACAGCGCCCTGCTGGAGCGCCAGGCCGAGGAGGGGATGCGCGCCATCCCGCTCGCCACCGGCCTCGACGTGATGGGCCGCCTGCTCGGCCACCACGCCGCGCAGGTCGGCGTGCTCAACGTCGACTGGGACCAGCTCGTCGCCACGCTCCACCGCGGCGTCGTCCCGCCGATGCTCGCCCGCCTCGCCGGTGCGCCCGCTCCGGCCGCCGCGGCAGCGCCCCGTCGGTGTCGCTCGGCGCGCAGCGCCCAGACTGCTCGCGCTCCTGGCGGGCCGCCCCACGAGCAGTGGGACGAGATCGTCGAGCAGTACGTCCACGACAGCGCCGTGCGCATCCTCCGCCTGCCGCGGGATCGCCAGCTCGACCGCAGCGTCCCGCTGCTCGACCTCGGTCTCGACTCGCTCACCGCGGTCGAGCTGAAGAACGCCATCATGGACGGCGGGGTCGACATCGCCGTGGCGCGGGTCATGACCGGGCCGAGCGTCCGCCAGATCACCGTGATGGTCCGCCAGGCGCTCGACGCCGAGGGCTTCGACAGCCTCGACCGCCCCGCCGGCCCTGCCGCCCTCGCCGCCGAGGAGCCACCGTTCTCGCCCGTCGCCACCCACCTCATGGCCTGGGCCTTCGGGTTCCTCTGCATGGCGGCCATCGTGATCGTCTACTGGGTGTCGGTCCAGGTGCTCGAGCCCCAGGCCAACCTCGCCGACGACGCCGAACCGGCCGCCGTGGAGCAGCCGGTGCCGGCCGCGCGGCCGCCCGGCAAGGCCAAGGGCAAGGGCCGCAAGGCCAAGGCCGACGACGGGACCTCCCCGTGATCGATACTCCCATGCGAGGAGGCCGGATGTGGGTCGTGGTGTCGGTGGGGCTGCTCGGGTGTCGCGGCGAGCCGCGCAAGTCGCCCGAGCTCGTCATCAACCAGCCGTCGGCGGTCGTGGCCGCCCCGGCCGAGCCCACCATCCCCGAAGCCGAGGAGATCCCCACCGTGCCCGTCGCCGAGGCCGGGCCGATGGAGCCCACCGCGCCCGACGCCTGGGTGCGCTGCCTCGCCATCGACGGCGTGGTCACCGTCGAAGACGCCGCGGCGCTGGCGGCGCTCCCCACGGGCGACGTGGCAGGCTGCGCCGGCCGCGCGCCGCCCGAGGTCGACTTCGACGCCGAGAAGCTCGTGGCGTTCGGCACCGTCGCGAGCTGTGAAGGCGCGGTGCAGTCCAACGACGCCGCCTTCCAGTGGAGCCAGTGGGGCGACTGCGACCGCGCCGTGCTGCTGCGCGCCGTCCGGGTGCTGCCGCGCGACGCCGCCACCCCCGCCGTCCAGGTCGTCCCCTGGAAGCTCAACGGCGCCGCCCGCCTCGCCCGCTGGGAGGCGTTCGCCGCCCAGATCCGCCAGGGCGACGTCGCGGCCGTCCGCAGCCACGTGGGCGACGAGGGCATCCAGTTCTTCTCCGTCGGCCTCGACGACGCCGAGCCCGTCATCGTCGAGCGCAGCCGCGAGAGCCTCACCCGCGCCGACGTGCTCGGCACCATGCTCTACCGGCGCAAGCTCACGAGCTTCAAGTGCCACGAGCGCGGCGACGAGGTCCTCTGCCTCTCCACGGGCGACGGCTGGATGAACAGCTACCACCTGCAGCCCGAAGGCGACGGCTTCGTGATCCGCTCGTTCCGCGAGGCCGGCGGGTAGTGCCGCTCAGTACTCGAGGATGGCCGAGGCGATCGACAGGCCCGCGCCCGTGCCGAACAGCAGCGCCCGCTGCCCCCGCTTCAGCCGCCCGCTCTCGATGGCCGCGTGCAGCGCCATCGGCAGCGACGCCGCGATGCAGTTGCCGTACTCCGCGACGACCTTGACCACCTTGTGGTCCGAGAAGCCGTAGCGCTGGAACATCTCCAGCATCGGCCCCGAGGCCTGGTGCGGGATCACCACGTCCACGTCGTCGCGCGCCATGCCGGCCGCACCGAACGCCTCGTCGAGCATCTCGTCGACGTGGCGCAGCGACAGCTTCCAGATCCGCGGCCCGTGCATCTGGAACAGGTTGTCGGCCGCGACCGTCTCGGGATCGTTCGGGTGCCGGCGGGTGCCGCAGCCCCGCAGCTCGGCCGACGACGCGCCCTCGGGCCAGGTGCGCATCGCGAACGCGACCAGCCCCGCGCCCGAGCCCTCGGGGGCGGGCTCGATCACGGCCGCCGCGGCGCCGTCGCCGATGAGCGCCGCCGACTCGGGCTCGGAGAAGTCGCGGCACACCGAACCCTGCTCGCTGCTCACGACGACGACCCGCTGGTAGGCCCCGGACTGGACCAGCGCCCCCACGTTCTGCAGCGCCACCACGAACGACAGGCACGTCGCATGGATCGAGAACGAGGGCGTGCCCGACAGGCCCATCGCCTCCTGGATGAAGACCGAGCTGTCGGGGATGAGCTGGATGGGGGTGAGCGAGGCGTTGACGATGAGGTCGGGCGACGCGCCGTTCAGCGCCTCCAGGGCCGCCGCGGCGCCCATCTCGGCCATCGAGGTGCGGCAGACGTGGCGCACGGCGACGCCGGTGCGCCCCGCGATCCACTCGGCCGACCGCCCGAGGCGGGCGGCGAGGTCGTCGGCCGTCTCGACATCGGGCGGGGCGTGCAGGGCGGTGCGCGAGATCCGGAACCGGATGGGGCCTCCCGACCCAAAGCTGTACCACCTGCCGCGCGCACCGGACACCCCGAAGTGCACCGAGCGCGTCCGGTGGGGCTCGCTCAGGTGAGGACCCACCCCGTGAACAGCATGAGCACCGTCACCAGCACCGTGACGAGCGCGTTCGGGACGCCCCACCGCACCGGCACCAGGCCGGTGGGGGTGTCCTCCTCGTCGGGGAGCAGCGCGGGCCGAAGCTCGTCCATGCCCGCATCCTATGGGGCGCCTTCAACTGGCCGATGGCGCCGTCGCGAACTCTCGGTGACGGACCCGCGTCAGGCGGAGCCCTCTGCCGCTTCCGCCCGGGCGCCGGCCTTCGCGGGCTGGCCCGCCTCGAGCGGCGGCAGGAACGTGTCGTAGAAGTCCTGGCTGTCGCGCCGGATGCGCTCCTCGTCGAGCTCGAACTTCGCGAGGTCGTACTTGTGCTCGCTCTTGTAGGCCCGCTGCTTCTCGGCCTGCTCGGCGATGGCCTGGCGCTGCGCCTCGGTCGGCTCGTGCCCGAGGAAGGCGTGCATGTCGTCCATCAGGCCGTCGAAGTCGCTCATCATCCGGTCGTAGCGGACCACGAACACGCGGTCCTTCGGGATCCGGCCGCTCACGTAGTCGTCGTGGAAGCGCTTCTGCAGCTCGACGAGCCCGCTGTACAGCCGCTCGAACCACCGCGACCGCACCTCGGGCGGCAGCGACCAGAACCCGAACGCCTTGTCGAGCACGCCGGTGACGAGGCTCATGCCCGACGGGATGGTCGACAGCGGGTCGCGCGCCATGAACAGGATGCGCGCCTCGGGGAACCGCTCGATGAACTGCGGCAGGCGCGTGCTCAGCGAGAAGAGCTTGGCGATGACCACGTCGTGGTCGTGGGCCACGAGGGAGCGCCGCCAGACCTGCTCGAGCCAGTCGAAGTCGCGCGCGGACGTGTCGCGCACCTCGGGGGTGAACTGCTTCTCGTGGTCCTCCTCGTCGAACGCGAGGAAGAAGCCGTACAGGAAGAAGCCGTCGAAGTGGCGGAACAGCACGGCCACGTCGTCGGTCTCGACGGACTGCAGGCTCGTGTCGTGGGCCTTCGTCTTGTGCCAGCGGGTGGGGGCGATGACCTCGAGCGCGGGCAGGAAGGGCTTGAGCAGGGTCTGGATGAGCAGCGACGGGAACAGCATCCGGTAGACCTCGACGCCGGCGCCGTAGCCCTGATCGCACATGAAGCGCTGCAGGAAGGTGGTGCCGGTGCGCGGGTTCCCGACGAGGACGATCGGCTTGCGCACCTCGGTCCGCCGCAGCTTCCCGAACAGCAGCGGATCGATCGCCATGCCGACGGTGACCCAGAACCGCACCGTGGCCCAGTACATCCCTGCGAACAGCGGCAGCACCCGGACCCCGAACGTGCGCCGGATCACGCGGTACGCCATCGACATCCGACCGAACACCGTCTCCATCACCACCTCGGCCGCGCAACGTAAGGTGCCCGCCCCGATCGCGCTATGTTGCCGCATGCGCTGCCCGCGGTGCGGAGCCACCCACCCCGACGACGCCTCCCGCTGCCCCGCGTGCGGCGCGGCCTCGCCCGCCTTCGTCGGGCGCGAGACCACGGGCGGCTCGCACGTGCCCGTCCAGCCGCCGCTGTCGCGCGTGGTGGGGGAGGGCACGCGCCTCGGCAGCTACCGGCTGGGCCGGCGCATCGGCGAGGGCGGCATGAGCGCCGTCTACGAGGCGTGGGACGAGGCGCTCGACCGCCGCGTCGCCGTCAAGGTGCTCCACCCGAACCTCGTGGGCGACGCGGGCATCCGCCGCCGCTTCCTCCGCGAGGGCCGCATCACCAACGGCTGGTCGCACCCCAACGTGGTGCCGGTGCTCGACACCGTCGCCACCGACGAGGTCGTCGCCCTGGTCATGCAGCGCGTCGACGGCCCCACGCTCGCCGACGTGGCGGCGCAGTGGCGCGGCGGCATGCCCGAGCGCGAGCTGGCCGAGCTCGCCGTGGGCCTGCTCGACGGCCTCGCCGCGGCCCACGCCCGCGGCGTCGTCCACCGCGACCTCAAGCCCGGCAACGTGCTCGTCGCCGCCGAGGGCGGCCGCCAGGTGCCGCGCATCATCGACTTCGGCATCGCCCGCGTCCTCGAGGGCACCACCTACACGCTCACCGGCGCCGTCCTCGGCACCTGCCGCTACATGTCGCCCGAGCAGGTGCGCGGCGAGCCCGTCGACGAGCGCTCCGACCTCTACGCGCTCGGCATCGTGCTGTACGAGCTCGCCACCGGCCAGTCCCCGTTCGCCGAGACCCAGCCCTACGCGCTGATGATGGCCCACACGAGCAAGGAGCCGCGCAACGCCGCCGAGCTGCGCCCCGACCTGTCGCCCGCGCTGGTCCGCGCCATCCACGCCTGCCTCGCGAAGGACCCCGACGCGCGTCCGGAGTCGGCCGAGGCCCTGCGGCGGGAGCTCGCCGACGCCCTGAGCGTCACGCTCGTCCCGCCGGCGCCGCGCACGGGCGACGTGGGCAACGGCCACGACCTGCGCCTGGTCCCCGCCGGCACCTTCCTCCACGGCGCCGACCGGCGCGAGGTCTGGCTCGACGCCTTCGCCATCGACCGGCTCCCCGTCACCAACGCCCAGTACCACGCGTTCGTCCGCGCCACGGGCTACCGCCCCGACGACCCCGACCGCTTCCTCGCCCACTGGCCCTCGCCCGCTGGCCCGTCGCGCGCCCAGCGCGAGCACCCCGTCGTGTTCGTCTCCCTGCGCGACGCCGCCGCCTACGCCGGCTGGCTCGGCCTGCGCCTGCCGTCCGAGGCCGAGTGGGAGAAGGCCGCCCGCGGCACCGACGGCCGCCGCTACCCCTGGGGCAGCGCCCCGCCCACGCTCGAGCGCGCCTGGTTCGGCCAGCGCACCGGCACCGCCCCGGTCGGCGCGCGGCCCGCGGGCGCCTCGCCCTACGGCGTGGAGGACCTGGTCGGGCTCGTCTGGGAGTGGTGCAGCGACGAGGACGACCCCGTCTTCGCCCGCGAGGGCCCCGCCGTGAACCCGCGCCGGCCGGTGCGGGAGGCGGGGCGCGACGAGGGCGTCGCGGCCGTCGTCCGGGGCGGGGCGTGGATCTTCGACGACCCGAAGGCGATGCGCACGACCACGCGCGCCGCGTACCCGCCGGATGCGCGCCTCGTCACCGTCGGGTTCCGCTGCGCCAGGTGATCCTTTCGGGTGCGTGCGGCCATCTCCTCTCGAGGAGGACGCATGCGGTGCTCTCGTCGCCCTGGCGCTGGCCGGGTGCGCCGGCGGAACGGACGAGGACTCGGGCGCCACGCCTGTATCGGCCCCGATGGCCTCCGCTCGGCGCGGGCGTCGACTACGCCCCCATCGCCGATGGCGACGCCGTCACGCTGGTGCACGGCCCGCAGAACAGCTGGCACATCGAGACAGCGGGGCTCGTCGACAACGCACCCGACTTCGTGGCCATCGTGCCGCGGATCACGGTGCCGTCGCTCGACGACCTCGAGCTGACGGGCGACGTCCTGGCGAACTACCACGCGCTCGTCTTCGACGGGCCCGCGTGCCAGGGCTCCTTCTCCAACGTCCAGGCGAGGTTGTCGCTGTCGTCGGACAGCCTGTGCGAGCTGGGCGGCCGCACGGCACTACGAGCTGACGGTGAGCGAGGTGCTGAAGGACGGCGAGGGCCGGCAGGCCGCGGCCGCCGTCGACATCGTCGCCGAGCTCGACCCGATCGACCAGCAGGAGTGCGCTGCGCGGTGACCGCCGAACCGGTCGCGCGGACGCCCTCGCCGGGGCATAGTGCTCCGACGCCCGGTCGCTCCGGGCGCAGGGGGCCTCATGAGCCGATGGTGCGGGTGGTGGACGGTCGTGGCGGCGCTCGGCGTCGCGGCGTGCGCGGGCAGCGGCGACACCGGCACGGCCACGGGCTGCACCGCGGAGCCCATCTCGCTCGACGTGGGCACCAGCGCCGGCGCGTGCGCGTGCCGCTGGCCAGCGGCGACGCCGTCCAGATGACGCACGGGCCGCAGGGCGGCTGGCACATCGAGACGGCCGGGCTCGTGTCCTCGGGCCGGATCTCCGTCCACCCGACGATCACAGTGCCCGAACCGGCGACCTGCAGATCGTCGGCGACCAGGAGGCATGTACCTGGCGCTCGTCGGCCACGACGACACGACCTGCGAGGGCACCTTCTACGCGGTGAAGGGCTTCACATCGACACGAACCAGAGCCCCGTGGGCGGGCAGGAGTTCGTGTGCGGCCTCGACGGCAAGACGCTCCACTACGTGATGGAGGTCGCCGACATCGTGAGCGGACGCACGGCCACTGCCGAGGTCGACGTGGTCGCCCACCTCGACCCGGCCGACGAGGAGATCTGCGCCACGGGCGGCTGAGCGCTCACCCGCCGGGGCGGCACCGGTTGCCCGGCAGGGGCTCGAGGTCGTCCGCGACCGGCTCGGGCGCCGCCCCGCCATCGTCCTCGTCGTCCTCCTCCTGGAGGTACCCGAGGATCTCGAGCTGGTGCTTCGCCGCGTCCGACAGGTCCTCCTCGACGTTGTCGCCCTTCGACGGGTCCCACGGGACCTGCTGCGCCTTCCACGCCGCCGCGGCCTCGGCCATCGCGAGCCCGCGCTCGCCCTCCTCGTCGAAGCGGTCCTGCGTCTCCATGGGATCGTCGGCCAGGTTGAACAGCTCGCAGTCCATCACCTCGTGGGTGTCGAAGCTGATGGACTCGATGAGCTTCCAGTCGCCCTGCACCACGGCGCGGTAGGTGTTGGCCCACACGTCGCGCGTGAGGTCGGGGTAGAGCTTCTTGACCTTGCCGAAGCCGAGCCGGTCGATCGACAGCGTCTCGGCGAAGACCTGCGCGACGCGCTCGGTGCGCGTGAGGTCGCCGGGCGTGGCGCCGCTGTCGGGCGGGTCGATGCCGGCGAGGTGCAGCACCGTCGAGAAGATCTCGAGGTTCGACACGGGCTCGGTCACGTGGTGCGGCGACAGCTTGCGCGGGTAGGAGATGACGAGCGGGACGTGCAGCAGCGCCTGGTAGACGCCGGAGCGGTGCCCGAACTGCTGGTGCTCGCCGAGCTGCTCGCCGTGGTCGGCGGTGAACACCACGATGGTGTCGTCGAGGATGCCGCGGCGGTCGAGGTCGTCGAGCAGGTCGGCGGTCGGCCCGTCGAGGTCGAGCAGCGCGGCGTCGTACACCCGGCTGATCGCGTTCAGCTCCTCGTCGGTGTAGGACAGCTTGCCGTAGCTGTAGAGCAGCTGGTTCTTGAACGACAGGTCGGTGTCGAGCCCGAGCTTGATGGTGCGCCGGTCGGCCACCTGCTTGCGCGACCCGAGCGCGGGCACGCGCGGCTTGTGGGCCTCCATGTACGACAGGTAGGCGACCCAGGGCCTGCCCGGGTCCTGCCGCCCGTCGAGCCACTGCACCAGCGCCTCGTGGGCGACGGGCGCAGCGTTGTAGAAGCCCGTGCTGTGGTGGCGACCCGGCGCCCCCGGCGAGATCTCGGTGCTGCGGTCGCGCGCGATGAGCTTGTCGCGGGTGTGGCCCGTGACCTCGTCGCGCCACTTGCGGCTCCACGAGGTCTCGATGGTCTCGAAGCCCTGGAGCAGGTTCACCCGCTTGGGCGACAGGTTCGGGTTCGCGGAGAAGGCGAACGTGTCGTAGCCGTTGGCGCCGAGGTGCTCGGCGAGCGTGGTGCGCTCGGCGTCGAGCCAGCGGTGGTCGAAGCCCGCGCCGTGGGTGCCGGGCGGCAGGCCGGTGAACAGGCTCGCGTGGGACGGGACGGTCCACATGTCGGGCGAGACCGCGCGCTCGTAGACGACGCCCTGCTTCTCGGCCCAGGCGGCCATCCGCGGGGTGGTCGACAGGTCGTAGCCGTACAGCGACATCCGGTCGGCCCGGACGGTGTCCCACAGGATGATGAGGACGTTCGGCTGCTTGGCGGGCCGGGTGGCGAACAGCCCGATCCCCAGGGCCGCGACGGCGATCAGGACCAGCCCGAGGGCGGCCGCGGCGGTGGTCTTGTTCATCTCGTCCCCGCGGGTGTCGTGCGGGCCACGGCGGCGTAGGGGCCGCAGAAGGTGGCCGGGTGGGCGGCGGGACCCTCGGTCGGCGCGTCGTCCTCGGGGTCCTCGACCGTGTAACCGAGCGCCTGCAGGCGCATGCGCTCCTCGCGCGACTCGCCCCGCTGCTCGTCGCCCGCGCCGCGCAGCGACGGGTCGTAGACCGGCAGCTCGCGCTCGAACGCCTCGAGCGCGGCCTCCAGCGCCGCGGTGCGCTCGGGCTCGGCCTGCAGCTGGTCGACGGACTCCGCCGGATCGGCGGTCACGTCGTAGAGCCGGTGCTGGCCGTCGCTCGCGTAGATCAGCTTCTGCGCGCCCTCGTAGACCACGCAGTAGGTCCGCGCCCACGGCGACAGGTCGAGCTCGGGGTGCGCCTTCGCCACGCTCGCGAGCTGGCTCGCGAACGGGTCGAGCATCTGCGAGAAGACGTAGCGGTCGTACTTCGCGCGGCCCACGAGCGAGGAGCCCGACGAGCCCTCGGCCTTCGGCAGGCCCATCAGCTCCGACAACGTCGCGTACAGGTCGAGCGTGGTGACGCGGTCGGCGATGCGGCCGGGCGCGATCTCGTCAGGGTACCACAGCACGAGCGGGACGTGCAGCAGCTGATCGTAGACCGACCAGCGGTGCTCGAGGCGGCGGTGCTCGCCGAGCGCCTCGCCGTGGTCGGCGACGACGACGACGACGGTGTGCTCGAGCAGGCCGCGGTCGCGCAGGTCGTCGAGCAGGTCGCCCGTGGCGTCGTCGAGGTCGACGATGGCGGCGTCGTACGTCGCGCCGATGCCCTGCAGCTCGGCCTCGCTGTAGTCGCGCGCGCCGACGATGAACTCGTTGGCCGCGAACAGCGAGGCGTCGGTGGCGAGTGCGGTGGCGATGGTGGCCTCGTCGGCCACCCGCCGGCGCGCCGACATCGACGGCACCCGCGGCGTGTGGGCCTCCATCAGGTTGAGGTAGGCCAGGAACGGGCGCGCGGGGTCCTGCCGCGCCGACAGCCAGTCCACCAGCGCCTGGTGGCCGACGGGCGCGCTGTCCTTGAACACGGCCTTGCCCCACTCGTCGGCCGTGCTGCCCGCGAAGCCGGGCGAGATCTCGGTGGAGGCGTCCTCGGCGACGAGCTTGTCGCGCGTGGCCCGGCGCGCCTGCTTCAGGTAGCGGCCCTGCTGCGCCCCCTTGCGCGGGAACGCGGTCTCGACGGTGTCGAACCCCTGGGTGAGGTTCGTCATCGGGCTCGCGATGAGGTTGGCGGACCAGAAGAAGGTGTCGTAGCCGCCGTCGCGGGCGGCCTCGGCCAGCGTGGTGGTGTGCTCGTCGAGCCAGCGGTGGGTGGGGGTGGCCCCGTGGCTCGTCTCGTACAGGCC